>DATAWQ010000131.1:0-7820 GCA_036267135.1 Streptosporangiaceae bacterium | reverse complement strand
CATGCACGGCGCCCGGCGCGACCTCCGCTCGCGGGCACGGTATCAGCGCTGCCATTGCTCCCAGTATGTCGGCCGTCTTGGGAAACCTCCGCGACTCACCGCAAAGGCCCTTTCCGTCTGAGGTGGCCGCGCTCTAGGCTTGCGCCGCTCTGCTTCTCAGAGCCCTGTTTCTCAGAAAAGAGGTTCCACCATGCGAAAGCGCAGGTTTTTCACGATCACCGGCGCGACGGTGCTGCTTGGTGTGGCGGGCATCGCGGGCAGCGCGGTGACGCAGGCGGCTCCCCAGAGTACTGTCCGGATGGTCTCCCTGGGCCGTTCCCACACCGGCACGGTGAACGTCCCGGCGCGCACGCTGGCCGAGCACAAGTCGACCAAGCCGGCCGTGACCCCATACGGCAAGTGCGGCTTCAAGAACGTGGCGCCCTACGACCGCTACAAGGGCCTGCCGAACTACACCCCGGGCCGCGCGTCGCATCCTTTCATCGTGAAGATGCATACGACGCAGGGCCTGATTGTCATGGAAGCGCTGAACCAGGCCGCGCCGTGCACCACCTACTCGTTCCGCTTCCTGGCCCAGCACGGCTTCTACAACGGGACCCACTGCCACCGCCTGGTCACCAGGGAAATCTTCGTGCTGCAGTGCGGTGACCCCACCGGCACCGGGTCGGGCGCCCCCGGGTACAAGTTCAACGACGAGAACCTGGCCGGAGCCACCTACCCGGCCGGCACCGTGGCCATGGCCAACGCCGGCCCGGACACCAACGGCAGCCAGTTCTTCTTCTGCGACAAGGCCAACAAGCTGCTCGCCCCTGACTACACCCCGTTCGGTGTCGTGATCCAGGGCATGAACGTGCTCCGCAGGATCGCGGCCGCCGGTGACGACAGCCAGAACGGCAACGGCGACGGCTACCCCCACAAGCTCGTCCAGTTCACCTCCGTCCAGATCGTCAGCGCCAAGTAGTCACCCGCCACGCCGCCAACCGGGAGCGCGCCCGGCCCGTTCCCGCGCGCTCCCGGTTCGTTCCCCCGCTTCCAGTTCGTTCCCCCACTTCCAGCGCCCCGTCCCACGGTTTTCCAGCGTCCCACGTGCCCCCAATGAATGCACCCGGTGTCCCACGCACTCCGGTGCCCCAGCGTCCCACCCGCCTCTGATGCAACAAGTACTCTTGACTCGCCGATATGGTTGTGGCAACGTGTTCCCTCTTGGGGGTACGTTGCGGCAACCATCTCGGCGAACGAGTGGCTGGGTCTGCGGAAGAGGAAGGCGAGTGGGATGGAATTGCTGGACGAGAGCGGGGAGCAGCGGTCATGCCGCGACTAGCGAAGATCGATCAGGAAACGCTGACGGGCCTGCTGGGCAAGCAGTTTGACGTCCTGACTCGCGGTCAGGCGCTCGGTTGCGGTGTCACTAACCGCATGCTGCAGAACCGGCTCCGGGTTGGCGGGCCATGGCAGGTCCTGCTGCCCGCGGTCTACCTGACCGTTACGGGAACACCGACACCCGCTCAGCGGCAGATGGCGGCTCAGCTCTACGCGGGACCGACGAGCGTGATCACTGGGCCGGCGGCGTTGCTGAGTCACGGCGCCCGGGGAGGCCGCATCGATGTGGTGGACGTCCTCGTCCCAGTGACGACCCAGCGGAAGGACCGTGAATTCGTCCGCTTGCACCGAACCGCGCGAATGCCAGAACAGACGTACACCCTGGGGGGAATCCGGTATGCGCCGGTGGGCAGGGCAGTAGCGGACGCGGCGCGGGGAATGCATGAGATAAGTGCCGTCCGGGCGATGGTGGCGGATGTGGTGCAGCGGGGGGTAGTCCCGCTGGCCCGGCTCGTGGACGAAGTCCAGCAGGGGCCGGTGCGAGGGTCGGCGCTGCTCAGGCAGGCAGTGGCCGAGGTAACCGACGGCGTGCGGTTCAGCGCTCAGGCCGAATCCGGGATCTGATCCGGCAAGCCAAGCTGCCGATGCCGTTGTTCAATCCGAGCCTCTACGCCGACGACCAGGTCATCGCCCGGCCCGATTGCTGGTGGGCCGACGCCGGTGTGGCCGTCGAGGTGGACTCCAGGGAATGGCATCTGTCCCCGCAGGACTGGGAGCGGACGCTCGCCAGGCACGCCTCGATGAGCGCCCATGGCATTGTCGTGCTGCACTTCACCCCGCAGCAGATCAAGAAGGAAGGCGCCACGGTCACGGCCAACCTTCGCTCCGCTCTGGCGACCGGCCGTGCCCGCCCGCCCCTCCCCATCAAGGCCGTCCCCGCGAGCTAGGGAGCCCGGTCCCTGGGGGTTAAGGTGCACCAGTGAGCGAGCTGTCTGGGTGGCTGGACCAGTGGCGGTCGGATCTGGCGGGCTGGGCGATCCCCGAGCACATCAGCGCGGCGGTGAGCGAGTCGCCCTGGGTGCTGCCGCGCCAGGTGTTCGCCCGGCGGGCGGACCGGCTGAGCGGCGCTCCGTCGGGGCCGTCGTACGACCGGGCCTGGGCGGCGCTGGATCCGCCGGGCAGCGTGATCGACGTGGGCGCGGGAGCCGGTGCCGCGTGCCTGCCGTTGCTGCCGCGGGCCACCGCGCTCACCGCGGTCGACAGCGACGCGGGCATGCTCGAACTGCTGGCCCAGCGGGCGCGGGCGCAGGGCGTCAGCGCCCGCGGCGTCCTGGGCATCTGGCCGGACGTGGCCGCACAGGTCCCGGTGGCCGACGTGGTGACCTGCCACCACGTGCTGTACAACGTCGCCGACCTCGAACCGTTCGTGGCCGAGTTGACCGCGCACGCCCGCCGCCTGGTGGTGGCCGAGCTGACCGCCCGCCACCCGCTGGTCACCCTCAACGACCTGTGGCTGAAATTTCACGGCCTGCGGCGACCGGACTCGCCGACGGCCAGCGACCTGATGCGGATCCTGGCCGGGATGGGCCTGCGGCCCGAGTCCGAAACGTGGACCAGGCCGGGGGCGAGGGACTACGCGAACTTCGACGAGCTCACCGAGGTGACCAGGCGGCGGCTCTGCCTGCCGCCGGAGCGCGCCGCCGAGGTCGCCAAGGCCCTGGGGGCGCACCGCATCGGGCCCGACGGCGAACCCGTCCCGGCCGAACTCGCCTCCGCCGGGCGCGAGGTGGTCACCGTCTGGTGGCCGGGCACCGCGGGCTGACCGGGACCGGGTTACAGGAACTTCCTGAGCTGCAGCAGGTCGAAGAAGCTGGCCTCCACCTTCAGCTTGCCGGTGAGCCAGCCGCGGGCGAACCTGGCCGGGTCCTCGGCGATCCAGACCAGGTCGTCGGAGTTCGCGGTGAACCTGACCTGCGCGGGCTTGTCGCCCGGCGCGGAGTCCTTGATCTCGTCCGCGCCGTGCGGGCCGAGGCGGGTGGTGAACAGCAGGCCGAGGTCGGGCACGCGGGCGCTCATCGTCCGCTCGGGGAAATGGGCGGCCCGGTCGTCCGCACTCATCTGGGCGATCCGGCCCACCAGGGTCTCCAGCGCCTTGCGGCATTCCTCCGCCGTCGCCATCAGGACCTCGCTCTCTCGGCTGGAGCCCTATCCTGCCAGCCCGGAGTGGGTGGTGCGCTGGCTGTCCGCTCGTGACGGTAGCGTTCGTCGGGGAAGCGGTGCGCAGGCACGCGAACGCACAGGCATCACCGTGGGACCGTGCGGGCACCACGAACAGTCTGGAGTCACATGGGCTACGAAGGCGAGGAGACTGGCGACGCACGCGTCGACGAGGCGACCGCGGGCCTGGACCATCTGGGCGAGCTGCCGCTCGATCAGCACGTGGCCGTGTTCGAGGACACCCACGCCCGGCTGCGGCAGGTGCTCAGCGACCTCGACGCGGACCAGGACGGCCAGGGCCAGAACGGCCAGGGCCAGGACGGCCAGGGCCAGGACGGATAGGGCCAGGACGGGCAGGCGCGCCGAAACCCGGGTGCGGTCGGTCATGAACAGCAAGGGCAGGCCGTGAGCAGCAAGGTCAGGCTGGACGCCGAGCTGGTCAGGCGCGGCCTGGCCCGGTCGCGGGAGCAGGCGGCCGAGCTGATCGGTGACGGCCGGGTGGCCGTGGCCGGGCTGACCACGGGCAAGCCGGCCACCCAGGTCGGCCGGGACATGCCCATCACGGTCAGCGACGGCGCGGGCCCTGACTACGTGTCCCGCGGCGGCCACAAGCTGGCGGGCGCCCTGGCCGCATTCGCCGCGCGCCCAGGCCCCGCCGGCCCAGGCCCCGCCGGCCCAGGCACCGGCGTCACGGTCGACGGCCGCCGCTGCCTGGACGCGGGCGCGTCCACCGGCGGCTTCACCGACGTGCTGCTGCGGGCCGGCGCCAAGCACGTGGTCGCGGTGGACGTAGGTTACGGCCAGCTCGCCTGGGCCCTGCGCAACGATCCGAGAGTCACCGTTCTGGAAAGAGTCAACGTGCGTCAGTTGCGGCCCGAGCAGGTGGCGCCGCCGCCCGGGCTGGTGGTCGCCGACCTGTCCTTCATATCCCTGGCTATCGCGCTGCCGGCGCTGATGGGCTGCGCGGAGCCCGACGCGGACTTCGTGCTGCTGGTCAAGCCGCAGTTCGAGGTGGGCAAGGGCCGGGTCGGACCGGGCGGGGTGGTCAGGGATCCGGCGCTGCGGGCCGAGGCGGTCGCGGACGTGGCCCGGGCCGCGGCCAAGCTGGGCCTGGGCGTGGCCGGGGTGACGGCCAGCCCGCTGCCCGGCCCGGCCGGCAACGTGGAGTACTTCCTGTGGTTGCGGCGGGGCGCGCCGCCGCTGGACGACGGCGACCTGGGCCAGGCGATCGCCAGCGGCCCGCAGTAGCACACCCCCATCAGGCACGTGGCGAGAAGGAGCGCAGGAGCATGGTAAGCGGGAACAGGACGGTGCTCCTCGTCGCGCACACCGGGCGGCCTCGGGCGGTGAGCAGCACTCAGTTCGTGGCCCGGCGGCTGAGCGAGGCGGGACTGCGGGTGCGCGTGCTGGCCCCCGAGGCGGACGAGCTGTGCTGCGCCGCCGAGGTCGTGCCGCCGGGCCCTCGGGCGGCCGAGGGCGCCGAACTGGTGATGGTCATCGGCGGAGACGGGACGCTGCTGCGGGCGGCCGAGATCGCCCGCCCGGCCGGGGCGCCGCTGCTGGGCGTGAACCTGGGACACGTGGGTTTCCTGGTCGAGGCCGACGCCGAAGACCTGGACGGCACTGTGGACCGCGTGGTGGCCCAGGACTACGAGGTGGAGAGCCGGATGACGATCGACGTCACCGTCCGGCACAACGGCGGAGTCACCGCGCGGACCTGGGCGCTGAACGAGGCGACCGTGGAGAAGACCCCGCGGGTCGGCATGCTGGAACTCGTCAGCGAGGTGGACGGGCGGCCGCTGCAGCGGCTGGACTGCGACGGGGTGATCTGCGCGACCCCGACCGGGTCGACCGCCTACGCGTTCTCGGCCGGCGGCCCGGTGGTCTGGCCCGGGGTGGAGGCGATGCTGCTGGTGCCGATCTGCGCGCACGCGCTGTTCGCCGGGCCGATGGTGGTGTCCCCGGCCGCCACGCTGGCCATCGAGGTGATCGGCGGGACACCCCGCGCGCCGGTGGGCCCGGCCGGCCTCGGCCTGGATCCCGGTTCGTGGCGTGGCGAGATGACAGGCGCCGTGTTGTGGTGTGATGGTCGCCGTAGCGTGGATCTGCCGCCGGGTGCGAGGGTTGAGGTGCGGCGCGGTGAGCGTCCCGTGCTGCTGGCCGGGCTGGACCGTCACGTGTCTGGCACCGGCGCCCCCGTCGGCGCCGGGGCGCCCTTCACCGACCGGCTGGTGGTGAAGTTCGAGCTCCCGGTGACCGGGTGGCGCGGCAGGCAGGCCAGGGCCTCCAGCCGGGCGGCGGACGGAGAGGAGGTGACGCGGGCCGATGCTTGAGGAAGTGCGGATCACCGGGCTTGGGGTGATCGACGACGCCGTGCTCGAGCCTTCTCCGGGGCTGACCGTGGTCACCGGGGAGACCGGCGCGGGCAAGACGATGGTGGTGACCGGGCTCGGTCTGCTGTTCGGCGGGCGCGGCGACCCGGCCAGGGTGCGGCCGGGCGCCGACCGGGCCACGGTCGAGGGCCGGCTGCGGGTCGAGCCGGGCGGCCACGTCGCGCAGCAGGTGGACGAGGCGGGCGGTGAGCTGGACGACGACGGCTCGGCCCTGGTGGTCAGCCGCTCGGTCTCGGCCGAGGGCCGGTCGCGGGCGCACGCGGGGGGCCGGAGCGTCCCGGTGTCGCTGCTCACCTACCTCGCCGACGAGCTGGTCGCCGTGCACGGCCAGGCCGATCAGCAGCAACTGCTCAAGCCGGGCCGGCAGCGGGCCGCGCTCGACCGGTACGCGGGGGCCAAGCTCACCGCCGTGCTGGCCGACTACCAGCGTGCCTTCCACCGGCACCGCGAGGTCCAGGCCGAGCTGACCGAGCTGACCGAGCGCGCCCGCGAACGGGCGCAGCAGGCCGACGACCTGCGGGTGGGCCTGGACGAGGTGGAACGGCTCGAGCCGGCCGAGGGCGAAGACGAGGACCTGCTGGCCGAGGAGGAGCGGCTGGCCCACGCCGACGCCCTGCACGCGGCCGCCACCACCGCGCACCAGGCGCTGGCCGGGGACCCGTCGGCCGGCGCGTACGAGGTCGCGGACGCCGCTGCGCTGCTGACCGCCGCGCAGCAGGCCCTGGACGCCGCGTCCGATTACGACGCGATGCTGGCCAGGCTGTCCGGCCAGGTCAGGGAGGCGGCCTACGCGATCGCCGACGTGGCCGCCGAGCTGGCCTCCTACGCCCAGTCGGTGGAGGCCGACCCGGCCAGGCTCGCGGTGGTGCAGGAGCGGCGCGCCGGGCTGACCCGGCTGGTCCGCGCCTACGGCAGCCGGGATGACGGCGCGGGGAACCTGGCCGCAGTGTTCGACTGGGCTAAGCAGGCCGCGCTGCGGCTCACCGAGCTGGACGGCGACGACGACCGGGTGGCGGCGCTGGCCGCCGAGGAGGCCGACCTGGCCGCCCGGGCCGGTGACCTGGCCGCCCAGCTCACCGAGCTGCGGGAGCAGGCCGCCGGCCGGTTCTCCGGCGCCGTCACCGAAGAGCTCACCGCGCTGGCCATGCCGCACGCCCGGCTGGACGTGGCCATCACTCAGGCGGCCGAGCTGGGCCAGTACGGCCGGGACGAGGTGGAGATCAGGCTGGCGGCGCACCCGGGCGCGCCGCCGCTGCCGCTGCACAAGGGCGCCTCCGGCGGCGAGCTGTCCCGGGTCATGCTGGCCATCGAGGTGGTGTTCGCCGGCGCCGACCCGGTCCCGACGTTCGTCTTCGACGAGGTCGACGCCGGCGTGGGCGGCAAGGCGGCCGTCGAGATCGGCAGGCGGCTGGCCCGGCTGGCCCGGCTGGCCCAGGTGATCGTGGTCACCCACCTGCCGCAGGTCGCCGCGTTCGCAGACACGCACCTGGTGGTGGAGAAGGCCGACGACGGTTCGGTCACCCGCAGCGGCGTCATCCGGCTCGATCAGCCCAGCCGGGTGCGCGAGCTGTCCCGGATGCTGGCCGGCCTCGAAGACTCCGAGTACGGCCAGGCGCACGCCGAAGAGCTACTCGCCCTCGCCGACGCCGAACGCCGCTCCAGCCCGAACTCGCAGAATTAGCCCGCTCCAGCCCGAACTGGCCTCCGGTCCTGGTGGAACCGGAGGCCAGCGCCTGCCGCGCTGGTGTTTAGAGGGCGGAGAGGTTGCCGTGGAGGTTGGCGGTGTGCCAGCCGGTGGTGTTCCAGTAGCGTTCTGACACGGTGTGGCCGGTTAGCCAGTAGACCTCGAGGTTGCCGGTGCTGGTGTCGTAGACGGCGTAGGGGCTGCCG
>DATAWQ010000130.1:0-55101 GCA_036267135.1 Streptosporangiaceae bacterium | reverse complement strand
AACCTGCGCCTGGTCGTGTCGCTGGCCAAGCGGTACACCGGCCGCGGCATGCTGTTCCTGGACCTGATCCAGGAGGGCAACCTGGGCCTGATCCGCGCGGTGGAGAAGTTCGACTACACCAAGGGCTACAAGTTCTCCACGTACGCCACCTGGTGGATCCGCCAGGCCATCACCCGCGCCATGGCCGACCAGGCCCGGACCATCCGGATCCCGGTGCACATGGTCGAGGTCATCAACAAGCTGGCCCGGGTGCAGCGCCAGATGCTGCAGGACCTCGGCCGGGAACCGACGCCCGAGGAGCTGGCGGCCGAGCTGGACATGACCCCTGAGAAGGTCATCGAGGTGCAGAAGTACGGCCGCGAGCCGATCTCGCTGCACACCCCGCTCGGCGAGGACGGCGACAGCGAGTTCGGCGACCTGATCGAGGACTCCGAGGCCATCCAGCCCGGTGAGGCGGTCAGCTTCACCCTGCTGCAGGAGCAGTTGCACTCGGTGCTCGACACGCTGTCCGAGCGCGAGGCCGGCGTGGTCTCCATGCGGTTCGGCCTGACCGACGGGCAGCCCAAGACGCTGGACGAGATCGGCAAGGTCTACGGCGTCACCAGGGAGCGGATCCGGCAGATCGAGTCCAAGACGATGTCCAAGCTCCGCCACCCGTCCCGGTCCCAGGTCCTGCGCGACTACCTGGACTGACCCACCTGGACAAGCGAAGAGCCACGCACCGGCACTGGTGCGTGGCTCTTTCCGCGAGGCGGGTGGTATATCCGGGGCCAGGCCCCGGTCCGGTCCTAGTTGGCCGAGCCGGAGTCGTGTCCGTTTTTGCTGCCCGACAGCAGCTTGGTCTCGTCTTGAATCTCAACCGCTATCTTGGCCAGCGCCTCGGAGTGCTTACGAGCGTGGTGCGCGCAGAAAAGCAGTTCTGCCGGTCCCGGCAGCAGTACGCGAACATACGCCCGGGCACCGCAGCGGTCACACACGTCCGCGGCGGTCAGCGGCTTGCTGGGGGCTAGTGCACCTGTCAACGTCGCTCCTCGCCTCGTGCCTCCGGCTTCTGCATCCGGTCGGCGGTTGTTACTACTCACAACGTACGGACGGGTACCTGCCTTCCCTATGACGCCGGATACGCCATAAGCGAAACCTGGTTCTCGCCGCTCCCGCACAAGACCCGCCACCGGTGGCCGGTCTTTCCCCGTTTCTGCCCATCATGAGCCTGTTCACTCTCATTACAGGCGCTTTCATCCGTTCTCCTGATCCCTAACGTTCTCCACTGTATCGCGAATAACATCCCAGGTCGCAGGCGGTAGGGACGGTTTGTCTTGCGGCGAGCCTGCACACGCCAGGCCCCGTGGCGAGCTAGTCTGCGGTGTGTCCCATCCGGGTGGTCTGCCGCCCGGCCGTCGCCGGAGGAGTGCCCTCGTGACTGCCCCCAGTGCCGCTCGCGCTGCCACGCTGATCTCCCGCGAGCCGCGTCCCGCGGACGGTCACGGCGATGGCTACACCGCCCGCCACCTGTCCGTGCTCGAAGGCCTGGAGGCCGTGCGCAAGCGGCCCGGCATGTACATCGGCTCCACCGACAGCCGCGGCCTGCTGCACTGCCTGTGGGAGATCATCGACAACGCCGTGGACGAGGCGCTGGGCGGCTACGGCACCAGGGTCGAGGTCGTGCTGCACGCCGACGGCTCGGCCGAGGTGCGCGACGAGGCCCGCGGCATACCCGTCGACATCGAACCCAAGACCGGGCTCAACGGCGTCGAGGTCGTGATGACCCGGCTGCACGCCGGCGGCAAGTTCGGCGGCGGCTCCTACACCGCCACCGGCGGCCTGCACGGCGTCGGCGCCTCGGTGGTGAACGCGCTGTCGGCCCGGTTCGACGTGGAGGTGGACCGGGAGGGCCACACCTGGGCGATGAGCTTCCGCCGCGGGGTGCCCGGCGCCTTCGCCGGTCCCGGCCCCGACGCCAAGTTCACCAAGGCGTCCGGCCTGCGCCAGGCACGCCGCGTCGCCAAGCGGGTGACCGGCACCAGGATCCGGTTCTGGCCGGACACCCAGACCTTCGTGCCCGGCTCCGCCTTCACCTTCGACGCGCTCACCGAGCGCGCGCGGCAGACCGCCTACCTCGTCCCCGGCCTCATGATCTCGATCCGCGACGAGAGCCAGCCCGACGGCGCGCAGGAGGCCGAGTTCTCCTTCGACGGCGGGATCGGCGAGTTCTGCGCCCACCTGGGCGCCGGCGAGCCGGTGACCGAAGTGCTCAGGCTCAAGGGTTCGGGCCACTTCACCGAGACGATCCCGGTGCTCGACGAGCAGGGCCACCTGACCCCGGCCGACGTGGAGCGCGAGCTGTCCGTGGACGTCGCCCTGCAATGGGGCAGCGGTTACGACACGGTCAGCCGGTCGTTCGTCAACGTGATCGCCACCCCCAAGGGCGGCACCCACGTGTCCGGCTTCGAGCGCGCCATCGTCAAGACGGTGAACGAGCAACTCCGCGCCTCCCGGCTGCTGAAGAACGGTGACGAGCCGGTGATCAAGGAGGATGTGCTCGAAGGCCTCACCGCGGTGGTGGCCGTGCGCCTGCCCGAGCCGCAGTTCGAGGGCCAGACCAAGGAGGTGCTCGGCACCCCCGCCGCGTCCAAGATCGTGGCCCAGGTGGTCAGCTCCGAGCTCAAGAGCTACTTCGAGTCGCCGCCGCGAGGCGCCAAGGCCCAGGCCCGCGCCGTGCTGGACAAGGTGGTGGCCGCGGCCAAGACCCGCATATCGGCCCGCGAGCACCGCGAGAACCAGCGCCGCAAGACCGCGCTGGCCAGCTCCGCGCTGCCGGCCAAGCTGGCCGACTGCCGGACCGCCGACGACCGCAGCGAGCTGTTCATCGTCGAGGGCGACTCGGCGCTCGGCACGGCCAAGCTGGCCCGCAACTCCGAGTTCCAGGCGCTGCTGCCGATCCGCGGCAAGATCCTCAACGTGCAGAAGTCCTCGCTCGCCGACATGCTCAAGAACGCCGAGTGCGCCTCGATCATCCAGGTGATCGGCTCGGGCTCCGGCGCCAACTTCGACCTGGACGCGGCCCGCTACCAGCGGGTGATCTTCATGGCCGACGCCGACGTGGACGGCGCGCACATCCGCACGCTGCTGCTCACCCTGTTCCACCGCTACCTGCGGCCGATGCTGGACGCGGGCCGGGTGTTCTCTGCCGTGCCGCCGCTGCACCGGATCGAGCTGACCAACCCGCGCAAGGGCCAGGAGAAGTACCGCTACACCTACTCCGACGCCGAGCTGAACCGCACGCTCCTGGAACTGGAGCGCAAGAACCAGCGCTACAAGGAACCACTCCAGCGGTACAAAGGCCTCGGTGAGATGGACGCGAGCCAGCTTGCCGAGACCACCATGGATCCCCGCTACCGGATCCTGCGCCGCATCAAGATCGAGGACGCCGCGGCGGCCGCCACCATGTTCGAGCTGCTGATGGGCAGCGAAGTCGCCCCGCGCCGTGACTTCATCGTCGGCCACGCCGCCGAACTGGACTTGTCCCGGGTAGACACCTGATTTGCTTAATTAACGGTGGCCATCCACGGTTGCCCCCGCCCCCCGGCCACACCGGCCCGGCTGCGGTCAGGGGCCGGCCGGGGTCACGGACCGCCCCCCGATTGTCGGTGGCCGGTCTTACCCTGTGCGTGTGCGGGTGACGCGAACCGGGGGAGTGGCCCATGGCTGACGCCGACGACGTGCGCCGCGTCGCGCTGGGCCTGCCCGGCGTGGAGGAGATCGACAGCGACGGCTTCGACTTCCGGGTGGGCGGCAAGGGTTTCGTCTGGTCCTACCCCGAACGCAGGCCGGGCGAGCCCAGGCGGATCAGGACCGACGTCGCCGTGCTGTACGTCGGCGACGAGGCGGAGAAGCAGGCCCTGCTGCTCGGCGAGCCCGGGCTGTTCTTCGCCACCCCCGGCTACGACGGCTGGCCGCTGGTCATGCTCCAGCTGCCCGAGGTGGACGTCGCCCGCCTGGCCGAGCTGGTGACCGACGCCTGGCGCATGCGCGCCCCGGCCGAGCTGGCCGCCGCCCTCGACCAGCCCTGACCCCGTCCGCCCGCGGTTCAGCCGTGCCAGGCCAGCAGTTGGCCACTGGTGGTGAGGGCGAGCAGTCCGGTGCCGGTCCACACCGGCGGGGCCGCCAGGCGGGGGTATCCCGGCGGGGCGGGCAGGCCCAGCCAGCGGTTGGCGGCCATGTCCCCCGGTGCTGGATCCCACAGGGCCATGTCGTCCGGCCGGATCGCGGCCTGGCGGCCGTGGCCGCCGATGCTGGCGTCGAGGTTGACCGCGATGATCGCCCGGCCGGCCCAGACGAACGTGGGGTTCGCCATGCCCAGCGGACCCAGCGGGATCGGCTTCCTCGCCAGCGTGACCGGATCGGCGAAGTAGCCCGGGTTCCAGCTATAGGGGTGACTGCACAGGCCACACCAGATCTGGCCGGGGGAGACCAGGACCCCGGCGCCGGTGTAGACCGGCGAGGTCACGTCCTCCTGCTGGGGCCAGGGCCCGGTGACGTCGCGCCACCGGCTGTCGGTCCCGAGGGCAAGCACGTCCACCCCGTACCTGGGGTTGCCGTGGTACCGGAACCACGGCGACCAGAGGATGACCCGGCCCGGCGTCGCCACCATCTCCACCGCCTGGGGCGGGTGCCCGGACGGCAGCGCCGGGGTGATCATCTGCCAGCGTCCCGTCGCCGGGTCGAAAGAGGCCACCCCCAGCCGGCCGCGGTTGGCGTTCACCCCGGCCACGATGACGTCGCGGCCGGTCCACACCGCCGCGGCCAGCTGGAGCCCGTCCATCGGCCCGGGCAGCCTGGTCAGCGACCACTGGTTGGTGGCCGGGTCGTAGAGCCCAGCCTGCGGCCAGCAGTTCGCCGCTGTCCCGCCTCCCGCCGCTGTCCCGCTTCCGGCCCGGGGCGGGACGCAGAGCTCGGACTGGCCGTTGAATACGAACAGCTGGCGTCCGGTCCAGGCGCTGACCGCGTTCGTGAGGCCGACGTTGCGTGACCCGAGGGGAGCGATCCGCCGCCACCGGTCCGTGGCCGGATCGAAGGCGGCGCCTGCGTAGCTGCTCGCTCCGTGCACCAGCCCGCCGAGTTCGATCAGCTCCCGCCCCGTCCAGGCCAGGACCGGCGCAGAGTGCGCGCCGAGCGGTGAGCCTGGCCGCACCGACCACCGAAACCTGGCGATCTGGGCCGCTGCCGGGCCGCCCGCGATCCGCCCGCCCTCCTCCACCGTGGCCTGCACCGGGCCCGGCGTGGCGCCCCCGCAGCCGGTGGCCAGCGCGGATATCAGGGCCATCCCGCCCGCCAGCCCCGCCGCCACCCGAGCCCGTGGGCGGGCCGTCCTCGTCGTTCGCATGCCGCCTCCGCCGTGGATACACCTCTTGGACGCGCGCCAGCCCCGGCCGGTTGCGCGCAGGCGGAAACGAGCCCACCGGGGGGCGCTACTGCGCGCCCGGCGCCACCACGTCGGCCACCACGCAGGTGATGTTGTCCGGGCCGCCGCCGTCGATGGCCAGCGCGATCAGGTCCTTGGCCGCCTGGTCCGGATCCGCGACGGTGAGCAGCACGCTGGCGACGGCCTCGGCGTCCACCACCTCGTGCAGGCCGTCGGAGCACAGCAGGTACCGGTCACCGGGCTGGGCCTGGCGCAGCTGCAGGTCCGGCTCGGAGTCGTGGCCGGCGCTGAGTGCCCGCAGCAGCAGCGCCCGCTGCGGATGCGACGCGAGTTCCTCGGCCGTGATCTTGCCCTCGTCGAGCAGCGACTGCGCCATCGTGTGGTCGTGGGTGATCTGGAAGATCTGGCCGTCGCGGGCCAGGTAGGCCCGCGAGTCGCCGATGTGCACCAGCCCGAGCTGTGAACCCGACCACAGCAGCGCCGTCAGCGTCGTGCCCATGGTGCGCAGCGAGGGATCGGCGTCGGCGATGTCGCGCAGCGCGGTGCTGGCCCGGCGGACCGCGTGATCGAGCGCATTGAGCAGTTCTCCGGCCGGCACCTGGGTGTCCAGCGGCCGCAGCGCCTCGATGACGGCCGCGCTGGCCACCTCGCCGCCGGCGTGGCCGCCCATTCCGTCGGCCACCGCGATCAGCCGGGCCCCGGCGTAGGCGGAGTCCTCGTTCTCCTCGCGCTGCAGGCCGATGTCGGACCGCACCGCACAGCGCACGGCGAGCGTTCCCTGATCTTCGGGCATGGTGGTGTCCTTTCCTGACAGATAGCCGATGAGGAAGGCGGCCAGCTCACGCCGGGCCGAGGTCTCGGCCTCGACCCGGTCCCAGTAGGCGGCCAGCTCGGCCCCGGCCGCGGCGGGCGGCAGCAGGCAGATCGCCCTGATCGAGGCCAGCGGCATGCCCAGGCGGCGCAGCCAGGCCACCAGCCTGGCCTGCTCGAGCTGAGCCGGGTCGTAGAACCGGTAGCCCGTGTCGGCGTCCACCCCGGCCGGGCGCAGCAGCCCGAGCTCGTCGTAGAGCCGCAGCGCCTTGCGGGACAGGCCCGACGCCCGGGCGAACGCCCCACTGGTCATCAGCTCCACGTGCGTCCTCCTCCTACCGGGCGGGCAGCCCGGCGAGATCAGGCTGTGGGCGGCCCCAGGGGCGAAGTCAAACCGGGTGGCCCGCGGCCTGGGCCAGCGTAGACGACGATCTGCCAGCCGCCCCTGTTGCCGGGGCGCCCGTCATCACGCAGACTGGCGCCATGCGAGCCGGCTCACCGACGAGGCCCTGATCAGCGACGGCATCTGGCAGTACGCCCACTACTACGACCCCGCCACCGGCGACGCCTAGGGCGCTCATTCTCGTACCGTGGGGCCATGTCGATGCACGGTCACGACCTGTCGGCCAGCGCGGCCGAGAACTACCTGGCCTTCGCCGAGGAGGCCCGCACCCGCTCCCCGGCCTACGAGGCGCTGGCCCTCGGGGTCGCAGGCGACCCGCTGATACTCGGCTTCCTGGACGGCCTGCCGCCGGAGAAGCGCCAGCCCAACCTGCTGTTCGGAGCGGCCCGCTACCTGCTGGACGCCACTCCCGGCCTGGCCGGCCTGCGCTGCCTGGTCCATCAGGACGGCGGCCAGCTGGCGGCGACGATGCTGGCCCGCCGCACCCAGACCAACGAGCCCGCCCGCTGCGCCACCCTGCTGCCGGCCCTGGCCTTGCTGCCCGAGCCGCTGGCCCTGATCGAGGTGGGCGCGAGCGCCGGGCTGACCCTGCTACCCGACCGCTACTCCTACGACTTCGGCGGCCACCGGGTCGCGGGCGCCGATCCACGGGCGCCGGTGCTGCGCTGCGAGCCCCGCGGGCCTGTGCCGCTCCCGGCCCGTGTCCCCGAGGTCACCTGGCGGGCCGGGCTCGACCTCAACCCGCTGGACGTCCGCAGCGACGACGACGTCCGCTGGCTGCGGTGCCTGGTCTGGCCCGGCGAGGGCGACCGCGAGCAGCGCCTGGCCGACTGCGTCGCCGCCGCCCGCCGGGACCCCTCGCACGTGCGCCGCGGCGACCTGCTGATCGATCTGCCCGCGCTGGCCGCCCAGGCTCCCGCCGGTGCCACCCTGGTCGTCTACCACTCGGCGGTGCTGGCCTACGTCAGCCCCGGTGACCGTCAGCGGTTCGCCGCCACGGTGGCCGGCCTTGGCGCCGTCTGGCTGTCCAACGAGGGACCCGGCGTCCTGCCCGGTGTGGCCGTGCCCGCGGCCGACAGCGTCAGCTTTGCCCTGGTCCGTGACGGCCGCGACCTGCTGGCCTTGACCGACTCACACGGCGCCTGGGTGCGCTGGCTGGCGCCCTGACGTTCAGTCGGCGACGTCGGCCGTCTCGGGCTCGGCGAGTGCGTGCGCCTTCAGCTTTCTGGTCGCGGCCACCAGGAAGCCCACCGCTGGGGCCAGCGCGATCGCGCTGGCCAGCAGCGCGGCCCGGATGGAGGCCAGCACGCCGACGGCGCCGATGAGCGGCCCGCCCGCGATCTGGCCGCCGCTGTCGAACATGTCCGTGGCCGACAGCGCCGTCGCCCTGATGCCGGAGTCCACTCGGGCCACCACCCAGCCGGTGGTCAGCGGCGAGAACAGCGGGCGCATGGTGGCGACGGCCAGGTAGGCGATCACGGCCACCGCGAACACGTGGCTGGTGCCCATCACGGCCACCGCCAGCGCCGTCCCCGCCGTGAGCGCCACCAGCGTGGACACTACCGAGCCTGGCCCGAGCCGCGTCGTTCGCCGGTTCGCCCAGTGCGCGGAGCCGAGGCTCAGCAGTCCGCTCACTACCGCGAACACGCTGAACCACAGCGTCGTGCTGAGCCCGGTGTGCGGGAACCTGATGTCCCTCAGCAGGTAGGCGCCCCACAGCCGGTCGAACCCCTCGCTCCACATACCGGTGAAGAACACCATGCCGAGCAGCAGCACCAGACCCGGCACCGCGACCATGGCCCGCCGGGTGGTGCCCACCTGCCCGGCGAACTCCGTCCAGCTGGCCCGCAGCACCCCGGACACGCGCGGTGCTCGCTCCGGTGAGGTCCTGGTCTCCGGCATCACACACGCGAGCACCAGCCCGAGCCCGGCCATCGCCCCGCCGCCCACCAGGAAGGCCACGTCCAGGCCGCCGATCGGCAGCACCCCGGCCAGCACGCTCCCGACCAGCCCGCCAATGGTTCCGAGCTGGGTGGCGCGCAGGAAGACCGAGGTCAGTTCCGCGTTCCCCGACTCGTCGGCCAGCCAGGCCTCCTGCGCCCCGAAGCCCAGCGCCGCCCCCACTCCGACCGGGATCTGGCCGATTAGCTGCACCGCGAAGCCCGGCGAGAAGCCCTGCATGACGAACCCGGCCGCGGTGAGCAGCACCCCGGCGATCACGCACAGCCGACGGCTCACCCGGTCGGCCAGCACCCCGGTGGGCAACTGCACCACGAAGTACGAGACCTCGAGCACGGTGCCCAGCAGGATCAGCTCGAGCGCGTTGAGGTGCCCGGACCTGACCCGGTACACGATCGCCGTCGTGTAGGCCACGCCCACCAGAAAGCTCTCGACCGCCTCGATCCCGATGTAGAGCCGGTACGGATTCGCCCTGGCCCGCACCCGCGCGAACACCCGGTGCCCCTCTCCTCGGCCCGCTCACGTCCCGCCGGAGTGAACCATTACCAGCCCGCCAGGGCAACGGGTTTTCCGCGATCGGCCGCCCGCGATCGGGCCGCCCGCGATCGGGCCGCCCGCGATCGGGCGGCCCGTGGTTAAGGAGCCCGTGGTTAAGGAGCCTGGGCCGCGATCGGAGCAGTGCCGCCCACGGCCCCGAGCGGCTGGGCCACCCGGGTCCCCGATCCGTCCCGGCGCGGGTCAATCCCGGGCAGGTCGACCGGTGTCCCCGCCTCGGTGGCGCCGAGCGCGGGTCCGGCGCCGGCCCAGGCCAGCAGCAAGGTGTCCTCGCCGCGCAGAAAGCGCTGGCAGCGCACGCCGCCGGTGGCGCGGCCCTTGGCCGGGTACTCGGCGTACGGCGTGACCTTCACGGTTCCCGCGGCTGTCCCCGGCAGCGCCCCGGTGGCGCCCGCCACGGTGACCACCATGGGCGCGGCCGGATCCTCGTCGTCCGTTACCGGTCTCACCGCGCCGAACCAGATCACGCTGACCCCCCGGGCCAGCCGGATCCCGGCCATCCCCCCGGCCGACCGTCCCTGCGGCCGCACGCTCGCGGCCCCGAACTTCAGCAGCTGGGCATCGCTGGTAATGAAGGTCAGGTCCTGATCCTCGCTGGTGAGCTGGACCGCCCCGACCACCCGGTCCCCGTCCTTGAGGGCGATGACTTCGAACTCCGACATGGTCTGCGGGTAGTCCGGCGCGACCCGCTTGACCACACCGGACGCGGTGCCGACGGCCAGTCCCGCGCCGACGTCATCGACGGCGGCCAGGCCGACCACGGTCTCGCCCTGCGGCAGCGATACGAACTCGCTGAGCGGCGCGCCCCCGGACAGGCCGGGGGAGTGGGCGCTGGGCGGCAGCGCGGGCAGCTCGAGCACACCCAGTTTGATCAGCCGCCCGGCCGACGTCACCACCGCGACGGTGCCGCGGGCCGTGGACGGCACCGCCGAGACGATCACGTCGTGCGGGGTTCGCTGACCGGGGGCGCCGGGCTCGGGCCGTTCATTGTCCGTGGTCGTGGCGCGGGCCAGCAGGCCCGCAGAGGACAGCAACACGACGCAAGGATCGTCGGCCACCTCCAGCGGCACCGCGGCGGTGAGCTGCGCGCCGCCGCTCTCCAGCAGCACCGTGCGGCGCGGGGTCGCGAACTTGTCCGCGACCTCGGCCAGCTCGCCGGACACGACCTCGCGCAGCCGCTGGTCGGAGTCCAGGATCGCGGTCAGCTCGGCGATCTCCCGCTGCAGCGTTTCCCGCTCGGTCTCCAGCTCCAGCCGGTCGTACTTGGTCAGCCGGCGCAGCGGGGTGTCCAGGATGTACTGGGCCTGCACCGCGGACAGGTCGAACACCGACATCAGCCGGGCCTTGGCGTCGGCCGTGTCCTCGCTCGACCTGATCACCGCGATGACTTCGTCGATGTTGAGCAGGGCGATGATCAGGCCGTCCACCAGGTGCAGCCGCTCCTCGCGGCTGCGGCGGCGGAAGTCGGTGCGGCGCCGGACCACGTCGAGCCGGTGCCCGACGTAGATCTCCAGCAGTTTGCGCAGGCCGAGCACGCGGGGCTGACCGTCCACCAGCGCCACGTTGTTGATGCCGAACGTCTCCTGCATCGGCGTCAGCCGGTACAGCTCGGCCAGCACCGCCTCGGGGTGGAAGCCGCTGCGCACCTCGATCACCAGGTGCAGCCCGCGCTGCCGGTCGGTGAGGTCCTTCAGGTCGCTGATCCCATTGATCTTCCTGGCCTGCACCAGGTCCTTGATCCGGGAGATCACCTTCTCCGGGCCGACGTTGTAGGGCAGCTCGGTGACCACGATCCCGGAGCGGCGCGGGGTGATCTTCTCCACCCGCGCGGTGGCCCGGGTGCGGAAGATGCCCCGCCCGGTCGCGTACGCCTCCCTGACGCCCTCCAGGCCGACGATCTTCCCGCCGGTGGGCAGGTCGGGACCGGGCACGAACCGCATCAGCTCGTCGAGGTCGGCGTCCGGGTTGGCGATCAGGTGCCGCGCCGCGCTGATCACCTCGCCCAGGTTGTGCGGCGCCATGTTCGTGGCCATCCCGACCGCGATCCCGGCGGTGCCGTTGACCAGCAGGTTGGGCAGCCCGGCCGGGAGCACGTCCGGCTGCTGCTCCGAGCCGTCGTAGTTCGGCACGAAGTCGACGGTGTCCTCGTTGATCGAGGCCACCATTTCCATGGCCGCGAGGGACAGCCGGGCCTCGGTGTAGCGCATGGCCGCGGCCGGGTCGTCGCCGCCCTGCGAGCCGAAGTTGCCGTGCCCGTCGATCAGCGGCAGCCGCATGGCGAACGGCTGGGCCATCCGCACCAGCGCGTCGTAGATGGCGGTGTCGCCGTGCGGGTGCAGCCGGCCCATCACCTCGCCGACCACGCGCGCGCACTTGACGTGGCTGCGGTCGGGGCGCAGGCCCATCGCGTTCATCTGGTACAGGATGCGGCGCTGCACCGGCTTCAGCCCGTCCCTGGCGTCCGGCAGCGCGCGCTGGTAGATGACCGAGTACGCGTACTCGAGGTAGCTGTCCCTGATCTCCTCGGCGACGTCGATGTCGACGATGTTTTCCTCGAAGTCTTCGGGGGGTCCCGGCGGGCCGCCGGCCGAGCGGCCGGATCCCCCTGCGCGGGTCGTGGTGCGTGGACTCATGACGGCCATTCTCCCGCCCCGAACACGTAATCGGGCGCAGGACCGCCCCCGGCGTGGCCTGTGGGGCGCACGGGTGGACCCGGGCGGGCGGCTCAGCTGGCGGAGAAGCCGCCGTCGACGCAGATGACCTGGCCTGTCACGTAGTCGCTGGCCCGGCTGGCCAGGAACACCGTGACGCCCTCGAAGTCGGACGCCAGCCCGTTGCGGCCGATCATGGTGCGGGCGGCGAGCGCGGCGCACCGCTCCGGGTCGGCCGCGGCCTCGGCGGTCAGCGGGGTGATCACGAATCCGGGGGAGACCGCGTTGCAGCACACCCCCTGCGGCGCCCACGCCTCCGACTGGGACCTGGTCAGCGAGACCACGCCGCCTTTGGACGCGCCGTAGCCGCCGCTGTTGCCGAACGCCCGCGCCGCCTGCTGCGACGCGATGTTGATGATCCGTCCCCAGCCCTGCTTGGCCATGCCGGGACCGAACCGCTGGCCCAGCAGGAACGGCGCGGTGAGGTTGACCGCGATCGTCTGGTCCCAGTCGGCCAGGGTCAGCTCGTCCATCGGCGGGCGCAGGTTGATACCGGCCGAGTTGACCAGGATGTCGGGCTCGCCGAACTCGCCCGCCACCGCCTCCGCGGCCCGTTCCACCGCCTCCCGGTCGCCCAGGTCGGCGCTCACCGCGACCGCCGAGCGCCCCGCCGCCCGCAGTTCGCTCACGGTCTCGGCCAGCCGCTTCTCATCCCGGGCCACCACCACGACGCGGGCCCCCGCGTGCGCCAGCGCCCCCGCCATCGCCCGGCCGATGCCCGAGCTGCCGCCGGTGACCACGGCGACCCGGCCGTCCAGTGAGAACAGCCGGTCCAGGTACCCGGTCACGCGCAGCCAGGCGTCATAGCGCGGGGCGCGCGCCCAGCATGGCCAGCGCCTGCGCGGCCAGCCGGCAGCCACTGGCCAGCGCCTCGCCCGGCGGCTTCTTGTTCAGCCAGGCCGGCAGGAAGCCCGCGCAGAACGCGTCGCCCGCCCCTGTCCCGTCGATGATCCGTTCCACCGGCTGAGCCGGCGCCCGCACCGGATCCGGCCGCCCGCCCGCGTAGAACAGCGCTCCCTCGGGGCCCACCTTCAAGACCACCTGCGGATACCAGGCGTTCAGCACCCGCGCCGCCTGCTCCGGATCATCCCGGCCGGTCAGCACCGTCGCCTCGGCCGCGTTCACGAAGATCAGCGAGGCCCCGTTGCTCATCTGCAGGAACGGCTCCGCACCCGCCCGCTCTACCGGCGCCTTCGAGGCCGCGTCCACCGACACCGTCATACCCGCCCGCGCCGCGAACTGGCAGGCGGCCAGCGCGGCCGGCCTCGAACTCTGGTTGATCAGGGTGTAGCCGGACACGTGCAGGTGACCGCCCGGCGTGAACAAGTCCTTGGGCAGATCGTCGGGGGAGAGCGCGGCGTTCGCGCCCGGATCCGACATCATCGTGTGATCACCCTTGTGGGTGACCATGACCACACAGGTCCCCGTGGGCCGTTCCGGATCCATGACCAGGCGTGCGTCCACGCCGTAGCCCATCAGTTCCATGTCCCGGTTACGGCCCGCGATATCCGAGCCGCGACGGCCCACGAACGCGACCTCGGCTCCATCCACGGCCAGCCAGGCCGCCACATTGGCGCCCGACCCGCCGCCGTGCATGGTCACGGTCGCCGGAGTGTCGCTCCCCTTAGCCAAGGGCAGCGCCGCGTGCGCGACCGTATCAGTCATGAGGTCGCCAATGACCACAATGCGCGTCATGTCGTCATCACCCCGTCCCGGTGCCGGACGGTGACCCTTCCCGTGGCGAACGCAGCAGCTTGAAACCTAACAGTTTGTGACCCGCTGCGCTGCCTTCCGGGCGCTTATTGGGCCTTACCCGAGGTTTTAACCATCCTGTATGCGGCCCAAATGGTCCACCACCGTCTCGGTCAGCTCGCCGAGCACCCGGATCTGCTCGGCGGACAACCGGTCGATGAAATGCCTGCGCACCGAATCCACGTGCCGCGGTGCCGCCGACTTTATCGCCTCCCACCCGGCGTCGGTCAAGGTCAGCTCCGCCCCGCGCCCGTCCGACGGGCAATCCCGCCGGGCCACCAGACCACGTTGCCCCATCCGCGTGATGTGGTGGGACAGCCTGCTCTTCGACCACAGCATGTGCGCGGCCAGGTCGCCGAGCCGCAGCCGGTGCTCGGCCGACTCCGACAGGTTGGACAGCACGTCATAGTCGGCATCCGAAAGCCCGCTGTCCCTGGCCAGATCCCGGGTGAGCTGCAAATCAAGCAGCGCCCGCATCCGCCGGTACCCCAGCCACGCCCTCCCCTCCTCCCCGCTCAGCCACTGCACCCCTTCCCCCGCACCACCCACCGCGTCCCCCGCGCCGCGCACCGCGCTGCCCACCGCACCCACCGCGTCCGCCGCGTCCCCCGCGCCGCGCACCGCGCCGCCCACTTCCTCGCTCACAGACCCTCCCGCCCCACGGTCACCTCTCTGCTCGCTCTAGCCTAGCATTTAGTTGACACATCTACTAAATGCCGTATATTGTTAGTTGACATGTCAACGAAATGCGATCATCTTACTCCGCTCCCTCCTTCACTTCGGGGGTTCGGTTGTGACAACGATCTCCAAAGAGAGGCTATGTTGCCACAACCATGTTCGCCCGCACCGATGAGGCGGCGGATCGTGCGGTTGGTAGGAGTGCCGGGGCCGGTGGGGCGGCGGGTGGTGAGTTTGTACGCGGGGCTGGTCTTGTTCGGGGTCAGCGTCGCGCTGCTGGTGAACGCGAGGCTCGGGCTCGATCCGTGGGATGTGCTGCACCAGGGGCTGGCCCGCCGCACCGGGCTGCCGATCGGCTGGATGGTGAATTGCACGGCGGTGCTGGTGCTGCTGTTGTGGATCCCGCTGCGCCAGCGGCCCGGCCTCGGCACGGTCAGCAACGTCATCATCGTCGGGCTCGTGCTCGACGCCGCGCTCCCGGTGCTGCCGCACCCGGCCACGCTGCCGCCGCGCGCCGCCCTGCTGGCCGCGGGCGTCGTGTCCAACGCCGTCGCGACCGGCCTGTATATCGGGGCCGGGCTCGGCCCTGGCCCGCGCGACGGGCTGATGACCGGCCTGGCCGGCCGCGGCTGGCCCATCCGCCGGGTGCGCACGCTGATCGAACTGGCCGTGCTCGGCGTCGGCTGGGTGCTGGGCGGCTCGATCGGCGTCGGCACCGTGGTCTACGCGGTCAGCATCGGCCCCCTCGCCCACATCCTGATCCCCAAGCTGGCCATCGACCCACCCGCCGTAGGGCAAGAAAGCAAGGAGAAACTCTCATGACCCTGCAGTTCGGCCTGAGCATCCCCGCCGACGCCACCCCGGGCGCCGACCCGGTCGCGCTCGCCCGCCGCGCCGAGGACCTCGGCTTCGACTTCGTGTCGAGCTCGGACCACCCGTGCGGGCGCGAGCCCAGCTACGAGGCGTGGACGATGCTGGCCTGGATCGCGGCGAGCACCTCGCGCATCAAGGTGGCGACCAAGGTGCTCGGCGTGCCGTACCGCAACCCGGCCATGGTGGCCAAGATGGCCGAGTCGCTGGACCGGCTGTCCGGCGGCCGGCTGATCCTCGGCCTCGGCGGCGGCTACTCCGACGAGGAGTTCCGCGCGTTCGGCCTCGGCGTCCCGACCCCGGCGGAGAAGGTCGACGGCCTGGCCGAGGCGATCGCCGTCATCCGCGGCCTGTGGTCGCGCCCGGCCTTCAGCTTCGACGGCCGCTACCACCGGACCACCGAGGCCGACCTGGAACCCAAGCCAGGCCACCACATCCCGGTCTGGCTCGGCACGTTCGGCCCGAAGGCGCTGGCCCTGACCGGCCGGCTCGCCGACGGGTGGATCCCATCGCTCGGCTACGTCTCGGCCGATGAGCTGATCGTCATGCGGGACCGCGTGCTCGCCGCCGCCGGGGACCGCGAGTTCACCTGCGCGCTCAACCTGCAGGTCCAGGTGGACGAACACCCCGACGCCGATCCATCGGTGGTGGCCGGATCGCCCGAAGCCGTCGCGGAACGCCTCACCGGGTTCATCCGGGCTGGCTTCACTGCGCTCAATTTCATCCCTGCCGGTCGTCCCTACGATGAACAGAATGAACGGCTGGCGCGTGAGGTCCTGCCCACGGTGAGGGCGCACGTCGACGCGGGGTGACGATGGACCCGCGGGTGCCGGCCCTGCCCGCGGGCTCGGGTATGTTGTGCGGTCATGGCGTGGACGTGGCAGTTTGAGAAGCTCGACGGGACCGTGCTCACCAGCCGCGGCTTGCCGAACGAGACCTTCCCCAGTCAGTCGGACGCGGAGAGCTGGATCGGCGAGAACTGGCAGAAGCTGCTCGAGGCCGGCGTAGACCAGGTCACCCTGTTCGAAGACGCCCGCAAAGAGTACGGCCCGATGAGCCTGCACCCCGCGGAGTGACGAGACCCGCAACGCGATGAAGGATCCTGGTCGTCACAACGACCAGGATCCTTCACAGTGACGCGGTGCGGGGGTGCGCCTGGGGGCGCGGCGCCGGGTGCGGCTAGGGGCGGGACTCGGGGCTCTGGGTGTGGGCGGGGTCGCGCTGGATGATCGGGCCGAGCGCGTCATCGATGCGGCGCAGCAGCGACTCGTCGAGCTTGACGCCGGACGCCTTGACGTTCTCCCGCACTTGCTCGGGCCTGGTCGCGCCGATGATGGCCGACGACACGTTCGGGTTCTGCAGCACCCAGGCCACGGCGAGCTGCGACATCGACAGGCCGGCCTCGGCCGCCAGCGGCCGCAGCTGCTCCACCCGGGTCAGCACGTCCTCGGTCAGGTACTCCTGCATGAACCCGGAACCGGTCGGGTCGGTGGCCCTGGTGCCCGCGGCCGGCGCCTCGCCGGGGCGGTACTTGCCGGTGAGCACGCCCTGGGCGAGCGGCGACCAGACGATCTGGCCGATGCCCTCCTTCTCGCACAGCGGCACGACCTCGGACTCGATGACCCGCCAGATCATGTTGTACTGCGGCTGGTTGGACACGATCCGGTCCAGGCCGCGGTGGTAGGCAATGGCCAGCGCGTCGGTGATCTGCTCGGCCCGCCACTCCGACACCCCGATGTAGAGCACCTTGCCCTGCCGGACCAGGTCGTCGAAGGCCCGCACGGTCTCCTCGAGCGGGGTCTCGCTGTCGAACCTGTGGGCCTGGTACATGTCGATGTAGTCGGTGCGCAGCCGCCGCAGCGAGCCTTCCACCGACCGCATGATGTGCTTGCGGGACAGGCCACGGTCGTTCACCCCGCGGCCGGTGGGCCAATACACCTTGGTGAAGATTTCGATCGAGTCGCGCGGGATGCCCTGCAGCGCCCGGCCGAGCACGTCCTCGGCCCGCGTCCCGGCGTAGACGTCAGCCGTGTCGAACGTGGTGATGCCCTCGTCGAGCGCGGCGGCGACGCACGCCGTGGCCGCGTCCTCCTCCACCTGCGAGCCGTGGGTGATCCAGTTGCCGTACGAGATCTCGCTGACCTTCAGGCCGCTCCGGCCCAGATGACGATGCTCCATGATCCCGAGCCTAGCCGTCCGGGTAGAAGCCGCTAGACCTTGTCGCCGGGCTTGAGCCGGGGGGCGGGCATCCGCAGCCGCCTGATCTGCATGCTGCGCATGATCGCGTACAGCGTGATGCCCTTGGTGCTGATGCCGGGGAAGCGGGTCGCGGCCAGCTTGCGCACAGCCCTGGTGATGAGCGTGCCCTCGATGACGATGACCACCGCGAGCACCACGACCACGTAGTACACCAGGCTCTTCGACGAGGGGCTGCGCAACCCGAACAACACGATGAACAGCAGGATCAGGATGTACATGTAGTACTCGCTGATCCGACGCCGCGAATCCACGTAGTCGCGGGTGAGCGCCCTGATCGGGCCGCGGTCCCGGCTCGCCAGGGCCCAGTCCTCGCCGCGCTTCATCGCCTCGTACTTGCGGGCCCGGTCGGCGCGGTCACGGTTCCTGGACTGGGACGTGGCCGCCTTCTTGTCGCCGGGCGCGGAGACGGGCTGACGCCGCCTGCGCTCGGACTCGCTGCGTTTGGGGGTGGGCCTGCCCTTGGCCGGCGTGAAGGCGGCGCCCTTCTCGTCCGCACCGTCGGGCGTCCCAGCCCCGGCGCCGTCCGATTCGGTGACGGTGCCATCTGGCTCGGCATTGCGACGTCGAAACACGCCCTCAGCTTAATGGTCACCGGCCAGCCCGCTGCACGCGCGCGAGGAGTACCTCGATGATGACTCGCACCCAGAAAACCGCGTAGGGTGGTCTTTGACCCAGCCGGCGGTAAACAACCGACGCGCTTCTCCCGCGAGGTGCCCCGTCCGAGGCTACCCGTGGCGCGGTCGCGGCGGTGGCGTAAGCACGAAGGGGACGTACGCGCCTATGAGCGTGATGAAGAGGGTTTCGCTTATCTTCAAGTCCAAGGCGAACAAAGCCCTGGACCGGATGGAAGATCCGCGGGAAACCCTGGACTACTCCTACCAGAGGCAGCTCGAGATGCTGCAGAAGGTCCGCCGCGGTGTCGCAGACGTGGCCACCTCGCGTAAGCGTCTCGAACTTCAGATGAACCAGATCAACCAGACGTCCACCAAGCTGGAGAAGCAGGCCAAGGACGCGCTCGGCGCCGGACGCGAGGACCTGGCGCGTGAGGCGCTGACCCGCCGGTCGTCGGCGCAGAGCCAGCTCGTCGACCTGCAGACCCAGTACGCGCAACTGCAGGGCGAAGAGGAGAAGCTGACCCTCGCCTCTCAGCGGCTGCAGACGAAGGTGGACACCTTCCGCACCAGGAAGGAAACGATCAAGGCCACCTACACCGCGGCCGAGGCGCAGACGCGAATCAACGAGGCGTTCTCCGGCATCTCCGAGGAGATGGGCGACGTCGGCATGGCTATCCAGCGGGCCGAGGACAAGACGGCCCAGATGCAGGCCAGGGCCGGTGCCATCGACGAACTGCTCGCCTCCGGCGCGCTCGACGACGTTTCCGGCACGCCGCACGACGACATCCAGGCCGAGCTGGACCGGATGGGCGCCACCGGCGGAGTGGACCTGGAGCTGGAGCGGCTCAAGGGCGAGTTGGGTCACGGCCAGGCGCCGAAGGAGATCGGCGGGACCGGTGCCGCCGGGCACATGGACGGCCAGGCCGCCCCGGCCGAGCAGCCGGCCGGAGATGAGGGCGCATGATCGTCCGCATCCTGGGCGAAGGCCAGCTCAAGCTGGACGACGCCTCCGTGGCTGAGCTGCAGGCTCTGGACAGCAAGCTCGAGGCCGCGGTGGAGCGGGACGACCAGGACGCGCTCAGCAGCGCGCTGGGCGCGCTGCTGGACAAAGCGCGCAGCCAGGGCACGCCGCTGCCGCCGGACAGCCTGGAACCGTCCGACGTGATCATCCCGCACGAGGGCGCGACCTTGGCCGAGGTCCGCAAGCTGCTGACCGACGAGGGCCTCATACCTGGCTGACGTCTGGACGGGTTCACCCTGTTCGCTGGCCTGCGGCCAGCTTCCCGGTGGTCCAGCCACCCGTGTTAGCCCGGGGGGACGCCCCCCCGGAACCCCCCGATGCGCCGGCTGCGCCGTCGCGGAACGTTTGCCCTGCGTGCCCCTTTCGCCGGCGGGTCGCGGGTTGTGCCTCTGGCCGTCGTGGGTCAAGGGAGCCGGATGGCCGAGGTGGCCACCGTTCAGTACGAATTTCCTCTTCCGTCGACGGGGGGCGGCCGGTCAGCGGATGGGAAGGGAACGGTCAGGGTTCTTCCAGCGTTAGCGAGTAGACCTGCCCTGTGGATGGACCAGACCGCCGGATAGGCCAAACTGGGACTAGCGCAGACTGGAACTAGCACAGACTGGAACTAGCACAGACTGGAACTAGCACAGAGCTAGCAAACACAGAGCTAGCTAACACTTGGACGAAAGGCACATGATGGCGCGCACCCGATATGCCCCGGATCGGGGGCTTACGGCGCGGATGACCTTGACCATGTTCCTGCTTGGACTGGTCTTCGTCGGGTTTGTGGCCGCTCTCGTGGGTATCCTCACCGCTCTCCACCAGTCCGACGGGGTCATCATCTTCTTCCCGGTCGTGCTCGGCCTCGGGCTGGGGATCGGGTCGTTGTTCTACTCGGACAAGATCGCTCTGCGCGCCGCGGGTGCGCGGGTGGTCACCCCGGAGGAAGCGCCGCAGCTGCACGGGATCATCGACCGGCTCTGCGCCCTGGCCGACATGCCCAAGCCGGTGGTGGCGATCGCCCCCACCGACATGCCGAACGCGTTCGCCACCGGCCGCAGCAGCAAGAAATCGGTCGTGTGCGTGACCCAGGGCATCCTGCGCCGGCTGGACCGCGAAGAGCTCGAGGGCGTGATCGCGCACGAGATGTCGCACGTCGCGCACAAGGACGTGGTCGTGATGACGGTCGCGTCGTTCCTGGCCATCATCGCCGGGCTCATGATCAGGTTCGCGTTCTACTCCGAGCTGTTCGGCGGCGGTGGCCGCGGCCGCAACAACAACAGCGGCGGCCAGGTCGCGATCATGATGATGGCCGTGATGGCGGTCAGCGCCGTGATCTACGCCATCAGCTTCCTGCTGATCCGGCTGCTGTCCCGGTACCGGGAGCTGGCCGCGGACCGGTCCGGCGCGCTGCTCACCGGGCAGCCGTCCAAGCTGGCCAGCGCGCTGCAGAAGGTCAGCGGCGAGATCGCCCGGATTCCGACCAAGGACCTGCGGGCGCACGGTGCCGCCGAGGCGCTGAACGCGTTCTACTTCGCGCCGGCGCTCACCCCGGGCCGGTCCGGCGCCGGGCTGGCCAACCTGTTCTCCACGCACCCCTCGCTGGAGAAGCGGCTGGAGCAGCTGGCCAAGATCTCCGAGCAGCTGGGCAAGTAGCCGATGGGCCTGCTGGACACGATCCTCGGCCGGACCAAGCCGAAGCAGCCCAACCTGGACGCGCTGTTCGCGCTGCCCTCGGCCGCGATCACGCTGGAGGCCGCGACCGATCTGGTTCCCACCGGGACCGGGGCGGTCTGCTTCAGCAGCACCGAGGGCCGCGCGTTCACCGACGTAGAGAAGGACGTCTGCGACCTGCTCAATATGAGCGCGGGTCAGAACGCCCCGCCGGTCGACGTGTCCCAGGACTCCTACGGGTACACCTGGATCGTGGTCCGGCGGCCGGCCGACCAGATCGCCGACCTGGTCACGGACGTGCATGCGGTGAACTCCTCGCTGGCCGACAGCGGGTTCGGGCCGCAGTTGCTCTGCTCGATGGTCAACTTCGCCGGGCCCAAGGCCAAGCTGGCGATCGTGTACCTGTACAAGCGCGGGACGTTCTACCCGTTCGCCCCGTCCGGGCACGAGCGCCGGGACAACGGGCTGGAGATCCGGGTCAAGGGCGCGATCGAGGGCGACCTCAAGATCGAGCCCGAGCTGACCCGGTGGTTCCCCCTCTGGGACGCGCCCGGCCTGTGACGAACGTCGCGCCGTCGGTCGGCTGTCGTGCGGAATGATGCCGGACGGCATATTGTTGTGCGAGATCGTAAGCAAGCGCCGCCCGCGGCGCTCGAGGCCGTTAACCGGGAGCTGACGACAACATGACTGTTCAGGACCAGGCCACCCAGCAGGGGATCGTCCTTACCGACGTGGCGGCGACCAAGGTGGCCAGCCTGCTGTCTGCCGAAGGCCGCGATGACCTGAAGCTGCGTGTGGCCGTGCAGCCGGGTGGCTGCTCGGGCCTGCGTTACCAGCTCTACTTCGACGAGCGCGAGATCGACGGCGACGTCATCAACGCGTTCGGCGCGGTGCAGGTCGTCACCGACAAGATGAGCGCCCCCTACCTGACCGGCGCCACCATCGACTTCGTGGACACCATCGAGAAGCAGGGCTTCACCATCGACAACCCGAACGCGACGGGTTCTTGCGCCTGCGGCGATAGCTTCCACTGACCCCTACTGGTCTGTTTTGCACTGAGCCGATCCATTAAGCTGCGCCTGCTCAGCCTTCCCGTAAGGCTTCCTTCGTCGGCTGGATCCTTAATCGTGCGTATCGCAGTGACCGGGTCGATCGCCACCGACCACCTGATGACGTTCCCCGGCCGGTTCGCCGACCAGCTCATGCCGGACATGCTCGACAAGGTCGCGCTGTCCTTCCTGGTGGACGGCCTGGAGGTCCGGCGCGGCGGGGTGGCCGCGAACATCGCGTTCGGGCTCGGCTGCCTCGGGCACCGGCCGCTGCTGGTGGGGTCGGTCGGATCCGACTTCGGCGACTACGACGGCTGGCTGACCGCACACGGGGTCGACACCAGCACGGTCCGCCGGTCCGAGCTGCGCCAGACCGCCAGGTTCACCAACACCACCGACCTGCACGGTGCGCACATCGGGTCGTTCTACACCGGAGCGATGGCCGAGGACGCGCAGATCGAACTGGGCGCGGTGGCGCAGGCCGCGGGCGGCATCGACCTGGTGCTGATCGGGTCAGGTGACCCGGCCGCCATGCTGCGCTTCGCCACGCAGTGCCGCGAGCTTGGCATCCCGTTCGCGAACGACACCTCCTGGCAGGTGGCGCGGATGGAGGGCGACGACGTCGCCGCGCTGATCGACGGTGCGGACTACCTGTTCGCCAACGAATACGAGGCGGCGCTCACCGAGCAGAAGACCGGCTGGAGCGCCGAGGAGATCATCGGCCGGGTCCGGGTCCGGGTGACCACGCTGGGCAAGGACGGCGCACTGGTGCACCGGGCCGGCCAGGAGACGCTGAAGATCCCGGCCGCGCCGGTGGAACCCAAGGAGACCACCGGCGCCGGCGACGCGTTCCGGGCCGGGTTCCTGGCCGCGATCGCCAGCGGGCTGGGGCTGGAGCGGGCCGCGCAGCTCGGCAACCTGATCGCCGCGTACTCGCTGGAGACCGTGGGCCCGCAGGAGTACGAGCTGAAGCCGGCGCCGCTGACCGAACGGTTCGCCGCCGCCTACGGCGACGAGGCCGCCGCGGATCTGGCCGCCGTGCTGGCGGCCCAGCCCGGATAACGAGTGCTGTGCAGCCTGGGTGACCTGCTGCTCGACGTGGTAGTCAGTTCGCTGGCCCCGGGGTCCTGGGCGCACGGCAGCGACACGCCCTCGGTGACCCGGGTGCGGGCCGGTGGCCAGGCCGCCAACGTCGCGGCCTGGGCGGTCGCACTGGGCGGGCAGGCCCGGGTGGTGGGCCAGCGCGCCGGTGACCTGGCCGGCGAACTGGTCGCCGGGGATCTGGCCCGGCGCGGCGTCGGGGTGGCCGGCCCGGTCGGCCCGGGCGCGACCGGCGTGGTCGTGGCCATCTCCGAACCCGGCGGCGAGCGCACCATGCTCACCGACCGCGGGGTCTGCCCCCAGTTGGCCGCCGGGGAACTGCGGGACGAGTGGTTCGACGGCTGTGACTGGCTGCACCTGCCGGTCTACAGCCTGGTGGACGCGCCGATCAGGGCCGCGGCGCTGGCGGCGGCCCGGCGGGTTCGCCGGGTGAGCGTCGACCTGTCCTCGGTTTCGGTGCTGCGGGAGATCGGCGCCGCGGAGCTGGCCAGCCTGCTGGATACGCTGGCCCCCGAGGTGATCTTCGGTAACGAGCCCGAATGCGCGCTGGTGGCCCCGCCTCCCGACATAACCACCTTGGTGACGAAGCTGGGGGCGGCCGGGGTCCGGGTGAACGGGAAGACCTGGCCGGCCCGCCCGGCCCAGCCGGTGGACAGCACCGGGGCCGGGGACGCGTTTGCGGCGGGCTTTCTGGTCGGCGGGGTCGAATGGGGACTGGAGGCGGCCGCGCGGGCGGTCAGCCAGCTAGGGGCGATGCCGTGACTGCCGTAGGGCGTGTTTCCGGCCAAGAAAGCGCTGATCTGCTCGATGTGTCGGCGGAGGTCCGCGAGGCGCTGGCGGCCGGCGGCCCGGTGGTGGCGCTGGAGACCACGCTGGTCTCGCACGGCTTCCCGGGGACGCGCGGCCTGGATGTGGCGCTGGAGTCCGAGCGCCGGGTGCGGGCGGCGGGCGCGGTGCCGGCCACCGTGGCGGTGGTGGACGGGCGGATCCGGGTCGGCGCCGGCGCCGACGTGCTCGGCAGGCTGGCCGGCAACCCGGACGCGCGCAAGGCAGGCCCGCGCGATCTGGCCACCTGCCTGGCCGCCGGCGCCCTCGGCTCGACGACGGTCGGCGGCACGCTGGCCGTCTGCCGGCTGGCCGGCATCAGGTTCATGGGCACCGGCGGCATCGGCGGCGTGCACCGGGGCTTCGACCAGACCCTGGACATCTCCGCCGACCTGGGCCAGATAGCCAGGACACCAGCGCTGGTCGTGGCCTCAGGACCCAAGTCGCTGCTCGACGTGCCCGCCACCGCCGAGCTGCTCGAGACGCTGGGCGTGCCGGTGCTCGGCTGGCGCACCGGCACCCTGCCGAGGTTCTACACCGCCGCCGGCGGCCCGGCCGTCTCGGCCCGGGTGGACAGCGCCGACGAGGCGGTGCGGATCGCCCGGCTGCACTGGCGGCTGTCCGGCGGCGGCCTGTTTGTCGCCCAGCCACCCCGCCGCAACCTGGACGTGGACGAGCTGATCGGGCGGGCACTGGACGAGGCCGCCCGGGCCGGGGCCACCGGCCAGGCGGTGACCCCGGCGGTGCTCGGCTATCTGCACGGTGAGACCGGCGGCGCCACGCTGGAGGTCAACGCGGACCTCATCGCGGACAACGCCGGCCTGGCCGCCGAGCTGGCCGTGGCCTATTCGGCCTGACGGCCCGGCCCGGCTCGCTCGGCGGCCAGCGGGCGGCTACTTCTGGAAGGACTGGACGTAGCCGGCGGGCGAACCGACGCCGGTGGCGTCGTCGTAGCCCTTGACCGCGGTCAGCTTGGCCGCGCCCTCACCGTTCATGCCCAGCGTGCGCAGGTAGTAGAGCTGCCGGCCCTTGTCCAGCAACGGGAAGGCGAGGTTGCTGCGCACCTCCCCGATCTTCACACCAGGCCCGAGCGGCGTGTCGGTCACGTCGCGGTAGGCGGTGGTGCCGTACCTGGCGTAGATGACCGGGTTGGCGAACCCGAGCGTGTGGCCGGCCGCCTGCTGCGCGTCGGCCTCGATGCCCGCGAACACCGGGCAGGCCACCGACGTGCCGCCGATGCGGCTGAGCGAGAACTTGTAGCTGGTCCTGTTGGGCTGCAGCGTGGTCTGGCCGACCAGCATGCCGGTGCTCGGGTCGGCCAGCGCCGACACGTCCGGCAGCACCCGCATCGCCACCTTGCTCTGCGTGCCGCCGGGGAGCCGGTGGGACAGGCTGGCCGGCACCACGCCCTTCTGGTAGGAGGGCTGCTGGTACTCGATGCTCACCCCGCCGCCGCCGGCGCCGTCGAAGCCGGACGGGTACTTACCCGGCGCGGCGGACTCCCAGGACTTGCCGTTCTTGGCCAGCGGGTCGATCAGCGTGCCCCAGCTGGTCTCGAACTCGTAGTTGTTGTTCTTGCCGATGGCCAGGCTGGTGCCGCCCACCGCGGTGACCCACGGGCTCGAGGTCGGGTAGTCGACCTGGATGGTGTCGGACCCCGGGTCCTCGGCCGGTGACTCGTACCCGTTGTCACCGGAGGAGAAGAAGAAGCCGATGCCTTCGGCCGCCCCGGCCTGGAAGACCAGCTCATACACGTTCTTGAGGGTGGCATCGTCGGTCACGTCGCCCCACGAGTCGGTGACGATGCTGGCCACCTTGTGGTCCACGATGTAGGCCAGCGCGTTGGCCAGGTCCGCGTCGTCGCAGCTCGCCGCGCCGATGAACCGGACGTTGGCGTCGGGTGCCTCGCCGTGCACCGCCTCCACGTCCAGCGCTTCCTCGCCGTACCAGCCGGGCGGGTTACCGCACTCCTTGCCCACGGTCAGGTTGAACGGCTTGTCCAGATGCTGGCGGTACTGCCCGGGCCGGAACGGCTGGTCGCCGGTGGCCTTGGCGAACATGTTCGCGTCCTTGAGCATGGTCGGCGACGCGTACGCGTCCACCACGGCCACGGTCTGGCCTTTGCCGGTCATGTGCGACGCGGTGATGCCGTAGGCCCCGCGGATCTGCGCGGGGGTGTAGCCGCAGTTGGTCCACGGCTGGTGGGTTCCGTACGCCTTCGGCTTGCTGGTGGCGACCTTCTGCCCCCAGTAGGCCGAGCAGGGGTGCCCGACCCAGTAGTTGAGGCCGGGCGGCGGCAGGTTCGGCTTCATCACGTGCGGCGCCGTGTCGAGGCCCGCGATGTTCAGCACGTCGCTGGCCACCGAGGCGGGCGCGCTGGCGGTCTGTTCGGGCGCCCGGTAGAGGTGGCCGCCGGGCCCCCTGAAGGTGCCGAAGCTGACGCCGAAGGCGCGGCCGGCGTCCGCGACCGAGCCGCTGACGCTCACGTAGCCGGCGACCTGGTCGGCCACGCCGGTGACCCGCAGACCGGCCGACCTCACCCAGGACTCGACGGCGGCGATCTGCGACCTGGCCGGACCGAACCTGGCCCGCACCTGCGCCGGGCTCAGGTAGTGGCGGTAACTGCCGCTGGCCGGGTTGGACACCGCGCTGGCGACCGCGGTGAGCCCGGCGGTGTCGCGCCCCGCGAGGTAGATACGGGCGTTCACCGTGCCCTTCGTGACCGCGTCGGCGTGGCCGGAGGCCCACGCCGGACGGGTGCCGTTGATCAGGCTGCGATGAGTGGCCGCCTGCGCGGCGGTGACCCCCGACAGCCCACCGGCGAGCAGCAGGCCCGCCGTTGCGGCCGTGACCACCGGCCGCAACCGTGGTGGAAATGGCATGCACGATCCTTTCCTCGTGATCCCGGGTTCCTCGTGGCCGTACGCTCTCGCCATTCACCCGCCCAGCGCAAGGGCCCAGGCCGCTCTTGTGGATAAGCCTGACCCGTGGTCCCCGTGGTCCCCGTGGTCGCTATGGACGGCGGCGGCGGTAGCGTGGCGGGAATGGTGGGCACAGTGGGCGTGACCGACGGCGCCGCGACGGCGCTCGCGGCCGGGTACCACGGGCTGCCCGAGCTCACGGTCACGCGCGTCCTGCTGTCCTGGACGTTCGACCCGTGGGCCTTCGGCATCGCCCTGGTGCTGGCCGCGGGCTACCTGGCCGGGCTGCGCCGGCTCCGCCAGGCCGGGCAGCCCTGGCCGCTCGCGCGCAGCGTCGCGTTCCTTGGCCTCGGCCTGGGCGCCCTGGTCCTGTCCACCATGTGGTGGACCGGCGCGTACGCGGGCACGCTGTTCTTCGCCAGGGCCGCGCAGACGATCCTGCTGCTGCTGGTGACCCCGATGTTCCTGTCGCTGGGGCGGCCGCTGACGCTGGCCATCGCCGCCCTGCCCGACCGGCCCGGCCAGCGGCTGGCCGCGGCGATCGCCAGCCGGACCGCGCGGGTGCTGACCTTCCCCGCCATCAGCACGGTCACGCTGGTAGCGGTGCCCTTCGCGGTCTACTTCACCCCCTGGTACACCGCCTGCTTCCACAGCGGTGTGGTGCGAGGGCTCACCTACCTGGCGCTGATCGCCCCCGGCTTCGTGTTCTTCTGGACACTGGTCCGGGTCGATCCGGTGCCCAAGGCCTATCCGTACCTGGTGTCCTTGTGGATCACGATCGCCGAGGTGGTCGGCGACGCCATACTCGGCATCGCGGTGGCCGGCGACTCACGCCTCATCGGCGGCGCCTACTACCACGTGCTGGCCCGGCCGTGGGGTCCGAGCCTGCGGCTCGACCAGGCCCTCGGCGGCGGCACGCTCTGGGTGCTCGGCGATGTGGTGGGCCTGCCGTTCCTGGTGGCGCAGTTGTTCCACATGATCAAGGAAGACGAGACCGAGGCCGCCGAGATCGACGCCGAACTGGACGCCCGCGACGCCCAGCGGGAGACCGAGCGCGCCACCCCCACCAATGCGCCGGCCGACGCCTCCGCCGAGATTCCGGCCGCGCCGGAGCCCGATAGGCCCTGGTGGGAATCGGACCCGCGCTTCACCGAACGGTTCAGCCCGGCCGACGCCCAGGACCAGTAGACGCCCAGGATCAGTAGACGCCCAGGATCAGTAACAGCGCCGGACGGTGAAGGCCCAGCCGCGCGGCAGCGCGGTCTCCACCACGAACTCCTGCGACTTCAGCCCGCACCAGGCCGGCACGTCGGTCCTGGCCGCCGGATCGTCGGCGAGCACCGAGATCAGCTCTCCGACGGGCACTTCCCTGATCCGCTCGGCCAGCCAGATGATCGGGATCGGGCACTTGCGGCCGAGCGCGTCGATGGTCACGGCCGTAGCCGGGGGAGCGTCGGCAGCAGCGGCCGCGTAATCACCCCGGTCGGCGGTCATCGGCTCATCCCTTCAGCGGCCTGGCTGCGGTGTGCGCACACGGATCTTTATGCGCACCCGACGATAGCGATACCCGCCCCCGCCCGGGCAAAGCCTGCGGCCGGTGCCGGGCTGAGCCGGGCACCGGACTTCGTCCGGCCAAGCATAGGGGTCGGCTGCCCGGACGGCCGTGGTTCGCGGTACTGTTTCCACGACACGCTGTAGGAGGAGCCGCGACCGGCCATAAGCAGTTCGCTGGGCTCGCGAGCCGGTAGTTATCCGTTGGAAGGCAACGTTGAGTCTGATCCGCCGCGAGCCGCGCCGACCGGGACCGGGTTCCCCGGTCACCGAGCGCACCGAGCTCGCCAGCGCCCGTCCCGCGGCCACGACCCGTTCTGCGGGCTCACGCCGCCGCCGTCGCATCGTGTCGGCGGTTGGGCTGGTCCTGCTCATGCTCGTCCTGTCCGGCTGCAGCCAGAGTCCCTGGATGCGGCTCGGCTGGCCGCAGCCCGCGACCCAGCAGGGCAAAGTTATGCTCACGCTCTGGCAGGGCTCGTGGATCGCCGCGATCGCCGTCGGCGCGGTGGTGTGGGGCCTCATCCTGTGGGCCTGCATCTTCCACCGCAAGCGCTCCGACGACCTGCCGGCCCAGGTGCGCTACAACCTGCCGATCGAGATCGTCTACACGGTCATCCCGTTCATCCTGGTCGCGGTGCTGTTCTACTTCACCGCCAGGGACGAGAACTATGTGGACACGGTGGCGGCCCATCCCCAGGTGGTCGTCAACGTGACCGGGTTCCAGTGGAGCTGGGAGTTCGCCTACCCGCAGTACAAGGTGCCCGGATCCGCCGCGGGCGACGTGGTGCTGACCGGCCAGCCCTACCCGGGCCCGCTGCCCACGCTGGTGATCCCCGAGGACGAGACGGTTAAGTTCACGCTGAACTCGACCGACGTGGTGCACTCGTTCTGGGTGCCGGTGTTCCTGTTCAAGCGGGACGTCATCCCGGACCACACGAACTACTTCCAGGTCACCGCGACCAGAACCGGCACGTTCATCGGCCGCTGTACCGAGCTGTGTGGCATCTACCACAGCCTGATGCTGTTCCACGTGAAGATCGTGACTCCCTCGCAGTTCCAGACGTACATGGCCCATGAACAGGCCGTCCAGAAGGCTGGAGGTGTCCAGTGACCGCGGCCGATCCCTCGATGACCGAGTACCCAACGCTGAGCAGCCCGCGCAAGGGGTCAGTGCTGGCGTCCTGGTTGTCGTCCACCGACCACAAGGTCATCGGCTACCTGTACCTGATCACGTCGTTCTGCTTCTTCATGTTCGCCGGCATCATGGCGATGATCATGCGGGCCCAGCTGATGGGCCCGAACAATCAGATCGTGTCCGACCAGCAGTACAACGAGCTGTTCACGATGCACGGCACGATCATGCTGCTGCTGTTCGCGACGCCGCTGTTCGTCGGGTTCACGAACGTGATCATGCCGCTGCAGATCGGCGCGCCCGACGTCGCCTTCCCGCGGCTCAACCTGCTCAGCTACTACCTGTTCACCTTCGGCGGGCTGATCCTGGTCTTCAGCTTCCTGACCCCCGGTGGCTCGGCCTCGTTCGGCTGGTACGCCTATGCGCCGCTGACCAGTTCGGTCTACGCCCCGGGCGTCGGCGCGGACATGTGGATCATGGGTCTGACCCTGTCCGGGCTCAGCACGATCCTCGGCGGGGTGAACTTCGTCACCACGATCTTCTGCATGCGTGCGCCCGGCATGACCATGTTCCGGATGCCGATGTTCACCTGGAACGCCCTGCTCACCAGCATGCTGGCACTGCTGGCCTTTCCGGTGCTGGCCGCCGCGCTGCTGGTGCTGGAGATCGACCGCAAGCTCGGCGCGCACGTGTTCGACGCCGCCAGCGGAGGCGCGTTGCTCTGGCAGAACCTGTTCTGGTTCTTCGGCCATCCCGAGGTCTATATCGTCGCGTTGCCGTTCTTCGGCATCATCACCGAAGTCATACCGGTGTTCAGCCGCAAGCCGCTGTTCGGCTACAAGAGCCTGATCGGCGCGACGATCGGCATCGCGGGACTGTCGATGACCGTGTGGGCGCACCACATGTTCACCACCGGCGCCGTGCTGCTGCCGTTCTTCTCGTTCATGACGTTCCTGATCGCGATCCCGACCGGGGTGAAGTTCTTCAACTGGGTCGGCACGATGTGGCGCGGCCAGCTCACGTTCGAGCCGGCCATGCTGTTCGCCGTCGGGTTCCTGGTGACGTTCCTGTTCGGCGGCCTGACCGGCATCATCCTGGCCTCACCGCCGATCGACTTCCACGTCAGCGACTCCTACTTCGTGGTCGCCCACTTCCACTACGTGCTGTTCGGCACCGTGGTGTTCGCCATGTTCTCCGGCTTCTACTTCTGGTGGCCGAAGATGACCGGCAAGATGCTGGACAACCGGCTGGGCAAGCTGCACTTCTGGACGCTCTTCCTCGGCTTCCACGGGACCTTCCTGGTGCAGCACTGGCTCGGCGTGATCGGCATGCCGCGCCGCATCGCCCACTATCCGCTCCTGCCGCACCTCGCGACCACGCTGAACGACATCTCCAGCATCAGCTCGTTCGTGCTCGGCGCGTCCACGTTCTTCTTCCTCTACAACGTGTACAAGACCGCGCGGTTCGGCGAGCGGGTCACCGTGGACGACCCATGGGGGCACGCCAACTCGCTGGAGTGGGCGACGTCCTGCCCGCCGCCGCGGCACAACTTCACCAAGATGCCGCGGATCAGGTCCGAGCGGCCAGCCTTCGACCTGCACTACCCGCATGTGAAATCGGGCCGGGCCTCGATGGGGCTCAAGCAGTCACTCGAACCGGCGTCCACGTCCGCGCCGGGAGCGGGAGACAACCGATGAAGGTAGAAGGCGGCCTGTTCGTCGGCTGCGCGGTGTTCTTCGCCGGTTCGGACGTCGTGTACTGGTACTTCTCCAAGGACCCCACCGGCACCACGGCCCTCGCGCTGGCCGTCGGGCTCGCGTTCCTGAGCGGCTTCTACCTGCTGTTCACCGGCCGCAGGCTGCCCCCACGCCCGGAGGACGACCTCGAGGGGGAGATCGAGGAAGGCACCGGCGAGCTCGGGTTCTTCAGCCCGCACAGCTGGTGGCCGCTGTTCCTCGGCCTGTCCTGCGGGCTGGCCGCGCTCGGCACCGCCATCGGCTGGTGGCTGTTCCTGATCGGCATGCTGGCGGTCGTGTTCACCACGATCGGCTTCGTCTTCGAGTACTACCACGGAGAGTTCTCACACTGACCGGCCCTGGGCTGGCGCTCCTTACCCGCCCGAATTACCCGCTCGAAACCAGCCCGGCCCGGTGCGCGACGATGACGAGCTGGACCCGGTCCCGGCATCCCAGCTTGGTCAGCAGGTGCCCCACGTGCGTCTTCGCGGTGGCCGGGCTGATCACCAGTGCGGTCGCGATCTCGCTGTTCGACAACCCCTGAGCGACCAGCGTGAGCACCTCCCGCTCCCGGTCGGTGAGTTCCCGCAGCGCGTCGCCGCCGCTGGCGGCCTGCGGCGGCGGGCTCTCGGTGGTCTCGGCGCGGCGGGCGAACTCGCCCAGCAGACGCCGCGTCACCTTGGGCGCCAGCAGCGCGTCCCCGGCCGCGATCACCTTGATGGCCTGCAGCAGGTCGGCCGGCATGGTGTCCTTGAGCAGGAATCCGCTGGCCCCCGCGCGCAGCGCCGCGTACACGTACTCGTCCAGGTCGAACGTGGTCAAGATGAGCACCCGCACGCCCCGGGTCTCGGCCGCCCCGGTGATCCGCCTGGTGGCCTCGATGCCGTCCATGTCGGGCATCCGGATGTCCATTAGCACCACGTCAGGCCGGGTGCTGCGGGCCAGTTCGACGGCCTCCGCCCCGGTGGCCGCCTCACCGACCACGCTGAAGCCCGGTGTGGCCGCGATGATGCCCTGGAACCCGATCCGGACCAGTGCCTGGTCGTCGGCGACGATCACCCGGATGGTCACAGCGCGTCGTCCCCGATGGGCAGCCGGGCGACCACCCGGAACCCTTGCCCGGGCCCTGGCGCCGCGGTCAGCTCGCCCCCGTACAGGCTGACCCGTTCCCGCATCCCGATCAACCCGTGCCCGCCGCTGTCCGCCGCCAGCCCGCCCCTGGCCCCCGTCCCGGCCGGCACCTGGCCACCCCGGCCCTCGTCGGTTATCTCGACAGACAGCTCGTCCTCCTCGTAGCCGATGGTGACGCCGCACGTGGCCGCGCCGGAGTGTTTGACCACGTTGGTCAGCGCCTCCTGCACGATACGGAACGCCGCCAGGTCGATCCCGGGCGGCAGGTCCCGCCGCTCGCCGCGGACCCGCAGATCCACCCGGACCCCCGCATGAGCCATCCGCGCCACCAGCCGGTCCAGATCCGCGAGCCCGGGCGCCGGCGCCAGCGGCGCCGCCCCCTCACCGCTGCCCGCCCCTACCCCAGGGCCCCCGGCGGCCGCGCCAAACCTCAGCCCGCCTATCCCGCCTATCCCGGCTCCCTGATTGCTGTCTGTCTCACGGGTCCCGGCCGTCCCGGCGCTCCCGCCGTTTTCCCGCGCGTTGGCAGCGCCGTGGCGGTCTGCTCCATTGTTGGCCCTGAACGGTGCCATACCACCGTGCCGCAGCACACCAAGCATGCGGCGCATGTCGGCCAGCGCCTCCCGGCTGGTGGCCTGGATGGCGCCGAGCGCCTCCCCGGCCTTCGCGGGCTGGTCTTCGATCACGTGCAGCCCATAACCGGCCTGCACCGCCACCACGGTCATGCTGTGCGCGACCACGTCGTGCAGTTCCCTGGCGATCCGCAGCCGCTCCTCGGTCACCGCGCTGCTCGCGGCCTGCTGCTGGAGTTGCTCGGCGTAGGCACGCCGCTGACCCGCGCCGTAGCCCACTATCCACAGGATGATGATGACCAGCCCGACGAACAGCGCGAGGCCCTGTGAGTTGTCCGGCTCCGTCACGCCGGCCACGCCGTCCACCGCGAGCAGGGCGAGTTCGGCCGCGAGGGCCAGCACTGCGGTCTTGCGCCGGTACCGCGCGGCCACCAGGTGGATCACGTAGGCGACCGGGACCAGGAAAGCCGGTGCGCGCGCGAGCACCTGCGCCGCCGACAGGCCGTTGTCCGCCGAAAGAGCGACCAGCGTGATGAGCACCGCGTTCGCCGTGGCGGCGGCGAGGGCGGCGAGCGGCCCGCGGCGCCGCAGCGCCACCGGGGCGGAAAGCAGCAGCGCGAGCGCCGCGGCGAGCAGGTACCACGGCAGCTCGAACACCAAGGGGGGCGGCCCGAGCACGGTCCTGGCGATGCCCAGGAAGTACAGCAGCGCGCAGGGCACTGCGACCAGCACGTCGAGCGCGATCCAGTGGCGGGGCCGCAACCGCTTGCTCAGCGGGGGCCGCCGCGGCCGCGGCGGCGGTGCCGCCTGCCACTGGGTGCTCACGCACCTACGGTAGCCGCAGCTCACGCTCTTGACGTCAGCCTGCGGGCGTACGCCTGCGGGAGCACGGGGCCCGGTCTCGTCATCCCGGCGGCCCGCGAAGATCACCCTGGCGGCCGACGCTTGTGATCACGCTTACCGGCAAGCTGAGATCACCGCCGCCACCGGGGGCGGGACCGGCCGGTCCCGCGACGCACGGCGAACGGGCGACACAGAAAGCGAGGAAGGTCATGACCACACGCCCTACGGCGGTGATCGAGACGGAGACGCTGACCAAGCGCTATCCGGGCGACGTGACCGCGCTGGACGGGCTCACCGTCACGGTCACGCCGGGCATCACCGGCCTGGTCGGCGCCAACGGCGCGGGGAAGTCGACGCTGATCAAGATCCTGCTTGGTCTGCTCACCCCGACCAAGGGCCGGGCCAAGGCGTTCGGCATCGACTGCCAGCTCCACGGTGAGCAGATCCGGACCATGATCGGCTACATGCCGGAGCACGACTGCCTGCCGCCGGACGTCACCGCCACCGAGTTCGTCACCCACCTGGGCCGGATGTCGGGCCTGCCCGCCACCGCGGCCAAGGAGCGGGCGGCGGAGTCGCTGCGTCACGTCGGGCTGCACGAGGAGCGCTACCGCCCGATCGGCACCTACTCGACCGGCATGAAGCAGCGGGTCAAGCTGGCCCAGGCACTGGTGGGGGACCCCCGTCTGCTGCTGCTCGACGAGCCGACCAACGGCCTGGACCCGGCCGGCCGCGCCGCGATGCTCGACCTGATCTCCCGGATCGGCACCGAGTTCGGCATCTCCATCGTGGTCGCCTCGCACCTGCTCGGCGAGATCGAGCGCATCTGCGACCACCTGGTGGCGATCGAGGCCGGCCGGCTGCTGCGCGCCGACACCATCACCAGCTTCACCGGGGCGAGCCGGATGCTGCTGATCGAGGTGGGGGAGGGCCTGGCCGCGCTGGCCGACGAGCTGGCCAAGCGGGGTCTGGAGCCCCGTCAGCATCAGCGGGCGCTGCTCGTGCCGCTGGCCGGCGACGCCACGTACGACGCGGTCCGCGACGCGGTCGCCGACCTGCGCGTGCCGCTGGGCCGGCTGGAACAGCGGCGGCACAGCGTCGAGGAACTGTTCCGCGGCTCCGGCGAGCCCGACGAGACGATGATGGAGGTGTCCGATGTCCGCTGACGGTATTGCGGCCACGCAATCCCCGGGCCCGCTGAGCGCGGGCGGCGTCATCCACGACCGTGGTTACCGCCGCTACGACGGCGAGCGACTTGGCCGGTTTCAGATCGTGCGCGCGCTGGGCTGGCACAGCTTCAGGTCCGCGTTCGGCATCGGCCGCGGCCCCAAGGCCAAGATCGTGCCGGTCATCGCGTTCGTGGCCCTGTGCCTTCCAGCCGTCATCAACACGGTCGGACTGGCCCGTGGCGGCACCTCGGTGGTCAGCTACGGCACCTACACGTTCGCGCTGCGGGTGGTGGTCATGATCATCTTCGTGGCGGTCGCGGCGCCTGAGCTCGTCTCCCGGGATTTGCGCAGCCGGGTGCTGCCGCTGTACTTCTCCCGGCCGCTGCGCCGCGGCGACTATCCGCTGGCCAAATACGTCGCTTTCACCCTGGCCTGCCTGGCGATGGTCGAGATCCCGCTGCTGCTCCTGTACCTGGGCTCGATTGCCGCGGGCGGGGGCGGCGTCCCGGTGCCGACTCAGACCACGGAACTGGCCGGCGGTCTGGCCGTCGGGCTGATGTGGGCTGTGCTGCTCGCCGCCATCGGCCTGGCCATCGCCTCGCTCAGCGCCCGCCGCGCGTACGCGACCGGCGCGGTCGCGATCTTCTTCTTCCTCACCTGGACGCTGTCCACGATCATTTCTAACGTCTCGGGACGAACCGCGGGGGCGCTCGTCCCGGCTCAGGCGACCGCCGGGGAACGGCTGGGCGGGCTGCTCAGCCCGTTCACGGTGATAGACGGCATCAGGCAGTGGCTGGGCGGGAACCACCCGGTCCCCGGCCCGATCCCGTCGCCCGGCGGCTACGGAGCCGCCTACGCCGTGGTGTTCGTAGTGCTACTCGCGGCGAGCTTCGCGACTCTCGCCGCCCGCTACCGGAGGACGGACCTGATATGAGCACCATCGAACTGGCGAGTGTGACCCGCTGGTACGGCAACGTCGTGGCGGTGAACGACGTCACGATGACCATCGGGCCCGGGGTCACCGGCCTGCTCGGGCCGAACGGTGCCGGCAAGTCCACGATCCTGCACATGATGGCCGGGTTCCTGCCACCGTCCCGGGGGACGCTGACCGTGGGCGGCGAGCCGACCTGGCTCAACCCGGACATCTACCGCAAGATCGGCCTGGTGCCCGAGCGCGACTCGGTCTACGCGACCCTGACCGGCACGGAGTTCGTCCGGGCCACCGCGCGGCTGCACCGGCTGCCCGAGGCTGACGCCGTGGCGGCGCACGCCATCCACATGGTGGACATGGCGGCCGCCGCTGATCGCCGGATCGCCACCTACTCCAAGGGCATGCGCCAGCGGATCAAGGTGGCCGCCGCGCTCGTGCACGATCCCGAGGTGCTGCTGCTGGACGAGCCGTTCAACGGCATGGACCCGCGGCAGCGGCTGCAGATGATGGACCTGCTGGACAAGCTCGGCACCGAGGGCCGCACCATCTTGTTCAGCTCGCACATACTCGAAGAGGTGGAGCGGCTGTCCGGCACGATCCAGGTGGTCGTGGCCGGCCGGCTGGCCGCTTCCGGCGATTTCCGAGCCATCAGGCGGCTGATGACCAGCCGGCCGCACGTGTTCGGCATCCGCTCCTCCGACGACCGGCAGCTGGCCGCCGCCCTGATCGGGCGGCCGTCGGTGTCCGGCGTGGAACTGTCCGATGCGGGGCTGCAGGTGCGGGCGTCCGACTACGGCGCCTTCAGCCGCGAGATCGCCGTCCTGGCCCAGCGTGCGGGCATCAGGCTGCTCGAACTGCTGCCGTCGGACGAGTCGCTGGAAAGCGTCTTCGCCTACCTGATCGCATCCTGACGCCGTCACCCGTTCCCACTAATCCATGTCCTGTACTCACCAGCGAAGGCAGTGATCCCATGTCCGGCATCTTCAACCCTACGGTGGCGTCGATCACGCTGCGCTCGGCGCTGGGCCGTAAACGCGCCCTGCTGTTCGGTCTTCCGGCGCTAGCTCTCGTGCTCGTCACGCTCGCGCTCAAGGCCGGTCATCCGGGCAATCCGAACTGGCCGAGCCAGATTCTCGGCGTGTTCGGCTTCACCGTGGTGCTCCCGCTCACCGCGCTCGTCGTGGGCACCAGCGTCCTCGGGGCCGAGATCGACGACGGGAGCGTCGTTCACCTGCTCGCCACCCCCGTGCGCAGGTCCTCGATCATCGTGACCAAGTTCGCCGTGGCGGCCGTGCTCACCATGCTCCTCGCCGCCGTGCCTGAGCTGGTGGCCGCGCTCATCGCCAACGGCGCGACCAAGCTCACGGTCGGTCTTTTCGTCGGCGCGCTGGCCGGATCGGTTATCTACAACGCGCTGTTCGTCATGTTCTCGGCCGTCACCACCCGGGCCGTGGCCGTGGGACTGCTCTACGTCCTGATCTGGGAGGGCACACTCGGCAACGTGATCAGCGGCGCCCGGGTGCTGTCCGTCGGCCACTACTCGCTGGGGATCGCCAACGCGATCTCGCCCGACGCCGCCCTGCACGCCGGGCTCGGCTGGACCACCGCCGTGGTCATGGGTGCCATCGTGACGGCCGCGGCGCTCGTCGTAGCGGCGCGGCAGCTAGCCCGCTTCTCCCTGCGTGGCGACGCCCTGTAGACCGGATGAGCCACCCCGCCAGTGCGGACTTGCCGGGCGCCGTCAGGCATTACCAGCCAGCGGATCGGCGCCCGGCGTGACGTTCCGCAGGGGATGCCCCGGGTGAGCGGTCAGATGGTCCAGTAGATCGGGTAGTTGATGATCGGGCGGATGAAGGTGGCGTCGGCCTTTTCGGCCGCCTGCCGGGCATCCACGATCATCTCCTTGAGATGATCCAGCTGCTGCGCGTGCTCTTCGGAATCCCAGATGCTGACATTGACCATGGAACCATCGGGCGAGGTGGCCGCGTAGAAGCTGATCAGGCCAGGCAGCTTCTCGATGGCCGGGATCAGGAATTGGCTGATCGCGTTGGTCATCTCGTGGACCTCGGGGAACCGGGCGGGATCGAAGCTGGCGAGTGAGATGCGGACGACTGAGGTCGGGGGGATCGGGTCGGCGGTCACGGAAAGCCTCCTCGGGATATTTACGTTCCGGTAGGGAACCAGAATATAATTATCGCCAGGAGGATGCGCAGTGAGACCTGCCACCGGCCGCCCTGCGGGGCGGCCGAGAAACCCCGAGCTGGACCGGGCGATCCTGGCAGCGGCCGAGCAGCAGCTCCGCGAGGCCGGCTACGCCGGGATGTCCCTGGAGTCAGTAGCCGCCGCCGCCGGCACGACAGTCCCCGCCGTGCGCCGCAGGTTCCACAGCAAGGCCAGCATGGCCGTCGCGGTCATCGACTCGCTGCGGGTCCAGAGCATGCCCACCGGGTCAGGGCCGCCCCGCAGCCGCGCCCTCGCGCTCCTGCGGAACTTTCAGGCCAACCTGCTGAGCAGCAACTCCATGGCGGTGGTCGGCACGCTGCTGGCCGAAGAGCACCGTCACCCGGAACTGCTCGCCGCCTTCCGCGGCCGCCTAGTCGAGCCGCGCCGGGCAGCGCTGCGCGGGGCCCTGGCCGAGGGCATCAGCCGCGGGGAACTGCCGGACTCAGCCGATCCTGACGTTCTCGCCAGCATGCTGATCGGCTCGTTCTACGCACGGTATATCGCCACCTCCGACATACCCGATGACTGGGCAGAACAGGCCATCCGGCAAGTGTGGCCAGACGTCCGCAGCGCCTAGACCCGCCCCAGGTAGAGGCAGCCGGGCCGGAACATCGGCCGCATCCGGCTACGGCCTGACCGCGCCGTCCTCGTTGTCCGCGTACCAGGACTCCGACAGGCTGATCTTCTCCACGTTCATGCCGGGTTGCGGCGCGTCGATGAGCTCGCCACCACCCACGTACATGCCCACGTGGCTCTCACCGGCGAAGTAGATGAGGTCACCGGGCTCGAGGTCAGACATCGGGATGTGCTGCAGGGCGGACCACTGCTCGTAGGTGTCACGCGGGATCGACACACCGGCCGCGGCCCAGGCCGCCTGTACCAGGCCGGAGCAGTCGAATCCGGAGCCGCAGGGACCGGTTCCGCCGAAGACGTAGGGGCAGCCGATCTGCTTGTAGGCGAACGCAACGGCCTCGTTGGCCTGCGATCCGCTCGCCGGGAGCGGGTCGGAGGCGGACTGGCTGCCACCCGAGCCCACCGTAGCGGTCTTCTCGACCTGCTGCTGCTCGGCGGCGGTGAGGGTGGTGAGCAGGGTCTTCTTCGAGTTGAGCGACTTGTTGATGGAGTTGGCCTGGCCCTTGGCCTGGTTACGCAACCCCTCGATCGCCGCCTCGGTGCGCTTTTCCTGCTGCTGAGCCCCGTTGAGCTGCCGCGCGGCCTCGATGAACTGGTGCATCTCCGCATACCTGATCGAGGAGAGCTGGACCAGCATCGCCGCCTTGCTGAGCACGTCCTGGGGGTTGGCCGTGGTGAGCACAGTCACCATCGAGGTCATGTTGCCGTCTTCGTAGGCCGTGGCGGCCACCTGCGCGATGCCGGTGCGCATGAGGTTGAACTGGGCCTGGGCCTTAGCCTCCTGGGCGTTCACCTGCTTCAGGCTGCTCTGGGCCGCCTTGAGCTGCTGGTTGACCAGGTCGTACTGCTGGATCGCCTTGTTCTCTTTGGTCGTCAGCGCGCTGACCTGAGCCGTCACTTGCTTGATCGTCGGCTGCGGGGCCGCTTGCACGGCCTGCGCGTAAGTGACCAGGCCACCGGCCAGGGCCACTCCCATGGCTCCTGCCAGGCAGCGCCGAACCAGGGGAGACCTGGCGGTTGGCCGCGTAACCACGTGTGCCACACGCTCCTTCTTCCACTGACCGCCTACCGGGGCGAGCTTAGGGGCCGGACGGTGGAAGACGCGCCCTTTCGGCCGACGCCGGCGTGGCGTCACGGCCGATTCACCCTCGGATCAGCCTGCGGGCCTACTGTCCGCAGGCGTTTCCTGGTAGTTCCGGCTGTCACGGCCGGCTGGATGCCGACATCGGTGACTCGGCGGCGGCCGATCGTTATCGCCGGACTGGCGATTGCGGAACGATGCGGCTCGGGCCCTGACACTAGTGAAGGCGGCTGGCCGTTTCAACCGATTCGCCTACTCTCGGCGCGCTTCTGACTCTCCGTGAGGAGTGCCGGATGGGAGCCGTGTGACTTCAGGCGCGTACGTGGCGAGCCGGTGCGGCGGCTTTGACGGGGGTCGGCGGGGCGCACCCCGGCCCCGCGCAGGCCCGGGCGGCGGGGTCCGTTAGCGGCCGGGCCCGTGGTTGCGGCCGGGCCCGTGGTCTGGGGCGGGGAGAACCGGAGCGGTGGGACCAGGCCTGCCTCCGCGAGCGCCCGCAACGCCCTGACCTCTTCGGGGCCCAGCCTGGCCTGGCCGGCGTCAATGACGGTGATCACGCATTCAGGACAGGCGATGTCCCGCAGCGCGCAGCGGCCGCAATCAGCCAGCATGACTCCTCCATCGGTCGCAGTCAGCCGGCTGGGCTGCTGCCTCTGAACGGCACATTTCCGCATGGCCCGCACGTTAAGCAGTGGCACTGACATTCCGTCCCGCCGACCGTCGCGGCCCGCGGCCGCAGTCCGGCAAATCCGGCGCGCCTTGCGGAGAGTGTCGGTGCCTGGTCTTACCGTGGGCACCGTGAGAATCTGGCGCAGCATGATCTCGTGGCGTGGGTGGCTGGGCCGCAGGCAGGCCGGGGCCGGGCGGGCCACCGCGCCAGTCCGGTCGGCCGCACCACCCCGGCCGGAACCGCCGGCTAGCCCGCTGCTGTGGCCCTCGGCCAGCCCCGCCGAATTGCGGCTGTACGAGCGGACAATGTACGAGCGGACACTGGCCGACACCGACTTCGTCATCGTCGACCTGGAAACCACGGGCTGGACGCCGGGGGAGGCCCGGATCACCGAGATCGGCGCGGTCAGGTTCGCGGGCGGCCGGGTCGTCGGGGAGTTCAGCACGCTCATCAACCCAGGCCAGCCGATCCCACCCGATATCGCCGAGCTGACCGGAATCAGCGACGCGATGGTGGCGAGCGCTCCCCGCATCAAGACCGTGCTGCCCGGCTTCCTGGCGTTCGCGGGCAGCAGTGTGCTCACCGCCCACAACGCGCCGTTCGACCTCGGCTTCCTCATCGCGGCGTGCAGCGACTGCGGGCTGCGCTGGCCCGGGTTCCCGGTCCTGGACACGGTCATCCTGGCCCGGCAGGTGCTGGGCGAGACCGAGGTGCCCGATTGCAAGCTGTCCACGCTGGCCAGGTACTTCGGGTCGCCGACCTCGCCCTGCCACCGGGCGCTGGCCGACGCCAAGGCCACCGCCGCGGTGCTGCACGGCCTGATCGGGCGGCTGGCCGAGTCGGGCGTCCGTACGCTCGCCGAAATCTCGGGCTGACCAGGGACCGCACCTCGGTGGCGGTACGCTACCGCCGGAGGCTGGAACTTATTCCTAAGGAGGCGCCCGGTGGTCACCGCGATCGTCCTGGTGAAAGCCGAAGTGCAGCGCATCCCTGAGATCGCCGCGGAACTTGCCCAGATCCGCGAGGTCAGCGAGGTTTACTCGGTGACGGGCGAGTTCGACTTGGTGGCGATGGTGCGGGTACGGGCGCACGAAGAACTCGCCGACGTCATCCCCGGCGGCGTCAACAAGGTCGCCGGAGTCACTCATACCGAGACCCACATCGCCTTCCGCACCTACTCCAGGCACGACCTGGAGGCCGCGTTCGCGCTCGGATTCAGCGAGTAGAGCGAGCAGATGGTCACGCTCGGACGTAGCGGGTAGCACTCCTGCCGGTCAGCCGCACCGAGCCAAGCCGCCACACAGGGCTTGTTAGCCGGGCGATGATAAACAGATTGTGACTTCTCGGAACTCTTCTGTGACCTTGGGCAACGACACGAATGTCCAAGTAAGGCAACTGCCCAGATTTATCGTTACCCTCGCGTCATAATTCGCTCCGGCGGTCGTTCACTGGGTAAGACCGCAGATACCGAACGCACGCGGGGAGGAACGATGGGGCGAAGGAGGCTGCCGCACCCGACTCGGCGGCAGCCGGCGGTAGTGGGCACCGCCGCACCCGAAACGACCGTCGGCCTGGATAGGCCGGCGGGTTCTGGCGGGCACCGCCATGGCTGACGAATCGAAAACCCCGCCGTGGTGGCAGCCTTACGCCTCCGAGTTTCCCGATTGGCAAGCCTGGCGGGCGGCCAACGGCCTGCTGTACGCGCGCAAGATCGACGCCAAGCCACCGCTGGTGGTCCGCGGCGAAGACGCGGTGGACCTGCGGGACGAGATCATCCGCGCCCAGTCCAGGGAGTTAAACCACCACCCCGCGGGGCAGTCAGTCTTTGGTGGCTAGGCGGCGGCTGGTTTCCACCCACTGATCGAGGAGGCGGGCGGCGGCGCCGGAGGAGACGGCTTCCCTGGCGCGGTCGCGGCCGTCGCTGAGCAGGGCGACGATGTCGGGCTCGCTGGGTATGCCGTGGTAGGCCGCGAGCGCGGCGGCGGCATTGAGCAGCACGGTGTCGAGCATGGGGCCCGGCTGACCACCGAGCACGGCCCGCACGGCGGCCGCGTTGTGGGCCGGGTCGCCACCCTTGAGGTCCTCGGGGGTGGACCGGGCCAGGCCCAGCTCGGCCGGGTCGAGCGCGAGCCTGGACACGCCGGTCTCGTGCACCGCCCACACCGTGGACGTGGTCGTGGTGGTCAGTTCGTCCAGGCCGTCGTCGCCGTGGAACACCAGGGCCGAGCAGCCTCGGCCGGCGAGCACCCCCGCGATGATCTCGCCCATCCTGGGATCGGCCACGCCGACCGCCTGTGCCTGCGGGCGGGCCGGGTTCGCCAGCGGGCCGAGGAAGTTGAACACGGTCGGCACACCGAGCTCACGCCGGGTCGGCCCCGCGTGCCGCAGGCCGGGGTGGTAGAGCGGCGCGAACAAGAACGCGATCCCGATCTCCTCGGCGAGCTGGGCGCTGGCCTGCGGCGGCAGGTCGATGACGACGCCGAGCGCCTCCAGCACATCGGCCGCGCCGCAGGCCGACGAGGCCGCGCGGTTTCCGTGCTTGACCATCCGCGCGCCGGCGGCCGCGGCCACGATCGTGCCCATGGTGGAGATGTTCACCGTGTGCGCACCGTCGCCGCCGGTGCCGACCAGGTCGGCGATCCGGCCGGGCACCTCGATGTGGGCGGCGTGGTCGAGCATGGAGCCGGCCAGGCCGCCGAGCTCGCCGACGGTCTCACCCTTGATCCGCAGCGCCACGCCGAACCCGGCGATCTGCGCGGGTGTGGCCGCGCCGTCCATGATCTCGTTCATCGCCCACGCGGCCTCGCCGGCCGTGAGCGACTGTCCCCTGATGAGCGCTCCGATCAGCGCAGGCCAGGTAGTCCCGGTATCCATCACGGCCTCCGGCCGGGTCTAGGGGGACGGCCTTTCGGCCGCGTCTAGTGTGGCGGCTCCAGCGCCTGGCCCGCCGCGGCCGCCTGGCCCACCGCGGCCCGCTCCCGCATCAGCCCGGCCAGGGCCTCGGCCAGGGCGACGGGATCTATCGGGTGCGAGACCACGGCGTCAGCCCGCGACCAGGTGGCCAGCCAGCCGTCGTCCCGCCTGCCGATGATCAGCAGCACCGGCGGGCAGTCGTAGATCTCGTCCTTGGCCTGGCGGCAGATGCCCATGCCACCGGATGGCTGCGCCTCGCCATCCAGCACCATGACATCGGCCCCACCGGCGTCAAGCAGCCGGAACAGGGCGGGCTGGGTGGCAACTTCTACGATCTCAGCCTCGGGGACGTCGGGTGCGGGCCTGCGTCCGATGGAATCCCGCACTTGCGCACGCACATCCGCGTCGTGGCTGAACACAACGACCTTCATGCCAGTGATGGTATCGATGGTCACACTCTGGCGGCACTTCAGTGCCCGATCGGGGGGTCGGGCAGCGCTGCCCTACGTCTTGTCGTAATAATGGTTTCGTGGCGACAGCGAGCGTGAGTCAGAAACCACCACGCAGCTCGGCCGGCCGGCCGAGCCTGGTGAGCGTGGGCACCATCATCTGGCTGTCCTCTGAGCTGATGTTCTTCGCGGCGCTGTTCGCGATGTACTTCACCATCCGCTCGGTGGACAAGGGCGAAGGCCTGCCCTGGCCGGGCGCGCATCTCGATATCACCCTCGGGTCGATCAACACCACCGTCCTGCTGCTGTCCAGCGTGACCTGCCAGATGGGCGTGTTCGCGGTCGAGCGGGGCCAGGTCCGGCGCACCGCCAAGATCTGGAACGTCAGGCAGTGGGGCCTGCGCGAGTGGTACGTGCTCACGTTCCTGATGGGCTTCTACTTCGTCTGCGGCCAGGGCTACGAGTACGTGGACCTGCTGCGGGTCCAGCACCTGAGCCTGCACTCCAGCGCCTACGGGTCGGTGTTCTTCATCCCGACCGGATTCCACGGACTGCACGTGACCGGCGGCCTGATCGCGTTCCTGTTCATACTCGGCCGGACCTTCGCCGCCAAGAAGCTCACCCGCGAGGTGCAGGTGAGCGCGATCGTCGTGTCCTACTACTGGCACTTCGTCGACGTGGTGTGGATCGGCCTGTTCGCGACCATCTACCTGATCCATTAACCGGAAACCGAGGACTGCAGTGACCTGGATCACCGCGCGGCGCAGGCACCGGGTAGCCGGTTATGGCGTTGTGCTGTTCGGGCTGGCCACCATCGGCGCGGCGTACGCCAGCTTCACGGGTACGGGCAGCACAGCGGCGGCCGCCGCCCCGGCCGCCTCGGCGCAGAACACCGCCGAAGGCCGGTACCTGTTCGAGGCGAGCTGCTCGAGCTGCCACGGCATAGACGCCCAGGGGACATCGAATGCGCCCAGCCTGATCGGGGCCGGCGCGGCCGCCGTGGACTTCCAGATGAGCACCGGGCGGATGCCGGCCAAGGAACAGGGCCCGGAGATGGACCGCAAGCCCGTGACGTTCTCGCAGAAGCAGATCTACGAGATCGCGACGTACATCTCTTCGCAGGGCGGTGGTCCGGCCATCCCCGATGCCGCGCAGGTCAGCACCAACGGTGCGAACGTCGGCCTGGGCCAGGAGCTGTACGCCGCCAACTGCGCGGCCTGCCACAGCATCGCCGGCGCCGGCGGCGCGCTCACCAACGGCAAATACGCGCCCGCGCTCAGCCAGGCCACGCCGACGCAGATCTACGAGGCCATGCAGACCGGCCCCGAGGCCATGCCTGTCTTCGGCGACGGCGTGGTCACTCCGGCCAACAAGCGCGACATCATCGCTTACGTCACCGAAACCCGGTCAGAGCCGAACCCGGGCGGGTTCAGCCTGGGCCGGATCGGCCCGGTCACCGAGGGCCTGTTGGTGTGGATCGGCGGAATCGGCCTGCTCGTCATGGCCGCCATGTGGATAGCCGGAAAGCGGCGGGAAGCTCATGAGTGACGACGACCACAACCCCATAGCCGAGCCGGAGGAAGGCGACGGCGCCGCGCGGCCGCACCGGGTGATTGGCACACCGTCCCCAGCCAGTGCCCACAACCTGCTGGGCGAGAGCGAGCACGGCGGAGCGAGCGGCCGCACGCTGCTCGACCCGGCGGCGAGCGAAGGCGGGCAGGCCGTGCAGCCCGGCTACCAAGTGCTGCCGGGCGACCCGGCGGCGGAGAAGCGCGCCGAGAAGTTCGTCGGGTTCTTCTTCCTGCTGTCCGGGCTGGCCAGCGTCGGGTTCATCGCGGCCTACATCGGCCTGCCGGTGGGCACGCTGGGGCGGACGTTCCACTCCAACGTGGCGCTCGGCCTCGCGATGACGGTGGGCTTCCTGTCCATGGGCGCCGGCATGGTCATCTGGGTGCGCAAGCTCATGCCGGACGTGGAGCTCACCGAGGTCCGCAAGCCCGTCGCCTCCACGGCCGAAGCGCGGCAGGAGTTCCAGCAGACCTTCATGGAGGGCGCCGAGGCCAGCGGCTTCGCCAAGCGCCCGATCCTGCGGCGCTCGCTCATCGCGGCCAGCGTCCCGCTGGCCCTGTCGCCGATCGTGCTGCTGCGGGACATGGGCCCGCTGCCCGGCACCACGCTGCGGCACACGGTGTGGCGGAAGGGAATGCGGTTGCTGGTGTTCGGGTCTAATACCCCGATCAAGCCGGAGGACTTCGACACCGCCGGCGGCCTGATCACCGTGATCCCCGATGGCTATCAGGACAACGACGACGAGCTGGCCAAGGCCGCGTCGATCCTGATCAAGCTCGAGCCTGGGGAGCTGCAGCCGCCCACGGTGATGAAGTGGACGGTGCAGAACATCGTCTGCTACTCCAAGATCTGCACGCACGTGGGCTGCCCGGTAGCCCTGTACGAGCAGACCACGCACCACATCCTGTGCCCCTGCCACCAGTCCACGTTCAACGCGCCCACAGGAGCCACGGTGATCTTCGGCCCGGCCCCGAGGCCGCTGCCGCAGCTCCCGTTGATGGTGGATTCTGAGGGCTACCTGGCCGCCGCCGGCGACTTCGACGAACCGGTCGGCCCGAGTTTCTGGGAGCGTGGATGAGCACGCAAGACGGGCAGGCCGCGGCCACCCAGGCGCCCCCGAAGGCACTGACCGGTCTGGGGGGTTTCCTGGACGACCGGTTCCGGGGCGCGAAGGGCGTGCGGACGTTCTTCAAGAAGGTCTTCCCGGATCACTGGACGTTCCTGCTGGGCGAGATCGCGCTGTACTCGTTCATCATCTTGCTGTTGTCGGGCACGTTCCTGGCGCTGTTCTTCCAGCCGAGCATGACCGACGTGGTCTATCACGGCAGTTACACGCACCTGGACGGGGTGCGGATGAGCGAGGCGTACGCCTCTACCCTGAACATCAGCTTCGACGTGCGCGGTGGTCTGCTGATGCGGCAGATTCACCACTGGGCCGCGGACTTGTTCATGGCGGCGATTTTCGCGCACATGCTGCGGGTGTTCTTCACCGGCGCGTACCGCAAGCCGCGGGATGTGAACTGGCTGATCGGGATCGTGCTGATCACGCTGGGTATGCTGGAGGGCCTGTTCGGCTACTCGCTGCCCGACGACCTGCTGTCCGGCACCGGCCTGCGGATCCTCGAAGGCGTGATGCTCGGCATCCCGATCGTCGGGACGTATCTGACGTTCTTCCTGTTCGGCGGGCAGTTCCCCGGCCACGACATCATCCCGCGGCTTTACGTCATCCACGTGCTGCTGATCCCGGGCCTGATCCTGGGCCTGGTGGCGGCGCACCTGTTCATCATGTTCCACCAGAAGCACACCCAGATGCCGGGCAAGGCTCAAACCAACGCCAACGTGGTTGGCCAGCCGATGTACCCGTACTTCATGGTGAAGACCGGCGCGTTCTTCTTCTTCGTGTTCGGTGTGCTGGCCTTCATGGCCACGTTCTTCCAGGTGAACCCGATCTGGCTGTATGGCCCGTACAACCCGGTGTCGATTTCGGCCGGGTCGCAGCCGGACTTCTACATGGGGTTCATGGAAGGCACCCTGCGCATTTTCCCGAGCTGGACCTGGGATCTGGCCGGGCATACGGTGGCGTGGAATGTGCTGGTCCCGGCGCTGGTGCCGCTGGGGGTGCTGTTCACCGGCATGGCCCTGTGGCCGTTCATTGAACGGTGGGCGACCGGCGATCATTCCGAACACAACGTGAACGACCGGCCGCGGAACGCACCCACCCGGACCGCGATCGGCGTCGCCTCGGTCGCCTTCTACTGCATCTGCCTGCTCGAAGGCGCCAACGACCTGATCGCCGACCACCTCGACATCCCGCTGTACGAGGTGACCTGGATCGCCAGGTTCGCGGTGTTCCTCGGCCCGGCCCTGGCCTACTACGTCACCAAGCGGATCTGCCTGGGCCTGCAGCGCAAGGACCGGGACCTGCTCGAACACGGGCTGGAGACCGGCATCATCCGGCAACTGCCCAACGGCGAGTTCATCGAGGTGCACCGGCCGGTCTCCGAAGAGAAGCGGGCCGTGCTGCTGGCCAAGCAGGAGCCGCCCCGGCTGCCGCTGCCCGGCGCCACCGACGAGAACGGCATCCCGGTCCCGGCCACCCACGGCCTCGCCGGGAAGCTGCGTGCCCAGGCCAACCGGGTCATCAGCGAGAGCATCCCGCTGGGGACCGGCAATGGCCATGCCAACGGGCACGGCAACGGTCACGGCTCGCACAACGGCGAGGCCGAGCCCGCCGCGGTCGGTGGCGGGTCCTCGTCCCCGGTGGGCCACGACGGCGACGACGCCGCCCCCGAACTGGAAGCCCCGGGCTCGCCCCCGTCCGGCAGCGATTCCTGACCCTCGCTGGCCCGCCCCCTGAAGGTCAGCGGCGGCGGGCCAGCGTGAGGCCGTCGCGCACCGGCAGCATGACCGCATCGACCCGGTCGTCGGCCGCGATCCGGTCGTTGAGCGCGCGCATGGCCACGTGGTGCTCCTGCTGGCAGGCCGGGTCGAGCACCCGCCCGCCGAGGAACACGTTGTCGACGGCCACGAGCCCGCCGGGCCGCAGCCGCGGCACGATCTCCTCGTAGTAGGCGGGGTAACCCTCCTTGTCCCCGTCGATGAAGGCCAGGTCGATGGCGGGCTCGGCGGGCAGCGCCCGCAACGTCTCGGCGGCCGGCCCGATCCGCAGGTCGATGCGGTCCGCCACCCCGGCCCGTGCCCAGAACGGCCGCCCCACGGCGGCCCACTCCTCGCTCACGTCGCAGGCCACCAGCCGGCCGCCCGGCGCCAGGCCGCGGGCGATGCACAGCGTGGAGTACCCGGTGAACACGCCCACCTCGACAGCCAGGTGCGCGCCCACCAGCCGGGTCAGCATGGTCAGCAGCGTTCCCTCGTCGGCCGCCACCTGCATCCTGGCCGCGCCCCCGGTAACCTCCCGCGTCCTGGCCGCCAGTTCGCGCAGCACCTCGTCGGGCGGCGTGCCGTGGGTCAGCAGGTAGTCGCTGGCCAGCGGCTCGATGATCCGCATGGACTCCGCCCCCGCCGGGGGCGTCCAGGCGACCGTCAGCTCTTCCGTGGTGGCGAACCGCACCAGGTGACGGGCCACGACGTCCTGGAGGTGGGCCAGGGCCGCCTCGTCCGGCGCCGCGGCCAGCAACTCCAGGCGGTCACCGCCCGGCCGCAGCACGCACGTGCCCGCGCCGAGCGCGATCGTGCCCCGCCCGTCCCCGTCCACGGCCGCGGCGGCCTTGACCCCCAAGTGCGAGACGAGTTGCTTGACGTAACGGGTGGGACGACTGGTGATGACCTCTGCGGTCGATGTGGGCATGGGAAAGACCTCCTTTAATGAACGGCTGCGCCCCGGAACGGCCAGGCCACCCGGCGCCGGCCCAACCCGAAGATCAGGTCGCCGGGGTACCCCAAGAAAAGTGTCGAAAATCCTCGACACTTCGAACAAGCCACATTTTGTCGCCCCTCCGGCCGTTTTGTCAAAGCGTCGCCTTTCGTGGACACTTACGGCATGACAGACCAGCCAGCCCCGGCCGTGCCAGGCCCGGGCCCGCCAGGTGGGCGCGAGCCGGCCCAGGCGGACGAACCGGAACCGGTCGTGCTGAGCTCACCGGCCCAGTTCAAGGCGCTCGGGCATCCGGCCCGGCACCGGCTGGTGAACGTGCTGCGGCAGCGGCCCGCCACGCTGCGCCAGCTCGGCACCGCGCTCGGCCTGGCCAAGGGCACGGTCAGCTATCACCTGCGCGTGCTGCGCGAGGCTGGCCTGGTCAGGCGGGCAGGCACCAGGCACGTGCGTGGCGGCACCGAGGAGTACTTCGCCCTGGTCAGCGGCGACTTCAGGCACGGCGACGGCGCGATGGGACCCGAATTCCTGGTACGGGCGGCGCTGGCCGAGATGCGTCCGCCCCGCCCCGGCCAGCCCGAGCAGACCGTGCTCCGCCATCTCTGGCTCACCCCGGCCGAGGCCGCCGCGCTGGCCGCGCAACTGGCCGAGCAGGGTGTGAGGCTGGGGGAGCAGGGTGCGCGGCTGGGGGAGCAGGGTGTGAGGCTAGGGGAGCAGGGTGTGAGGCTAGGGGAGCAGGGTGCGCGGCTGGGGGAGCAGCGCGCGGGGCTGGGCGGGCAGGCCGCGGAAGCCGTCCCTGCGGGCGATGCCGGGACCGAGCCCTACGGCCTGCTGCTCAGCCTGTTCCCGGCCGACATCCCGACCTTGCCCGCCGACGAGTCCGGCTGACCCGGACCAGGACGGCCGGACCCTGGTCGGCCTGACACGGTCACCGGCAGGTGCAGCGGCCCGCGGATCGTGGTGGTGTTGCGCAGCCTGACCGGGCCGGCAGCGTCAGGTCCGGCATCCGCTCGGCCAGCATCCGCAGCGCGATGGTGGCCGCCGTGGCCGACCTGGTCAACGGTGCGCGGACGGTGGCCATCTTCGGCGGCGACGGCTGACCGAGGAAGGGCTTCACGCTGAGCCTGGCCAAGCAGGCCCTGACCGGCAAGATGGACGACGTGATCGCCACCATCGAGCACAACGTCCGCCTGCTCTGAACGGCCCGGGCGGCTAGTATCGGGCGGCGATGGGCAACACTCTTGTGGTCACCAACGACTTCCCGCCCAGGTCGGGCGGGATCCAGTCGTTCGTGCACGCGCTGGCCACCCGGCTGCCGCCGGGCGCGGTGACGGTCTACGCGCCCGCCTGGACGGGCGCGGCCGAGTTCGACGCGAGCCAGCCGTTCCCGGTGATCAGGCACCCCACGTCGCTTATGCTGCCGGTACCCGCGGTGCGCCGCCGCGCCGTCGCGGCGCTGCGCGAGCACGACTGCGACAAGGTCATCTTCGGCGCGGCCGCGCCGCTCGGCCTGCTCGCCCCGGCGCTGCGCCGGGCCGGCGCCCGCAGGCAGATCGCGATCACCCACGGGCACGAGGCGGGGTGGGCCGCACTGCCCGCCGCCAGGCAACTGCTGCGCCGCATCGGCGACGACGTGGACGTGCTGACCTACCTGGGCGAGTACTTCCGGGTCCGGCTGGCCCGTGCGCTGTCACCCGAGGCCGCCGCGCGCATGCAGCGGCTGGCCCCCGGCGTCGACGTGACCACGTTCCACCCCGGCGCCGGTGGTGCCCTGATCCGCGACCGCCTCGGCCTGACCGGCCGTCCCGTCGTCGTGTGCGTGTCCCGGCTGGTCCCCCGCAAGGGCCAGGACACGTTGCTGCGGGCCTGGCCCGGGGTTCTGGCCACCGTGCCCGAGGCCGCGCTGCTGATCGTCGGGGCGGGGCCGTTCAGTAAGAATCTCGAAGCTCTCGCCGGACGGCTGCCGCCCCGGGCCGTGCGGTTCACCGGCCCCGTCCCGGCCGCGGACCTGCCCGCCTGCTACGACGCCGGTGACGTCTTCGCCATGCCCTGCCGGACCAGGCGCGGCGGGCTCGACGTGGAAGGCCTCGGCATCGTCTACCTGGAGGCGTCCGCCACCGGGCTGCCGGTGATCGGTGGCGACTCCGGCGGCGCGCCCGACGCTATCCGCGACGGCGAGTCCGGCTACGTCGTGCCGGGCCGCGACGTCGCCGCCGTGGCCGGCCGGATCACCGAGCTGCTCACCGACCCCGCCAAAGCCAAAGCCATGGGGGAAAAGGGCCTGGCCTGGGTCCACCGCGAATGGACCTGGGACCAGGTCGCCGGCCGCCTGCGCCAGCTCCTGGACGACTAGCCATCCCAGCCCAACCCCCATCCACTCCAACCCCACCTGTAACACTAGCCACGCCATTCACTCCCGCCGCGCTGGAGGGGGGTGTTGGGGGGTCTGGTGGGCTTCAGGAGTAGAGCGCCTCGATGTCGGCGGCGCACTCCTTGGCCACCACGGCGCGGCGCAGCTTGAGCGACGGCGTGAGCTGGCCGCCGGCCTCGGTGAAGTCGATGGTCAGCACCCGGAACCGCCGGATCGCCTCGGCCCGGGAGACCGCCTTGTTCGCGTCGTCCACGGCCTGCTGGACGTCGGCCAGCAGGTCCTGGTCCTCCCGCAGGTCCGCGACGGTCGCGTCGGCCGGCTTGCCGTGCTGCTGCTTCCAGTGCGGCAGCATCTCCTCGTCGATGGTGATCAGAGCGGCCACGTAGGGCCGGTTGTCGCCGACCACCATGCACTGGCTGACGAGCGCGTGCGCGCGGAGCCTGTCTTCCAGCACGGCGGGCGAGACGTTTTTGCCGCCTGCCGTGACGATCAGCTCTTTCTTGCGGCCGGTGATCCGCAGGAAGCCCTCGTCGTCCAGCGAGCCGATGTCGCCGGTGTGGATCCAGCCTTCCTCGTCGAGCGTCTCCTTGGTCGCGGCCTCGTTATGCCAGTAGCCGGGGAAGGCCATCGCCCCCCTGATCAGCACCTCGCCGTCGCCCGCGATCCTGACGGCGGCACCGGGGATGGCCAGCCCGACGGTGCCGATCTTGTTCCGGTTCGGCCGGTTGACGGTGGCGGCGGCGGTGAGCTCGGTCATCCCGTAGCCCTCCAGGATCGTGATGCCCACGCCGCGGAAGAAGTGGCCGAGCCGCTCTCCGAGCGCCGCCCCGCCGGACACCGCGAACTGCACCCGGCCGCCGACCGCGTGCCGCAGCTTGCCGTAGACCAGCCGGTCGAACAGGCCGTGCCGCAGCGTGAGCCCGGTGCCGGGGCCGTCCTCGCCGCGCGACCTGGCGTCGAGCGCCTGGCTGTAGGCGATCGCCGTGTCCGTCGCGGCCTTGAAGATCCGGGTCTTGACCGGGCTTTCCGACGCCTGCTGCTGCGCGGTGTTGAACACCTTCTCGAACACCCTGGGCACCGCGAGTATGAACGTGGGCTGGAACGACCCGAGGTCGGGCACCAGGTCCTTGATGGACGGGGTGTGCCCGAGCACCACGCCGGACTCCAGGCAGCCCACCTGGATGATCCGGGCGAACGCGTGCGCGAGCGGCAGGAACAGCAGTGTCGAGCCGCTGCCGATGTCGAACACCTCGGTGAGCGCGCCCTCGGTGGCGTTGCGCACGTCGGCGAGCAGGTTCGCGTGGGTCAGCTCGCAGCCCTTCGGGCGGCCGGTGGTGCCGGAGGTGTAGATGATCGTCGCCGTGTTCTTGGCGCCGACGCCCTTCCGGCGCGCCTCGACCTGGTCGTCATCCACTCCCGCGCCCCGGTCCGACACCGCCTGCAGCGGCGCCCCGGTCCGCCCCTCGTCCTCGATCCGCCAGGTCATCTCCAGGTGGGGGAGCTGGGCCCGGACCGAGGCGATCGTCGTCTCGTGGGCGGCGGTCTCCGCGAACACCGCCCGGGCCCCGGAGTCGCCGATGATCCACTCCACCTGCTCGGCGGACGACGTCTCGTAGATCGGCACGGTGACCGCGCCGGCCGACCAGATCGCGTAGTCGATCAGGGTCCACTCGTAGCGGGTGCGGGACATCAGCGCGACCCGCTCACCCGGGCCGATGCCCGCCGCGATCAGCCCCTTGGCCAGCGGCAGCACCTCGTCACGGAACTGCCGGGCGGTGACGTCCTGCCAGCCGTCACCGCTCTTGCGCCGCATGATCACGGCGTCCGGCTCGTCGGCGGCGCGGCGGAAGACCACATCGGCCAGATTCGCCGCCTCCGGGATGTCTACCAGGGCTGGAGTGCTGTACTCGCGCACGTCGTCTCCTTGTCATGTTCCGTAACACGACGCTACCGCCATCGGCTACCCGTGGGTAGCACCACCCGCCGACCTCCCGCCCACCCCCACCTCCCGCTCACCTCCCACCTACCACCGGAGGCGATTTAGGGTGGATGGAATGCGGGTGCATGTGGTCAGCGATGTGCATGGGCACGCCGGCGCCCTGGCCCGGGCGGGCGACGGCGCGGACGCTGTCATCTGCCTCGGCGATCTGCTGGCGTTCCTGGACTACTCCGACAGCGCCAACGGGATCTTCGCCGAGCTGTTCGGCGCCAGCCGGGCCAGCGAGCTGATCGCGCTGCGCACCGCCCAGCGGTTCGACGAGGCGCGGGCCTTCTCCCGCCAGTTGCTGGCGGAGCTGGGCGGTGATCCCGGCGAGATCTTCACCGCGGCGGCGGCCCGTCAGTACCAAACCCTCTTCGGCGCGCTGCCCGAGCCCGCGTACCTGACCTACGGCAACGTGGACCTGCCGCACCTGTGGGCGGGCAACCTCAAACCCGGGCACCGCGTGCTCGACGGGGAACGCGCCGAGCTGGACGGCTGGACCTTCGGTTTCGTCGGCGGCGGCCTGCGCTCGGTATACCGGACCCCCTACGAGCTCGACGACGACGTGTACGCGGCCAAGGTCGAGGCGGTCGGCGAGGTGGACGTGCTCTGCACCCACATCCCGCCGGCCGTGCCCGAACTGCTGTACGACACGGTGGCCCGCAGGATGGAGCGGGGCAGCGAGATGCTGCTGGACTGGATCCGGAAGACCCAGCCCAGGCTGGCCCTGTTCGGGCACGTGCATCAGCCGCTGGCCCGGCGGGTTCGGGTGGGCCGGACCGAGTGCGTCAACGTCGGGCACTTCGCCGGTTCCGGCGTCCCGTACACGCTGCGGTGGTGACACGGCCCGGCCGCGCTGAATGGGCCGCCCCGAATCGAGTAGTGCCGCGATGGCGGTACGCTCCGAGCATGGGCAGCAGCACCACTTCCAGCATCAGCGTGGCCGCGCCTAGGACCGACGTGATGGGCGTGATCGCGGACTTCGCCGAGTACCCGCGCTGGGCGACGGCGCTGCGTTCGGCCGAAGTGGTCGAGACCGAGCCGGGCGGCCGGGCCAGCAAGGTGCGGTTCACCCTGGACGCCGGTGTGATCAGGGATACCTACGTGCTCGCCTACTCCTGGGAAGGCGACAGCGCCGTGGGCTGGCAGCTCGCCGAACCCGGAGCGGTCATCACCGAGATGACCGGTGGGTATCAACTGTCCGACCGCGGCGACAGCGCCGAGGTCAACTACGAGCTGACAGTGGATGTGCGGATACCCATGCCGGGACTGCTCAAGCGCAAGGCAGAGAAAATGATCATCGACACCGCTCTGAAGGGCCTCAAGGCGCGCGCCGAGTCCCTCCACCAGAGCGGCGAGGCAGGAGGCGCCAGATGACCGAGAACAACAGGTCATCGGGCAGTGACCCGATCGGCGATTTTCAGCGCTGGCTCATGCGGTCGAGCGCGAAGAACCTGGGCCGCGAGGTCAAGGGCACGTTCCGGCGCACCTTCGGCGGCAGTTCGGACCGCGGCGACGTGTGGGACGTGGCCACCACCGAGCCGCCGGCGGCCGCCGGCGAAGCGCCGGAGTGCTCCTGGTGTCCGGTCTGCCGGGCGGCCCGCCGGTTCAGGGACTCGGGGCCCGGCCTGGCCTCCCACGTCGCCGGGGCCGGTGACGCCCTGCTGTCGGTGGCCCAGGACACGATCTCCGCGTTCGAGGCGACGCTGTCCGC
>DATAWQ010000129.1:0-13749 GCA_036267135.1 Streptosporangiaceae bacterium | reverse complement strand
GCCGCCGCATCCGCCCGCCCGACGGCGCCGTCACCAGGAACGGCTGCGCCGCGAATCGCCGTCACCCGCGGATCGAAATCCGCCAGCAACAGCCGCGCCAGCTCCAGACGGCGTAGCACCGAGATGCTTGACGTCAGCACTCCGGCCAGGAGAGGGAGGGAGGACGTAACCGCAGATCAGCGCCGGTAAGGGCGCCCCCAGTAGGATTCGAACCTACGCACACGGCTCCGGAGGCCGTTGCTCTCTCCCCTGAGCTATGGGGGCTCACAGCTTCGCGGTGAACTTTGCGTCGCTGAAGACCGTGGTAAGGCTACCAGCCGCCCCGCATCGCAATGGTCACGACGTGAGGACACGGTGCCGATGCGTGCACAGTACGGCGGCGGACACGCTACTCTCGCCCGAGTGGCACAGGCACTGGGGCGCGTGCTCGTCGTTGATGACGATGAGGTGATCAGGCAGCTCATCGCCGTCAACCTCACGCTGGAGGGGTTCGACGTCGAGACTGCGGTGGACGGGCAGGACTGCCTGGACAAGGTGGTCGGCATCGATCCCGACGTGATTACGCTCGACATCATGATGCCCCGCCTCGATGGCTGGGTCACCGCCATGGAGCTGCGCAAGAACCCGGCCACCAGCCACGTCAAAGTGGTCCTGATCACCGCCCGCGCCCAGGACGACGATCGCAGCCGCGGCCACCAGATCGGCGTGGACGCCTACCTGACCAAGCCGTTCGACCCGGCGGAGATGATCAGGATCGTCCGCGAGCTGGCCGGCGCCCCGCCGAGCCCGTTCGATTAAAACGTGCTCACGGCCGACATCAGGCACGCGGCCTGGTCAGCGGCCCAGCAAGCGGTCGCCCTCGGCGAGCTGCCCGTCATGATCTCCCCGGCCAGCACACCCGCCGACCCCAGCACCCTGCGCCCCACCAGCACCCCCACCAGCTACGTCTCGACCCTCCCGTACCACCTCGCCACCCCCGCCATACCCGCGCAACGCGTCTCCAGCGTCCTCGCTTCCCACCTCACCAGCGTCCCCTGGATCGCCAGCATCACCGCCACCACCGGTCACCTCGTCATCACGGTCACCGACGACGCGCTCGCCAGCCTGGCCGTCCGCATCCCCACCAGCCCCGACTGCGCCGCCAGCGACATCCTGCGCGGCCTCACCATCCGGGCGACCGCTGACGCCAGCGCGAAACTCGGCCGCAAGGCCGGAGCGTTTATTGATAATGAACGGCTGCCGCGAGGTCCATCACCAGCTTGGCGCGCCCTTCCCATGGGCCAGGCGCTCGCCTACGCCGGGCCCGACGCGGTCACGTATGCCCTGATCAGCCACCCCGCGGGCTGGCAGCCGACCTCGGTCGCGGATCTGCCCGTTCGGTATCATCGTGCCAATCCCGTTTATGCTGTTCGTTACGCGCACGCGCATGCCGCTTCCACCCTCCGCCAGGCCGCTGACCTCGGGCTGGGCCGGGGAGATGCGGCGGAGTTCGTGCCGCGCCTGCTCGGCCATCCCCTCGAGCGGGCGTTGCTGGGTGCGATGTCCTGGCTGCCCGAACGGGTGGCCTGGGCCGCGCGCCGTGGGCAGCCGGGTGAGTTCGCGCGGTACCTGGCGGAACTGGCAGACGCCTATCACGACTGCCGGGAACACTGCCCGGCGCTGCCGTTCGGCGGCCACAGCGCGCCGCGGGACCCGGGCACGACCCGGGCCAGGCTGTGGCTGGTGACGGCGGCGAAGACGGCCATCGCGGCGGGCCTGGATCTTCTCGGGGTCAGCGCGCCGGACCGGCTGTGAGGGCCGCCCGGGATACGAGCGGTCAATACGAGGGAGACCGATGACAACCGCCGCCCGTCAGGTCGACGACGCACCACCGTCCAATCTCAACGCACTCGACCCGGTGATCTGGCCGCGCACTACCCGCAGGCGGGATGGCGCGCTCACCATCGGCGGCCTGGACGTGCGGGATCTGGCCGGCGAGTTCGGCACACCGCTGTTCGCCTGCGACGAGACCGACTTCCGCGGCCGCTGCCGGGAGTTCGCCGCCGCGTTCGGCGCCGACGTGGTCTGCTACGCGGCCAAGGCGTTCTGCTCCCGCGATGTGCTGCGCTGGGCGGCGGCCGAAGGCCTGGGGGTGGACGTCTGCACCGAGGGTGAGCTGGAGACCGCGCTGTCGGCCGGGCTGCCCGGCGCGATCTTGACCCTGCACGGCAACAACAAGAACGTGGCCGAGCTGGCCCGGGCCATCGACGCGGGCGTCGGCCACATCGTGCTCGATTCGTTCGAGGAGATCGCCCGGCTGGCCTACCTGGCCGAACAGCGCGGCGTCAGGCCGAAGGTGCTGGTCAGGGTCACCACCGGCGTGGACGCCCGGACCCACGAGTACATCGCCACCGCGCACGACGACCAGAAGTTCGGCTTCTCGCTCGCCTCCGGCGCCGCCGCCGAGGCCGTCCGCCGCGTGATCGCCAGCCCCGACCTGGAACTGGCCGGCCTGCACTCCCACATCGGCTCGCAGATTACCGACGCCAGCCGGTTCGAGTCCGCGGCGGCGCTGATGGTCGGGCTCGCCGTCGCGGTCAAGGACGAGCACGGCGTCGAGATCGCCGAACTCGATCTCGGCGGCGGGTTCGGCATCGCCTACACGCCGGGGGACCGCCCGGCCGACCCGGCGGCCATCGCGCGGATCCTGACCGGGACGGTCGATTCTGCCTGCGCCGCGGCCGGGCTGCGCCGGCCCAGGCTGACCGTGGAACCCGGCCGGGCCATCGCCGGGCCGGGCACGATGACCATCTACGAGGTCGGCACGATCAAGGACGTGCCGTTCGACGGCGGCCTGCGCAGCTATGTGAGTGTGGACGGCGGGATGAGCGACAACATCCGCACCGCGCTCTACGACGCCAGGTACACCTGTGTGCTCGCCTCCCGCGAGTCCGCCGCCCCGCCGGCCCTGTCCCGCGTGGTCGGCCGGCACTGTGAGAGCGGCGACATCGTGGTGCGGGACGCGTACCTGCCGTCCGACCTGGCCCCCGGTGACCTGCTCGCGGTGGCCGCCACCGGGGCCTACTGCCGGTCGGCGGCGAGCAACTACAACCACGTGCCGAGACCGGCCGTGGTCGCCGTGACCGACGGGGCGGCCAGGGTCCTGATCCGGCGCGAGAGCATCGACGATCTGCTCCGCCTGGACGCCGGGTGAGCCCCGCCGTGAAACCGCCGGGGGAGGTCCTCAGCGTGGCCCTGCTGGGCTGCGGTGTGGTCGGCTCGCAGGTGGTCAGGCTGCTGCGCGAGCAGGCCGCCGACCTGGAGGCCAGGGTCGGCGCCCCGATCGAGGTGACCGGCATCGCAGTGCGTCGCCTGCAGCGCCCCCGTGACGAGGGCATCGACCGTGACCTGCTCACCACGGACGCGCTCGAACTGGTGTCGCGGCCAGGCACCGACATCGTGATCGAGGTGATCGGCGGCATCGAGCCGGCCCGCTCCCTGCTGCTGGCCGCGCTCAAGGCCGGCAAGTCCGTGGTCACCGCGAACAAGGCCCTGCTGGCCGAGGACGGCGCCGCCATCCACGGCGCGGCCCGCGACTACGGCGCCGATCTCTACTACGAGGCCGCGGTGGCCGGCGCGATCCCGCTGCTGCGGCCACTGCGCGAGTCGCTGGCGGGCGACGCGGTGCACCGGGTCCTGGGCATCGTCAACGGCACCACGAACTACATCCTGGACAAGATGGAGTCCTCCGGGGCCGGGTTCGCCGACGCACTGGAGGAGGCGCAGGCGCTCGGCTACGCCGAGGCCGACCCCACCGCCGACGTCGAGGGCTTCGACGCCGCGGCCAAGGCGGCCATCCTGGCCGGCCTGGCCTTCCACACTCCAGTGACCGCGGCGGACGTGCACCGGGAGGGCATCACCGCGGTGCGCCCGGCCGACATCGAGAGCGCCAGGATGCTCGGCTGTGTGGTCAAGCTGCTGGCGATCTGCGAGCGCACCGAGGCCGGCGTCGGCGTGCGCGTGCACCCGGCGATGATCCCGCGGACCCACCCGCTGGCCGGGGTCCGCGAGGCCTACAACGCGGTGTTCGTCGAGGCCGAATCGGCGGGCAGGCTGATGTTCTATGGCGCGGGCGCCGGCGGGGCCCCCACGGCCAGCGCGGTGCTCGGCGACCTGGTCGCGGTGGCCCGCAACCGGCTGGCGGGCACCAGGGGCCCGGACGCGTCCACCTACGCCGACCTGCCCGTGCTGCCCATGGGTGAGACGCGAACCGCCTATCACGTGGCCCTGGACGTGGCCGACCGCCCCGGCGTGCTGGCCCAGGTGGCCGAGGCATTCGCTCAGCAGGACGTGTCGATCAAGGGGGTCCGCCAGGAGGGCAGGGGAGAGGCGGCCAAGCTGGTCATCGTCACCCATCAGGCCAGGGACGCGGCCCTCGCCACCACCGTGGCGGGCCTGCAGGCCATGCCTGTGGTGCGCGCCGTGGCCAGCGTGATGCGCGTCGAAGGCGAGGCGGGCTAGCCGTGGCGCGGCCATGGCGGGGCGTGATCGCCGAGTACCGCGACCGGCTTCCGGTCACCGTGGACACCCCGGTCATCACGCTGAACGAGGGCGGCACGCCGCTGCTGCCCGCGCCGGTGCTGTCCGCCCGCACCGGCTGCGAGGTGTTCCTCAAGGTCGAAGGCGGCAACCCCACCGGCTCGTTCAAGGACCGCGGCATGACCGTGGCGATCAGCTTGGCGGCCGGCCGCGGCGCGCGCTCGGTCATCTGCGCCTCCACCGGCAACACCAGCGCGAGCGCCGCGGCCTACGCGGCCAGGGGCGGCCTGGACTGCGCGGTGCTGGTGCCGAAGGGCAAGATCGCGCTCGGCAAACTGGCCCAGGCGCTGGTGCACGGCGCCCGCCTGCTGCAGGTCGAGGGCAGCTTCGACGACTGCCTCGAAGTGGCCTCCAAGCTGGCCGTGGACTATCCGGTGGCGCTGGTCAACTCGGTGAACCCGGACCGGCTGCAGGGCCAGAAGACGGCCGCGTTCGAGATCGTGGACCAGCTTGGCGACGCGCCCGACGTGCACTGCCTGCCGGTCGGCAACGCCGGCAACATCACCGCCTACTGGATGGGCTACACCGAGTACGCCCAGGCCGGCCTGCTCACCAAGAGGCCGCGGATGTTCGGCTTCCAGGCCAGCGGGGCCGCGCCGATCGTGACCGGGCAGCCGGTGCTCCATCCCAAGACGATCGCCACCGCGATCAGGATCGGCAATCCGGCCTCCTGGACGCTGGCCGAGGCGGCCAGGGACGAGTCCGGCGGGGTGATCCGCTCGGTCACCGACCGGCAGATCCTCGCCGCCTACCGGCTGCTGGCCGGCCGCGAAGGAGTGTTCGGCGAGCTTGCTTCTTCGGCCAGCGTGGCCGGGCTGCTCCAGGCCAGCGAGGACGGCATCCTGCCCCGCGGGTCGCGGGTGGTCTGCACGATCACCGGCAACGGCCTGAAGGATCCCGACTGGGCCGTCTCCGCCGCGCCCGCCCCGCTCGTCATCCAGGCCGACGTCACCGCCGCGGCGTCGGCTCTCAACCTGACCTGACCGGGGGAGTCGCACAGCCATGACAAAGTCCGGGATGACGCAGCCCGGCCACGCCGTCCGGGTGCGGGTTCCCGCCACCAGCGCGAACCTGGGCCCGGGCTTCGACGCGCTCGGCCTGGCCCTGACCTGCTACGACGAGATCGAAGCCGAGGTCACCGCGTCCGGCCTGGTCATCGAGGTCTCCGGCGAAGGCGCCGAAGCCGCCGCCGCGGGCGAGGGCCACCTGGTGGTGCGGGCCATGCGCGCCGTGTTCGCGCGGGCCGGCGCTCAGCCGCCGGGCCTGCGGCTGCGCTGTGTCAACGCGATTCCGCAGGGCCGTGGCCTCGGCTCGTCGGCCGGCGCCGTGGTGGCCGGCGTACTGGCTGCCCACGCACTGGCTGCCCACGCGCTGGCCCGTCAGGCGGGTGAACCGGCGGTGCTTGGCGCAGCCGTTCATTATGAGACAGCGCCGGAGGACCCGGCTGTTGACGACCCGCCGCTGGGTAACACCGTCCTGGCCGAGGCAGCCCAGCTAGAAGGGCACCCTGACAACGCGGCCGCCTGCTTGTCCGGTGGCCTCACCATCGCCTGGACCCCCGGCGGCCCCGGGTCGGCGCCGCGGGCGGTCCGGCTCGATCCGCTCCAGGAAATCCGCCCCGTCGTCTGCGTGCCGTCGGCCGCCATGCCCACCACGGCGGCCAGGAAGGCGCTGCCCGCCACGGTCCCGCACGCCGACGCGGCTGCCACGGCGGGTCGCAGCGCGTTGCTCGTCGCGGCCCTCACGCAGCGCCCTGACCTGCTGTTTGATGCCACTCACGACCTGCTGCACGAGCCCTACCGCGGGCCGTTGATGCCGGCCAGCGCCGACCTGATCGGCCGCCTGCGGGCGGCCGGGATCGCTGCCGTCCTGTCCGGCGCCGGGCCCTCGGTGCTCGCCCTCACCGTGACCGGACATACGCCTGGGCCTGCTGAGGTGGATTCAATCGCCGCTGAAGCGGGTACGCCGTGGCAGGTAAGCCCCCTGGACGTAGACAGACACGGTGCCATCATCCAGTCCGTCCCACTGGGCGACCGACCCCGAATGGGCGCACAGTGGGAAACCGGGCGGCACGAGGCTCCGGCAGGTCATGAGGCTGGGTCCTGGCGGGATCGCAGATCTTCTTCCGTGCAACACGGACAGCTCTGAAGGAATGCCGTGGGCTCTCTTGGTGTTAGTCTGGGTAGCGCACCAGATGCCCCGTCACGGGAACAGGTGCTCGCTAGTTCGGTGTTGCCCAGTCCAACCAGCCTTTTCTGGGTCACGGCACTCCGTTATCGCATCGGCCGTCGCAATCTCCTCCACGCCCCGCTGGGCCGGAGGCGGCCAAGCGGATCGGTCGGGAACGGGGAGTCCGGGGGCCGGAGAAAGTGGCCTGGGTTAACACGGTCGAGCACTGACGCCGACTACGCCATCTGGATGCGCCCCCAGCCTTCTGCCGAGGCCAGGGAGCCCCCCGATCCGTTGGAGGTTCCCTAGTCCCGCACTGGGACAGCGCGGCAGAAGCAACGAAACGCAGAACCTTGGTCTGGCTAGTCCGCCAGACCCGTGACATTGGGCCGACCGGCCGCAGGGGCAGCCGAAGGTCGGCGCCCGCCCTGGGAAGGATCCCTCGTGAGCGATACCACCGAATTCCTCACCAGCCCGCACGGCACTTCCGAGCCGGCCGCTTCCTCGTCCGGCTCGAGCCGCGGCGCAGGTGCAGGCCGGGGCGGCGGTCTGGCCGCGATGAAGCTGGCCGAGCTGCAGCAGCTTGCTATGTCCATGGGCATCAAGGGCACTGGCCGGATGAGGAAGGGGGAGGTCATCACGGCGATCCAGGAGAAGGGCGGCGGCGGCGGAGCCGTGGCGCGTGCGCCCAAGGCCAAGTCGTCCGCGACGCAGGCCACCGCGCCGCCGGCGTCGGCTGCCACCACCCCAGGAGTGACCGAGCCGGCCGGTCTGGGCACCAAATCGTCGTCGCGCCGCGCCGCCGGCGTCGGCGCCGCCGACGCGCCGCCGGCTGGCGTGGGCAGCGGCGGGCAGACCGCTCCGGCCCGCAGCCGCTCCGACGAGCAGCTTCCTTTTGACCGTCCCGAGTCCAGCGCGGCCGCCACGGACACCGCTCCGGCCGGCCAGGACAACGCCCAGGCGGACGTGCGCCAGCAGCCCGGCCACCGGGTCGACGACAGCAGGCAGCAGGGCGATGGCCAGCGCAGCGACCGGCGCCGGCGCAACGGGCGGCAAGAGCAGACCCGCTCGCGCGGCGAGAGCGGCGGCGACCAGCCGCGGCGTGAGCCGTCCGGCGGTGGCGATCAGCGGCGTGAACAGTCCGGCGGTGGCGACCAGCGGCGTGAGCCGTCCAGCGGTGGCGACCAGCGCCGTGAACAGTCCGGCGGAGGCGAGCAGCGCCGCGAGCGCGAGGCGCCTGCCGACCAGAACGGCCGCGGCCAGCAGAACGACCCGCAGCGCGGCAGGAACAACAACAACAACGACGACGACGACGACCCGCAGGGGCGGCGCCGCAGCCGGGACCGGTTCCGCAACCGCAACCGGCAGCGCCGCGAGCGTCCCGGCGACGTCGAGCCGGTGATCGCCGAGGACGACGTGCTCATCCCGATCGCCGGGATACTCGATGTGCTCGACAACTACGCGTTCGTCCGGACCACTGGCTACCTGCCCGGCCCGAACGACGTCTACGTGTCGTTGTCCCAGGTCCGCAGGTACGGCCTGCGCAAGGGCGACGTGGTCGAGGGCGCGGTGCGCCAGCCCCGTGAGGGCGAGCGCAGGGAGAAGTTCAACGCGCTGGTCCGGCTGGACCGGGTCAACGGGCTCGACCCCGAGCAGGCCCGCAACCGGGCCGAGTTCTCCAAGCTGGTTCCGCTGTACCCGCAGGACAGGCTCCGGCTCGAGACCGACTCCACTGTCATGACCACGCGGATCATCGACCTGATCGCCCCGATCGGCAAGGGGCAGCGCGGGCTCATCGTGTCGCCGTCCAAGGCCGGTAAGACGCTGATCATGCAGGCGATCGCCAACGCGATCACCAAGAACAACCCGGAGTGCCACCTCATGGTCGTCCTCGTGGACGAGCGGCCTGAGGAGGTCACCGACATGCAGCGCTCGGTCAAGGGCGAGGTGGTCTACTCGACCTTCGACCGGCCGGCCGACGACCACACCACCGTGGCCGAACTGGCCATCGAGCGGGCCAAGCGGCTCGCCGAGATGGGCCACGACGTGGTCGTGCTGCTCGACTCGATCACCCGCCTGGGCCGCGCCTACAACCTGGCCGCGCCCGCCAGCGGCCGGATCATGTCCGGTGGCGTGGACTCCACCGCGCTCTACCCGCCCAAGCGCTTCTTCGGCGCGGCCCGCAACATCGAGAACGGCGGTTCGATCACGATCCTGGCCACCGCCTTGATCGAGACCGGCTCCCGGGCCGACGAGGTCATCTTCGAAGAGTTCAAGGGCACCGGCAACATGGAGATCAGGCTCCGCCGTGAGCTGGCCGAGAAGCGCATCTTCCCCGCGGTCGACGTGGACGCGTCGAGCACCCGCAAGGAAGACCTGCTCATGTCCGCCGAGGAGCTCAAGATCGTCTGGCAGCTCCGCCGGGTCCTGCACGCGCTCGAGCCGCAGCAGGCTCTCGAAGTGCTCCTGGACAAGATGAAGGAGACCAAGAGCAACGCGGAGTTCCTGCTGCAGGTCCAGAAGACCACGCTCAGCCAGTAACTCCGCACCACCTCGGCCGGAAGCCGGGGAATTACCTTGGGACGTGGCACGTTTCAAGGTCTGGCACACTGGGACCACATAATGCGGTGCCGGTTCACGCCAACCGCTTGCCTGCTACTCGCCCGGCGGCCCAGCGCCAGGCTCGGCAGGGAATCACAGCGGATAGCGACCCGGCCGCCGCCTGAACGCCATGGAGACTTCACCGATGAAGCCTGACATTCACCCGAACTACGGGACCACCACCGTCACCTGCACCTGCGGGAACACGTTCGAGACCCGCAGCACCTCGTCGAACGGCACGATCCACGCCGACGTCTGCTCCAACTGCCACCCGTTCTACACGGGCAAGCAGAAGATCCTGGACACCGGTGGCCGGGTCGCCAGGTTCGAGCGCCGTTTCGGCAAGCAAAGCGCTGTCGGCAACAAGCAGGGCGGCAACAAGCAGGGCGACGACAGCAGCAGCAAGTAGCCTTCGCGATTCATCACGCGACCCGACCGGTTCGCGCGCGAACCGGTCGGTCACCCCTGACCACCCACGCGTGAAACCGCGAACCTAGGAGGAGTCTGGTGTTCGAGCGCGTCGGCGGGCTCGCTGACGAGCACGCCGAACTGGAACAGGCCCTTGCCGACCCTGCGCTGCATGCCGACCAGGACCGGGCCAGGGCGCTCGGCCGCCGTTACGCCGAGCTGTCCCCGGTGGTGCACGGCTACCAGGAGTGGCAGCGCACGGTCGACGACGAGGCCGCGGCCAGGGAACTGGCCGCCGAGGATTCCTCGTTCCTGGCCGAGGCCAGTGAGCTCGCCGCGCGGCGGGAGAAGCTCGAGGCGCAGCTCACCCAGTTGCTCGTGCCGCGCGACCCCAACGACGGCAAGGACGTCATCCTGGAGGTCAAGGCCGGCGAGGGTGGCGACGAGTCCGCCCTGTTCGCCGGGGACCTGCTGCGCATGTACCTGCGCTACGCCGAACGCCAGGGCTGGAAGACCGAGGTGCTCGACTCGGCCGTGACCGGCCTCGGTGGCACCAAGGACGTGACCGTGGCGGTCAAGTCGAAGTCCACGGCCGGACCCGGCGTGTGGTCGCGGCTGAAGTACGAGGGCGGGGTGCACCGGGTGCAGCGGGTGCCCGTCACCGAGTCGCAGGGCCGGATTCACACGTCTGCGGCCGGCGTGCTGGTCATGCCGGAGGCCGACCCGGTCGAGATCCAGATCGAGTCGAACGACATCAAGGTCGACGTGTTCCGGTCCTCGGGCCCCGGCGGCCAGAGCGTGAACACCACCGACTCCGCCGTCCGGATCACCCACCTGCCCACCGGCATCGTGGTGTCCTGCCAGAACGAGAAGAGCCAGCTCCAGAACAAGGAGCAGGCCATGCGCGTCCTGCGGGCGCGGCTGCTCTCCCAGGCTCAGGAGGAGGCGGACGCCCAGGCCGCCGCGCAGCGGCGTGGCCAGGTGCGCACGGTGGACCGCTCCGAGCGGATCCGCACGTACAACTTCCCGGAGAACCGGATCGCCGATCACCGGATCGGCTACAAGGCCTACAACCTGGACCAGGTGCTCGACGGTGACCTGGACGCGGTGATCAGCGCGCTGTCCGAGGCGGATGTGTCGGACCGGGCCGAGGGGCATGGCGGGGCCAACGGCACCCGCCGGGAGGGCAGCGGGTGAGCCTGCTGCTCGACGAGATCAGGCGCGCCGCCGCCCGGCTCGCCGAGGCCGACGTCGAGTCGCCGCGGGCCGACGCCGAGCAGATCGCCGCACACGTGCACGGGGTGCGCCGCACCGAACTGCACGTGGTGCCGGATGAGCGATTCGACGCCGGGTTCTGGGAGGCCGTGGACCGGCGCGCGGCCAGGGAGCCGCTGCAGCACATCACCGGCGTGGCCTACTTTCGCTACCTGGAGCTGGCCATCGGCCCCGGCGTGTTCACCCCGCGGCCAGAGACCGAGGTCATGACCGGCTGGGCGGTCGAGGCGCTGCGGGCCACGGACGCCCCCGAGCCCGTCGTCACCGATCTGGGCACCGGGTCGGGCGCCATCGCGCTGTCCATCGCGGTCGAAGTGCCCCGCGCCCGGGTGTACGCGGTGGAGGCCGACCCGCTGGCCGCTGCCTATGCCGAGCGCAACGTGGCGGGCCACGCCAGCCGCGAGCCCCGCGAAGGCCCCGGCGTCAGCCTGGTGCGCAGCGACTTCGCCACCGCGTTGCCCCAGCTCGACGGCACCGTGGATCTGGTGGTCAGCAATCCGCCCTACATCCCGCTGGGCGCGTCGGTCCCGCCGGAGGTGGGCGAGTACGACCCGCCGTCGGCGTTGTGGAGCGGCGCCGACGGCCTGGACGCGATCAGGTCGGTGCAGCGGGTGGCCGCCCGGCTGCTGCGCCCCGGCGGCCTCGTCGCCGTCGAGCACGGTGCGCCGCAGGGCGAGTCGGTCCGCGGCGTCTTCACGGCCGCGGGCGGCTGGCAGGACATCACGCAGCATCAGGACCTGGCCGGCCGCGATCGGTTCGTCACCGCCGTGCGCCAGTGGCAGGATGGACAGCGTGTCTTATCCAGAAGTCGCAGCATGAGTGAGCCGAAGGCGAGCGGAAAGCCGGCATGAGCGATCGCTACGACTGCTCGGACCCTGAGCAGCGCGCGGCCGGGCTGAAGGCGGCCGCCGAGGCGACCCGCCGTGGTGAGCTCGTCGTGCTGCCCACCGACACGGTTTACGGCATCGGCGCTGACGCGTTCAGCCCGGCCGCCGTGACCAGCCTGCTCGCCGCCAAGGGCCGCGGCCGTGACATGCCCCCGCCGGTGCTGGTCGGCTCGGTCAGCGCAGCGACTGCGCTGATCGAGGATCTCGACGACATCGCTCGCCGCATGATCGAGGAGTTCTGGCCCGGCGGCCTCACCCTGGTCTGCCGGGTGAGCCGCTCGCTGAGCTGGGATCTGGGCGATAGCAAGGGCACGGTGGCGATCCGCATGCCGCTGCACGCACTCAGCCTTGACCTGCTCAAAGAGACCGGCCCGCTGGCTGTGAGCAGCGCGAACATCTCCGGTGCCCCGGCCGCGGTCACCGCGGACGAGGCGGAGCAGCAGCTCGGCGACTCGGTCGCGGTGATCCTGGACGGCGGCCCGGCCACCGGGGGAGTGCAGTCCACGATCGTGGACGTGACGGGCACGATGCCGAGGCTGCTGCGGGCCGGGGCGATCCCGGTCGAGAAACTCGCCGCCGTGGCCCTGGTCGCCTCGGAGCCGACCCCCGCGCCTGCCGCCGACGCTCCAGCGCCTGCCGCTGACGCCTCTGACGCCTCTGACGCCTCTGACGCCTCGGCCGCTGACGCCCCGGCCCCGGCCACCGCGAACGGCCAGGAACCCCCGGAGGAGCCCTGATGACACCGGCCGGCGGCTGAGCCTCGTGCGCGAGTACTTCCTCACGTTCCTCGCCGCCGCGGCGGTCACCTACCTGCTGACGCCGCTGGTCCGCCGACTCGCCGTCGCCTTCCACGCCATGCCCGAGCCTCGCGACCGCGACGTGCACCTGACGGCCACCCCCCGGCTAGGCGGCCTGGCCATGTTCGGCGGCCTGTGCGCCGGCCTCCTGGTGGCCGACCAGTTCGGCTACCTGAGCCAGGTGCTGGTCGGCTCCCGCACCACCGTCGGCCTGCTGCTGGCCGGCGGTCTCGTGGTCGTCATGGGCGCCGTCGACGACCGCTGGGGCATGGGCGCCATCAGCAAGCTGGCCGGCCAGGTGGCCGCGGGCGGCATCCTGGTCTGGAGCGGCGTCGAGCTGTCCTGGATCCCGAGCCCTTACGGCAACGTGATCGTCTTGTCCCCGAACCAGGGCTTGGTGCTGACCATCCTGGTCGTGGTGGTCACCATCAACGCGGTCAACTTCATCGACGGCCTGGACGGCCTGGCCGCCGGCATCGTCTGCATCGCCGCGCTCGCCTACTTCTCCTACTGCTACACGCTGCTCAAGGTGGCGGGCGACACCACCCAGTCCCTGCCTGCCCTGGTGTCCGCGATCCTGGCGGGCCTGTGCATAGGCTTCCTGCCACACAACTTCCATCCCGCGCGCATCTTCATGGGCGACACCGGATCGATGCTGCTCGGCCTGCTGCTCGCCTACGGCCCGATCTCCAGCACCGCCACCCTCGACCCGAGCGTCCTGATCAAGACGCACGCCGTGAACCGCTTCCCCACCATCCTGCCCATCCTGCTGCCCGCCGCGATCTTCCTCATCCCCTACGCGGACCTGCTGCTGGCCGTGGCCCGCCGCACCAGAGCCGGGCAATCCTTGTTCGCGGCGGACAAGAAACACCTGCACCACCGCCTGCTGAACATCGGCCACTCCCAGCGCAAGAGCGTCCTCATCATGTACCTCTGGGCCGCTCTCTTCGCCGTCGCCGTGGTCTCCCTCTCGGTGGTCCGCACCAAGCTCATCGTCCTCGTAGTCGCCACCGTCGCCGGCATGCTCATCCTTC
>DATAWQ010000128.1:0-1882 GCA_036267135.1 Streptosporangiaceae bacterium | reverse complement strand
GGCGAGCGGCAGGTAATCCCGGGCGCGCTGGGCGGTCAGGCCAGCGGCGGGGACGAAGTCTCCGTCCGGGGTTGGGGCGTAGTAGAGCGTGTCGAGGTGGCCGACCTGACTGCGGACCTGCTCGGCCAGTGCGGGGATGGCAGCGGAGTCGGCCAGGTCCGCGCTGATGACGTGCACCGTCCCGCCTCGGCTGGCCAGGTCCGTGGCCAGCCGCTGGAGCGGTTCCGGCCGGCGGGCCACGAGGACGACGTCGTAGCTCTCGCGGGCGTAGCGATGAGCAACGGCCTGACCGAGGCCAGGCCCTGCCCCGAACACCGCGATGGACTTGGACATGATGGGCACTCCCGCAAGCCGGTCAGCGAATTAAGTTGACGCTACCGTCAACTTGACGGCACGGTCAAATTGCTAAACTGAGAACTCATGACACCGGGGGCAGGAGCAGATGGTACGCCGGGCGGCGCGGACACCGCCACGTCAGCCACGTCCCTGCGGGCCGACGCGGCCCGCAACGTCGCCCAGATCCGCGCCGCCGCCATTGCCGCCTTTCACGGCCGTGGGCTCGGTACGCCCCTGGAAGAGATCGCGGCTGCCGCCGGGGTCAGCAAGGCCACCATCTACAACCGCTTCGGTGGTCGTCAGGGCCTCATCGACGCGGTCATCGAAGAACTCGTCGGTGCCGAGATGCGCACCATCATGGAGCGAGCCCGACAGCCCGGCGACCCGTGGGAACGGCTTGCTGCCTACATCACCGACGTGCGCGACCTGCAATACCGCGAACCCGCGGCCGTCGACGTGCACCTCATGACCTACCCCGACTCCGCACAGGTCGCCGCGCAGTGGAACGCGGGCAGGGCAACGGGAATCGCCCTGGTCGAGCAAGCACACCAGGCCGGCGTGCTCCGCGCCGACTGCACCGCCGACGACCTGTACCAGGCCCTCGTCGCCAACGGGCTGGCGCTGCGTCACCTGCCCAAGCCCAACCGCGAGGACTACGACCGGCGTGGCCGGTTCTTGCTGGACAGCCTCCGACCGCGCCCCTGACCCGCCACCCGAATCGGCAGGGACGCCCTGGTTGACGCTGACAGCAACAAAACACCAGGTCAGAGGCTTGACAACTATCGAATCTACGTTCGATAGTTGATCGATGAGGGCGGAAGCCGTGCAGGCCAGGGAAGCTTCACAGGGGGCGGAGCTGTCCTTGGTACGCCGCGCCGCAGGCATGTCTGGGGCGGCATTGTCTGGGGCGGCATTGTCTGGGGCGGCATTGTCTGGGGCGGCATTGTCTGGGGCGGCACTGTCTGGGACGGCATTGTCTGGGATGGCACTGCCGGGGGAGGCGGTCCTGTCTGACGAGGCCGTGCTGCCGGTACTTCCGGCCCTGCGGGGGCTGCTTCCCGGTGGAGCGCTGCGGCGCGGCTCGGTCGTCGCGACCGGGCCCTGGAGCCTGCTCTGCCTGGCGCTGGCCGCGGGCGCTTCGGCGGCGGGAGCCTGGTGTGCGGTGGTGGGGCTCCCGGAGCTCGGGGTGGCGGCAGCGGCGGACGCGGGCTTGGACCCAGACCGGATGCTATTGATCGCCGACCCAGGCACCGGCTGGCCACAGGTGGTGGCCTCTCTCCTGGACGGCTGTGAGCTCGTGCTGCTCCGTCCACCGGACCGGCCGGCCGCCCAGGTCCGGCGGCGGATCGAGGCCACCGTGCGCCGGTTTGGGGGCGTTCTTGCTGTGGCGGGGGAGTGGGACGGCGCGCAGGCCCGCCTCTCCATCGCCCAGCAGGAATGGACGGGCATCGGAACCGGCCACGGACGGCTGCGTGCCCGCCGGGTCCAGGTGGTCGCGGATGGCAGGGGCGGGGCGGCGCAGCCGCGATCCCAGTGGCTGTGGCTT
>DATAWQ010000127.1:0-2124 GCA_036267135.1 Streptosporangiaceae bacterium | reverse complement strand
CGACGGGTAATCGAACAGCAGGGTGGCGGGCAAGCTCAGGCCGGTGAGCGCGCTGAGCCGGTTGCGCAGGTTCACGGCCGCCAGCGAGTCGAACCCGAGCTCGAGGAATCCCCGGTCGGTCACGATGCGATCGGTGGACGCATGGCCGAGGACGGCGGCTGCTTCCGCCCGTACGGTCTGGAGAACCAGGTCGAGCCGTTCCGGGTCGCCAGCCGTCTCGGCGAATTCCAGCGCGAGCGCTGATCCGTCCGTATCGCGGGCTCCGGCCGTCTCCTCCACCACGGCGATGAGCCCGGTCAGCAGCGGGCTCGGCCGGACCGCGGTGAAGTGCGGCGCGAATTCGGACCAGTCCACGTCGGCCACCGCGACCGCGCCGCGACGGCCGCTGCCCAGCAGCCGGCCGAGCACGGTGACGGCCTCCTCGGCCGTCAGCGCGGCGATGCCATTGGTATGGCGGCCGTCCTTCGGCGAGGCCAGGCCCGCCCCGGCCCACGGACCCCAGGCGACCGACAGCGCGGGGAGCCCGTCGGCACGCCGCCGCTCGGCGAGAGCGTCGAGGTAAGCGTTGGCCGCGGCATAGTTGGCCTGTCCCGCGTTGCCGAGGAAGCCGGCCAGCGAGGAGAACAGCACGAAGTCGGCGAGCTCACCGCAGCGTTCCCTGGTCAGCTCGTCGAGATGGCGGGCCCCTTCGGCCTTGGCCGTGAGCACCCGCCCGAACCTGGACGGGGTCAGCTTGTCCAGCACCCCGTCGTCGGTGGTGCCCGCGAGGTGGGCGACGGTGCGAAGCGGGCGATCCGCGGGAATCGCGTCGATGACACAAGCCAGGGCGTCCCGGTCGCTGATATCGCACGCGACGACGCTGACCTCGGTGCCCAGCCCGCGCAGTTCCTCGGTGAGCCGAGCCGATCCCGGAGAATCCGGGCCACCTCGCGAGACCAGCAGAAGGTGCTCCGCGCCGGCGGCGGCGAGCCAGCGGGCCAACTGCCCGCCGAGCGCCCCGGTCCCGCCGGTGATCAGGACCGTCCCTGGGGCCGGGCGCCAGGGATCCGCCGCGGGCTCGGCCGTCCGGTCCATCCGTCTGGCGAACAGGCCTGAGGTCCGTATCGCGATCTGGTCTTCGTGGCCGGGGCCGGCGGGAAGTCCCGACAGCGCCATGGACAGGCGGCTGAGGGCCCGGCTGTCCAGCCGGGCCGGGAGGTCCACCAGCCCGCCCCACCGGTTCCCCAGCTCCAGCGCGGCGACCCGGCCAAGTCCCCAGGTTTGGGCGGCGAGCGGCGACTGGATCCGGTCGGCGGCCGTGACGGCGACCGCCGCCGAGGTCACGCACCACAGCGGCGCGTCAATGTCCTTCAGCGCGTGGAGGAGCAGAAGGTTGATGGCGAGGCCGTCCGGCAGTGCGCGGCCGGGCGCTGCCTCCTGGTCCTGCAGCGCGGCGAGCGACACCACACCAGCCAGCCCGCCGGCTTGCGGGACGGTGCGCAGCAGACCGGTCAGCCAGCCCGGGTCCGCCGGGTCGGCGGGGACGGTCACCGTGAGCTCGTGGACGGTCGCTCCGCACCCGGTCAGTGCCTGGGTGATCTGGGTGACCCGGTCCTGTTCGCCGCGGCGGCCCGCTTCCGTGGCCACGACCAGCCAGCGGCCCGATAGCTGGCCAGCGGCGGTGTCGGCGACGTTGCGCCAGGTCGCCGCGTAGCATCCGGGCCCCGCGGCGGGCTGGCCGTGGCCGCCTGGTTCTGCTCCTGTCCCCGGCAAGGTCACCGGCGCCGTGGGCCAGAACCGTTCGTGCTGGAAGGGGTAGGTGGGGAGGGTGGGGAGGGTGGTGGTGGGGTGGGCGTTCCAGCTGGTGAACAAGGTGGCCCAGTTCACCGGGGTGCCGTGGGCCCACAGGGTGGCCAGCGCGGTGATCAGGGTGGCCGGTTCGTCGTGGCGGGCCCGCATCGCCGCGGCGTGCACGTGCCCGCCGGCGCCCTCAACCGCGTGCTGGGCCAGCGCGGTCAGCGTGGCGTCCGGGCCCAGTTCCAGCCACGCGGTGACCCCACGCGCTGACAGCGCGGCCAGATCGTCGTGGAACCGGACCGGCTGCCGCACGTGGTCCACCCAGAACTGCGGGCTGGCCACCCCGCC
>DATAWQ010000126.1:0-15198 GCA_036267135.1 Streptosporangiaceae bacterium | reverse complement strand
CATCGACCGCGTGCGCATCGACCAGCCGCAGCACCTCTTCATACCCTGGCCGATACTTTCCGGCCGCGGTCGGGTCCTTGCGGGTGACCCCGATGTCGTTGTCCGACAGCCGGTGGGTGATCGTCCACCCCCGCGCGAGGGCGCGTTTTTCCAGGTCGGCGAGCTGGTTGGCGACGCCGTGCCCGTCACCCAGCTTGTCTTTGCTGATGCGGGTGTAGATCAGACATCGGATACACATGGTCATGTGTGTTAATATAACAACCTGGAGCCTTTGTGTCGCCGTCATCACCGGGCGAAACAGGCCGAGGGGTGGACGTTGTGGCAGCCTCGTCCGGGTGTACTGGTCTGGCTGACCCCGGCCGGGCGAAGATACACCACCCTCCCCAGCCATCATCCAACCTGAACCCGGGGCCACTACCGGGCCTGCCACCACCGGCCCAGCCGCGCTCACTGCCTAAGGGCTGAAGCCTGTGCGGGTTAGGTCTTCCGTGTTCCCGGTTCCCGGGTCAGCGGCCCGGGTCAGCGCCGGGGTCGGCGGGGAGCAGGGGGAACAGGCGGATGATCGCGCCGACCGGGCGGCGGCCGCGGCCGCCGCGCCGCTGGCGGCGGTCGAGCACGGCCCGGATCTCCGCCGCGGCCTCGGCAAGTTCGGCGGGGGACAGGTGCAGCACCACGCTGAACGCCTCGTCGCGCCGCCAGGCGGGCTCTGCCTCGTGCTTGTGCGCCAGCCAGCGCCGGTAGCCCTCGTCCTCGAGTTCCCTGGCCAGCGCGCCGAATCCGTCGTCACCCGCTGAGGTGCCCGGCCCGTCCTGCGGCGGTCCGGGCCGGGACGCCGGATCGGCGACAGCCAGCCGCCAGGGCCTGATCCGGCCGCGCGGCTGGGCCGCCTCCACGATGTAGCCGTAGCGCGCGAGCTGACGCAGGTGGAACGAGCAGAGCCCGGAGCTATGCCCGAGCAGCCTGGCCGCCTCGGTGGAGGTCAGCGTGCCGTGCTCCCGCAGCAGGCCGAGCAGCGCCGCCCGCAGCGGATGAGCCAGGGCGATGCCGTCCGGCACGGCTGGTGTGGTCATTTTGCAAACTTTATAGTTTGCAAACTAGAATGTCCACAAGCCCGATGGCGCCGCGGCGCCATCGGGCCTGCCACCGGCTTATCGCGAACTCGGGAGGTCCCATGGCCGTCCGGCCGATCAGGCTGTTCGGGGACCCAGTGCTGCGGACCAGCGCCCAGCCGGTCACCGACTTCGACCTGTCGCTGCGCAACCTGGTCAAAGACCTCACCCAGACCCTTGACGACGAAGGCGGCAGCGGTCTGGCTGCTCCGCAGGTCGGGGTGGGTCTTCGGGTCTTCGTGTTCGACGTGGACGGGGTGCGCGGTCATCTGGTCAACCCCGGCCTCGGCTTCCCCGACGAGGAGGAGGAAGAAGATCTGGAAGGCTGCCTGTCCTTTCCCGGCCTCTATTTCGACGTCAAGCGCCGCCGCAACGTGGTGGCCCGCGGCGTGAACGAGTACGGGGACCCGCTGCAGGTGGTCGGGGCCGACACCCTGTCCCGGTGCCTGCAGCACGAGACCGATCACCTGGACGGCGTGCTGTTCATCGACCGGATGGACCCCGCCACCAGAAAGGTGGCGATGAAGGCGGTGCGCGAGGCCGAGTGGGCCGGCCAGGCCCCGCCACAGGTCAAGACCAGCCCGCACCCGATGACGCGGCACCGGTAGCGCCTGCCCTGGCGCACGCCAGGGTGGTATGGGATAATCACTCCAGGTGTGGTAACCGGCAACGGCTTCCTGGCTCGATAAGCCCAGGAGCGTCGTTGCCTTTTCGTTTGTGACTCCTGCCAGCCGGCGCGGTGTGGCCGCGCTCTGGCCCTGTCACGGCGCTCCCGCTCTTCTCCTGGAGGAGTCGATGACGTCGTCTGACACGGTCCAGCCTGAAACCGGGCCCCCAGCCCCAGTCCCGGAGCCGGCCTGGGGGGCTGTACCCACCCGCGATCCCTACGCCGCCTACGCCCGCTACCGTGAGGCCGGCCCGGTTCACCGGGTGCGCATCCGCGACGGGTTCGAGGCCTGGGCGGTGACCGGCCATGACGCGGTCCGTGGCGTGCTGTCTGACCCACGGATGAGCCTCGACCCGCAGACCGCGTCCGAGCAGACCCGGCAGAGCATCTGCGCCGGGCAGCCAGAGGAGCGGCTCAGCCTGCTCGGCCGGCACCTGCTCAGCGTGGATCCGCCCGACCACGCCCGGCTGCGCCGCGTGATGTCCGGCGCGCTGACACCACGCCGTGCGGAGCGTCTGCGCGAGCCGATCCGCGGCACCGTCGGCCAACTGCTGGCCGACATGCGGCCCGCGGGCCGGGCGGACCTGGTCGCCGACTACGCCGTGCCCATCGCTGTCGAGGTGTCGTGTGAGCTGCTGGGCATCCCGGGTCCCGACCGGGCCAGCTTCGTCGGCTGGGGCCGCCGCATCGCCGACGGCTCCCTGACCAGCGCGACCGCCTTCGACGAGGTCTCCGACGAGATGGCGGCGTACCTGGTCGGGCACGTGGCCGGGCTGCGTGCGAAACCGGGTCCCGACCTGCTCAGCGCGCTGGCCCAGGCCAGGGACGCCGGGCAGCTCTCGGACTACGAGCTGATCAGCCTGGCCTTCCAGCTCTACTTCGCAGGGCACGAGACGAGCGCGTGCATGATCTCCAACGGGCTGCTCACGCTGCTGCGCCATCCCACCCAGCTCGCCGCCTTGCGAGCCGATCCCGGGCTCATCGAGGCGGCCGTGGACGAGGCGCTCAGGTACGAGGGGGCGGTCAAGACGGCGACGTGGCGGTTCGCCCGCGAGCCTGTCGACGTCGGCGGGCAGAGCATTCCGGCGGGCGCGGCGGTGCTCCTGGTGCTGGCCAGCGCCTCGCGCGACCCGGCTTGCGCGCAGGATCCCGATGCCTTCGACCTGCACAGGGAGCGGACCAGGCATCTGGCGTTCAGCGCCGGGCCGCACTACTGCATGGGTGCGGCGCTGGCCCGGATGGAGCTGGAGATCGCGATCGGCCAGGCCGTGCGGGACCTCCCTGGCCTCCGGCTCGACATCGCGCCCGACGACCTGCCCTGGCGGGCGAACCTGATGATGCGCACCGTGACGCGGCTTCCTGTCGCGTTCGCGCCGGCCGGCGGTCAGCCGGCATGACGGTCAACGGCCAGTCAGTGCTCGCGCCGGCCAGACCGCCGGTCACGCCACCGGTCACGCCGGCCGGGACGTCCGTCGCGCTGGACGAGCCGGACGCCCTCAGGGAGGTGTTCGGCTGCTTCGCCACCGGGGTGGCCGTGGTCACCGCGACCGGACCGGAGGGGCCGGCCGGCATGACCGTCAGCGCCTACACTTCGCTGTCGATCCGGCCGTCCCTGGTGCTGTTCTGCGCCGCGGACGAGTCCACCACCTGGCCTCGGATCTCGCGCTGCGGCTCGTTCGTCATCAACATACTGGCGCACGGTCAAGAGGATCTTGCCGGTGCCTTCGCCCGCGGCCATGCGCACCGGTTCGCCGGTGTCCGGCCAAGCCTGTCACCGGCGGGTCTGCCGGTGCTGCCCGGGATACTCGCCTACCTGGAGTGCCGCATCGAGCAACGCTGGCGAGGAGGGGACCACACCGTCGTGGTCGGGCTGGTCCGGCACGCCGAACGGCTGCGGGAGGACGCGCCGCTGCTGCACTTCAGGGGCAGGCTGCGCTGAGGCCCGGGTTAGCGCGTGGCCTGCCTGTCCGCGGCGCCCGCTGGGGCAGGCTCGTCGCCGGGCCCGCCACCCGCACCGGCGACCGCGGCGGCCGAGCGGGCTCGATCCGGGTGCTGAAGCAGCAGGAACGCCGCCGCCGCGATCACCACGAGCAGGGCGGCGCCACAATATTCAGCGATGTGCAGCCCGTGCACGAAGGCCTGGCTGATCGCGCCGGACACCACCGGCGACCGGGACGGCAGGGCGTGTCCGCCGTTGGTTTTGATCGCGCCGACGATCGCGGCTCGCTGTGACCGGGCGATGCCGAGACGGCTGAGACGCTGGTTTAGGTTGGCGTACTCCTGCACGCTCAGCACCGAGCCGAGTATCGCGACCCCGAGCACCCCACCCAGCTCACGGGCGGTGTTGGACAGCCCGGAGGCCAGCCCGGACAGCTCGGCCGGCATCCGGCTGATCGCCGTCGTGGTGATCGGGGTGAGGGTGAGGCCCATGCCGGCCCCCACGATGGGCAGCAGGTACCAGAACTGCCCGTAGGTCGCGCCGACGCCGTAGCGGGTGAACAGGAACAGGCTGAGCGCGGCCAGCAGGAGTCCTGCGGTCAGCGGGATCGCCCCGCCGGATCGGCCGGTCAGCCAGCCGGCGAGCGGCGCCACCGCGACGACCACGACCATGGACGGCACGATGGCCAGCCCGGCGTGGGTCGCCGACCAGTGCAGCACCTCCTGCAGCCACAGGCTGAGGAAGTAGAGGATGGCGAACATGCCGAAGTAGACGGCGAAACCACTGAGCAGCGCGCCGCTGAACACCCGGTCGCGGAAGAAGCCCAGGTTGAGCATGGGCCGGGCGGTACGGTGCTCGACGACGCCGAAGGCGAGCAGCGCCACCCCGGCGCCCGCGTAGATGCCCAGCAGGAGCGGGCTCGTCCAGCCCCGAAGCGGGCCCTCGATCGTCGCGTAGACCACCCCGCCGATGCCCAGGACACCCAAGATTTGCCCGGGGATGTCCAGGCTGCGGCCGGTTCTGTCCGCCGACTCGGGCAGCACCAGGACGGCGGCGGCCAGGCCGAGGACGCCGACGGGCACGTTGATCCAGAAAACCGACGGCCAGTTGTAGTGATCCACGAGCGGGCCCCCGATGACCGGGCCTAGGCCCAGGCCCAGACCGGACACGCCCGCCCAGACGCCGATCGCGAGGCCGCGCTCGCGTTCACCGGTGTAGGTGTGCCGCAGGATCGCCAGCGTGATCGGCAGCAGCCCGGCCGCCCCGACGCCTTCGATGACGCGGCCGGTGACCAGCATGGGGATGCCGGTGGCCAGGGCGCATACCGCCGATCCCGCGGTGAACAGGGTCAGCCCGGCGAGAAACATCTTCTTCCTGCCGAACATGTCCCCGATGGTGCTGGAGGTCAGCATCAGCGCGGCGAAGCTGAGGCTGTAGCCGTCCACGATCCACTGCAGGCCCGCGATGCCGGTGCCCAGGCCGCGCTGGATGTGCGGCAGAGCCGTGTTGAGGACCGTGTTGTCCAGCATCGCCATGAACAGCGACACGCACAGTGTGAGCAGGATCAGGACCCGACGATGTTCCTTGGCCGCCGTCATGAAAGGACCAACCTAACATGATTAGATTTATCTAACACTGTTAGTCTGCCTGATTCCTGGGTATCCCGCAAGCGATTGCGGAGGCGGATTCTGTAACGTCTCATCTGACGGAAAGCCCGTTCTGGAGGAAGGGGGAGAGCATGGCTTACCAAAGTCGCAGGCCGCCCGGCCGTCCACCGGCACGGGCCTCGCTGACCTCGGGGGACGTCGCCCGTGCCGCCCTCATAACGGTGGAAAGGGACGGTCTGGACGGGCTGTCCATGCGCCGCGTCGCGGACCACCTGGGCGTGCAGGCCGCCTCGCTCTACTGGCACGTTCAGAGCAAGGAGCACCTGCTTGACCTGATGGCGGAGGAACTGTTCGCCATCCTGGAACTGCCCAGCCTGCCCGCCGGCGGCGACTGGAGGACCGGGCTGCGCGACCTCGCCACCGCGTACTACCAGTTCCTGCTGAGCCACCGGGACGCGGCGCGCATCGTCGCGGGCCGGTTCGCCCTGGGCATCCATTTCCTGCACCACCTGGAGACGTTCGCCGATCTGCTGAAGCACGGCGGGTTCAGCGACACCGACACCGCCTACGCGCTGTACGCGGTGATCGTCTACATCCAGGGCTTCGTGCTGCATCAGACGTCGCCGCTGTCCGGCGACTCGGCGAACGGCACGGCGAACACTGACGTGCTGGCCGGGATCCGCAGCCAGCTCATGGAGTTGCCCCCGGACAGGTTCCCGGCCACGATGGCGCTGGCCGAGTCGCTGACCCGCCCCGACATCAGGCGGCGCTTCACCTTCGGCCTCGACCTGCTGCTGGACGGCCTCGACGCGCTCAGCGCGCGCAGGCCTCGATCACCGATTGCGGGGGAGTCGCCGCCGTAATTCTGGACACGCGGAACCCGGTAGCCGCCAGCAGGGCGGACCACTCCCGCCCGGTCCGCTCCCGGCCGCCGTTCGTGCACATGACCTCGATGTCGATGAGCTTGGCCCAGTCGAAGCCGTCGTCCTCGCCGATGACGGCCTCGATGATCAGCAGCCTGGCGCCAGGGGGCATGACGGCCCGCAGGCCGCGCAGCGCCGCCTCGGCGGCCTGATCGCCGAAGCAGTGCAGCACGTTCTTCAGCACGAAGCAGTCCGCGTCCACCGGTGGCAGATCGGGCAGCTCACCCGTGCGCAGCGTGAGGCGCCCGTCCAGCCCGGCCTGGGCCAGCATGGACTGGGCCACGGCGAGCGCCTCGGGCCGGTCTATCAGGGTGCCGCGCAGGTGCGGGCAGGCCCGCAGCAGCATCAGCAGGAACAGGCCGTTGCCGCCGCCCACGTCGCACACGTGGCCGACATCGAGGAAACTGTGGCTTTCCGCCAGCTCGGCGCCGAGCTCGGCCGACAGGGGCGCCCACGCCCGCTGATAGAGCGTGGAAAGCTCTGGGTCGCGAGCCAGGTCGGCGAACATGGGGCGGCCGTTCACCAGTTCGTACCCGGGCACGCCGGTGCGCACGGAGTCGGCCAGCCGGGCGAACGGCTGCCACATTGCTTCGTCGCCCATGTACAGCACGAAGTCCCGCAGCCCGTCCTGCCGCCCGGCGCGCAGGAGGTCGCCGAGTTCGGTCAGCGCGAAGCGCCCAGGCCCGGTCGTCTCGACCAGGCCGAGCGCCGCCGCCGCACGCAGCAGCCGGGCCAGCCGGTCGGGGTTCGCTCCGGCCGCCTCGGCCAGCCCGGCCAGGCGGTCGCACCCGCCGGCGATCAGGTCGGGCACCCGAAGCTCGGCCAGCGCGCAGGCGCACTGTGAGATCCATTTCGCCGACGCCAGCGCTATCAGCTGCACGTGCGGGGGCCCGTCGTACCACGCGGGCACGTACCCGCTGACCTGCCCGGCTTGCTCCGCCACCTGTTCAGCCTCCGTCCGCTCGGGTTGGGCCGCGCCGCTTCAGCGCAGCGCCGGGATGACCTCGGTGGCGAAGAGCCGGACGCTCGGCTCCATGGTCTGCAGCGACTGCCCGCCGAAGTCCACCTGCCACAGGAATGTGTCGATGCCGAGGAGCCTGCGCAGCTCGGAGATCTGCGCCATCACGCTGTCCGGCGACCCGATCACGGCCGTGCCGGTCCGGCGCAGGTCATCGACGTCGAGGTGGCGCATCGCTTCGCCGATGGCGCCGTAGGAGGGGTAGTCCGACGACGTGGTACCCGACCAGGAGTCGGCCGCTTCCCCCCACACCTGCAGGTACTCGCGCAGAGCGGGCTCGGCGACCTGCCAGGCCTGCGCGTCGGTCGGCGCCACGTACAGCGGGACGCTGAGGGCCACCCGCGGCTGTCGGCCAGACCCACCGTGGGCGTCGGCGAACGTCTCGTTGTACACGGCGACCATCTCGGCGGTGCGCACCAGTTCGTCCAGCTTCGGCGGCGGGGTGACGAGCAGGCCGAACCCCTGCTCGGCGATCCAGGAGAAGCTCTGCCTGGACCGCACCGCGGCTACCCACACGGGGGGATGCGGCTGCTGGGTTGGCTGCGGCAGCGAGGTCACGTCCTGGTAGGCGAAGAACTCGCCGCGCTCGGTGACCTTTTCCTCGGTCCACAGCCGGCGGACCGCCAGCACCGTATCGGTGAACCTGGCCCGGCTTTCGTCCAGCGCTATGCCGAAGGCGTCGAACTCGTAGGGCAGCCAGGCGCGGGCGAACCCGACTTCCATCCGCCCGCCGCTGATCGCGTCGACCATCGCGGTCTGCGCGGCGATCTGGATCGGGTGGTGGAAGGACGCCTGAATGCCGCCGGTCATCAGCCGGATCTGCCTGGTCCTGACCGCCACCGCCGACAGGTAGGTGAGTGGGCTCGGGCAGTAGCCGCCGTAGTCCTTCATGTAGTGCTCGGTCATCTTGACGTAGCCGTAGCCCACGTCGTCGGCTACCTCGGCGATCCGGACGCTGTCGGCGAAATAGTCGGCCGGGGTGCGGTGCGCGGGGCGGCAGTCTGGCAGCAGTGAGATTCCGTACTTCATCAGCTCTCCTAAGCGCTGGGGACGGGTCATCCGAGGACGAGAAGGAACGTCAGATGGGTGACAATGAGCGGCGGCAGCGACGGGATGGCCAGGAACAGGGCCCCGTTCACGACACCGAGGACGCCGCAGCAGCAGGCCGCCTCGGCCCTGGACCGGCGGGCCGCTGGCCTGCCGAGCCCGTAGGCCAGGTAGGCGAGGGTGGGCAGGCCGATGGCCACCCAGCCACCGAACGGCCGCAGGGCGGTCACCATGACACCGCGGAACACCGCCTCTTCCGCGGCCACGCCAGCCACCAGGAGCGCCCAGGCCGTCACGGCGGCCCAGGAGCCGCCGCCAGGACGCGGCCAGCGCCTGACCCACCCACTGCGCGGCAGCGTGAGCCAGACCGAGCCCGGCCCGGCCATGGCCGGCCTGCGTGCGGCCCAGGCGGGCCTGGGCACGGCCCGCGGCCAGGCCCGCGGGGGCGCGGGCGCGGTGGCGAGCAGAACCGAGGCGGCCAGCGCGGCCAGCCCCACCTCGGCGGTCCCCACGGCCGCCGCCGCGAGGATGACCAGCGGCTGACCGCCGTCCCTGGTGACAGCGGCGCCGACCTGGCCGAGCAGTATGCGCCCGGCCCGGCCCGCGGCCAGCGCCGCGCAGCCGAGCAGGCCGAGGGCGAGCAGGTGGGCGGCGCACTGCACGGCGGGCTCGGCGAGGCGGCGGGCCGCCGCGGGCCGGCCCGCGACCCGGTCATGCCGTTCGGCCCAGGTGACCGCCCGCCGGGCCAGCGGGCCGTAGATCAGCGTCAGCACAGCGGCGTCCCCGGCCAGCAGCACGCCGGTCGGCCAGCCGGGCCCCACGTCCCAGCGGGGGATCACGGCCCTTCCCCCGCCACGGTGGCGCGCGGCGCCGTGGCGGCGGGCGGCCTGCGCCGGGCCGGAGCAGCCGGCCCGCCCAGACCCGTCCGCGGAACCGCTGTCCGCGGAGCCGGGGCCGGCCGTGCCGACCGCCAGACTCGCGCGTTGACCACCACGTGCATCACGACCGCTCCGGCGACGCAGCCGGTGACCAGCACGAGGACGGTGGCGAGCAGCGACAGCGGCGCCTTGGCCGCCACCTGGGGCCAGCCGAAGTACAGGTGGGACAGGCAGAACACGGCCATGGCCGCGGCCAGGCACGCCGCCCGTCCCGGCAGCCAGGCCACACCGGCCGCGGCGGTCGTCAGCACCCCGCGGAAGACGCATTCCTCGGCGACCGCGGCGGTGAGCAGCCAGCTCAGTGCCGTGGGCACGGCGGTGTCCCTGGCGGTGGGGGTCCAGGTCGCCGGGCTCCTGCCGTAGCTGACGCTTCCTGCCAGATCGCGCGCGACCGGGGTCGCGCGCACGCGGCTGGTGGTGGCGGGACGCGGTGCGGTGAGCGGCGCGCGTCCGCGCGCGGCGGCGTCACCACGGGTGGCTCCTGCGCGTCCCGTCCCCGCGCCCCGCCGGGTCATCCACCTGGTCAGCCACAGGTCCAGATGGGATACGGCGATCCCGGCCGGCCCGCCCGCCGCCGCACCCGCCGCCGCGCCGGCCCAGCCGCCCCGGTTCAGCGTGTGCCATCCGATGACGGCCACCCCGGCCACGGCGAGCACCGCGAACACCAGCGCGTGCACGGCTACCGCGGGCCAGCCGCGGCGGTCCAGCCAGCGCACGTGGAGGTGGGAGGCGATGGCCACGCCGCCCGCGCCGCCCACGAGCACGGCCGCGACCAGATACACGTGCGCATCCCCCGCGCCGTCAGCGAACCTGGCCGCGGCGAGGTGCAGGAGGGCATCCCGGGCCCCGCCCGTCATCCGGGCCTCAGGGGTAAGGATGCGGGTCATCCCGGCAGACACCCCCATAGGCGGCCCACCGGCGGTGCGCCATCGGGGCCGCCCCAGGCAGCGGAAGGGCGAGCAGGTCGGGCGACCACACCCGCTGGGCCGACAGGCCGAGCCTGCGGACGTCCGGCGTGGTCAGATCGGCGTGGTAGATCCGCTGGCCCGAGGCGGCGATCGCCTCGCACAGCCGCGCCACCGCGGCGCGGTCCTCCCGTGGCCCATCAGGCGGCGCGTCGGACGCGGCGATCTGCGTGCAGTCTGCGAACCTCTTGTCCACCACGACCGCACCCGCGGGCCCGGCGTAGTACCCCACGTTGCTCTCCAGGTCGTAGGGATTGGCGACGCCGGCTTCGGCGCCCGGACTGCCGTCGCGGACCTGGACCCAGCCCGCCAGCCAGGCGACGCCCACGGCCTCGAGGAACGCGCGGTACATCGCCCGCACCAGCACCGTGCCTGAGCCGAGCCCGACGGCCACCCGCGGAATGGCCTCGCCTGCCGCCCGGATCAGGCAGGCGATCGTGAACCCGGGGAGATCCGGGCTGGGCAGCAGGTGAAACTCCGGTGCGGGCGCGTGCCGCCAGGTGTGCCGGGCGATGACCCGGTCAAGCTCGGCCGTGCGCCGGTCGGGCAGCAGCCGCAGGCTCGGCCTGCGGCCGTGCCAGTGACCGATGGCGGCGTCGACCTGGGTGAGCTCTTCCAGCGCGGACCGCAGCGCGCGACCGGGCTCGGGGTGCACCGCCGTGCCGGTGGTCACGGCGGTCTGCAGCCACGGCTCGTCCTCGCCCAGCACGTAACCCAGCAGGACAGCCTGCGCGGGAACCAGCGCCCGGTGGCCGTCGGTGAGGGCGGTCAGCTCGGCCCAGCCCAGCGTCGCGCCGGGGCTGAACGGACTGAACGGGAATCCGGGCCTGCTGAACTGGTCGTCGCGGAACAGCTCGAAATCGGCTTCGGTCAGCGTGCGCGCCCCCTCGGCCGCCAGCTCGGCGTGGCTGGCCATCCGCACCGGCAGCAGGCCGGCCGCGGCCGCCGCGTGCCCGGAGTACCGCTCCACCGACTCGCCGAGCAGCTTCACCAGCGCCTCGTGGCGATGCAGGCCGAAGCCGCCCAGGTGGAATGACCCCGCCGGAGGGTCGGGCAGGTGGCTCCACAGGTGGACGCCGGTCAGCTCCCCGCTGTACACGAAGGCCTGCGGCCCGTACCGGCTGCGGGCCAGCGTCGTGACGTCGGTGAGGATTCCGCACAGCGGGCTGAACAGCCGTGCGGACAGCCCGGCGACGTCGGCTCCGGCCACCGCCGTGCGGCGCAGCGACAGGGTGGCCGCCACCGGGCTCTGGCCGTCCGGAGGGCCCGTGGGCCCGCGGGACGCGGGCCTGGACAACGGCACCGTCATGTCAGTTCCCCTCCAGCCAGGCGCGGGGATCGAAGTACAGGCTGCTGTCGTCGCGCCCGGCCTGCGAACCGCAGCCCGCGCAGCCGGGCACAGGCAGCACCTCGTGATAGGAGATCTCCATCGCCGGCACGTAGATGCCCAGCACCTTCTCGCACGTGTAGGCCGACCCGCTGAGCGCGAAGTTGCACGCCTCCAGGGACGTGTGGGCGACCAGCATGGCCAGCAGCGGGGTCAGCACCGGGCTGCGGCCGCTGCGGACGGCCTGGCGGCTCAGCGCCTCCTTGTACCGCTGATAGCTCGCCTTCTCCCGCAGGTTCATGGCGATGCGGGTCTCGAAGCACTCGTAGCAGGCCGACCGGTGCGGCTGAACCGTCGGCCCGATGAGCAGGAACGGCTCGTCGATGACGGCATGCAGCCACGGGAACCCGCGGCGCAGGGCGATCCGGTTCAGCACGGTCGCCGAGGCCAGCCGCACCGCGCGGTCCGCGTACACCACGAGCGCGCCGTCCCAGCCGGCGAATTCTTCGGCCAGCCGTTCCATCGCCAGCGGATCGTCCACGGCGCCCAGGTCCGCGGTGGCCAGCCGGTCCCAGAGCCGGGCGTCGCCGGACACGGTCACCCGGCCCTCCAACGCGGTCTCGAGCTGGCCCCTGATGCCACCGGCCAGCTCCTCATCGCCCAGCACCAGCACGGTGCTGACCGCGAGATCGGCCGTGGCGCCGAGGGCGCTGCCGCCATCGAGGTAGACGTCGAGGGCGGACGAGGGACTTTCCTCGATCGCACCCAGGCTGTAGAGCTGGTCGAGCGCGGCTTCCACGTCAGACCTGGACAGGTTTTCGCGGTGCGCCAGCTCGCGCTGTGACACCGAGCCGTCCAGACCGGCCACGATCCGGTGCAGCTTGCCCGACCGGCTCCCGTCGGTGAGCATGTAAGAGCGCGAGTTCCACACGCCGGTGCGGAGTTCCACCGTGTCAGGGTCGTGTCCGATGACGCTGAAGGTCCGGCGCAGCCGGGGGCGGGTTTCGCTGCTCACTGATAGCTCCTTGGTTGATGCTCGGTGGCCGAAGCCCGGTACTGGTCAGCCGGGAACGCCGGCGACGACCACGTGCAGCAGCGCGTGGAAGGTTCCGTCCAGCCCGAGCACGTCGTTGGTTTCCTCGTCGTAGAACCCGGAGAAGTCCACCGCCCCCAGACCCGTGGCGGTCGCCGCGAGGTGCGCGGCGAACGAGATCGCACCGGCTTCGTGCAGGACGAACCGCAGCCCGCGCGGGCCGTACTTGCGCATCGACCGCCACGGACGCCCGACCAGCAGAAGGGCAAACGCGGCCGAGGGCACGCCGAGGCCGGTCTCGTCGGCCGCGAACGTGGCGTGCAGCCGGGGCAGCGCCTGCTCGTCGTCGTGGAAGGCGAGCGCGTCGTCGGCCGGGCGGTAGCGGTACACGCCCGGCGGGAGGCCGTCCACCCGTTGTGCGGCGACCCAGATCTCCACGGGGTACAGGCCGCCGGCGCTCGGCACGGCCCGGAAGCGTGTGGTCACGTACTGCGGTCCGCCGGCGGAGCCGGTGAGGTCCTCGTCGGCCTCGGCGGTCACCGCACCGCAGTGCCGCAGGATGGTGCCCAGATCGCCGAAGGGCACAGGGGTGCCCTGGAACTGCCGGATGCTCCTGCGCCGCATCACCACGTCACTGAGCCCGGCGCGCAGCGCGGCCGACGGGGGCAGCGGGAATCGCGGCGTCTCCGCCCTTGGCTCGCCGTCGGCCAGGGACCGGACCAGAGTCATCTCGTCCGTAAAATAATCACTAATGGATCTTGATATTTCTCGATCCCATCGCCGCAGGCGACCTGCGATAAGAAACTCCTCAGCCGGACTTGGAGTATCGTGCTCGCGATTATCAAGCTGGAAGCGATGTGTCTTGAACGCGGTGCCCCGAGGTGACGAGCTAACCAGTTTAATCGACGAGTGGGAAACGGCGGCCCACATCAGCTCGGGTGTCTCGTGTGCGGCTCGCTCATCAATTGGCATGTCGACAAGTCCTTAGCGTGCCAGCGGCATAACATAACTACCGGAATTGATGGCGGTCCGCCAGCGCCTGCGCCCCAGGGGCGGGGCAAGGCAGGCGCTGCCGCACCGTCTGCTCGTTGACGGCCTAGACTTGTGCTGGTGTGGTTTCCCGGCAACGGGTCTGGCCCGCCACTGAGGTCGGGGTGATAGCTGGGACATCACCCCGACCCCAGTCCTATCTGTGGCGCATGGGTATTACTTGCGGACTGCGCCGGAGCAGCAAGAGCAAGCACCCGGGACAATCAGCTGGACACCCTGGCCGGTACCGGCAACCGCCGATGCGGTCCGGTGCTCCATGGCGACCTGCGACGTGATACGCATTGTGACACCTCCCTCCGCCTTATTGGCGCCTATTAGGCATGGGATTTCCCTAGAGTGATCATCGTGAACAAGCGCAAGGCAGTACAGAGGGTGATTTAGCCAGGGAATTGGTGACGATGTTGAGAAGCGCGCTTCGTTGGTCACCTAAATGAAATTTAACGCTGTTAGGGGGGACTGTCAACAGGCGTTAGGGGGACAGTTAGGCAAAAATTAACGAACCTGCCTCGAACGGAACACTGTTCACGCTGGTCACACCAGTAAAATGGTGAATTGGTTCCGGACGGGTGATGAACAATGCATTATAGAGTTTTTTGATAGGTATACTCAGGTAACATCTGACCAGGGCAAACCCAGCACCTACGGTCCGTCGCCGAGCCGGGGCCGGCCCAGCGCCATGGGCAGCGATGGTGGTCCGGTGTTACTTCAGGGTCAGGCCAATGTTGCCGCGGATCCGCACCCGTCCTGATCCCGCGGGGATAACCGATCCGCTGCCCCGCCCTGGCTTCGGGGGAAGCCAGATCTCACCCGCTGGCCCGGTGCGCGGGAGGGCCGGTCAGCCGGAGAACTCGGCCAGGGTCCGCTCGGCCTCGGCGAGCCAGGCCTGGCGCGCGGCCAGGGCATCGGCCGCATCCTGCTCGGCCTTGGTGTCACCCTTCTCGCGGGCCTTGGCCAGCTGCTTGTCGAGTTGCTCGATCGCGGTCTTGATCTGGGCCACCGTGCCCTTAGCGCGGGCCAGCGCCTCGGGGTTGGACCGCCGCCACTGGTTCTCTTCGGCCTTGCGCAGCGCCTCCTCCACGCGCCGCAGACCCGATTCGAGCCGCTCCCTGGAATCGCGCGGCACTGCGCCGCCCTTCTCCCACCGCTCCTGGATGGAGCGCATCGCGGTACGGGTGGCCCGCAGGTCGGTGGCCGGCAGCAGTGCCTCGGCCTCGACCAGCAGCGCCTCCTTGACCTGGGCGTGCTCGCGCAGCTCGGCCTCCTTGGCCGAATAGACCGCCGAGCGAGCCTGGAAGAACTGGTCCTGGGCCGACTTGAACCGCTCCCAGAGCGATTCCTCGTCGGCCCGGCCGGCCCGGCCCGCTTCCTTCCACTGGCGCATCAGGTCGCGGAAGGCGCTCGCGGTGGCTCCCCAGTCGGTCGATGACGCGAACCCCTCGGCCTGGGTGACCAGCTTCTCCTTGCGGGTCTTGGCGCCTTCCCGCTCACCCTCCAGGCCGGCGAAGTAGGCCTTGCGGCGCTTGGTGAACGCGTTGCGCGCCGCCGACAGCCGCTTCCACAGCGCGGTCTCGGCCG
>DATAWQ010000125.1:0-6428 GCA_036267135.1 Streptosporangiaceae bacterium | reverse complement strand
CGGCTCGCTGCACATGACCATCCAGACCGCCGTCCTGATCGAGACCCTGGTCGCGCTGGGCGCGCAGGTCCGCTGGGCCAGCTGCAACATCTTCTCGACCCAGGACCACGCCGCCGCCGCGATCGCGGTCGGCCCCGACGGCACCCCCGACGACCCCAAGGGCGTCCCCGTCTTCGCCTGGAAGGGCGAGACCCTCGATGAGTACTGGTGGTGCACGGTTCAGGCCCTGAGCTGGCCGAACGGCGAGGCCCCGAACATGATCCTGGACGACGGCGGCGACGCCACCCTGTTCGTGCACAAGGGCGCCGAGTACGAGGCGGCCGGCGCGGTCCCCAGCCCGTCAGAGAACGACGCCGAGGAGTGGGTGGTCATCCTCGACAAGCTCCGCGACTCGCTGGCCGACCACCCGGGCAAGTGGACCAAGGCGGTCGAGACGATTAAGGGCGTCACCGAGGAGACCACCACCGGCGTGCACCGTCTGTACGAGATGTTCAAGGCCGGTGAGCTCAAGTTCCCGGCGATCAACGTCAACGACTCGGTCACCAAGTCCAAGTTCGACAACAAGTACGGCTGCCGCCACAGCCTGATCGACGGCATCAACCGGGGCACCGACGTGCTCATCGGCGGCAAGGTGGCGCTGGTCCTCGGCTACGGCGACGTCGGCAAGGGCTGCGCCGAGTCGCTGCGCGGCCAGGGCGCCCGGGTCATCGTCACCGAGATCGACCCGATCTGCGCGCTCCAGGCGGCCATGGACGGCTACCAGGTCACCACCCTCGACGACATCGTCGGCCAGGTCGACATCTTCGTCACCACGACCGGCAACAAGGACATCATCAAGGCCGCCGACATGGCCAAGATGAAGCACCAGGCCATCGTGGGCAACATCGGCCACTTCGACAACGAGATCGACATGGCGGGCCTGGCGGCGATCCCCGGGATCAAGCGGATCAACGTCAAGCCGCAGGTCGACGAGTGGGTCTTCCCCGACGGCCACACGATCATCGTGCTGTCCGAGGGCCGCCTGCTCAACCTGGGCAACGCGACCGGCCACCCGTCCTTCGTGATGTCGAACTCCTTCACCAACCAGGTGATGGCCCAGATCGAGATCTTCACCAAGCCCGAGGAGTACCCGGTCGGCGTCTACGTGCTCCCCAAGCACCTGGACGAGAAGGTCGCCCGGCTGCACCTGGACGCGCTCGGCGTCAAGCTCACCACCCTCACCAAGGAGCAGGCCGACTACATCGGCGTCCCGGTCGAAGGGCCCTACAAGCCCGACCACTACCGGTATTAATCCAGGCCCGATGGCAAAGAGCGCCATCTTATCGGGCCTGGATCAATACCGGCTATCTTCCGGGGGGCGACCCCCCGTACCCCCCGATGTGGTCCGGCGGCAGAAGGCGCCGCCGGACCACAAGGCTTCCGGGGACACCCCGGACCCCGGTAGGCCGGACGACGAGGCTTCCGGGGGCAGGACTCGTGCGGTGATGGGATCACAGGGACTGTCCGATGAAAGACGCTTACCGGGTCGTGCCGGGGCTCGCGGAGCTCGGGGACGGGCGCATCAGCTATGCCGAGCGGTCCATGCCGTTGCTGTCGGCGCTGGGCGCGCGGTTTCTGGTTGAGCGGCCGTTCGAGGGGCTGACGATCGCCGCCTGTCTGCACGTCACGGCGGAGACGGCGGTGCTGGTCCGGGCGCTGCGGTCCGGCGGCGCGCTGGTCCGGCTGGCGGCGTCTAACCCGCTCTCCACCCAGGATGACATCGCCGCCGCGCTCGCGGCCGGCGACGGGGTGGAGGTCTTCGCCAAGGCCGGCGTCGACCGGGACACGTACTACGAGCACATCGCGCTCGCGCTCGCCCCCGACGGGACCGCCGCCGACGGCGGCGGCCCCGATCTCGTCATCGACGACGGCGGCGACCTGATGTCGACCCTGCACACGCTAGCCAGGCCGGCCGTGCTCGAGCGGGTTCTCGGCGGGTGCGAGGGGACGACAACCGGCGTGCTCAGGCTCCGCCGGATGGCGGCCGACGGCACCCTCGCGTTCCCGGTCATCGCGGCCAGCGACACCCCGGTCACCCGGCTGGTGGACAACCGGCACGGCACCGCCCAGTCGGTCATCGACGGTCTGCTGCGCGCCAGCGGGGTCCTGCTGGCGGGCAAGACTGTGGTGGTGGCCGGGTTCGGCGCCTGCGGGGTCGGCATCGCCGAGTCCGCCCGCGCCCTCGGCGCCCGGGTGGTGATCACCGAGGTCGACCCGGTGCGGGCGCTGGACGCGGTGCTGCGCGGGTTCCTGGTGCTGCCACTGGCCGACGCCGCCCCGATCGGCGAGGTCTTCATCACCGCGACCGGCTCGGCCGACGTGATCACCGGCGAGCACCTGGCCGTGATGCGGGACGGCGCGATCCTCGCCAACGCCGGCCACTTCGACGTGGAGATCGACGTGCGGGCGCTGGCCGCCCTGGCGGTCGCCGTCCAGTCCGACGTCCGCCCGCACGCGGACGCCTACGAGCTTCCCGACGGCCGCTGCCTGCTGCTGCTGGCCGAGGGGAGGGTGGTCAACCTGGTCGCCGCCAACGGCCACCCGCCCGAGGTGATGGACCTGGCCTTCGGGATCGAGGCGCTGACCCTGGCCCGGCTGGCCGGGCAGGCGGACCGGCTGCCAGTGGCGGTCCACCCGGTGCCGTCGGACATCGACGCCGAGGCGGCCCGGATGGTGCTGGCCGCCCTCGGCACCAGAACCGATTCGCTCACCCCGGCGCAGCGCTCCTACCTGGCAAGCTGGCGCCTGGGCTCCTGACGACCGGCGGCCGTCATCATCGTGTTCCTTAAGCGACGCGCCTAGCGCTGCTCGGCGCCGGGTGCCGACTGGGCCTGGACGGAGCCGCGCGGGTCCTCAGCGCCCATCCGCTGGACGGCGGTGTTGAGCAGGGCGAGCCCGATCATGACCACCATCAGCAGCCAGAACAGCCAGACCGGCCAGTCATAGTGATCGACGATCTGCCAGGTCTCGCCGGCCGCGAGCAGGGTGGCGCGGATGGCCACGGTGAACCACCCGGTGGCCTTGCTGCGGAAGCTGGCGAACTGATCGCGCTGGGTCTGGCTCAGCAGCGCCCGGGTGCTCTCCCTGAACGTCCTCGCCCACCGACGGTGCAGCACGTCCTGCCAGGCGGCATCACCGGCGGGCGGGAAATAACGGCGTTCGGCGCGAGAGGCGGCGGCCGAGAGCGGTCAGCCGGCCAAGCGCGGGCCGGCCGGTCTCTGACGGGGTCAGCGCCAGCCAGCCAAGCAGCGCCAGCGGGTAGGCGTAGTAGCCGAACCGGGTCGAAGGGTCCAGCGTGAACAGGGCCGCGTAGCCGACCGCGAGGCGGAACGCGACGTCACGGACGTCGCGCGGCGGGCGAATCAGCAGCCATATCACGAACGCCAGCACCGCGATCACCATCAGCGCCACCGCTGCGGCGTGGCCGGCCGAGCCGAGCTCGGCGATGAGGTGGCCCGGCAGCGGGCTCTGGGCGGGCGTCTTGTACTTGGTGTTGCCCAGCGGGTAGTCGATCAGATTCTGCTTGACCGCGTTGACCGCGCTCGACGACGCCAGCGCGGCCGGCGCGCCGGCCGCCGCGAGGATGACGGTCAGCCCGATGGCGGCGGCGGCGAACCGGGCGGCCGCCCGCGGCGTGTACCGAACCCACGCCATCACCCCGAGCACCGGGATCACCGCCCACGCCGTGGTCTTCATGGCGCAGGCCAGCGCGAGGACCAGGCCCGCCCACACCAGCCGTTCCCGGTAGGCCAGAGCCAGCGTCAGGCAGGTGAGCGCGATCACCGGCGGGTCGGTGACGCCGACCGAGAGCGGGAATGCGATGACCGGCGAGACGACGGCCACGGTGGTGAGCCACCAGAGGCGGTTTCTGCACTGGCGGCAGTCGCGGATCCGGTGCGGTGAAACTACCGTGAACGCGGCCGCCAGCGCCGCCACCGTGACCAGCGTGGTCCAGATCCTCGGGTCGCCAAGCACGCTGCCAAACCCGGCTGTCCGAGGCAGGCCGAAGATCTGCATGAACGGCAGGTACGGGTTGTAGGACTCCCAGCTCGTGAGGAGGCTCTGCGGCAGATACGGGGTGCCGTGCTTGAGCAGGTAGCTGGCCGACTGGCTGATCACGACTACTTCGCCGGTCGGGGCCGCCCGCGTGATCAGCCAGAGCAGCGGCGCGATGAGCGCCCCGCCGACCGCTGCCGCCAGCGGGATCACCCAGTTCCTGGTGACCAGCAGCAGGATCGTCGTCACCGCGTAGCCGCCGCAGGCCCAGGCGGCCCAGGTGCCGTCGGCGTGGCCGGTGAGGATGGTCACCCCGGCGTAAACCGTGAACGCGCCGAACCACCAGGTCATGGCCCGTCGGCTGGGCAGGTCGAAGTGACCGGCGGACGCGTTGTCGACCGCGTCCCGGTGCTCTTCGTCATGCGCTGGCTGCGTCTGGATCTGCTGACCCGCTATCTCGGCGCCGTCCGTGCCTGCCAAGGCCTCGCTTCCCACGATTACTCAGGTTATGTTCACCCGGGCATCAGCCGCGTCGCCCACGAGAGGTACACCCTGCGGCTGACCCGGCCCGGTGCCCGGTCGTTTAGGGCAGCTTCCAGTCGACCGGGGCGGCACCGCCCGCCTCGAGCAGCTGGTTGGCCCGGCTAAAGGGCCGGGTGCCGAAGAATCCGTTGTGCGCCGACATCGGGCTCGGATGGGCGGACTCGATGATCGGGGTGCGGCCGAGCATCGGGGCCAGGTTTCTGGCGTCGCGCCCCCACAAGATGGCGACCAGCGGCCTGCCGCGCCCGACGAGGGCCCGGATCGCCTGCTCGGTGACCTCCTCCCAGCCCTTGCCGCGGTGGCTGCCTGGCTTGCCCGGCTCGACCGTCAGCACCCGGTTGAGCAGCAGCACGCCGCGCTCGGCCCACGGGGTCAGGTCGCCGGTGGCAGGCGCCGGGTAGCCGAGGTCCTGCGAGTACTCGCGGAAGATGTTCTGCAGCGAGCCGGGCAGTCGCCTGACGGCCGGATCGACCGAGAAGCTGAGACCCACCGGGTGGCCCGGGGTCGGGTACGGGTCCTGCCCGACGATCAGCACCCGCACCTCGTCGAACGGCTGGGTGAAGGCCCGCAGCACCCTGTCCCCGGCCGGAAGGTACCGCCTTCCCGCTGCGATCTCCGCGCGCAGGAAGGCGCCCATCTGCGTGATCTGGTCGGCCACTGGTTCGAGGGCGGTCGCCCAGCCCGCCTCGACGACCTTGTTCAACGGCTCCGGCATGCACAGAACTCTAGTGCGCGCGAGGCGTCCGCCAGGGTAGTTGGCGGACGCCTCGATCGCTTGCGGTGTGCTGCCGGCTACCAGCCCTGGCCCTGCCCCCGGCCGCCCTGCTGGCTCTGGCTCTGGCCCTGCCCCTGACCGCTCTGGCCCTGACCCTGGCTCATGGCCTGGCCCTGGCCCTGGCCGCTCTGCCCCATCCCCTGCTGGTCCTGGTCCTCGTCCTGGTCCCGGCCCTGCCCCATCCCCTGCTGGCCCTGGCCGCTCTGCCCCATGCCCTGCTGGCTCTGGCCCATGCCCTGCTGCCCCATGCCCTGCTGGCCCTGGCCCATGCCCTGGCCGCTCTGGCCCTGACCCTGGCTCATGCCCTGGCCCTGCCCCATGCCTTGGCCCTGCATGCCCTGGCCGCTCTGCCCCATGCCCTGGTCCTGCCCGCCGCCCTGGCGCCCGATGGTGTCCCGAGCGGCCTGCATGTCGCCCTGCTGACCACCTTGCTGACCACCTTGCTGGCCGCCTTGCATGCCGCCCTGCTGGCCCATGTTCTGCTGCTCGTTCTCGACCTCGTTCTCGGCCTCGGACTTGGCCTTGTCGAAGATACCCACGATTCCCCCCGTTGCCTTCGATGTTTACCGGCCGTATGCCAGTAATATCCTAATTCCGCAATTCCGAACGCCGCCTACCTACCCGCGAGCGGGCTATCTACCCGCGTAGGCGCGGTGCGAACGATAGGTTATCTCTGGCAGTCGGGCCAGGCTCTAGCGTCGTACGGCGTGGCGCTGCCTGCCACCTGACCAGCTATGACGTGTTTTCTTTGTCGTTTCTGTGGGTTAGCATGTTATGAGTAATAGTTATTGCACTAAACGGTCGCAATAACGCTATCCAACCCTTAAAGGCCAATATCCTAATATGTCCGAGTCTGCGCGACGGCGGCACCAGGAGGACCGCAGCGCGACCGGAGGCCCGGTTCGACCGCTCGCGGGATGCGTGGGACGCCGGAGGCGCGTACCGTCAAACGGGCTCGCCGGTGGTGCGGAGCTGGTAAAAAGGGGTTAACCTGCGCATGGTGGTGGCGGGTCAAGCGGCGGGCAGGACCGTCTGCCGCCGTGAGCGCTCGCTTGGAGCAATACACATGGAACGA
>DATAWQ010000124.1:0-3469 GCA_036267135.1 Streptosporangiaceae bacterium | reverse complement strand
GAAGTCCGCGCACCACGGGTAGCTGGCCTTGACCACCTTCGCCACCGGCGTGCTGGTGTTCACGCAGCGGGTGTAGATGTCGGCGCAGGCGGCGGCGCGCGGCGCGCGGCGCCGGGTCCCCACCAGGTCATGCTCAGCGCGCAGCGTGTCGAGCACGTCGGCCACGTCGGCCGGGTCGATCACGCTGAACTCGGGCGGCAGCGCGAACGACTCGGCGTGGGCGCGGATGATCCGGTGCGCGATGGCGTGGAAGGTCCCGCCCCAGATCCGGTCCGCGGCCGGGGCGTCCGCCGGCCGCGCCCGGGCCAGCATGTCGTCGGCCGCGCGCCGGGTGAAGGTCAGCAGCAGGATCCGGCTGGCCGGCACGCCCTGCTCGCGCAGCCACGCGGCCCGGGCCACGAGTGTCCTGGTCTTGCCGGTGCCGGCTCCGGCCAGGATGAGGAGCGGCCCGCCCTGGTGCGCCGCGGCGGCGCGCTGCTCGTGGTTCAGGCCCGCGAGCGCACCTGGGAGTCCGGTGGTCATGCCAGGAATGTAGCCAGCCCTGCTGACAGCGCCGGACTCGGGGCATTCCTGGCACCACGGGTGCAGCCGGGACGTTCCCCCTATGTGATGACTGTCACCCGGCCGTCCGGCGGTGCCCTGCACGGGATGGCGGCGGTGCAGCCCCACCTGCCGGCCGCCGCCTCGGTCGGGCTCGGCGTCCTCGCGCTCGGGGCCATGGTGCTGCCCGGCGGCTGGGCGTTCACCCAGCACGTCAACACGATGGCGCACGAGGGCGCGCACGCGGCGGTGGGCTCGGCCACGGGCCGGCGGATCACGGGCGTGACCCTGCGCGGCAACGGCGACGGGCTGACCACGATGACGGCGGCCAGCGGCGGCGGCTTCATCCTGGCCGGGGCCGTCGGCTACCTGGGGCCGAGCGCGTTCGGCCTCGGGGCGGCGGAGCTGATCCGGGTGGGCCACCCCGTCGCCGTGCTGTGGGTCGCCGTGGCGGCGCTGGCCGTGCTGGCCGTGCTGGCCCGCCGCAGCGCCTTCGGCATCACGGTGGCTCTCGGCTTCGGGTTCGGCGTCTACCTGGTGGCGCGCTACGCCCCCGTCGGCGCGGCGGTCGCGCTGGCCTACGCGCTGGCCTGGTTCCTGCTGCTGTCGGGCGTCGGGGTGGTGCTGGCGCACGGCCAGAACGCCGGCGACGCGATCATCTTGCGTCAGCTCACCCGCATGCCCCCCGGGCTGTGGGCCGGGCTGTGGCTGATCGGCTCGGCCCTGGCGCTGATCGCCGGCGGCCGGATGCTCGTCTAGCATGCGGCCATGCTGACTTCCGGGCCGCCGGTGCCCCGGGCCCGGCCCAGCCGGGCTGACCTGGAGAGCGCGCGCGACAAGACGCTGCCCGACGTGGCGGCACCGGGCCTGCGGGTGCTGTTCTCGGGGATCAACCCCGGGCTGTACTCGGCGGCCACCGGCTACCACTTCGCCCGGCCCGGCAACCGGTTCTGGCCGGCCCTGCACCGGTCCGGCTTCACGCCGCGCCAGCTGGACCCCAGCGAGCAGGAGCAGCTGCTGCAGCTCGGGCTGGGCATCACCAACGTCGCCGCCCGCGCCACCGCGCGGGCCGACGAGCTGGACGCCGCGGAGCTTCGCGAGGGCGGGCGGCTGCTCCGGGCCAGAGTCGAGGTCCTGGCCCCGCGGTGGCTGGCCATAGCGGGCGTCGGTGCGTTCGCGGCCGCGTTCGGAATGAAAAAGGTGATCGTGGGGCCACAGGATCTGGCCCTGGGCCGCACCCGGCTCTGGGTGCTGCCCAACCCGAGCGGGCTGAACGCGCACTACACGCCGGCCACGCTGGCCGCCGAGTTTGCCCGGCTGCGCGACACGGCCGGGTAAGACGGGTTTTGTCGGCCCGGTTAGTTACGATTCGCTCGCTGGTGGGTGGCCGGCGCAGGCGAGCGAGGAGGCTACGGGGCTCATGCTGGGGCATTCGCATGCGCTCTCCGGAGCGGTCACCGGGGCCGCGACCGGGATCTTCCTGCACATGTCAGAGCCGCGGACGGTCGCGCTGGCGGGCTTCACCGCGGGCATGGCGCTGCTGCCGGACCTGGACAAGTGCGGCTCGTCGCCGGCCCGGTGCCTGGGCTTCCTGTCCGAGGCGGTGGCCACGGTCATCGCCAAGGTCAGCGGCGGCCACCGGCACGCCACCCACTCGGTCCTCGGCATCGCGGTGTTCACGGCCCTGGCCTGGGTGGCCTGCCATTTCCGCGGCGAGATCGCGGGGAAGGCGGGCCTGGCGCTGCTGATGACGCTGACGGTGTCGGGGGCGCTGGAGGCCCTGCGCATCGCGCGCAGTCACGTCGCGGACGTCATCGCGATCGGCGTCGCCGCGTTCGAGATCTGGTTCGGCTACGGGCTGGCCCTCATCCCGCTCGCCGTGCTGGTCGGCTGCGCCACGCACATCGCCGGCGACATGCTGACCGACTCGGGCTGCATGCTCGGCTACCCGGTGTCCAAGTTCCGGTGGCACCTGCTGCCCGAGCCACTGGCGTTCACGACGGGGACCCGCCCGGAACTGCTGTTCGTCGATCCGCTGCTGACCATGGTCCTGGTGGCCCTGGCGGTCTGGGTCGCCGATCCGGCCTTCGTCGCCGCGCACTGGCACGCGCTGGCGCGGTAGCCCGGACTAGGTGGGGCTGGCCGCGAACCAGGCGGCGCCGCGCCGGGTGTCCATGTACTCGCGGACCCGGTGGATGAGGCCGTCTTTCAGTTCGGCGATGAAGCAGTAGTCGTTCTCGTAGCGGCCGCCGTGGGCCAGGGTGCCGGTCAGGCGCGCCTCAGTGATCACGACGTCGCCGTCGGCGAAGATGCCGGTGATGTCGAACGCGACGTCGGCGACGAAGACGGTGCCGAACTCCCGGGTCAGGAACCGGACGATCCGGTCGCGGCCGATGAGGTGCGCGTTGCCGTCGATGGCCATGGCGGTGGCGTTGCCCGGCGGGGCCAGCCACTCGGCGTCGGGGGTGAACAGGGGCGCGATCCGGTCGCCGTCCTGGCTCCCGAAGGCAGCCCACGCGGCGGTCATCCGGCTTTTGGTCGTTGGCTGGGTGACGGCTGCCGCTTGGTTCATCACTCCAGTCTGGCCCGGCGTCGGGGGGATGTCTGGCGGGAAAGCGGCACGGACGGTCTGGCGGTTGCGGGGCACAGTGGGAAACGGGGTCGGGGTGCTTCCGGCAGGAGTCGAACCTGCGGCTCCAGCTTCGGAGGCTGGTGTCCTGTCCGCTAGACCACGGAAGCGTGCGCCGGGATGGATTCGAACCACCGTGTCCGAGGAACCTGGTCTACAGCCAGGCGCAATCGACCGCTCTGCCACCGGCGCAGGCTCGCCCTCAGTACGCGATGACGGACTCGAACCGCCGGCCTGCCCGGTGTGGACGGGCCGCTCTGCCGCTGAGCTAATCGCGCTCGTGCGTCCCTGGCAGGAGTC
>DATAWQ010000123.1:0-6305 GCA_036267135.1 Streptosporangiaceae bacterium | reverse complement strand
GACCAGAGTGCGGCCCGCCTCTTCGGGCAGATCTGCGCTGCGGTCCGCGCCGCGGGCCGAGAGCCGCGAAAGCGAGCCTCCGACCTCATGATTGCCGCAACGGCGGCCAGCAATAAACTCCCGCTTTACACGGCCAACGCTGACGATTTCTGAGGCTCTGAACGTCCTCCGGGTCATCGAGGTCAGGGCTCGGCCGAATGACCTTTAAGAGCGGGCGACGGTAATCGAAACCGCATGACCAGCTTGGAAGGCTGGGGCTCTACCATTGAGCTACGCCCGCGGAGCCGGGATCACTCCCGGCCACCCCGGCAGCTTACCGTTTCCTCCCCGTCGCTCGCACCGGCGATTGCGCCTGCGGCCCGGGCTCCTTCACCCCCGCTAGCACCCCGCTGGCCTTTGTCATCTGCTGACAACGTGCCCACCTCCTCAGGCCGGCGGCACGGCCCTGATCAAGAGACCGCCGAAATCACGTGACACCAGGGGTTATCAGGACGTACCGTCAGCACAAGTACGCAGGCGTACTTAAGAGTTCTTCATCAAGGGGTGAGCGGTGCTGAAGCTAGCCGAGCCCATCGAGGCCCCCGCAACCACCTCGGCCAGCGAGCCCGCCCCCGTCGTCCCGGCCCCGGTCGCCGCGGTCCTCCGGGCCGAGTCTGGCGCTTCCATCGCCGAGATCGTCGCCGCCATCCAGAACGAGGTGGCCGAGTACACCCGGCCCCTCGATCCGGCCTACGGGCGCAAACTCAGCCAGGCCGCCGAGCACGCGGTGCGGACGTTCATCGAACGGGTGGCCCACCCAGCACGCCCGCCCCACCCAGCACACCCGGCCCACTCACCACACCCCGCGAACCCCGGCACCGTGCCGGCCGAGCTGACCACGATGTCGGCGGTGGTGGCCGAGTTCCGGGCCATCGGCGCGGCCGAGGCCCGCGAGGGCCGCAGCCTGGAGCCGCTGCAGGCGGCACTGCGCCTCGGGGCCCGGGTCGGCTGGCGGCGGTTGTGCGGCGTCGCGGCCGCCCAGGGGCTGGACACGCTGGCCCTGGGCCGGGCGGGCGAGGCCATCTTCGTCTACCTGGACGAACTGGCGGCCGCGTCGGCCCAGGGCTACCTGGACGCGCGGACCGAATTTGCCGGCGAACAGGAGCGCCGCCGCCGGCGTCTGCTCGACCTGATCCTGGCCGACCCGCCCGCACCGGCCGAGGCGGTGGCCGAGGCCGCGCGGGCCGCGGACTGGGCCGTGCCGACCCGGATCGCCGTGGTCGCCCTGGGCGAGCAGCGCCAGCCCGGCGCCGACCTGGCCGCGCCGGTCTTTCCCGGCGACGTGCTGATCGACTGGTCGCGGCGGGAGCCGTGCCTGCTGATCCCGGACCCGGACCCGGCCTCCGACCCGAACCGGGGCCGGATCGCGGCCGTGACCCGCGCGCTGACCGGCTGGGCCGCGGCCATGGGTCCGATCGAGCCGCTGGACCGGGCGGCGGCCTCGCTGCACTGGGCTCGCCGGGCGCTGGGCCTGGCCGAACGGGGCATCATCGACGGGCGCCGCGGCCTGGTGCGGTGCGATGAGCATCTGGCCACGCTGCTGATGTTCGCCGACGAGGAGCTGGCCGCCGCGCTGCGGACCGCCCGGCTGGCGCCCCTGCAACGGCTCCGCCCGGCCCAGCGCGACCGGCTGGCCGAGACGTTGCTGATCTGGCTGCAGCACGGCTGTAACGCCAACGAGGTCGCCCTCCAGGTCCACGTGCACCCGCAGACCGTCCGTTACCGGCTGCGGCAGGCCGACGACCTGTTCGGCGACCAGCTCCGCGATCCGGACCGCCGGTTCGAGCTCGAAATTGCCCTGCGCGCTCGCCAGTTGCTGCAACGTCCAGTCGGCTGACCGGTCGCGCGGGTCGCTCCGCGCCGCCCAGAGCCGTGGCGACGCGTTAATTATTCATTATTTAACTTCTCGTAGCTGGACAGTCACTATCGGTGAACCTTAGTTCACACTTGGTTGAGATTGCTCCGCGTGGCAGGTTGAATACCGATTTGCCGCAACCGATCCTTGTCCCTGGCAGTCTTAAACGTTGCGTGCGCATTCGGACCCTGGCCTGGGGGCTCCGGCATGTGGAGAAGGGGCCTGGATGAGCGACCGCAAGCCGCGAGCGCCCAAAGCCGTCATCTCTCGCCGTGTCCTGCTGGCTGCGGGCGGCCTGGTGGTGCTGGGTGAGTTCGTCGCCGGCGAAGGTTCTGGCGGTGCCACCAGCACCACCGGCACCAGCGCGGGCGGGCGCAATCCGGCTGGCTCGGGTAGCTCAGCGAAGGGCCAGGCCAGCCGGACCCCGGGCGCCACGCCCTCGGCCACCCCGAGCGACATTTCGTCCTCATCGGCGGCGAAGACGCCCCCCAGCACCGCGACCCCGGAGGCCAGCCCGCGCACCACCGGGTCAGCCAAGGCGCCACCGCAGCCGACGTACTACCTCAACGACGGGCCCAAGACGATCGCGCTGACCATCGACGATGGCCCCAACGCGACCTACACCCCGCAGATCCTGAAACTGCTGCAGAAGTACAGGGTCAAGGCCACGTTCTCGATGATCGGCACCAGTGTGGTCGCCGACCCGGGGCTGGCCCGCGAGGTGGCCGACGCCGGGCACAAGGTCATCAACCACACCTGGACCCACGCCAACCTGTCCGGGCTGACGCCGAGCCAGCTCACCGTCCAGATCGACAAGGCCAACGACGAGATCGAGGCGGCGATCAGGCAGCGGCTGGACATGTTCCGCGCGCCCTATGGGGCGTGGTCCACGGCGGTCCTGGAGCGCTGCCAGCAGATGAAGCTGACCCCGCTCGACTGGTCGGTCGACCCGCAGGACTGGGCCCGGCCCGGGACGAACAAGATCATCTCCAACATCATGAAGAACACCCGTACCGGGTCGATCATCCTGGAGCACGACGGTGGCGGTAACCGGTCCCAGACCGTGGCCGCGCTCACCGTCGTCATCCCCGAACTGCTGGCGGCCGGTTACCGCTTCCGCACGGCTTAGCGCTGATCGGCACTAGACTTCCGGATGTCGCGGGCTGTAGCGCAGCTTGGAAGCGCACTGGCTTTGGGTGCCAGGGGTCGCGGGTTCAAATCCCGCCAGCCCGACCGTGTCATCTCTCAAGACATAGAGGACACCGCGAACCTGCATTAGGTTCGCGGTGTTTTTCGTGCTGGCCCAGGGGGGCGGCTGGTGGGCTGGTAGTTCCTGGTGGGGTCGAGGGTCAGTTCGCGGAGCAGTTCGCCGGTGGCGGCGTTCAGGACGCGGATGTGCAGGTCCTGGGCCAGGAGCAGGACGCGGGTTCCGGCGTAAATGCGGCCGATGCCGATGTGGTGGAGTTTGCCGCCGGTGCGCAGCGTGACGGTGCCGCTGCCGGCGATGACGTCGGTGCGGACCCGGTAGTGGGCATCAGCGGACCGGTCACCGGGGGCGGCTTTGGGCCGGGCCGCGTAAGCGACCGCGGGGGTGGCCCGGTGGGCCAGGGACCGGTGCGGCCGGGTGGTGTTATAGGCGCGGGCGAAGCGATCCAGCAGCGCCTGCAGCTGGCTGAGGGTGGCGGGCTGGGGCTGCTGGGCGGCGGGCCATTTCTTCATCGTCTGCTGGAACCGTTCCACCTTGCCCTGGGTCTGGGGATGGTTCGGTTTCCCGTTCTTCTGGATGATGCCGAGCCGGCGCAGCCCGGTTTCCAACCCGTTGCGGCCGCCCCTGCCGCCGGCGAACCGGGCAGTAAATACCATCCCGTTGAGTTCTTAACGGGTGTCAAGCTGGCTGGCGGTCGTCGTAGCGTGGGTTTGGGGCGGGCTGGTGTTGGAGCGCTTGGCGACTCCTGGTGTCACCAGTCCGCCCCTTGCCCTGGTGGCTGGTGCGGCGCTGGGCGCGTAGCTCGGCGGAGATGTGGTAGCGCTGGCTGATGATCTGGCGTCCCTGGCTGGTGGTCAGCGGGGTGCCGTCGGTGTCGCGGATCTGGTAGGGGGTGCCGGCCCGCCAGCAGGCGATGATTCTGGTCAGCAGGGTGGTGGAGATGTGGCAGAGCGCGGAGTTGTGGTGCTTGCCGCTGGTGACCATGAGCCGGTGGTAGCGGGCGGCCAGGGTGGGGTCGATGCGGCGGGCCTGGTCGGCCGCCATGAACAGGGCCTCGCGCAGGTGGGCGTCGCCGGATTTGGTGGGCGGTCCGTGGTGGCCGCTGGTGCCGGAAGCGGTCAGGGAGGGGACCAGGCCGGTGAAGGAGCGGGCGCCGGCCAGGGACCGGAACCGGGTGGGGTCGCCGAGACGGGCCAGGATCTGGGTGGCGTTGATCAGGCCGACACCGGGCACTGAGGTCATGATCCCGGCCGGGTCGGCTTGGTGCAGCAGGGCGGTGAGTTTGGTGTCCAGGTCGCGGATCTCGGCGGACAGGGCCAGAGCCAGGCGTGCTTCGGTGGCGATGTCTTCGGCCAGGTCGGGATAGCTGAGCTCCCCGTCCCACAGCTGCAGGGTCTGGGCGGCGGCGGCCAGGATCTTCTCAGCGTGCGCTTCGCCCCAGGCGCCGTGGGAGTACCGCCAGATGAACCGGGCCAGCCGGGTCTTACCGAGACGGCGCAGCGCATGCGGGTCGGCGTAACCGGCGGCCATCAGCCGCAGCGGCGTGAGCAGGGTCAGGTCACCGCCGAACGCAGCATGCCAGGCCGGCCCCAGCAGTTCCAGGTAGCTGTCGAGCCGGGCGATGACCACGGTGCGGCGCTTGACCAGGCTGGCCCGCAGCCGGCTGGCCCGGCGCAGCGCATCCGCCGGGCCCAAGTGCTCTGCCGGGCGCAGCCCATCGGGGTGCAGCAGCGGCAGCCGGGCCAGGATCCGGGAATCGATCCGGTCGGACTTGACGTGCTTGGAGTAGTAGTCCCGCAGGTCTGCGGACTGCTCGGGCGGGACCATGACCACGGTGGCGCCGTGACGGCGGAACCAGGCCGCCAGCGGCACCCACGCGTTCCGGGTCGGCTCCATCACCACCGTCACCGCCGCACCCGGCGAGATCTGGTCCCACAGCTGCTGCAGGTCAGCGGGCGCGGTGCGGAACCTGCGGCCAGACCAGGTAAACCGGCCCGTCTCATCGGCCAGGCTGGCCTGGTGAGCGGCCCGGCAGGCCACATCAATTCCCAGGGTCATCTGCACGGCACATTTCCTCCTTCGTCACCAGCAGTAAGACCGGCAGGCGGGCAGCGCGAGGAGGCCACACCAGACATTCACTAACAGGGATCCAGCCAAACTGGCTGGTCACCGGGTTCTCAATAGGGCTCTGCCATCCTCGGCGGCGCCCCCGCCCGCCCCGTGAACAACAGGCAAGAGGTCACACAAGCTGTGTGCCCCGATCGGTCAGCAACGACGACGGGCAGGCGCCGGTCACCAGGAAGCCTCACACCACCGGCCGGACCATGCGCGGCTTCCCAGGACGACACCCATCTTGAATATCGGTCAAGGTTGAGGCCGGCGGCCCGTAGGCGGCCACCGCGGCACGGAACGCCGCGAGCACGATCGGGCCGGTGACCCGCCGGTGGGCCGTCACCGTCAGCGCCAGCCGGGAGTGATCATCGAGCCAGGTCAGCACCTCGCTGCCGGTCCCGTCGGCGAGCCGGCAGTGGGTGAAATCGGCTTGCCAGCATTCGTTCGGCTGACTGGCTTCGAACCGCAGATACGACGACCGCGGGCGCTTGGCCGGCTGCGGGCTCACCAGCCCGGCCCGGGCCAGATACCGGCTGACCGTGGCCGGGGAGATACGGATCTGGTGATGGTGGGCCAGATGCCAGCAGATCGTGTCCGGGCCCGCGTCCAGGCCCTGCCCGGCCAGGTCCTTCCGCAACCGGACGATCAGTTCCGCGGTGCTGCCCGCGATCGCTGCCGGTGAGGTTTTCGGCCGCCGCGACCGCGGCCCGAACGCCGCCTCACCTTCGGCCCGATAGCGGGCCAGCAGCGCGTAGACCCAGGACCGGGCCACCCCGTAAGTGCGGGCCACTTCACTGACCGGGCGCTGCTCAACCATGACTGCGGTGATCACCAGACGGGCCTTCGACATGTCCCCAGAGCGTCAAGATCACCCGGCCCCAGGTCCCGCCGCCACGCCGCCCGGACTGTCCTGTATGTCTTGAGAGACCTGTCCTGCATGTCCTGAGGCTGGACACCGCCAGCCCGACCGTGGTAAGACGCGAAAATACGTTCGACGCACTCAGGTGGGCCGTGCCAGGCTTCCGTCATGGACAGCTCCCGCTATCTCGAATCGCTGGCCGCTGACTTCGCGCTGCTCCGGGCGGCGGCCAC
>DATAWQ010000122.1:0-20833 GCA_036267135.1 Streptosporangiaceae bacterium | reverse complement strand
GCTACTCCCATTCGATGGTGGCCGGTGGCTTGCTGGTGATGTCCAGGACGACGCGGTTGACCTCGCGCACCTCGTTGGTGATGCGGGTCGAGATGCGGGCCAGGACGTCGTCGGGGACGCGCGCCCAGTCCGCGGTCATGGCGTCCTCGCTAGCCACCGGGCGCAGCACCACCGGGTGACCGTAGCTGCGGCCGTCGCCCTGGACACCGACCGAACGCACGTCGGCCAGCAGCACGACCGGGCACTGCCAGATGTCGCGGTCCAGGCCGGCGGCGGACAGTTCGGCGCGGGCGATGGCGTCGGCGGCGCGCAGTATGCGCAGCCGGTCGGCGGTGATCTCACCGATGATGCGGATACCGAGGCCAGGGCCGGGGAATGGCTGGCGCCAGACGATCTCGGGTGGCAGGCCGAGTTCGGTGCCGATCAGCCTCACCTCGTCCTTGAAGAGCCGCCGCAGCGGCTCGACCAGGCGGAACTTCAGATCGTCGGGCAGGCCGCCGACGTTGTGGTGGGACTTGATGCTGGCCGTGCCCGTGCCGCCGCCGGACTCGACCACGTCGGGATACAGCGTGCCCTGGACCAGGAACTCGACGGACTCACCCCGGGCGCCCGCGGAGGCGGTGATGTCGCGGGCGGCGGCCTCGAAGGCGCGGATGAACTCGCGGCCGATGACCTTCCGCTTGGTCTCCGGATCGGTCACGCCGCCCAGCGCCTGCAAGAACACGCCGGCCGCGTCCACCGCGTGCAGTTCGACCCCCGTGGCGGCCACGAAGTCCCGGCGCACCTGCTCCGCCTCGCCCTCGCGCAGCAGCCCGTGATCGACGAACACGCAGGTCAGCCGGTCGCCGATGGCTCGCTGGACGAGCGCGGCGGCGACCGCGGAGTCAACACCGCCGGACAGGCCGCAGATCGCCCGGCCGCCGCCGACCTGCTCGCGGATGCGCTGGAGCTGCTCGTCGATGACGCCGGACATGGTCCAGGTGGGACGGCAGCGCGCCGCGTCGAGGAAGCGGCGCAGGATCTCGGTGCCGTGGTCCGTGTGCGCGACCTCGGGGTGGAACTGCACGCCGTACAGGCCGCGGCCGGTGTCCTCCATCGCGGCGACGGGGGTGCCCGGGGTGGTCGCGGTGACGGTGAACCCGGGCGGCGCGGCCACAGCCGTGTCCCCGTGCGACATCCATACCCGGGGGGAGGCTGGGGAGCCCGTCAGCAGGGTGCCGCCGGCGGGGCTCAGGGTGGTGGCGCCGTATTCGCCTGAGGGGGTGCGCTGGACGGTGCCGCCGAGGCCCGCGACCATGAGCTGGAAGCCGTAGCAGATGCCCAGCAGGGGGACGCCGGCCTGGAGGAGCCCTTCGGGGGCGGGTGGGGCGCCGGGGGCGTACACGGACGCGGGACCGCCAGACAGGACGATGGCCTTGGGCTTTCTCGCGAGCATGTCCGCCACCGGCATCGAGCTGGGCACGATCTCGGAGTAGACGTGGCACTCCCGCACCCGCCTGGCGATGAGCTGGGCGTACTGGGCGCCGAAGTCCACCACCAGCACGGTGTCGAAGTCGGTCACTGAGCCACTTGCCTTTCTGTTCGGGGCTCTGATCGGGGCGTCACCCGGACCCGCGCGATGCGGCGGCCGTCCAGTTCGGTCGCGGTGAGCCGGTGGCCGTCGATGTCCACGTGATCACCGGTGGCCGGGAGCTGGCCGAGGCTGGCGACCATGTAGCCGGCCACGGTCTCGTACGGCCCCTCGGGCAGCTCTATGCCGGTCTGCTCGGTGAACTCGTCCAGGTTGAGCAGGCCGTCCACCTCGAGCTCGCCGCCGAGCAGCTTGGTGGCCTCGCCGCTGCCGGTGTCGTACTCGTCCCAGATGTCGCCGACCAGCTCCTCGACCAGGTCCTCCAGGGTGACGATGCCGGCCGTGCCACCGTATTCGTCCACCACGATGGCCAGGTGAGCCCGGTCCCTGCGCATCTCCGACAGCGCGGCGAGCACCGGCTTGGTGGTCGGCAACTGCTTGACCGGCCTGGTCACCTGGCGCACCACGGTGGGCTGCCCGGCCGGTGGGGGGCCGAGCAGGTCGCGCACGTGCACGAAGCCGATCACGTCGTCGTAGGAGTCCTGGTAGACGGGGAACCTGGAGTATGGCTCGTTGGCCACGGTCTGCGCGGCCTCGGCCAGCGGGGTGTCCGCGGCCAGGAACTCGACCTCGGTCCTGGGCACCAGGACCTCGCGGATCTGACGCTTGCCGGCGTCGAACACCTCCCCCACGATCTCCCGCTCGTCGGCGCTCAGCGCCTGGTGACCAGCGACCAGGTCGCGCAGTTCCTCCTCGGTCATGACGCCGCGGCCCACCGCCGGGTCGCCACCGAGCGCCCGGACCACGAGGTTGACCGACTTGCCGAGCAGCCACACCAGCGGCCTGGCCGCCGTGCTGATCCGATCCAGGAGCGGCGCGGCCACGAGCGCTATTCGTTCTGAACGCTGCAGGGCTATCCGTTTCGGCGCGAGCTCACCGAGCACGAGGCTGAAGAAAGAGATGCCGATCGTCACGATGGCCAGCGCGAGCGTGGAGGCGAGCGCGTCGGACATGTGGTGCCGCAACACCGAGCGCAGGTCGGTGGCCAGCGTCGCGGCGCCGAACGTGCCAGACAGCAGGGTCGCGATCGTCACGCCGATCTGCACCGCGGCCAGGAAGCGCTGCGGGTCGGAAGCCAGCTTGGCCGCCCGCTGACCGCGCTTGCCGCGCTGGCCGAGCGCGCGGACCTGACCCTCGCGCAGCGAGACCAGGGCCATCTCGGCGGCGGCGAAGAACCCGCCGATGAGCACGATCAGCAGGACGACGAGTATGTCCCAAGGGACCTGGCTCACGTCTTGTTCCCGATCTGGGCAATTGGGTCAGTGCCCCCGGTCGCCGCCGGGGGGCCGGGCTGGCCCAGTCTAGGGGGCACAGTCTACGGGCCTGACCTCCGTGAAGGGGGGGAAGCGTACGGGGGAAGAGGCGGCGGCGGGGGAGCCTGGCGGGGCGCTACGGTCCGCGACGACCGGACGGCATAACCTTCACGGCGTGGGAAGGATCTGGAAGAGCCGCGGGAAGCTCGCCGACGGGCGGGAGATCATCTACTTCGACGAGTCGCCCGGGCTGGGCCGCGCGGACGTGCCGGACACACGGCCACTGGCTCCGGCGCCCAGCGAGCTCAGCCTGCCGGAATCGGCGCTGCGCTGGGATCCGCTGGTGGGCGAGTGGGTGGTGATCGCGGCCCAGCGGCAGGACCGGACGTTCCTGCCGCCGCCCGAGGCGTGCCCGCTCGACCCGTCCGCACCGGGCAGGCCGACCGAGATCCCGGCGCCGGACTACGACGTGGTCGTGTTCGAGAACCGCTTCCCCTCGCTGCGCGGAGCCGCACGCTCCACGGAAGGGCTGGACGAACCCGGGCTGATGGCGGTGCGGCCGGCGTCGGGCCGCTGCGAGGTGGTGTGCTTCACGGCCGACCACAACTCCTCGTTCGCCCAGCTTTCCCCGGCCAGGGTGGCGACGGTGCTGGACGCATGGACCGACCGCAGCGCCGAACTCGGCGCGATGCCCGGCATCGGCGAGGTCTACTGCTTCGAGAACCGGGGCGAGGAGATCGGCGTCACCCTGCACCACCCGCACGGCCAGATCTACGCCTTCCCGTTCGTGACGCCGCGGACGCGGCGGATGCTGGAGTCGGCCCGCGAGCACGCGGCCGGCACCGGCGGCAACCTGTTCGACGACCTGGTCGCGGCCGAGGTGGCGGACGGCGCGCGGATCGTGACGCGGAACGACGAGTGGATCGCGTTCGTGCCCGCCGCGGCACGCTGGCCGTACGAGGTTATGATCTTCCCGGCCCGCCGGGTGCCGGACCTGGCCACGCTGGACGAGTCGGCCAGGGACGGGTTCTGCGGGCTCTACCTGGACGTGCTCGGGCGGCTCGACGCGCTGTTCGGCACGCCGATGCCGTACATCGCCGCCTGGCATCAGGCGCCGGTGCGGGGAGACGGCGAGGGCGCGGGGCGGCGCGGGTTCGGCCTGCACCTTCAGGTACTGTCGGTCCGGCGCGCGCCGGGCAAGCTCAAGTACCTCGCGGGAACCGAATCGGGCACCGGGGCGTGGAGCAACGACATCATGCCGGAGACCGCGGCCCAGCGGCTGCGGGAAGCTGGATAACCGCGGGAGGCCTGATGAAACTCCTTGTGACGGGCGGAGCGGGCTACGTGGGCAGCGTGGTCGCCGCCCAGTTGCTCGAGGCCGGGCACGAAGTGGTGATCCTCGACGACCTGTCCACCGGGCACGCGGACGGCGTGCCCGCCGGGGCCACGTTCGTGCGCGGCACGATCAGGGACGCCGCCGCGGACGTGCTCGCCGACGGGATCGAGGCGGTGCTGCACTTCGCGGCCAAGTCGCTGGTGGGCGAGTCGGTGGCGCAGCCGGGCCGGTACTGGTCGCACAACCTGGGCGGCACGCTCGCACTGCTGGCCGCGATGCGGGACACCGGTGTGCGCACCATCGTGTTTTCCTCGACCGCGGCCGTCTACGGCGAGCCGGAGCGCGTGCCGATCGGGGAGACCGACCCGGCCAGGCCCACCAGCCCGTACGGCGCGACCAAGCTGGCCATCGACGAGACCCTGCACGAGTACGCCAGGCTCGACGGCCTGGGTGCGGTCAGCCTGCGGTACTTCAACGTGGCCGGGGCCTACCGCGAGCCCGGTGACCGGTGGCTGTCCGAGCGGCACTCCCCCGAAACGCACCTGATCCCGAACGTGCTGAAGATCGCCATGGCGCAACACCAGGGCGAAGAGGGCGAGCAGGCCAAGCGAGAGCGCCAGGTGGTCCGGATTTTCGGCGAGGACTACCCGACGCCGGACGGCACCTGCGTCAGGGACTACATCCACGTGGCCGACCTGGGACGGGCGCACCTGCTCGCGCTGGCCGCCTGCGCGCCCGGCGAGCACCAGGTGTACAACCTGGGCAGCGGCAGCGGGTTCTCGGTCCGCGAGGTGATCGACACCTGCCGGGAGGTGACCGGGATGGACATCCCGGCGCAGACCGGAGCGCGCCGGGACGGTGACCCGGCGGTGCTGGTCGCTTCCTCGGCCCGCATCCACGGCGACCTCGGCTGGAAGGTGGAGGAGGACCTGCGGTCGATGGTCGCCGACGCCTGGGCGGCGGTCTGCGCGAGAGCATGACCGCGCACGAGGCCGCGGCCGCCTGGTTCGGCGAGTGCTACGGCGCCGAGCCGGACGGCGTGTGGCACGCACCGGGCCGGGGCAACTTGATCGGCGAGCACACCGACTACAACGACGGTTTCGTGTTGCCGTTCGCGCTGACCCAGGGCGTGCGGGCCGCCGGGTCGGCCCGCGAGGACGGGATGCTCGAACTGTGCTCACGGCAGGCGCCTGGCCCGGTCCTCAGGGTGGACACCAGGTCGCTGGCCCCTGGCCTGGTCGGGGGCTGGGCGGCTTACCCGGCCGGGGTGGCGTGGGCGCTGCGGGAGGCGGGGCACGCGATGGGCGGGGCCAGGCTGGCCTTCGACTCCGACCTGCCGGAGGGCGCGGGCCTGTCCTCGTCGGCCGCCATCGAGTGCGCCACCGCGATCGCGCTCACCGGGCTGTACGGGGTGGCCATCCCCCCGGCCGAGCTGGCCAGGCTGGCCCAGCATGCGGAGAACGACTTCGTGGGCGTGCCGTGCGGGATCATGGACCAGTCCGCGTCGATGCTGTGCGAACGCGGTCACGCGCTGCTGCTCGACTGCCGGTCGCTGGCCATCAGCCAGGTGCCGTTCGACGTGGCCGCGGCCGGGCTCGACCTGCTGGTGCTCGACACCAAGGTGCGGCACGAACTCGGTGACAGCGGCTACACCGGCCGGCGCCGGGCCTGTGAGCTGGCGGCCAAGCTGCTGGGTGTGCCCGCGCTGCGGGACGTGACCGACGTGACCGAACTCGACCGGCTCGACGACGAGGTGCTGCGGCGCCGGGCCAGGCACGTGGTCACCGACGACCGGCGCGTCACCGAGGCGGCGGCGCTGCTGCGGGCCGGGGCGGCCGCCGAGGTGGGACCGCTGCTGACCCGCTCGCACGCGTCGCTGCGGGACGACTTCGAGATCTCCTGGCCCGAGGCCGACGTGGCGGTGGAGGTGGCGCTGGCGGCCGGGGCGCTCGGGGCCAGGATGATGGGCGGCGGGTTCGGCGGCTCGGTGATCGCGCTCGGGCCGGCCGAGCGGACCGCCGGGATCCTGGACGAGGTCACGGCCGAGTTCCGCGGCCGGGGCTGGACGGAGCCCGGCGTGGTTTCGGCGATCCCGGCCGACGGCGCCCATCGGCTCGGGTGAGATCGAGCCCGTTTATTAATAGGGTCGTTTCCCCGGCGGAATGGGCCGGTGGCACGGCGCGGGGAAGCCCTGACAAGATGGCGCCATGGCGGTGAATGACGAGGCGCGCGCGCTGGCGGCGGAACTGTCGCAGTTGCGCCACGCGCTGCACCAAGAACCCGAGATAGGCCTGGATCTGCCCCGCACCCAGGCGAAGGTGCTGGCCGCGCTGGACGGGCTGCCGCTGGAGATCACCCTGGGCCAGGGGCTGAGCTCGGTAACCGCCGTGCTGCGGGGCAGGCAGCCGGGCCCGACCGTGCTGCTGCGGGCCGACATGGACGCGCTGCCGGTGACCGAGCGGACCGGGCTGCCGTACGCGTCGCAGATCGACGGGGCCATGCACGCGTGCGGGCACGACCTGCACACCACCATGCTGGCCGGGGCGGCCCGGCTGCTCTCCTCGCGCCGGGGCGACTTCACCGGGAACGTGATCTTCATGTTCCAGCCCGGCGAGGAAGGGCACTTCGGCGCGCGGCACATGATCGAGGAAGGCGTGCTCGACGCGGCCGGTGAGCGGCCGACGGCCGCCTACGGGCTGCACGTGATGTCCGCCCAGTTCATGGCCGGCGTCATCACGGGAAGGCCGGGCCCGATGCTGGCCGCCGCCGACGTGCTCACGGTGACCGTGCGCGGTCGCGGCGGGCACGGGTCGGCCCCGCACCGGGCCGCCGACCCGATCCCGGCCGCCTGTGAGATGGTCACCGCGCTGCAGACGTTCGTCACCCGCAACTTCGACGTGTTCGACCCGATCGTGATCACAGTGGGCAGCTTCCACGCCGGCACCAAGGACAACGTGATACCCGACGACGCTACGTTCGCCGCCACCATCAGGTCGTTCTCTGACGCCGCGCGGACGAAGGTGAAAGCGGGGGTCATCCGGCTGGTGCGCGAGGTCGCGTCGGCGCACGGCCTCGCCGCGGACGCGGATTACCTCGACGGTTACCCGGTCACGGTCAACCACGCGGCCGAGGCGGCGTTCGCCGAGCAGACCGCCATCACGCTGTTCGGCCGGGAACGGTTCGCCGCCATGCCCAACCCGGTCACCGGGGCGGAGGACTTCTCCTACGTGCTGGAGCAGGTGCCCGGCGCGTTCATGTTCCTCGGCGCCTGCCCGCCGGACCGGGCGCCGGAGACCGCCGCTTACAACCACTCCCCCGAGGCCGCGTTCGACGACGCGGTGCTCGGCGACGGGTCCGCGCTGTACGCCGAACTCGCGCTGCGCAGGCTGGCGGCGGCGTGAGCGCGCCGACGACGGCGGGCGCGGCTGGTACGCCGCGGACCGCGATCGTGACCGTGGACGACGACCCGAGCGTCTCCCGCGCGGTGGCCAGGGATCTGCGGCGCCGGTACGGGGAACAGCACCGGATCATCCGGGCGGAATCCGCGGACCAGGCCCTGGAGGCGCTGCGCGAGATGAAGCTGCGCGGCGACCTGGTCGCGGTCATCCTGGCCGACTACCGGATGCCGCAGATGAACGGGATCGAGTTCCTCGAAGCCGCGATGGACATCTACCCGGGGGCCCGCCGGGCGCTGCTGACCGCCTACGCGGACACCGAGGCGGCCATCGAGGCGATCAACGTGGTGGACCTCGACTACTACCTGCTCAAGCCGTGGGATCCGCCGGACGAGAAGCTCTACCCGGTGGTGGACGCGCTGCTCGAGACCTGGCTGACCTCCGACCACCGGCCGGTGCCGGAGACCAAGGTGGTCGGGCACCGCTGGTCGGCCCGGTCGTCGGAGGTGCGCGAGTTCCTGGCCAGGAACCAGGTGCCCTACCGCTGGTTCGGGTCCGACTCACCGGAGGGCAAGCGGCTGCTGGAGGCGGCGGGCGCGGACGGGCTCACGCTGCCCGTGGTGGTCACCGCGGACGGCGAGGCGCTGGTGGCTCCGTCGGATCCCGAACTGGCGGCACGGGTGGGGCTGGCCACGACGCCGTCGGCCGCGTTCTACGACCTGATCGTGATCGGCGGCGGGCCGGCTGGGCTTGGCGCTGCCCTCTACGGCGCGTCCGAGGGGCTGCGCACCGTGCTGGTGGAGCGCACGGCGACCGGTGGGCAGGCCGGGCAGAGCTCGCGGATCGAGAACTACCTGGGCTTCCCCAACGGGGTGTCAGGGGCGCAGCTCACCGACCGGGCCAGGCGGCAGGCGGCCAAGTTCGGCGCCGAGGTGCTGACCACGCGTGAGGTGGTGGGGCTCGACATCAACGGCTCGGCCAGGACCGTGCGGTTCTCGGACAGCAGCTCACTGGACGCGCACACGGTCATCCTGGCCACCGGGGTGGCGTACCGGCAGCTCGCCGCGCCCGGGGTGGTCGAGCTGACCGGGCGCGGGGTGTTCTACGGGTCGGCGCTGACCGAGGCGACGAGCTGCGCCGACCACGACATCTTCATCGTGGGCGGGGCCAACTCGGCCGGACAGGCCGCGGTCTACCTGGCCAAGAGCGCCCGCTCGGTGACGATACTGGTGCGCGGGGCGTCGCTGGAGAAGTCGATGTCGCACTACCTCATCCAGCAAGTGGATGCCATCCCGGCCATCTCGGTGCGCACCGGCACCGAGATCGCCGCGGCGCACGGCACCGACCACCTGGAGCGGCTCACGCTGCTGGACAGGGACACCGGCGCGACCGAGACAGTGGACGCGCAGTGGCTGTTCGTGTTCATCGGCGCGGCGCCGCTGACCGGCTGGCTGGACGGGGTGATCGAGCGGGACGAGCGCGGGTTCGTGCTGGCCGGCCCGGATCTGATGACCGACGGGAAGCTACCGCCCGGCTGGCCGCTCGACCGGCCGCCTTATCACTTGGAGACAAGCGTGCCCGGGGTGTTCGCCGCCGGGGACGTGCGGGCCGAGTCGGCCAAGCGGGTGGCGTCGGCGGTCGGCGAAGGCGCGATGGCGGTCATGCTGGTGCACCGGTACCTGGAGCGGCTGTGAACACCGGCGGGGTGGGGTGCAGCGAGGCTGAGCTGCGGGAATTGTTCCTGTTCGAGAAGCTGAGCGACGAGCAGATCGGGTGGCTTTGCCACGAGGGGCGGGTGGTCGAGCTCGAACCCGGGCCGGTGTACGCCGAGGGCGATCCGGCGACCTGTTTTTACGTGCTGCTGTCCGGGACGCTGGCGCTGTCGCGGCTGGTGGGCGCGGACGACGTGGAGACCGTGCGGACCTCCAACCCTGGGGTGTACTCGGGGGCGTTCTTCGCTTACCTGAGGGACCGGGTGCCGCAGGTGTACAACAACTCGCTGCGGGTGATCGAGCCGTCGCGGTTCTTCGTGCTCGACGCGGGAACGTTCGCGCAGATCATGGACGACTGGTTCCCGATGGCCGTGCACCTGCTGGAGGGGCTGTTCTTCGGCACCAAGAACACCCAGGAAGCGATCGGCCAGCGGGAACGGCTGCTGGCCCTCGGGTCGCTGACGGCGGGCCTGGCGCACGAGCTGAACAACCCGGCGGCCGCGGCCGTGCGGGCGACCTCCGCGCTGCGCGACCGGGTCGCGGCCATGCGCGGCAAGCTGGCCGTGATCGCCAGCGAGAACGCCAGTCCGCTGCTGGCCGGGCTGGTCAAGCGGCAGGAGGAGGCGGTGGCGCGGGCGGGGTCGGCGCGGTCGCTGAGCCCGCTGCAGGCCGCGGACCTGGAGGACACGGTCACCGACTGGCTCGACGAGCACGGCATCGCCGAGGGCTGGAATCTCGCGCCGACGTTCACCCAGGCTGGGCTGGACACGGTGTGGCTCGACCAGGTGGCCGACGCGGTCGGCAGCAAGGGCGGCGACACGGCCGCGCTGGACGGCGCGCTGAGCTGGCTGGGACACACGGTGGAGACCGAACTGCTGATGAACGAGATCAGCGACTCGGTCACCCGGATCTCGAACCTGGTCGGCGCGGCCCGGCAGTACTCGCAACTGGACCGGGCCCCGTATCAGATCGTGGACGTGCACGAACTGCTGGACAGCACGCTGACCATGCTCGGCGCCAAGATCGGGCCGGGGGTCACCGTGGTACGGGACTACGACCGGAGCCTGCCCCGGATCCCCGGCTACCCGGCCGAGCTCAACCAGGTGTGGACCAACCTGATCGACAACGCGGTGGCCGCGATGGACGGGAGCGGGACGCTGACCATCACTACCTCGGCCGACGACGGCTCGGCCGAGGGCAGCCGGATCCTGGTCGAACTCGCGGACACCGGGCCCGGGATCCCCGAGGAGATCAAGGGGCGGATCTTCGAGCCGTTCTTCACCACCAAGCCGGTGGGCCAGGGCACCGGGCTCGGCCTCGACATATCCTGGCGCATCATCGTGACCAGGCACCACGGTGACCTGCGGGTGGAATCGGTGCCGGGCGATACGCGTTTCCAGGTACGGCTACCGGTCCACGACGGGGCCGCGGAGGTGGAGGGCTGATGACGGGCATACCAGGGATCGATCCGGCGGTGTCGCCGAGCGGCACCGGCTGCGTGGAGTGCGAGGCGGCCGAGGGCTGGTGGGTGCACCTGCGGCGGTGCACGCAGTGCGGGCACATCGGCTGCTGTGACACCTCGCCGTCGCAGCACGCCACCGCGCACGCCGCGGCGACCGGCCACCCGGTCATCCGCAGCTTCGAGCCGGGCGAAGAGTGGTTCTGGAACTTCGAGACCAGCGAGTTCTACGACTCGGGGCCGGAACTGGCGCCCCCCGACCACCACCCGGCCGGCCAGCCGGTGCCGGGACCGACCGGGCGGGTGCCCAGGGACTGGCAGTCCCACCTGCACTGACCTGGGGTGAGCTGACAGTCTGCCTTGGCCACCGTTCATTAATTGAAACGATCCTGAATTTGCCAGGGTCTGAGGTGGCCGGGGCTCTGGCCGGAGGCGAGCCACTGGGCGATGATGTCGGCGGCCGCGGGGGCCATGAGGATGCCGGTGCGGTAGTGGCCGCTGGTGACCCAGGTGTTGGTGAGGCCCGGGACGCGGTCGATGACAGCCAGGCCGTCGGGGTGACGGGGGCGCCAGCAGCACCACTGGTGGGTGAGGCGGACGCTGTCCAGGGCCGGGAGGGCCCGGGCCATGGCGGCGCGGAGACGCTCGGTGGCCTCGGGGTTCACCTCGGGGCTGGCGTCGTCGGGGTCGAGTGTGCCGCCGAGCAGGAGACGGTGGTCTTCGATCTGGATGCCGACCTGGGTCACCACGCCGGGGATGGTCAGCGGGACCGGTTCGGTGACGGCCATGTGGCCCTTGACCGCGGTGGCGGGAAGCCGCAGGGGCAGGCCCGGGAGGCGCGGGGGCAGGCCGGTGGCGAACACAACCGCGCCGGGTTGGATCTCGCCCGCGGCGGTGGTGACGCTGTGTATGCGGTCGGCCTTCACGGTGACGGCGGTCGCGGGGCAGCCGGTCGCGATCTGGGGAACCCTGGCGGCCAGCCTGACCAGGGCGCGGACCGGATTGATCCGGGCCTGGCGCGGGATGAGCGCGCCGCTGGTGGGCGGGGTGAGGCCGGGGAGCCGACGCTGGACCTCGGTCACGCTGAGCCACTGCACGGCCGGGGACGGGTCGGCCAGGAAGGCCGGCGGGTGCGGGGCCAGGCCCAGCCAGTCGATCTCCTGGAGGCCGATGTTCTCGGTGGCTTCGAGCTGGTGCCAGCGGGTCAGGCCGATGCGGCCGAGATCGGTGAGAGGCTGCGGGTCGTTGCCCTGGTGGACCTCGGGGTTGAGCAGGCCCGCGGCGCCGCCGGTGGCGCCGCAGGCGAGGCGGCCGGCCTCGATGAGCAGGACGTTCGCCGCGCCGGCGGCATGGCAGGCGGCGGCGGTGGCCACGCCAAGCATGCCGCCGCCGACGACCAGAACGTCGGGGCGCCGGGCGAGATTGACGGGCAGACCTGGGTCAAGCGCGCGGTGCTCGGCGGGCGTGAGCTGGTCGAGCCAGATCGTCCGGCCTTGGGTCATCCGGTCAGGCTAGACGGTTCGGCTCGTTGGACGCTTGGGATTATTTTCGCCTGACTGGTGCCGGTGCGGGCCGGCACCAGTCAGGCGTTAGCCCTCTTTCGCGGGGTCGGCGCGGGACGCGCCGGGTGACGGTCAGCAGCCGTCGTAGGGGGCCCAGTTGTCCTCGCCGCCCCTGGCCAGGGCGTTCATGAAAACCTGCTCTTGCTCGCCCACGCTGGCGTGGCCGAACTCGCCCGCGCTGCCGCCGTAGGCCACCCAGGTGGCGTAGCTGAACTGGTAAAGGCCGTAGTGGCCGCTGGCGTTCCAGATGTTCGGGTTGCCACCGGACTCGCGCTCAACGACACAGGCGCCGAAGGTGCCGCCCGGCCAGCCGCCGCCGCTGTAGTAGCCGGCGGTCTGGGTCACCGGGGCGGAGTGCGTGACGGAGGCCGCGTGCCGGGGCACGTACTTGGTGGTGTGGGCGGCCGGGGGGCCAAGCTGCTTGGGGGCGGCGGGGATGTGCGCCGGCTTGGCCGGGATGCTCAGCTTCTCGCCGGGGGTGATCTGGTTCGCCCAGCGGATCTTGTCACGGTTGCTCTTGTAGATCACGGGCCAGGCGTCGGGGTTGTGGTAGAACCGGCCGGCGATGGCGGACAGCGTGTCGCCGGAGTGAACCTTGTACGAGGCCGGGCTCGCCGCCTTGTGCTTGACCGCGTCCCGGCTGTCCGCGAGCAACTGCGCGGCCGCGGGCGTCCGCCGGAAGGCGGCGGGCACGGTGTTGATGTGGCCCGCATTCTGGGCGGCGGTGTGTGACGCCGGGACAGTGGCCGCCTGGGCCGACTGCGGCGAGAGGCAAATCGCCGCGGCCACACCGGCCAGCGTGGGTGCGGCGGCGGCCGCGGTGGCTGCCTGCGACATCCGAATGCGTGACGGTTTGCTATGGGCGCCCAAAGGGCTCCTTCCCGCGCAGGGCGCGCTCCCGGGGAAGGTGCGGGGGGTTCCTGCACGCTTCGGAGCGCCTGTCAACGCGGGAGCCTAGCGAGGGCTGGAGCAGGACATTCGGTAAATCCGTCATTCCCGCCCAAAGATGCTTTCAGGTGCTACAGTTCGCCGCTTCGTCTTACGGGCATTCGTGCTTGACGGACTACGCGTGGTGGTAGCCGTGGCTCTGAACTGGGGTTTTGTGGTTCGCTCGGCCTTCGGGGCGCGCGGCTGGGCGGATGACTGTGGGGCGGTTCGCTCGCTTATGAGGGACTGCCTGGCCGGTGATATCGGCGTCACTCCGGGTTGATGTGGGAGCCCGGGCGCCTGTTTCGTGGGCGCGGCACGGGGGGTGACGGCGAGTGCGGTCTATCCGTTAATATGATTTCACTTTGATATGTGACCGGGCGGCCGGCACTGCGGGCGGCAGGAGGCATTCCGATGCACGCACTAGACAACACCACCTCCTCGCGTTCGGTGATGACGCGCCGGATCACGCCATGGGAGTACCGGCATCTCCGGGCTTTTGCGTGCGGGTACTTTGCCGCCGGCGGCTTTACGCTCGGCGTCGGCCTCGTTCTGGTCTCTCTCGGTCGAGGCGCGGGAACTGGCCGAGAGCGCCGCAAGTGCTTCGGGTGGGCGGCGTGGTTCCTGCTGCTTGCGGCGTTGACGTTCACGGGCGGCTTTCGCGATCTGTACCTCGACCGGTCTACACCTCCTCGGATCTGAGCTGCCTTGCTCGTACGGGATCCTGACGGGTGCTGGGCGAGCGGCGGGCTCCCCGTACTGGTAGGCGTGACCGTAGGTGGTGAACACGGGGACAGGGCGCAAGGGGCGAGCGGCCGGGGGGTGAAATCGGGTGGTGCCGTTGCGGGTGCACGTCCGGATTGTGAAGAGCTTCGATTTGCGCAGGTCATGGGGCTGGTCGGAGTGATGCTCTCACCCCAGACCCACAACCCGCAGATCACAGGCCTGTCGAGGCGTTGCGGGGAGAAGTCTGGGCGAACGTAGGTGTCGCCAGGCCCACGAAACGTGGAGTCTGACAGACGCCGCAACTCAGAACCAGCCTGGCCAGCCACCGGGCAAGATCATTCCCAACAATGCTGACGTGTGCCCTGCCGGTGATGAACGCTGACGGTTTTGTCGGTAGGGCATGCGATACTGTGTTCTATAGGCGAGAGGCATCTCGGACACATATTCGATCTTCGGGGGAGGTTAGCGACATGCCTGACGTAGGCCAGCTGTCACGGTGCGGCGACCCGGCTGCGGATGGGTCGCTCACCGCTGAGGATAAGACGCTCACTGCCGCGCAGGTCCGGGCGCTGGCCGCCGAGGACCGGGCTGACGGTGGCGGGTGGCCACTGCCAGCGGATGGCGGCGAGATGCCTGCGGAGTTGCAGGCGCTGTCGGATGTGGAGCTGGCTGGGGCGTATGCGGCGGCGGCGGAACCGCCGGCCGGGCCGCGGACGGTGGCGCAGGTGCGGCCGTTGCTCTGTCGCACCGGCGGGGCGAAGGGCGCGGGTGACGGGAGCGCGGGTGACGGGAGCGCGGGTGACGGGGGCGCGGGTGACGGGGGCGATGGCGTAGGTGGCGGGTGTCGGGGTGTCGGGTGGGGGTTTGCTGAGGGTGGGGTGCTGGATGGGGCGACGCCGTCGCTGTCGCTGGCGGGGTTCGTCGAGGAGGCGTGTGGGCGGCTGGACGAGGTTGATGATGACAGCTTGATCGGGGTAATGCGGGCGTCTCGGCGGCTGGTGTCCCAGGCGCAGGCACGGGAGCTGGCGGTGGTGGCCGAGTTGGCCCGCCGCCGTCCCGCGCCTGGTGCCCCGCCCGGCCCGGCTGGGACGCTGCCGGGCTGGGTGAGTGAGTTTGTGGCGGAGGAGGTGGCGGCGGCGCTGGTGCTGACTGGGCGGGCAGCGCAGGCGCAGGTGGGGCTGGCGGTGCAACTGGCTGCACACTGGCGGACCGCGGCGGCGCTGGCGGCGGGCCGGATCGACCTGGCCAGGGCCCTGGTGATGCTGGACTTTATCGGGCCGCTGGGAGTGATCGAGGCGGCCGCGATCGAGGCTGCGGTGCTGCCGGAGGCAGGGAGCCTGACAACGGGTGAGCTGCGGGCCTGGCTGGCCCGGCTGGTGCTGTCGGTAGACCCGGCGGCGGCGCGGCGGCGCCGGGAGCAGGCTGAACGGCACGCGCACGTGGCGTGCTGGACGGACCCGGAGGGCACCGCGACGCTGGCCGGGCGATTCTTGCCACCGGCCGAGGTACTGGCCGCCGACCAGCGGCTGGCCGCGATCGCCACCGCGTGGAAGCGGGCCGGCGCGCAGGGTGGCATGGACTTGCTGCGGGCGCACGCCTATCTGGCCTTGCTGCTCGGGTGCTTCCGTTATCCACACTGGAGGCGGGATCATGGAGGACATGCTGGTCAGCGAGTACGACGGGTGCGGGCGGTGCCTGGTGGGGGTACGTCGCCTGAGCCGTAAGACGGACAAGACGAGCAGTCCGCAGCGTCAGGGGGACCAGATCTTTGCGGCGGCGGCTGATGCCGGGGGGCACATCATCGCGTGGGCGGATGACTGGGAGGTGTCGGGGGCCACGGACCCGTTGTCGCGGCGGGGGTTCGGGCCGTGGCTGCGGGCCGAGCTGGGGCCCTATGACGGGGTGGTGGCGGCGTCGGTGGACCGGGTGGGCCGGAACGTCCGGGACACGTTGAACACGCAGACGCTGCTGACGGGCCAGGACCGGGTTATCGTGACGGCTGATCACGCCGGGGTGTGGGATTTCAGTGACCCGAATCAGGAGAATGAGTGGCTGATGAAGGCGTGGGGGTCGCAAATGGAGTTGCGTGTGATCCAGAAGCGCAATCGTGACGAGACGATCCGGGCGCGGAAAGCGGGTGAGCCGAAGCAGCGCCCGTCGTATGGGTATATGTATGTGCGGCTTACCCCGCGCGGGAAGATCGATCACGTGGCGCTTGACCCGGTGGCCACGGAGAATATCCGGGAGGTGGCGGAGCGGATTCTGGCTGATGAAACCGGGAAGGTCACGTATGTGACGGAAGCGCTGCGGCTGACACGTGCCGGTATTCCGTCGCCGTTTGACCGGCTGGCGCAGTTGTATGGCCGTCCGGTGAAGGGCAGGCCGTGGAACGCGAAAACGCTGAAGCATATTTTGTGCAGTGAGGCGGCGCTGGGTTATCTCATGCATGACGGGCGGCCGGTGACCGGTGAGGATGGGCGGCCGGTGCGGATAGCTGAGCCGTTGTGGGACCGGCCGACGCATGACGCGCTGGTGGCGAAGACCGCGCCGAAACGTCCCGGTGCCCCCCGTGCGCCGAAGGGTACCCGGCTGCTGTCGGGTGTGGGGTTCTGCGGGAATTGCGGGGCCAGGCTGTATGTCAACCAGTGTTATGAGTGTGTGGGCCGGGTGCGCGGAATTCCCGCGTCGGCGGATTGCAAGCCTGCCCCGCAGATGTCGTTCCGCAAGCTGGACGGGCTGGTCGGTGACTGGTTCGTGGCCCGGTATGGGGCCGGGGAGGTTATGCGGAAGGTTTATGATCCGGGGTCTGGGCAGGCGGCGCAGATAGCGGAACTGGAGGCTACCCGCAAGCGTCTGCGTGATGACCGGAAAGCTGGGCTTTACAAGGACCGCGAAGAGGTGGAATGGTACCGCGCCGAATACTCGCAGCTAGGTGAGGAAATCGCGGTGTTGAAAGCATTGCCGGAACGTAAGCCGGGTATGCGGATGGTGCCCACTGGCCAGACGATAGCCGGGGAATGGGACGCGGCGGATGTGGTGCGGCGGCGGGAAATGCTGGCAGAGTTTGATGTCCGCGTGGTGGTGCATCCGACTGGGCATGACCCGCGTGTCGCTATTACTGGCATGGCGCTCGCAGAAGATCTCGCACTGACTGCCTGACACTTGCACCGCAGCAAACCACCCGGCCCCTTGCCAGTAAGGGGGCCGGGTGTTTGCTTATCCGTTGGCGGGTGTTTCTAGGTGGCGGTGAATGCGGGGACCAGGTAACGCACGGTGCGGCCCATCCGGGTCGTTACCAGCATCTCTTTTAGCTGGAGCTGCCCAGGTGCGGGCAGCGTAGCCGGTGAGCATTTCAGTACGGTGGTGGCTGGCCAGGGCGCAAAGGCCAGGGTGAGGATACCGGTACCGGGCTGGCTGGCTATCTGGCACCACAGTGTGCCGGTGCCGATATCCAGCACCACGGTGTTAACGTCTGGGTGCGGAATCTGGGTCTGCCATTCTCCTTTCCTGTGTGCGCGCACGGTTGCGCCGGTCATGGCGGCTATGGCAATGGCCAGGTGCCGTGACCTGGTGATGATCTGCCATCCCAGTGTTCCGGTGACCGGATGTGCCCAGGGAATCAGACGCCCTCGGGGCATCACCTCTTCCGTTTGCTCGTTGTCCTGTGTGGTGTGTTCCGTTCGTTATCGCCTCCCTCCGGGCCGGGCCCGGTGCGGGACAGCGTGACTGGTCTCGCACCCGGCCTGTCTGGTTACGGTGCGTGATCGTGTCATTGTGTCGTCTCATCGCTCCACGCGGCCCATACGCGCAGGCGTGCGAGGTGACACAAGTAGTGACACAATCGCTAGTCACTCCCCGTGATGTCTGGGGGAAGCTGGTGGTCCCGGCCCGGGGGCTGGCCGGGCCGGGCCCGCCTGCCTTGCTCCCCCTCATCGGTGGTGGCCCGCCAGTGCCCCCGGCCGGTCTGGGTGGCCCGCCCGGCGGCGGCCAGCGCCCGGAGCCGGCGGTGCAAGGTGGCGCGGGTCATCCCGGTGACCGTCACCAGGTCGGCGGTGGGCACGCCCCCGGGCCCGGCGTCGCGCAGCGCGGCCCACAGCGCCGCGTCCGGGTCGTCGTGGTCATGACCACGGCTGGGGGCTGGCCCGGGGTCCTGGGGCCATCTGGGGGGCGTGGGTGGCCACCGGCCCGCCGCTGGCTGCGGCGGTGTGGGCCGGTGGGTGGCGCAGGCGGTGGCGTGGCGTTCGATCTGCGGGTCGGTGATCAGGTAGGCCCGGTGCCGGGCGGGGTGGGGGTGTTCGGGGTCAGACAGCAGGAATGCGCCGGGCTGGGTGAGCTGGTGGGCGTGCCAGCCCGCCGCGAAGGAGCCTTGGCCGAGGATGAGGTCGACGTCGCGGCGTTCGCGGACGCGCAGGCAGATCCGCACGTCCATCTGGGACCGGACGGCGGTTTTGCCCATCGCGTCCTGGGTCGGCCGCTGGGTGGCGGCGATCAGGTTGACCGCGACCGCCCGGCCGCGCCGGGCGACGGAGTCGGCGTGCTGGTGGGCGAGGCCGGGCAGTTCGGCGTACTCATCGGTGATGACCACCAGCGCCGGGTCGGCGGGGGTGGGTTCCCGCACACGCTGGCCTTCGGCGGCCATGCGGGCGGCCCGGTCATCGAGCCATGCGGCCGCCTCGCGGAACAGGGCGGTGGCCCCGGCGGGGCTGGTGGCGAGTTTGGCGAAACAGTCTGCCCAGGGCTGGAGTTCCATTCCTCCTTTCAGGTCCACGCCCCACAAGATGACGTCCGGGCAGGCGGCCAGGGCGGCGATCAGGATATTGAGGATGCCCGATTTGCCGGCTCCCATGATGCCGCCGATGAGCACGTTACGGCGCAGCATCCGGACGGTTACTGTCTGGCCGTCTTCGGATACGCCGATCGGGATGGGCTGGGTTACCGAGGTGATAGCCGGGCCGGGCCAGGGAACGGGCTGGGCGTGCGGGTCTTTTTCGACCACCCGCAGGGTAAGCCGGTTGGCGCGGTCGGGGTCGGGTGTTACCCGGACGCTGCCCGGCCGCAGGCCGAGCCCGGATTCGATGTCAGGTATTTTGCTGGTGACCTGGTGTGCGGTGGTGCCTTTCTTCAGGATGGCGCGTGCGGTCCATCCCCACACGTCCACCACGGCCGAGGTGATATGCACGCTGGGCAGGCCGATGTGTTCGGCGAGGACTGGCCATTGTTCCCGGGTGATCCGCTCGACACGGACCTTTTCCCGGCGGCGGCGGTGATACCACCACGGGACACCGAGAATAACCGTGCCGATCCCGCCGATTTGGGGTAGTGGTTTGATGGGGCCCAGGGCGGTAGCTGCTGCGAGCCATCCCCCGGTGACGGTGACTACCACGGCGGCGTAGGCGCGTTCGGTGGCCCGGTCGATTCCGGCTGCTGCCCACATCCGGGAAAGGCCGTGGGCGAGGTGGGCGCCGGCCCGGCACCGGGCCAGTACCGGGTAGGGGAATCCCAGCAGGACCGCCACGGTGACGGTCATTACTGTCACCGGTATCCACCATCGGGCATGATGAATGTGCAGGATCGCGGCGGTGATAAGCGCGGCCAGGGCGGTGGTGAACGGGGCGAGCGCGGACCGGTGCCGGTATATCCACCGGCCGGTCGCGGCGAGCATGATTATCGCGAATGGCTCGTAAGGATAGGGCATCCAGACCGGGAAAGCGTCCCGGTTCCGGCGGGAACCGCGCATCTGGCGGCGGTAACGCCGGTATGGGTCGCGGCCCATCAAAGGCACCACTCCCCACCGGGAAATATCTCGTCCGCGGTGCCGGTAAATGGCCCGGGGATAGTGATGTCGGTGAATTGCCCGGGGGCTGCGAGTTCGTCTTTCAGGTAGCCGAGCGGGTCGCTTTCCCCGTCGTCGGCCGCGCCCAATGCCGCGCTGATAGCGGCCCGCAGGTTCGCGGCCTCCATCCGCGCCGCTGTGAGCGCATGGTAAAGACTGGTCACCTGGCCGAGCAGGTCAGTGATATCGGTCACCGCCTGAGCGACCGGGATGGAGTACTTCTTACATTTCTTGCATTTCTTGCATTTCCGGGCGCGGGCCAGGCTGGTAAGCCGGGTGCTGATTGCTTCGGTGTCGATGTGCAGCGGCGGCAGATGCCGCGTGAGGTGAGTCAGGGTGGGCCTCGCTTTCCGCCCTGTCCCACCAGCGGGTGGGACAGGGCTTATCTCGGACGGTCAAAGGCAGTTCCTTTCCCGCATCCCGCACGCCCGGTCTGGCGTGCGGAATGCGACTTTGATAGGGTCATGGCGTGAGCCTTTCTCCTGTCACCGCCTGCTGGCTAGAGCAGGCGGAACAGGCTGGTGGTGAACTGGCTGATATCCGGCGCGAAACTGGTCGACGCGAGGTAAAACCCGAGCACGATGCAGATAGCCGCCTGCCAGAAACGCAGGCCGGCGTACCGGCACAGCACAAATACCGTCGCGGACAGCAGCAGCGCCACCGAGAAAGTTACCGTCGTAAGCAATCACCTCCTTTCCATCGTGGGCAGCAGTGGGCGGGACGGCCATAAGGTCAGCCGTCCTCGTAGGCCCGCCGCGCCTTCCGGCGGGACCAGCGGGCACGAGCAGCACATTTCACACACCAGTCGGCACCGTCACGGGCCAGCGCACCACACGCGCACATTAGCCCGGTATGACAGCCGATAAGCGGACAACTCAAGGTCTGATCACCTCCTTATCAGTGCGTACATGTCCTCCTTTCCGGGGGGTACTCGATGGCAGCACGACGGCCCCGGTACCATCGGCACCGGGGAATCGCGAGGTTCCCTGGCGGGCCACCC
>DATAWQ010000121.1:0-41715 GCA_036267135.1 Streptosporangiaceae bacterium | reverse complement strand
TTGGGGCGGGGTTTCCCCGGGTGTCCCCCGCTCTGAGGGTGCTGTGCCCGTAGGGCTCCTTGTCCTGGCGGCCGGGTTTGCCGCCAGGTGGGGGGCGGGCGGGCGGGCCGGCCTCCTGTAGTGGGCTGGTTCCAGGGGGGCCGGCTGGGCGGGGTGCTTCGGCTGGTCGTGGTGGGCTTAGTGGTCAGATCTGGGTCGTCCACTCAATGACTAGCTGTCGGGCAGGCCCGACTGTCGCTGACTTCTCGTACGGACCTATGGGCCCGTACGACAAGTGGGAAACGGAGGTGTCGGGCCTTGCTCGCTCGCGCGTGCTGGTGGGACCCCTCGGCGTCGGTGGTCACAGTTGCGTGGTCCACTCGATGGTTAGGGAGCGACCCAGATTTTGCCCTTTGCGGTGGCACACTGGGTCGCCCCCCCGGGTTAAATCAAGGTCACGGCGCCAGTGGTCGAAGACCACTAAGCAGCATGAACCGTAGCGGAGGCCGGACTTGAACCGGCGACACAGCGATTATGAGCCGCTTGCTCTGCCTGACTGAGCTACTCCGCCGCCCGTAATCCCCCGTCCGCCAGCCACGCCCATCACGCGCGACGGCATTGGGAGACACACATAGCTTACCGGGAGTCTGGCCACCGCGTGGCACGGCACCGCCGGGATGTCGCCCACGGAGCGCTCTGGACGCTGTAAACCCCAGGTGGCTCCGGGCTCCGGGCTCCGGGTTCAGGTTCCGGGTTCAGGTTCCGGGTTCAGGCCGTACCGAGGCCGAGCAGCGGGCCGCCGTCGGTCACGGCGGGCGAACCAGCACAGCCAGGAACAGCAGCGCACCCTCAAGCCGCGCCAAGACCGAGCAGCAAACCACCATCGGCCACCGCCGGCGACGCGGTCAGGAACAGCAGCGTGCCGTCGGCCGGGGCCCGCACCTCCACCAGGACTTCTGAGCCGTCGAGGCTGCTCACCGTGCCCAGCACCTGGCCCTCGCCGACATGTTCGCCGACCCGGGCCCGCGGCTCCCACCAGCCGGCCCGGTCACAGTGCAGCCAGAGGCACCGCTCCAGGTACGCGGGCGGCCTGTCGTCCTCCCAGAACGCGCCGCCGCGGGCCATGCCAAGCAGGTCGAGCACCCGGTAGAGCCCGCGCACGTGCAGCTCCACAGCTTCGCTCGCCACCAAACCGCAGCCGCCTGCCTCGGCGATCACGGCGGGCACGCCGATGGCCGCGGCGGCCGTGCTGGTGGTGCCGCTGAGCACATGGCCTGACCCGGGCTGGCCTGACCCGGGCTGGCCTGACCCGGGCTGCTGCCGGATGACGTAGCGGAGCCCGTAGCCGACGGCCAGCTCGCGCGCCTTGGTCTCGGCCGGGCCCGCGTCGTACAGGGCGAACGGCTCCAGCGTCTCGGGCAGGTCGCCTGCGTGGGCGTCAACGACCGCGTCCGAGCCGACGATGAGCTGGGTGAACGCGGCGTGCGCGAGCCGTTCGGCCAGCGTCCCGTCCGGATCGCCCGGGAAGCAGCGGTTCAGGTTCTTGCCGTCCTCGGGCACCACGAACGGCGTCCTGGCCCAGAAGGCCGGCAGGTTCAGCACCGGCACGGCCCGCACCCGGCCGCGCAGGTGCTCGGGGTTCAGCTCCTGGGTCCACCGCCGCACCGCGGCCATCGGGGCGTACTCGCAACCGTGCACCCCGGCGATCACAGTGAGGCTGGGCCCGTCGAACGCCCCGGTGATCTCCACCACCGGAACGTCGAGCCCGGCGAGATCCAGCGTGTGGCGGCTGACCGTCGGTGCCATGGCCCCTGCCCTTCACCCTCATGGCCCAAGATGAGCCACGGTAACCCACCCCCGTCCGTCGCCAGCATCCCTCGCGCCGCACCCACGCTCCTCATCGCGCCCTCACCCCTCGCGCCGCTCATCGCGCCCTCATCCCTCACGCCGCGCTCCCGTCCTCCCCCGCCGCTCGCCGCAAAGTTGCTAGCAATCGATTGCACTCTGCAGTCTTCAAGTGAGCTGAGATTTTGGAGCGTCTGGTGCCTACGTGGCGGTTGTTGTTTACGGGTCCGGGTCGCGGCGCAGAAACTAGAAGGGACAAAGGTGTGCCTTTCGGATGATGCCCGGCGCGGGTCATCCGCTGCGCCAGGATTGGAGCGGATTCGACCGAGTCCGGCGAGTCCGGAGGAGAGGCTGGGATGAAGATCTTCTTGTCGAGCGACATGGAGGGGACCGCCGGTGTCGTCGACTGGGAGCAGTGTGTCGGCGACGGGCCTGAAGCGGCCGCGGGACGGCGACTGCTGCTCGACGAGGTCAACGCGGCCATCGCGGGGGCCATCGCCGGGGGCGCCACCGAGATCGTGGTCAACGACTCGCACTCACGGATGCGCAACCTGCCGCCGCAGGAGCTGGCCGGCCAGGCGTCCTACATCTCGGGCAGCCACAAGCCGCTGTACATGATGCAGGGACTCGACGAGAGCTTCGACGCGGTGCTGTTCGTGTCCTACCACGGCTCGGTGGGGGCGCCGGCCGGGTTGTCGCACACCTACAACCCGCGCGCGGTCAGCGAGGTCAAGCTCAACGGCACGGTCACCGGAGAGGCCGGCATCAACGCGCTGGTGGCGGCGCACCACGGCGTGCCCGTGGTGCTGGTGACCGGGGACCGGTGCGCCTGCGAGGAGACCGCGGCGCTGCTGCCCGGCATTCACGCGGCGGTGGTGAAAGAGCCGGTGAGCAGGCTGGCCGCGCACAGCCTGCACCCCACCAGGGCGTGCGCGCTCATCCGCGAGGTGGCCGAGAAGTCCGTGGCCACGGCCGCGCGGGCCGCGCCGCCGTCGCTCGGACCGGTGGCCACCCTGGAGGTCTCGGTCAGGACCACGGACATCGCCGAGGCCGCCACCTGGGTGCGCGGCGTGCAGCGGGCGGGACCCAGAGAGCTAGTGATCAGCGGGGATGACCTGCTTTCGGTCTACCGCTCGTTCTGCTCGGCGATCCTGCTCACCCGCACGATCGCGGAGGCGGTATGAACAAGGCCGCCGAGCCCAAGCACGAGAACCCGTCGCCCCGGGGGGCACGGCTCGTCGACATCGCCGCCGCCGTCGGCGTGCACCACTCGACGGTTTCGCGGGTGCTCAACGGCGACCCGGCTCAGTCGGTACGGCCGGAAACGTACGAGCGCATCCTGAAGGCCGCCCGGCAGCAGGGGTACCGCCCCAACGCGCTGGCCCGGGCGCTCAAGCGGTCCAGGACCAGCGCGATCGTGCTGGTCATGCCGCTGCTGCGCAACCCGATCTGGGCCACGATCGAGCGCGGGGCGCTCGGCCGGGCGGCCGAGCGAGACTACTTCGTGATGATGGTCCAGGAGCCGACCGAGGAGCCGAGGCCACCCGCGCACTACCGCTACCTGGTGGACGAGATGCGCGCCGACGGCCTGCTGCTGGCCACCGCGCTGAGGGCGCCCGAGCACGCCAGCACCGACCCAGTCGTGCCGCACGTGTACCTGAACCGGCGCGGGCCGCACAAGGGCAACAACGTGGTGATGGACGAGCCGGGCGCGGTGCGGCTGTTCGTGGACCACGTGGCCGGGCTCGGCCACCGGCGGATCGCGCTCATCGACAGCAGAGCCGCTGTCGACACCGTGCACCGCCGGGCGACCGCCGCCCGGCGGATCTGCGCGGCGCGCGGGCTCGAACTCACCGTCAAGCACGCACCCCCGACCGAGGCGGGCGGCTTCGAGGCCACCCGGGCTCTGCTGGCCCAGGGCACCCCGCCGACGGCTTGCGGCGTGGGCAGCCTCAACCAGGTGTTCGGCGTATTCGGCGCGCTGCGCCGGGCCGGTATTGGGATCCCGGCGGGAATGTCAGTGGTCAGCTTCGACGAAGACGAGTGCCTGGCCTACCTGGACGTCCCGGTGACCAGCGTCAGCATGCCGTACGCCGAGCTCGGCGGGGCCGCGGTGGACGCGCTCATCGACCGCATCGAGAGATCGGCCACCACCGCCGACGTACTGATCCGTGAGCCGATGACGCTGGTGCAACGGGTCTCCGTGGGGGCAGCTCCGGCGGGTTGAGCCGCGATTGGTAAAACGTTTCCCAAGACGTAAACCGCCGGACGGCCAGCCGCGTCTATCTGCTGGCCGAATACGAGGGCCGTGAGCCAAGGGAGACTTCATGATCAGACGCATCGCCGGGGCGGCCTCAGGGCTGACGCTGATCCTGGCCGGAACCGCCTATGCCGCGGGACCGGCCGCAGCAGGACAGCAGGCCGCGGTCACACCGCCCACCGTCTACGTCGCGAATGCCCCGCTCTCCTCCGGCGGTTCCGTGACCCCAATCGACTCGGCCACCAACAAGGCGGGCACCGCCATCAGCGTCGGCATGGATCCGGTAGACATCGCGGTCACGCCGGACGGTACGACCGCCTACGTGGCCAACAACGCAGACGGCACCGTAACCCCCATCGCGACCGCCACCAGCACGGCGGGCCCGGCTATCGTCATCGGCGAATCGGCCGACGCCATCGCCGTCACCCCGGATGGGACGACCGCGTACGTGGTGGATACCGCGGACGGAACGGTGGTGCCCATCGACGTCGCCACCCAGACCGCCGGGGCGGCGATCAAGGTGGGCAAGGAGCCCAACGACATCGCGATCACCCCGGACGGCGCGACCGCCTATGTGCTCAACCGGGGCTCGGGCACGGTCACCCCCATCACGATCGCCACCAACACCGCGGGCCCCGCGATCAAGACCGGGGGCAAGCCGCTGGCCCTGGCGATCACGCCAGACGGCAGCACCGTCTACGTCGCCAACGACGGATCCGGCACCGTGACCCCGATCACGACCGCCACCAACACCGCGGGCCCCGCGATCAAGGTGGGGAAGGATCCCTACGGCATCGCGGTCACCCCGAACGGGAAGAAGGCCTACGTGGTCAGCCTGGGCGCCGGCACCGCGAAGAGCCCCGGCGGCGTGACGCCTATCGCGACCGCCACCAACACCCCGGGCAAGATGATCAAGGCCGGAGTGTCTCCCGAGGCGATCGCAATGACCCCGAACGGGAAGACCGCCTACGTCGCCAGCGTGGGCCCCGGCACCGGTGGCCAGGCCGGGATCGGGGTCACCCCGATCACCGTCGCCACCAATAAGCCCGGCAAGCTGATCGCGACCGGAGGCACGCCGGGTCTCGTCGCGATCACCCCGGACGGCAAGACCGTCTACGCGGTCAACGTCATCCTGGGCGGAGACCAGGAGAAGAGCACGGTGACGCCGATCACCGTGGCCGGCAACACCGCCGGGACCCCCATCAAGGTGGGCGACAACCCGGGCGCCATCGCGATCACACCGTAGCCGGTGATGGGGGCCTGGCCAGGGCGAAGGCCCGGTCAGGCCCTACCGGGTGACCAGGATCCGGTGCGCAGCCGTTCATTACGAAGATCTTTAGCGGCCGCCGGGAGACCAGGGGTCGTAGTCGACCTCCAGGGGCTCCTGGGCCGGGCGGTCGGGCCCGGGCACGTGCTGCAGGTTGACGCGGATTCGCGTCCAGGTGGAGCTGCGGCCGCGCATCGAGTCGACCAGGACGTCCTCGGGGGCGAGCTGGGGCCAGACCGCGGGGTGGCGCTCCTTCCACCGGTCCAGGCCGGCCATGGCCTCGGCCTTGGTGGCGGCGCGGGCGATCTCGATCAGCGGCTTGGTCGAGCGGCGGCGGCCGGTGGGCGCGGCCTGCGTCTGTTTGGGCTGGGCGTCCTTGGGCGGGTCTTCTTTAGGTTTGCGGGCCGGGGCGCGGCGCTTGGAGGGCTGGACGCGGGGTTCCTCGCCGGCCTGGCGGACGAAGTGCGGCGGCCAAGGCGCGTCGGGCAGGCCCTCGGCCTCGTCCCTGGCGGCCAGGTCGAGCAGCGGACCGAGGTCGCCGGGCTGGTCGTCGATGGCCGCCCACGGGTCGCCCACCTCGGCGAACCGGGCGGCCACCGTGTCGATGGTGAACGCCGCCGGGTCGCAGCCGGGTACCTCGGACCAGCTCAGCGGGGTGGACACCCGGGCGTCCGGCAGCGGGCGGACCGAGTAGGCGGAGGCCACCGTGCGGTCCTTGGCGTTCTGGTTGTAGTCCACGAAAACACCGTGCCGCTCCTCCTTCCACCACTTGCTGGTCGCGATGTCGGGCGCGCGCCGCTCGATCTCCCTGGCCAGCGCCACCGCGGCCCGCCTGACCTCGTTGAACGACCAGCGCGGCTGGATCCTGGCGTAGATGTGGAAGCCGCGGGAACCCGACGTCTTCGGCCAGCCGATGAGGCCGACGCTCTCCAGCGTCTCCTTGGCCACCACGGCCACGTCCACGATCTGCTTCCAGCTCACCCCGGGCATCGGGTCGAGGTCCACCCGCAGCTCGTCGGGGTGGTCGAGGTCGGCCGCCAGCACCGGGTGCGGGTTGAGGTCGATGCAGCCGAGGTTGACCGCCCAGGCCAGCCCGGCCGCGTCGTGCACCACGACCTCTTCGGCGCTGCGGCCGGACGGGAAGCGCAGTTCGACCGTGTCGAGCCAGTCCGGCAGGTTCGATGGCGCCCGCTTCTGGAAGAAGGCCTCGCCCTCGGCGCCGTTCACGAAGCGCTTGAGCACCATCGGCCGCTCGGCCACCCCGCGCAGCGCGCCGTCGGCCACGGCCAGGTAGTGCCGGATGAGGTCGATCTTGGTGTGCCCGGTGGCCGGGAAGAAGACCTTGTCCGGGTTGCTGACGCCGACCTCGTGACCGGCGACTTCGAGCATCGTCTTCGGCGAGGCCATCCTCACGCCCCCGCGGCGGACAGGATTTCGGCCAGGTCGAAGCTGATCGGCTCTTCGAGCTGGGCGTAGGTGCAGGACCCGGGCTCGCGGTCGGGACGCCAGCGGACGAACTGGGTGGTGTGCCGGAACCGCACGCCTTCCATGTGGTCGTACTTGACCTCGACCACCCGCTCGGGCCGCAGCGGCACGAACGACAGGTCCTTCTTGGCGTTCCAGCGGCTGGCCGCGGCCGCGCGTGGGGTCCGGGTGCCCGCCTCCTGCTTGGCCCAGTTCCACGGGTGGTCGTCGAACGTGGTGACCAGCGGTTGCAGCTCGGTGAACAGCTCTTTGCGCCGTTCCATCGGGAACGCGCCGACCACGCCGACGCTGGCCAGGTCGCCGGTGTCCCGGTAGAGGCCCAGCAGCAGCGAGCCGACCTTGTCGCCGCCGCTCTTGTGCACCCGGTAGCCGGCCACCACGCAGTCGGCAGTGCGCTCATGCTTGATCTTGAACATGACCCGTTTGTCCGGCTGGTAGGTCACGTCGTTCGGCTTGGCGATCAGGCCGTCCAGGCCGGCGCCCTCGAACTGGCTGAACCAGCCGGTGGCCAGCTCACGGTCGGTGGTCAGCGGGGTGAGGTGGATCGGGGGTTTGGCCTGGGCCAGCGCCTGCTCCAGGTGGCGGCGGCGCTGCTCGAACGGCTGCTCGGTGAGGTCGTCGTCGCCCACGGCCAGCAGGTCGAAGGCGACGAAGTGCGCCGGCGTCTGCCCGGCCAGCAGCTCGACCCGGCTGGCCGCCGGGTGGATCCGCTGCAGCAGAGCCTCGAAGTCCAGCCGCTGGCCCCCGGCGTGCGGCACCACGATCTCGCCGTCGATCACGGCACGCTCGGGGAAGTTGGCCAGCACCGCCTCGACCAGCTCGGGGAAGTAACGGGTCATCGGCCGCTCGTTCCTGCTGCCGATCTCGACCTCGCCGCCGTCCCTGAAGATGATCGACCTGAAGCCGTCCCACTTCGGCTCGAAGCAGTAGGGGCCGTCGGGAATCTGCTCGACCGGTTTGGCCAGCATCGGCGCTACCGGTGGGTTCACGGGTAGGTGCATGGTCCTATCTTCCCTGGTGTGGCTGACAGCGGCGGGCTTGTGCCCCGGTTTGCCCGGTTCGCCGGGCGGCTCAGGTCTCTCTGATCACTTCGGCGGGGTCCTTGTCCGTGCGCAGCCCGCGGTAGGAGGCGGCCCGCATCCGGCCCTCGGAGGTCCAGCCGGCGAAGGCAACCTCGATGACGGCGCGCGGCTGCACCCACTGGGCGGTCCGGCTGAATTCGCGCGGGACCGGCGTGGCGAACGGAGACGTCTTGGTGTGCAGCGGTTCGAGCTCGTGGTCGAGCAGGCGCAGCGTCGCGGCGGTGAACCCGGTGCCGACCTTGCCGGCGTAGGCCAGGCCGTCCTCGGTGTGCACGCCGATCAGCAGCGAGCCGATCGTCCCCGCCCGGTTGCCCTGGCCCGGGTTGATGCCGCCGACCACGGCCTCCTGGCGGAACGTCGGCTTGACCTTGCGCCAGTCCGGTGACCGCTCGCCGGCCCGGTAGGTGGAGGCCAGCCGCTTGGCCACCACCCCTTCGAGCCGCTGCGCCGTCGCCGCCGCCAGCACGTCGGCGCCCGCGACGTCGGTGAACGAGGGCGGTGTCTGCCACGAGGGGCCGGCCAGTCCGAGCCCATCCAGCCGCTCGCGCCGCTGCCGGTAGGGCAGCGGCAGGGTCAGGTCCCCGTCCAGGTACAGCAGGTCGAAGATCAGGTAGGTGACCGGGACCTGGTTGGCCATGGCCGCGGCCTGGGCCGCCGTGCTGACGTGGATCCGCGGCTGCAGCGTCTCGAAGCTGGGCCGCCCTTGGCCGAACGCGACGATCTCGCCGTCCAGCACCATCGGGCGGTGGCCGACGGCCGGCCCGAGGGCGAGCAACTCGGGATAGGCGACGGTCACGTCGCGACCGGTGCGGGAGACCAGCCTGAGCAGGCGGCCGCCGTCGAGGTAGGCGGACGTGCGCACCCCGTCCCACTTCATCTCGTAGGCCCAGCCGTCGTCGCCCGACGGCAGCTCGCTGGGCTGGGCCATCATCGGAGCAATCCACTCCGGCAGGCCAAGGCTCATTCGTCTGGCCTCCCCCCGGCTCGCGCAGACGTGCCCATGATGATCTCTATTACCCACTCATGGTGGCCGGCCATGCACGGCCGGCGGTGGCCGGCCCCGTCGTGGCGCGCTGACGGGCCGCACTCGGCGGTCTACAGTGACCTCAGGCACGCCAGCACCGGGCCAAGCGAGAGCGCCACGCCAAGCGAGAGCGCCAGCGACCGAAGGGCCACACCGTGACAACACCGGCGGACGAACCGGCACAGGGGGACGGTCACGAAGAGGCGGGCGGCGAGCATCGGGTCTTCCGGATCTCGGGCCTGTCCTACGTCCGCATCCCGGCCCGCGACGCGCGGCGGTCGGCGGCCTTCTACAAGGCGGTATTCGGCTGGAGCCTGAGTGGTGACCCGGACAACCCGAGCTTCGCCGATGGCACCGGGCACGTGATCGGTCACTGGCGGACCGACCTGCCGGTGGCCGGCGAGGCGGGCGTGCTGCCGTACATCTTCGTGGACCGGGTGGACGACGCCCTCTGGCAGATCACCGAGCACGGCGGCGAGGTGGTGCGGACGCCGTACCCCGAGGGCGACCTGTGGGTGGCGACGTTCCGCGACCCGGCGGGCAACGTGCTGGGCGTCTGGCAGCACGGGCCACGGCAGTAGCGGTACCCCCGGTTTGCGGCCGGCCTCGGCCGTCGTGGGCGGGGCTGGGTGACGGGCCTCGCGCAGCCGTTCATTAAACAAATCCGACGGGTGATGCGGATCCGTCTAGACTTGTTAACTATGTCAAGCACGGAAGCTCGGCCCGAGGACCTCGGGCAAGCGGAGCCCCCGCCAACCGGGCCGGGGGGCGCCAGCGCGGATGACCGCGCGCAGGGTGAGCGGGGGTCCGGCGCGGAAGGCTGGCAGAAGCAACTGTCCGGCCTCGGCTCGTTCATCCGCGTGCAGCGCCGCCTCGCCGACATGTCCCTGCGCGAGATGGCCAGCCTCACCAGCGTGTCCAACGCCTACCTCAGCCAGGTAGAGCGAGGCCTGCACCAGCCCTCGCTCCGGGTGCTCCGCTCCATCGCCCAGGCGCTCAGCATCGCGCCCGAGGACCTGTTGCGGCGGACGAACTTCATGGCCCCCAAGGGTTCCGGCGCCGACACGGCCGCCGGGGCCGCCGGGGCCGCCGCTGGCCCCGGTTCCGGCGCGGCCACCATGGCCCCGCCCGACACCGAGGCCGCCATCCTCGCCGACCCCCGCCTCACCCCCACCCAACGCGACGCCCTCCTCAACGTCTACCGCAGCTTCCGCGACCCCACCTGACCCACCCTCCCTCACCGCGACCCCACCTGCCCCCCTGTGACCCGCGTGCCCCACCAAGGCCCGCGTGACCATGATCGTTTCGACTTTTCCCGCGCTGGAACCAAAAACGGAGGCAATCAATCGTTTACTTTCGTCCGGGCGCGGGATAAGTTCGTCCGGGCGCGGGATAAGTGGCGTAGCGGGGGTAGACGCGAGGGTGAGGCCGTGATTGGCCGACCGTATATGGGACTGCCCGGGACATTCGCGCAACCGGCGACGGAAGGGCGGCCCGGAGCGGCCCGACGCGGCCGACGGGTGCTGACTGTCGGCCTGGAACGCCGACCGGGTCTGAGCGTCGCGGGCCGCACCGCACTCGGACGCGGTAGGGCCAGCCCGGGAGCGCCCGATACTCCGGGCGCGCGGCGCGCATAAGACGGCCAGCTCTTCCGGACGGGGCGGGCTGGGCCGGACGAGGCCATCGGTAGAGAGAAGCTCGGCGCGTGCTTGAGAAAGTTATCACTTACGCTTGACATACTTATCGAGGCCGCATACTTTAGTACGCAGACGTTAGATGACGAAGACGTGACAAAGAGATGCAGTCAGGGAGTAGCGAAATGACCAGCCCGCAGGACCGGATCACCGAAGCCGTGCGCCGTAGCCAGGAGACCATGAACTCGACCGTGCGGTCTTGGACCGACGGTGTGCAGAAGATCGTTACCAAGGTCGACCTGCGCAACACCGTTCCCACGCTCGAGGAGCTGGTGGACAGCTCGTACGCGTTCGGCGTGCAGGTGCTCGCCATGCAGCGTGACTTCACCAAGAGCCTGATCTCCTACGCCCAGCCGTGGACCGAGACCCTCAGCAACGCGCCGAAGAAGGCCGAGCAGTTCGTGCTGCGCACCGAGCGCACCGCTGCGAAGAAGACCGAGGACGTCGCCGCGAAGACCGAGCAGGTCGCCGCCGACGCCGAGAAGACCGCCTCCAAGGCCCAGCACTCCGCCTCGGCCCGCAGCCGCGGCACCAAAAGCTAAGCATCAGGAACCAGGCGCCAAGCGCCAAGCGCCAAGAAACCCAAGCGCCAAGAAACCCAAGCGCCCGAAAGCCCGGCGGCCCCAAGCCACCGGGCTTTCGTCATGTCGGGGCGGTCACAGCCGGTCGGCCCGGAAGATCGTGAAGAGCACGCGCAGCACCAGCACGGCGCTGACCACCAGCAGGTTGTAGCCGATGAGCTGGAACAGGCTGAGCGCGGGCGCCACCTGTGGACCGCCGTGCGAAACCAGCAGGATGGCCGCCACCACGCCGGTCACGGCGCCGAGGGCGGTGAGCAGGGTCTGATGCAGCAGGCCGGTGATCACCTGCCGGTCGCGCCGGTCCGCGAACAGGCGGACGTTGAGGCCGAGCCTGCCCTCCTCCAGCGCGCCCGAGATGCGGTCCAGCCGGCGCGGCAGCCGCCGCAGCACGGGCAGCAGGGCCACCAGTTCGTCGGTGGCGGTCTTGCGCACGTGCTCGGGCGCCAGCCGTTCGGCGAAGAAGCCGCTGGCGAACCCCTGCGCCTCGGCCACCAGGTCGAACCCCGGAGCCACCAGCGTCAGCGTGCCCTCCAGCGTGGCCAAGGCCCGGAACACGGCCGCCACCTCGGGCGGGATGCCCAGCTCGAACCGGGTGATCAGCCGGAACAGGTCGGTGAACATCTCGGCGCCCGCCGCCGTTCCGGCCGCCCCACCGGCCAGGTGCAGCGCCATGAACTGGCCGAGCGCCCGCTCGAGCTGCTGTTCGTCGATCTCGTCGGGCCGGTTGACCAGATCGAGCAACGCGTCGGACATCCCGGCCGGGTCGCCCCGGCCGACCGCCAGCAGCAGGTTCTGCAGGGCGGCCCGCAGTTGCGCGTCGAGCCGTCCCACCGAGCCGAGGTCGAGCCAGGCCAGCCGGCCGTCGGCCAGCAGCATGACGTTGCCGGGATGCGGGTCGGCGTGGAAGATGCCGTCCACGGTGATCTGGTGCAGGGCGTGCCGGAGCAGCGTCCTGGCCAGCTGCACCCGGTCGAGCCCGCGCTCCACGATGGCCGCCTGCGCGGCGCCCAGGTTGACCCCGTCCAGCCAGTCGGTGACCAGCACCTGCCCGGTGCTGAACCCCAGGTGCACGCCGGGCAGCACCACGGCCACGTCGCCGCCCGACGAAGCCGCACCGGTGGACCAGGTCGCCGCGGCGGCGGCCATGTTCCTGGCCTCGACCCGGAAGTCGAGCTCCTCCCGCAGCGCGGCGGCGAAGCCTTCGGCCAGCGTGGCCGCGCCGAGCGCTCGGGCCCAGCCGGTGCGCTGTTCGAGCGTGGCCGCCAGGCGCCGCACGATGTCCAGGTCGCGCTCGGCCGCCGCCTTGATACCCGGCCGCTGCACCTTGACCGCAACCTCGGCCCCGGCCGAGGCGTCAACTCCGGCCGAGGCGTCAACACCGGCCGAGGCGTCAACACCGGCCGAGGCGTCGGCCGCGGAACCGCGACCCCGCAGCCGGGCCCGGTGCACCTGAGCGATCGAGGCGGCCGCGACCGGTTCCACGACAAAGTCGGCGAACATCTCGTCGGGCGGTGAGCCGAGCGATTCGCGCAGCACCTCGGCCACCTGGTCCCAGGGGGCCGCAGTCGCCTGGTCCTGCAGCCGGGCCAGTTCGTCGGTGAACTCGGCGGGCAGCAGGTCACGCCGGGTGGACAGCAACTGCCCGAGCTTGACGAAGGTCGGCCCGGCCTCTTCGAGCGCCTGCCGCAGCGACGCGGCCAGCGCGGTCCGCGCGGCCCCGGCGTCGGCCCGCCGCAGCCGCCGCCCGCGCAGGTAGGGCCCGAGCCCGTGCCGGACCGCGATCCTGGTGATCTGCGAGTACCGCCGGGCGCGGACGGCCCGGCGGCGCAGCGACCTGGCCATCTCCAGCACCCCGGGCATGGTCCCGCTGGGCACCAGCGCCTCGGACACGACGATGAACACCATCGCGACCAGCACCGGCACGCCGAGCACCACGGTGAAGAACGTGGCCGCGTGCCCGCGCTGCGTGGTCTGCAGTCCGCTGCCCAGGCCCTGTGCCACGGCCGCGCCGATCAGGCCCGCCATCAGCGTCCGCACCGTGCCCACCGGCAGCCCGAGCAGCCGGCGCGCCGCCCAGCCCAGCGCGAGGATCAGCAACAGCCCGCTGACCAGCAGCGCCACGTCGCCGAGCGCGTTGAGGTGCACCTGCGCCGAGCTCGCAGCCAGCATGGCGTCCTTCCAGGCGGTATCGGTGGACGCAGCGACCATACCGAAGAGGTCAGCCGCCGCGAATCAGCAGCACCAGCCTGCGGACCTGCGCTTACATGTTGCGCATCCGAAGGTAACGATCAAGGTCGTCCTTGTTCAGGAAGATCGCCAGGAGGATCACGGTGATGCACGCCGCCAGACCCAGTTGCCGCCAGTTCATCGGCACCCCCTTTGTGGGCCGGAATCACTGCCTGACCGTACCCTTACCCGCTCAGTACCTCTACCCCCTCAGTGGCGATCTACGTGCGGGATCCGGGCAGCGCGCCGGCCAGCGCCCGCAGCGTCGCCCCCAGCGGGGCGTCGATGGTGGCCAGCGCGTGCCCGTCGCCCCTGGTCTCCCCCTGGTTGACGATCACCACCGGGATGTCCAGCTTGGCCGCGTGCCGGACGAACCGGTACCCCGACATCACGGTCAGCGAGGAACCCAGCACCACCAGGGCGCGGGACCGCTCGACCAGCCGGTAGCACTCCTCCACGCGCGGCCGTGGCACGTTCTCGCCGAAGAACACCACGTCCGGTTTGAGCAGCCCGCCGCAGTCCTCACAGTCCACCACCCGGAAGCCCGCCACCTCCGCGCCGGCCAGCACCGCGTCGCCGTCCGGGGTGATCTCGGTCACACGCGCCGCCCAACCCTGATTGGCCTCGCGCAGCCGTTCGTCGAGCCGCAGCCGCGCCGTCCGCTCGCCACAGCCCAGGCAGATCACCCGGCTCAGGCTGCCGTGCAGTTCGATCACCTCGCGCGCGCCGGCCGCCTGGTGCAGCCCGTCCACGTTCTGCGTGATGATCCCGCTCAGCAGCCCGCGACCCTGCAGTTCTGCCACGGCCAGGTGCCCGGCGTTAGGCCCGGCCAGCGCCACGTGCCGCCAGCCGACGTGGCTCCGCGCCCAGTACCGCTGCCGGTCCGCCGCCGCGCCCGTGAACACCTGGTAGGTCATCGGCTCGGCCCGCCGCGCCCGCCCGCTCGGGCCTCGGTAGTCCGGAATGCCCGACTCTGTCGACAGGCCGGCGCCGCTCAAGATCGTGACCGCGCCGTCGGCCACAAGATCGATAAGCAGACTGAACGGCTTCGCCATCGGCCCCTTCGCAAGAACGGGCGCAGCCGTGGGGCCAGCCAGTTCGCTGGCCGCGCGGCCAGCCGCGGCGCGCACGGAGTGAGACACCCTTTCATGGTGCCAGCCGGCGGCCAGCGCTCTGGCCGTCCGTGCTACCGGCTAGGCGGTGTCGCTAGTCAGGCGGTGTCGCTAGTCAGGCGGTGTCGCTAGTTAAGACGGCGGCGCGGGCACGGCGGCCCTAACATCGTGCCCGCGCTGCGGGAAGACAGTGGCACGAGTGACCGGACGAGGGAGCCTGATGATCTTCATCACCGCCAAATTCAAGGTGAAGCCCGAGCACGCCGACAACTGGCCCCAGATCACCGCCGAATTCACCCAGGCTTGCCGGGACGAGCCAGGCTGCCTGTGGTTCGACTGGTCCAGGAGCGTCGACGACCCCCACGAGTACGTCTTGGTCGAGGCGTTCAGGGACGGCGCGGCCGGCGTGGCCCACGTGCAGTCGGACCACTTCAAGCAGGCCCAGCAGACGATGCCCCCGCACCTGGCCGCCACCCCCAGGATCGTCAACTTCGAGGTCCCGCAGGACGACTGGTCCGAACTAGGCGAGATGGCCCCCCGCGGCTGAGCGGGGTCACAGCGGGAGCAGTCCGATAGCCGCCTTGGCGCGGGCCAGGGTGGCTTCGGCCAGGGAGCGGGCCTGGGCGGCGCCGTCGCGCAGGACGTGGGTCAGGGTCGGCGGGTCGGCGGCGAGCGTGGCGTACCGGTCCTGGAGCGGGGTGAGCAGCGCGATGACCGCCTCGGTGCAGGCTTCCTTCAGCTCACGGTAGGAGACCAGGCCGGACGCGGCCTGCTCGGGTGTCTGGCCGGTACAGGCGGCCAGCATGGTGAGCAGGTTGGCCACACCCGGGCCCGGCTCGACACCCGGCTGCAACCGCTGGCCGCTGTCGGTGACCGCCCGCGAGATCTTGCGCCGCACCACGTCGGGCGGGTCGAGCAGCCGGATCACCCCGATGGCGTCGACCGGCGCCGACTTGCTCATCTTCGCCGCCGGATCCTGCAGGTCCATCAGCCGGGCGCCCACTTCGGGGGTGACCGCGCGGGGCACGGTGAACGTCTCGCCGTAGCTGTGGTTGAACCGGACGGCGAGTTCCCTGGCGAGCTCCAGGTGCTGGCGCTGGTCGTCGCCGACCGGCACGGTGGCGACGTCGTAGAGCAGCACGTCGGCGGCCATCAGCACCGGGTAGGTGAGCAGCGCCGCGCGCACCGACTCGTGCTTGGCCGACTTCTCCTTGTACTGGATCATCCGGCGCAGTTCGCCGTCGTGGGCGGTCGCCTCGAGCAGCCAGAGCAGTTCGGCGTGCGCGGGCACGTGGCTCTGCACGAACACGGTGCACCGGTCCGGGTCCAGGCCGACCGCGAGCAGCAGCGTGGCCTGCTCGACGGTGGCCGCCCTGACCGCGGCCGGATCGTGCGGCGTGGTGAGCGCGTGCATGTCGGCCACGCCGTACAGGGTGTCGGGGCCGCGCTGATCAGCCACCCAGTGCTGGATGGCGCCGAGCAGATTGCCGAGCGTCAGGTGGCCGCTCGGGACGACCAGGGAGAGTGTGCGGGCCATCTGGGCCTCCAGCGGTAGGGGCTGCCCTCGTGCGCTGGTCGGACCCGAACCGGCCGCCGCGCCGAGGCGGCCGGGTGGTCAGGGGATGACGTCGCGGGGCCGCCGCTCAGGCGGCCCACCACAGGGTGCGGGCGGACGTCATGTGGGTCAGTGTACCGCCGCGGAAAACGGGCTTCCGAGCCGTTGGCACGCGTGTTGAAGGTGCTGGGCGCGCGGCCGAGGCGCTATGAAGGAAAGGTGAGAGTCCGCAAGATCAACATTCCCGACGTGGCGCGGCTGCCAGCGTTCAGCCACGCCAGCGTCGCTGGCCAGCAGGTTTTCGTCTCGGGCATGCTCGGCGCGCCACCGGGTGGGGGGCTGAACCTGGTCGACGGCGGGACCGGCCCGCAGACCGTCCAGGCGCTGCGCAACATCGAGCTGATCCTGCGCGCCTGCGGGTGCGAGCTCGACGACGTCGCCAAGGTGAACGTCTACCTGACCGACATGGCGACGTTCGGCGAGATGAACGAGGCCTACCTGAGCGTGTTCACCGGGGAGCCGCCCGCCAGGATTACGGTCGGCTGCAACGGCCTGGCCCTGGGCGCGGCCGTCGAGATGGACTGCGTCGCCTTCCTGCCCGACTGACCGGACCGCCAGCAGTGACTGGACCCGCAGCACGGGCCGGGCCGGCGTCCGTGTCCGGTCAGGGCTGGGCCCGGGTGGCGTCGATCAGCAGGCCACCGGGGCGGCCGCCGCGCGGCCTGGGCGGGCTCGCGGCGGTGGTCCGGCCGTGCGCGCCGAGCACCTCGGCGGCGCCGGTCATCTGGCCGGTCCGCCAGCCGTGGCCGGACAGCCAGCCGGCCGGGTCGTCCGGCGCGACGGAGCGGCGCAGCGCCACGTCCCACCGGACCGGTCCGCCGCCGGGGGCCGCCGGGGGCCGGCCGGACAGGGTCAGGCCGAGCCTGCTGCCGGGGGCCGACAGCGAGGTGAGGTCGGCCACTACCCCGTCGACGTCGTCGGGCTCCAGGTAGACGAGCAGGCCCTCGGCGATCCAGGCGGTGGGCTGACCCGGCGTGAAGCCCGCGGCCAGCAGCACACCCGGCCAGTCTTCGCGCAGGTCGCAGGCGACCGGGATGCGCTCGCAGGCAGGCTGGGCGGCCTGCGACGCGAGCACCCGGGCCTTGTGGTCGAGCACGTCGGCGGTGTCCAGTTCAAAGCACCGGACACCCACGGGCCACGGCAGCCGGTAGGCCCGCGCGTCGAAACCGGCGCCGAGCAGGACCACCTGCCGGCCGCCGTCCTGGCAGGCGGACGCGAGCAGTTCATCCAGGAACACGGTGCGGGCCACGATCCAGGCCCGGAGGCTGGCCACCCGGCGGTCCCCCGGCGGCGCGGCCGGCGTCCAGCCCGAGGCGGCCACGAACGCCGCCGCGAGCGGGTCGGCGAACAGCCGGTCGGGCCGGTTCGTCTCCGCCGCCCGTATCGCCGCGACCCCCACCCCGGTCGTGCCCACCCCCGGTGACGGCTCACCCTCTTGCGGGACGGCTGGCGGGGGCGAGGCCGCGGTGGTGGGGGGGTGGGTGAAGGCTTGGGTAGCGCGGGCGGCGATGCCTTCGTCGCGGTCGCGGAGGGTGGGCAGTTCGTCAACCACGGCGGCCAGCTCGCGGCGGCCCACGCAGAACGCCCACCCAGCTCGGACCGTCGCGCCGGTCCACCCGGAAGACACCGACGTCAAGCTCGGTCAGCTCGCTGACGTCGATGCCGTACTGGCCCTCCAGGTGGGCCGGCAGGCCGTCGAGGCCCGAGCGGTGGAACGTCTGCTCGGTGTAGTCGTCGATGCGGCAGCCCGTCACGTTCGCTCCTCCCGGCCGGATCCGGGACTCATGCTAGCCCCGGGCACCGACAGCTGAGCGGCTCAGCTCACGTCGATGGCGACGGGCGCCTTCTCCTCCCAGAAGCACAGGAACCCGGCGACCCCCTCGGCCTGCGGGATCGGTGTCTCGTAACCCCAGACCAGGTCGTCGTGGACCTTGCCGGCGGCCGTCACCGACCAGTACGACGCCTTGCCCTTGAACGGGCAGGTGCTCTCGGTGCTGGTCGGCTGCAGCAGATCCATCCGCACGTCCTCGCGCGGGAAGTAGTAACGGGGCTGCAGCCCGGTCTCGTTCAGCACCACCGCCCGGTCCGAGGCAGCCAGGGTCTCGCCGTCCAGCGTGACCTCGATGTGGCCGGAGGCCGGGGTGATCGTGATCTCGTGCGCTTTCGCCATGCTCGTGCCAACCGCCGGCCGGCCGCTCTGATTCCAGCGATCGTCAGAGATTCACGTGGTATTAATCAGCCTGTGCCGACACCACCCCCCGACAAGGCCAGCGCTCTCGATCACGTCGTCGTGGTCATGTTCGAGAACCGGTCGTTCGACAACCTGCTCGGCCGGCTCTACCAGCCGGGCGAGGTGGCCTCGTTCGAAGGCGTGCTGGGCCGCGACCTGAGCAATCCGATCCCGTCCTGGGCCAGTGGCGCGGACGGCCGTACCGCGGTGCGCTACGGCGTGGCGCCGGGGATGGACACGCCCAGGCCCGACCCCGGCGAGGAGTACCCGCACGTCAACACCCAGCTGTTCGGGGTGATCGACCCGGTGGGCAACCGGGGCAAGCCGTACGCGAGCATGGCCGCCCCGTACAACGCGCCGGTCAACAAGTGGCAGCCGCCGACGATGGACGGCTTCGTGGCCGACTACATCAGCACGCTGACCGGCGAGACCGGCCGTGCGCCGGGCTACGACGAGTACGCCCAGATCATGACCGGGTACACCCCCGGGCAGATGCCGGTGCTCTCCGCGCTGGCCCGCGGCTTCGCCACGTTCGACCACTGGTTCTGCGACGTGCCGTCGCAGACGTTCGCCAACCGGTCGTTCTTCCACGCCGCGACCTCGTCCGGCTTCGTGGTCAATATGGACCCGGCCGACTCGTTCCCGGTCCGCAACAGCGCCGAGACGATCTTCGAGCGGCTCGACGCCCGGGGCCTGAGCTGGCGGGTGTACTGCGACCCGCCGAGCCACATCTCGATCACCGGGCTGATCCACGCGCGGCGACTGCTGGACAAGTTCGGGACGAACTTCGTCACCACGGACCGCTTCGTCGAGGACGCGGCCAGCGGGCAGCTCCCGGCCTACTCCTTTGTCGAGCCCAACCTGCTGTACGGGCACAACGACATGCACCCGGCGCTCGACGTGCTGTACCCGGACGTGCCGTTCGACCCGCCGTCCCCGCTGATCGGCGGGGAAGCGCTGCTGGCCAGGATCTACGACGCGGTCAGGTCCGGGTCGTCGGCCACCGGGTCGAACGCCTGGAACACGCTGCTGCTGGTCACCTTCGACGAGCACGGCGGCACCTACGACCACGTCCCGCCTCCGGCGGTCCCCCCGCCCGTCCCGGCCGCGCCGGCCGGGCAGATGGGCTTCACCTTCGAGCGCTCCGGCCTGCGCGTGCCCGCCATCGCCATCTCGGCCTGGGCGCCGGAGCGAACCGTGATCAACGCGGAGTACCGGCACACCTCGGTCATCCGCACCCTGCGCGAGCACTGGAGGCTGGGCGGGCCGCTCACCGGCCGCGACGCGGCCGCCCGTGACCTGGCTCCGGTGCTGTCTCTGGACCACCCGCGAGCGCCCGAGTCCTGGCCCGATCTCGCGCCCCGGCCGGTGCCGCCGTTCCACCCGGCGGCGCTGGCCCCCGGCGCCCGGCTGCGCTCGCTGCCGCGGGTGGCGCTGTTCGGGGTGCTCGCGCTGGCCAAGAGCCTGGGCATGGACGCGCCCGACCTCCGCGAGGACGAGGACATCAGCCGGGCCGACGCCATCGAGACCATCGTCGACGTCTTCGGCCACATGTTCCCCCGGCTGAACGGCGGCTAACGGCGAACCCGGGTTTACAGGTTGAAGCGGACTTGCATGGACGTGGCGGTCTTGGCCATGCCGATCTGGGGCAGGCCGAGTAGCTGTTCGGAGGTCTTCAGCACCGAGTAGTGGTCGAACTGGGTGGACACCACGGTGCCCGGCTGGACCGACGGGGCGATGACGATCGCCGGGACGTGACAGCTCGGGTCGGTGGTGTTGTCGAAGCACTTCTCGCCGATGCTGCCGCCGTGGCCCTCGTCCCAGACCAGGAAGATCACCGTGTCGTCGTCCTGGTAGACCGTCGACGAGGTGATCAGCGGGATCCAGGTGGACAGCCAGTTGTCACCGGCCTGGATCAGGCCGGTCTTGCAGCTGGGCGCGCCGTGCATGTCGTCGCACAGGTCGCCGGTGAGGTAGGCGTAGGCCGGCGCGGTCGCCTCGCTGCTGAAGTCCGTCACCAGCGGGGAGTTGCCGGCCGGGCCGAGCGGCACGTCGTTGCTGCCGCAGTCGGACAGGTCGGTGTCGTACACCGACGGGTTGTGCCTGGGCGCGTACTTGCCGGCGTTCTTCAGGTCGCAGTTCGACGGCATGCCCTCCGCGTACTCCTTCCAGGAGCTGGCCTGGTGGAAGACGTTGTTGCCCGTGACCTCGCAGCTCGGGGAGGGCACGCAGTCGTCGTCGTAGTGCAGCAGCTTGGAGTAGGTCAGCCCCGAGGTGATGCCGAGGTAGTTGGGCAGGCTGTCGTGGGTGATGTTGTGATAGTTCGAGGCCAGCCCGCACGCGCTGGCCAGCGAGTTGATGTAGGGCGCCTGCGAGCTGCCGATGATGTCGCGGTAGGACTTGTTCTCGTCCATGATCACGATGACGTGCTTGTAGGCCGGCGCGGCGCTCACCTGCCCGCAGGGGCTGTCGCTGACACGGGCCGTGGTGTGGGCGAGCGCGGCCGCCGGGGCGCACAGGGCGAGACAGGCGAGGGCGGACGTGCTCGCGGCGAGGAGTAGGGCTCGCCGCCTGCGGTTTGCGGACTTCATGCTGGCTGCTCCTTATCCCGCTCACTGGCTGGGTCATTCGCCGAACCGCGCCGAGTCTCGCACCCGGCCACACGGGGGTCAATGCACCCGGCGAGCCTCCTGTGCGAATCATGTGACCTTGGTGTGGGTCGTTACGTGTGGTTATGCCGCCTCCCACGGGCCACAGTCGAGAAAGCTTCGGCTGACAGGCGTCTGGGGTCATCGGGAAGGCGGGGAGTCATGAAGCAGTCCAAGGCCGCGCGGGCCGGCGGGGGGCCGACGGTGGAGGAGTCTGACGTCGGTCAACTGGTGCGGGCGAGCGTGGATGGCAGCGAAGCAGCCTGGAACGAACTGGTGCGGCGCTACTCGCCGGTGGTCGCGTCGGTGACCCGCCGCTACCGGCTCGCCGCCGAGGACGCCCAGGACGTCTGCCAGACCGTCTGGCTCAGGCTGGTGGAGCACCTGACCGACCTGCTCGAGCCCGAGGCGTTGCCGGGGTGGCTGGCGGTGACCGCGCGGCGCGAATGCGGCCGTCAGGCGCGGCAGCGGCGCAGGGACCTGCGCACCGACCCACATGCGGACCCGTGCGCGGTCCAGCGGCTGCCGGAGCTGGAGAATCTGGACGACCGGCTGCTGCGGGCCGAGTTGCGGCAGGCGGTGCACGACGGATTAGTGCAGCTCCCAGCCAGGGAACAGCGGCTGCTGCGGCTGTGGTCCGACGACCCGCCGGCCACCTACCACGAGATCAGCCAGCACCTGGGGGTGCCCATCGGCAGCATCGGCCCCACGCTGCGGCGCAGCCTGGACAAGCTGCGCCGGACCTCGGCCATGCGCAGCTATCTGGCCGCTCCGGCGGGCAGCAAACCTCGGGAGTTCGCCAAAGCTAGTTAGGCCTGCCCACCCTGGCCGCCCTGACGGGGGCAGGACAGGGCTTCGGCGACCGCGGCCAGCCCCAGCGCCCGGAATGCGGCCGTGGTGATCGACTGGGCCAGGCGCTCGGCGCGCTCAGGATCGGTCGCGGCCAGGCCCTCGGCCACCGCGGCCAGCGCCGATCCCTTCCCGTTCGGGTCGGGGATGGACTGGGCCAGGCGCTCGGCGTCCCCGATGAGCCGGGCGGCCCGGTCGGAGTTGATGCCGGCCAGTTCGCGGGCGACCGCGGCCAGCACCGGCGCCCGGAAGCTCGCGCCGCTGATGACCTGGGTGAGCCGCTCGGCGTCGGCGATCAGCCTGGCCGCCCAGTCGGGGTCGGTGGTTCCGACCGCCCTGGCGATGCTGACCAGGGCCAGAGCGGTCTGGGTCGGCTCGCCGATCGAGCGGGCCACCGGCTCGGCGTGATCGGGGTCTATGGCCGCGAGCCCGTCGGCCACCCCGGCCAGCGCGGACGCCTTCTGGCCCCGGTCGGTGACCGACTCGGCCAGCCGCTCGGCGTCGGCGATCAGCCGGGCGGCCCGGTCGGGATCGGTGCTCGCCACGGCTCTGGCGATGGCGGCCTGGGCCCTGGCCCTGGCGCTCTCGCTGGTGATCGCCTCGGCCTCGCGTTCGGCCCGGTCGGCGTCGACCGTGGCCAGCGGGCCCGCGACGGCGGCCACCGCCGGGCCCTTCAGCGGCTCACGGGTGATCGACTGGGCGACGCGGGCGGCGTCGACGGCGAGCCGGGCGGCCCGGTCAGGATCGGTGCGGGCCAGCGCCTTCGCGATGGCGGCCAGGTCCTGGGCCTGCGCGCTCTCGTCGCGGACCGAGTGGGCGGCGCGCAGGGCATCGGCCACGAGGGCGGCGTGCCTGGCCGGGCCGGGCGGCCGTGCGCTCGTGGGTTGCTCTGGGTCGTCTGGCTGCTCTGGGTCGTCTGGATGAGGGGTGGTCCCGGGTGCGGTGGTCTCGTGACCTGGCGGGCCGGCGATGGGCTGGCCGGTGGTTGACTGAACGGTGGCCATGGCAGCGTTGGCGGTCAGGGTGAACTGGCCCGCGGCATCGACACCGCGCTGGCCGGGGGCGGGCAGGCCCTTGCCGCGCAGCCGCTGGCGCAGCACCGGGTAGATGTCGGCGAAGGTCAGCCTGGTCGCTTTGCCGGGGAGGCCGGCCTTGATCAGGTCGTGCAGTTCGCCGGTGAAGGAGGTGCAGGCGCCGTCCTGCTGGCCGGGCGGCGGGACGTGGGCGGTGCGGTTCCTGGTCGTCGCGGTGAGCGTGTAGACGCCCTCGACGTGCGTGATGTCGGCCAGGCCGGGATCGCCATCACCCGATAGTGCCTCCATTGTCTGGCCCTCGATCGCCTGGCCGGCGAAGCAGCAGTCCAGGATGGCCAGCCGGGTGCTGGCCGGGCTGCCGCGCAGCACGTCGGCGAGGGTGTCCCAGGGCAGGCCGCTGATCTTCGGCCGGTCCGGGCGGGTGGAGGTCACGGTCAGGCAGAGCTCACCGCGGGGCGACAGCACGCCGTGACCCACGTAGTAGAGCAGCAGCACGCCCGTGGTGGCGTCGGCCAGGTCGGCGAGGCCGCTGGCCAGTTCGGCGGCGGAACCGGGGTTCGCCGCGACTGCCACCCGATCGGCTGGCCAGCCACCCAGGGCCGGATCGGTCAGCACCGAGCGCATCGCCGCCAGGCTGTTGCGGGCGGCCCGGATCGGCGGGAACTCGGCGTACTCGTAGGCCGACACCCCGATCAGCAGGGCGCGCGACCTGGCCAGCAGATCGGCGTCGAACGCCGAGTGGCCGGTTCCCGTGTCCCCCCGGGTTGTGCCGCCGGTGCCCCCCGACGTCATGATCGACTCTTGCAGATTGCATACATCAGCGCGCCACCTCGCCCGCCGCGGGAAGACTCCCCCGGTGACGTCTCGCCCTATTGACCCCGGGTGAATCCTAGGTGATGAGGGCGGCGGCTCCCCGCCGCAACACCCGCGAGCACCGGATTCACCGGATCTCGGGCCGGGTCAACGGGGCTGGCCGGGGGCGCTGCGGCCGAGGCCGACGTCGCGGGCCAGGATGATGGCCTCGCTGCGGTCGGTCACCTGCAGCTTGGCGAAGATCGCGGAGATGTGATTGGCCACGGTCTTGGGGGCCAGCGACATGCGCCGGGCGATCTCGGCGTTGCGCTGGCCGGCCGCGATCAGATCCAGCACCTCGCGCTCCCGGCCGGTCAGCTCGGGGAACGGGGGCTGCGCCGCCGTGGGCCCGGCGGCCATGCCCAGCACCAGGCGCGCGATGCCGGGCCCGAAGATGGCCTCGCCGGCGGCCACGCAGTGGATGGCGCGCACGATCTCGTCCTGCTGGGCGCCCTTGAGCAGATAACCACGGGCGCCGGCCCGCATCGCGGCCAGCACGGAGTAGTCGTCGTCGAACATGGTCAGCATCAGCACCGCGACCGAGGGGGCGACCCGGCCAATCTCCTGCGCGGCCTCGACCCCGGTCAGGCCGGGCATCTGGATGTCCAGGACCAGCACGTCGGGCCGGAGCGTGACGGCGGCCTGCACGGCCTCCCGGCCGTCGGCGGCCACGCCCACCACGGTGACCGACGGCACCGAGGCGAGCAGCGCGGACAGCCCGTCCCGCACCACCGGGTGATCATCCGCGATCACGACGCGGATCTCGTTCATGGTCATGAGGCGCTCACTTCCGCGCTGGGCTGATGGGGGGCCACCGGCCTGGCCTCGCCCAGCGGCAGCAGGGCGACCACCCGCCAGCCGCCCGCCGGGTCCGGGCCGGCCTGGCACGAGCCGCCGAGTTCGGCGGCCCGCTCACGCATCGAGGTCAGTCCCACCCCAGGCGCCCAGGAGTGGCCCGGGCCGTCGTCGCGGACCTCGATGCGCAGGTGGCCACCGCCAGCCAGCGACAGGGCCGCCTCGATCCTGGTGCCGCCGGAGTGCCGGGTGGCGTTCGTCATGGCCTCGGTGACGATGCGGTACGCGGCCACCTCGACCGCGGCGGGCAGCGGCGGCAGGCCATCGGGGGCGTCAAGCACGACGGTCGCCGGCCCGCCGTCCTGACGCTGGCCCAGCCGGCCGGACTGCTGGCGCAGCGACCCGATCAGGCCGAGGTCGTCGAGCGCGGGCGGGCGCAGCCCGTAGACCAGCCGCCGGATGTCGTCGATCGCGGCCGTGGTGTCGGCGCGCAGCGCGGCCAGCAGTTCACCGGCCTGCGCGGGCTGGCGGTCGAGCGTGTTGCGGGCCGCGTCGGCCTTGAACGCGATCCCGGTCAGCGCCGGGCCAAGCCCGTCGTGCAGGTCACGCCGGAGCCTGCGGCGTTCCTCTTCCCTGGCGGCCACGATGCCGATCCTGGACTCCTGCAGCGCCGCCGACAACGCGGTGGCGTGCAGCGCCACCGCGAGCGGCGCGGCCAGCAAGCCCAGCACCGCGAGGTCGGGCGGGCTCAGCCGGCGCTGCCCGGACCGCAGCCCGACGACCAGCTCACCGACGTGGCCGCCGTCGTAGCTGAGCGCGGTGCGGTGCAGCAGGTCGGGGGCGATGCCGTACGCGGCCACCTCGGCGGACCCAGACCGCACCGCCGCGAACGGCAGCCGGAGTGACCCGCACAGCGTCTCGAGCACGCCGGGCAGGCCCGAGGTCCCGGTTCCGGCCAGCCGCTCCCCCACCAGCGAGACCGCCCGGACCGGATCCCGGCGGTCCCCGTACAGGGCGCGGTCGATGAGCCGCTGCAGCCGCACCCTGGCCGGGTTGAAGCTCACCGCGACCAGCAGGCTGGCCACCACGGCGCTGCCGAAGCTGACCCGGCTGCGCACGGTCAGGTCCAGCAGTGCGACCAGGCCGGCGTAGGCGCCGATCGCCGCCGCGGTGAGCAGGACGTACAACAGCGCCCGCGACACCACCAGCCGGATGTCAAGCAACTGATGCCGCAGGATGGCGATGGTCACGGCGGCCGGGATCAGCGGGAGCACCAGCAGTCCGAGGATCGGGCCCGAGCCCAGCAGGCCCCACACCAGCCCGACGTAGGGCAGCGCGACCAGGCCGACCAGCAGCAGCCAGAGAAGCTGGCGCCGCTCGGCGTCGCCACCCCGGCGGTATCTGACGGCCAGCGAGGCGATCGCGGACGCGAAGATCGCTGCCCAGGCCAGATTCTCCGCTATCCACAGCGGCGCCAGCCGGTGGTAGGCCGGGATCGTCAGGTAGAGCGTCACCCGACGGCCGTCGAAGACCTGAGGCGCCGGGTTGGCGAAGCTCAGCACGAACAGCACGCTCTGCGCGGCCGCGGCCCAGACCAGCCAGCGCCAGCGCGGCCCAGCGGGCCGCCCGTCCGGGAACAGCAGCAGCGCCACCGGGAGGAACAGCCCGATCGACCACGGCCACGCGTACGCCATGACGGTGCCGAGCAGCCGGAGCGCGCCCTGATCCCAGCCCGAACCCACGGCCACCTGGAACAGGGACGCCGCCGCGGCCGAGGTGGCCATGCCCAGCCCGGCGGCCAGGAACAGCCAGCCGATCGGGTTGCGGGGCCGGTGCCAGGCCAGCAGGCCGCCGCAGACCGGGAAGGCCAGCCCCATGGCCCCGTCGGTGACCGTAAAGGCTCCGACGGCCCCGGCGAACGAGACGTGGCCCACCACGGCGGCGACGACCGCGGTCACGAGTTCGGCCAGGGCCAGCCCGGACAGGCAGCCCACCAGCACCCGGTGACCCGGGTGGGCCCGGAGGGTGGGGTGGGACTGGACGGCCATGGTTCATCATGACCCCAAGATCTGGGTCTTGTCCTGGGTGCGTACACCCAGGACAACCAGGAGATTCTCCCGGCTGGGCGCGGTGGCGCACCGTGGCCGCGGGGACGCGGCCGGGGGGAGCATCGGCGGCATCGGGCTTCCGCCCGGCCATTCATGCGAATCCGCACGACAAGGAGACCACCATGGCCGCCACCACTGCCGCCCACCAGGCGGGCGTCACCGCCCGCTCGCGGGCCGGGCTCGACCGCAGGGCCTTGGCCATCTTGATGCCGATCGGCCCGCTCGCCATCGCGATCGTGCGCGGCATCCTGCCCTACTACACCGCCGACTCCGACACCACCATGGCGGCTAACGTCGCCGCGCACCAGGGCGCCGAGTCGGCCGTCGTCTGGCTGACGCTCGTGGCCCTGTTTACCCTGATCCCCGGGGTGATCGCGCTGGGCCTGCTGGCTAAGCGGCACGCACCCAGGCTGGGCACGGCCGGGCTGGTGCTGGCCTTCGCCGCGTTCATGAGCCTGTTCTGGTCGACCGTGGCCGGCTCGGACAACGTCGCACTCGGGGCGGCCAGAATCGGCCTGAACCCGGCGGTGACCGGCAAGCTGATCGACAGCATGGGCGCCGTCCCGGCGATCGGCTTCGCGTCCTGGCTGTTCCCGATCGGGCACATCCTCGGCCTCATCCTGATCGGCATCGCGCTGTGGCGGGGCCGCGTCGTGCCGGGCTGGGCCGCGCTCGGCTTCGCCGTCGCCGCCGTGGCCTTCGGCAAGGAATCCGGACCGCGCCCGGCCGGCGCGGCCACGGCGTAGTCCGCAGGAATGACCCGGCCGCCGCGAAGCCGGCCGCAGGCAGGATGACCGGCCGCAGGGGCATCCGTAGCGTCGATTTCACACCAGTAACCGAGGAGAACGCCATGAAAAGCACGCAATCGACCGCCCGCCCACGCCGGGCCCTGGCCCGGGTGACCTGCGCGGCGGCGGGGGCGGCCACGCTGGCCGGGTCGCTGCTGGCGGCCGCACCACCTGCCGGGGCGGCGGTGCTGAACACGGCCTGCCCGGTGGTGTGGAACGGGTCAGTCCTGGTCACCGCCGCGATTTCGGCCACCGGCCAGCTCGTCGCCTACGAGCAGGTGCTCGGCGCCACCAGCTGGGCCAAATTCCCGGTCGCCACGCACGCACCGGACGGCGAGCCACTGGTCACTGTCTCCATGGCCGCCACCGCGAACACGGTGCAGATCGCCGCCGAAGACGACGCCGGCAGCATCTGGTTCTACCAGCAAAGCGACAGCACGGGAGTCTGGTCGAAGGGGCAACTGGTCGGCAGTGTGTCCCAGGGCAACGCGGGCGGCCTTCAGACCCCGCAGATCGCCTGGACCGGCGTGCCCCGTCACACCGGCACGAACTCCGTGGTCACGGTGGCCGACGGCTCCGGCAACCTCCTGATGTGGTACCAGAACGGCGGCGGCTGGAGTCAGGAGACCGTGTCGGACGGCACGTCGTCGGACGAGTTCGACGACGCGGTCGTGACGGCCACCGACCGGGGCATCGTCATCGTGTCCCTGCGCACCGACGGCGGCTTCTACTCCTTCTTCCAGCCCTACGGCGCGAACCCCTGGGTTTCCGACGGGACCATTGACGTCGGGCCTGACCAGAGCTTCGATTCCGTGGCTGTTACCTGGGACGGAACCAACGTCGACGTGGACGCCGCGTACAACAGCGGAACCGGCCTGCCCAATCCCGACGAGCTGCTGTTCGCGTGGAAGCCGGACACCGCGGGCTGGAGTAAGAAGGACATCCTCGGCCCGAACAGCGCCAAGCCACTCGACTACACCCCGGCCATCACCTTCACCGGATCCAACCTCTTGCTCACCACCGACCAGGCGGTGTCCTCGACTCAGGAGCGGCTGGACTTCTGGTGGCAGGGCTCCGCCATCACCAATTTCAACTTCGAATCCGTGGCCACGGCGAACGGCGCGAACGGATACGGCCCGCCGCGGATCGCCTACACCGAGGGCGCCAGCGCACCCGAAGCCGTCATCGTCGCCCCGTTCACCACCAACAACTTCGAGACCAGCGGGCTCAACGACTGGACCGAACCGTTCGCCAGCTCGATCTGGACCAAGCACGTCGTGACGCCGGCCTGACCGGAGCACGCACCACCGCGAGGGGCCGCCGGACATCGCGGCCCCTCGCGGCCGTCAGGATGGCTGGCTGCGCGGCTCGGGGACGACGAAACCAAGCTCGTAGGCCAGCACCACGGCCTGGACCCGGTCGCGCAGGCCCAGCTTCATCAGGATCCGGCTCACGTGGGTCTTGACGGTGTTCTCCTCGACCACCAGTTCCCGGCCGATCTCGACGTTGGACAGGCCCCGCGCCACCAGCCTGAGCACTTCGAGCTCACGCGCGGTGAGCTCACGCAGTTCCTTGGGCAGCTCCACCGGCCCGCGGGCGGCCAGGGTGAACCGGGAGATCAGGCGGCGGGTGATGACCGGATCGATGAGGGCGTCACCGGCCGCCAGGCTGCGGACCGCGGTGATGAGCTGGTCGGCCGGGGCGTCCTTCAGCAGGAAGCCGCTCGCCCCGGCGCGCAGCGCCTCGTACACGTACTCGTCGGCGTCGAACGTGGTGAGGATCAGCACCCGGGTCTGCGCGCTGACCGCCAGCACCTTCCTGGCCGCCTGCAGTCCGTCGAGCACCGGCATCCTGATGTCGAGCAGGGCCACGGCCGGGCGGTGCCTGCGCACCAGTTCGATGGCCTCGGCCCCGTCTCCCGCCTCGGCCACCACGCTGATGCCCGGCTCGGTGTCCAGAATCACCCGCAGCCCGCTGCGCACCATCCGCTGATCGTCGGCGATCACCACGGTGATCGGCCGCCGCTCGCCGCCAGCGGACTCGGTCATCGGGCATTCCCCCCAGGGTGCCGCGCTCGCGGCTCGCGACCAAACGTAGTCCTCAAGAGTGACCGGCCGCTACCAACACCACCCGTGCGCAGGACGTCAGGAGAGGGTCGGAATTTCTAGAGTCACGGCATCGGAACTACGGGGCTGACCTGCTCCGTAGTGAAATCGGAGGTTCTGTCATGACTCCACTGGCTGGTTTCATCGCCGCCATCATCGCCGGCTGGTTCATCCGTGACGGGCGCCGCGCCGCCGAGGCGGTCATCGTCCCTTTCCTGGCCGTGCTCGCCCTGCAGACCTACGGCATCGGCGCCGGTTACGGGCACAGCCCGCCCAGCACGGTCACCAGCTACCCGGGGGCGTTCTCCTACTGGGTGGTGCAACTGATCATCCTGGCCCCCGTGCTGTTCATCGCCGCCGGGCTCGGGTCGCTGCGCTCCGGAAAGGGTCGCTCGGCGGTGGCGGTGTCCGCCGGGCTGACCCTCGCGGCGGGTGTGTTCGATCTCATCTACGCGCTGCACGCCGCGCCGGTGCACGATCACCTGGCGAACGGCTCGCCGCCTTGGTACGGGCTCCTCGGGATGGGTGTGCTCGTCATCTCCGTGGTCGTGCTCGGCGCGCTGCTGCTGCGGCGGCGCCTGACCACGCGGCACCAGGCGCCGGCCGTCGCGGCCACCGGCGCGGTCCCGGCCGGGGATCGCCGGTAGCGGGCGGGTTGAACCCCGGCCACGGCACGCCCACAATGAATCATCACCCTGGCGGGAGGTGGGGGGAATGGCCACTGCCAGAGCCCTGCGGGCGCCGCTGACCTGGACCGTCGCGGGGCTGAGCGTCCTTGACCTCGCGGCGGCCGTGCTGCTCGCGGCCGGCACGGCCCTCCTCGCCACCGGTGTGCTGGCCGCCACCCCGCCCAAGATCAGTGCCGGCGCCTTCGTCGGGGTGCTCGTCATGATCGCCCCGGTGGCCTGGCGCCGCCGGGCCCCGCTGATCGCGGCCGCGGTCCTGATGGCCGCGGCCCTGCTCAACGGGCTCGTCTTCGGCCCGCTGGTCCGTTGCGGCGTCGCTCTGCCCGCCATCTTCCTGGTCGCGTTCGCGGTCGCGGCCAGGCGGGACGGGGCCAGGGCCGCGGCCGGGCTGCTGCTGTGCGGCGGGGCGGCGATCGCGGAAGCCCTGTACGACCCGCAGATCGAGGGCCAGGGACTGGTCTTCGTGCTGCCGCTCCTGGTCGCGTTCTTCGGGGCCGGCCGCCTGGTCCAGGCCAGGACGCGGGCGGCCGGAACGCTGCGGTCGCTGGCGGCGGAGCTGCGCCGCCAGCGGGAGCAGACGGCCCGCCTCGCCGTCCAGGCCGACCGGGCCCGGGTCAGCGCCGACCTCGAGGCCACCCTGCGCACGAGTCTCGACGGCATCGCCGCCACCGCGGCGGCCGGGCTCGGCGCCGCGGCCACCGATCAGGCCGCGGCCAGGCAGGCCCTGGCCTCGATCGAGCACGACGGCCGGGCTGTGCTCGGCCACCTGCGCGAGGTGCTCGGCGCCCTGCACGAGCCGAGCTCAACCCAGCCACAGCCCACGCTGGCCCGGCTGTCCGAGCTGCTCGCGCGCGCCACCAGCGCCGACGCCAGGCTCCGCGTGGACGGGCCCGCGCGGCCGCTGCCCGCCGGGCTCGAGCTGTCCGGCTACCGCATCGTCGAGCACCTGCTGCTGGCGCTGGACGACGCCCCGGACGCGGCCGTCCACGTCCGGCTCAGGTTCGGCCCCGACGCGCTGGAACTGCACGTCCGCGGCCGGCCCGCGCCGACCGCCGACCTGCGGGCGGTGCTGGCCGTGGCCAGGGAACGGGCCGGGCTGCACGGGGGCACCGTGGACAGCCGGGTGGCCGACGGCGTCTGCTCCGCGACGGCCAGGCTCCCGCTGGTCAGCGGCTATGCCTAGGCTGCGCCGCGGCTGGCCGCTGGCCCCGGCCCTGGTGCTGTGCGCGCTGCTGCTGGCCGTGCCGCCGCTCGGCCTGGCCGCCGCGTTCAACGGCGCGCTTGGCGTCCCGTTCCTCGCGGTGCTCTTCTTCCTGTGCTACGCCCTCGGCGCCGGGGCCGGCCTGGGGGCCGGGCTGGGTATGACCGCCGCGCTGGCGGTCGCGGTGAACGTCGCCAGCCTGGGCTTCAGCCCGGTCTCCTTGATGATCACCATCGGCCCGTGGCTGGCCGGCCGGGTCGTCCGGTCCCGGCGCACGATGAACGAGCAGCTCCACGCGCGCAACCAGGAGCTGGAGTCCGAGCGTGAGCTGTTCGCGCTGGAATCCGTGCGCTACGAGCGGGCCCGGATCGCGCGGGAGCTGCACGACATCGTGGCCCACTGCCTCAGCCTGATGGTGGTCCAGGCCAGCGCCGGGCAGCGGCTGCCCGAGGCCGACCGGGCCGGCGTGACCAGCGCCCTGGAATCGGTCGCCGAGGCCGCCGCGCAGGCCCAGACGGAGGTGGGCAGGCTGGTCGAGCTGCTGGACGGCCAGCCGCCGGCCGGCTCCGCTGCCGGGCTGGACATGATCGACGAGCTGGTGCGCCGGGCCAGCCAGACCGGCCAGGCCGTGACCTGCCGCTTCCTGGGCCCGTGCGGTCAGCTGACCCCGGCCGCTTCGGAGGCCGCCTACCGGCTGGTCCAGGAGGCGCTCACCAACGCGGTCAAGCACGCGCCCGGCGCCTCGGTCGACATCACCATCGACGGGCACGAGGCCAGCGTGGCGGTGAACGTCGTCAATGCCGCGCCGCCGCACCGGCGATCCGGGCTGGAGCGGTCCGGTGGCAGCTACGGCCTGGCCGGGATGCGGGACCGGGTCACCGCCTGCGGCGGCAGCCTGACCTGCGGCCCCACCCCGGCCGGCGGGTGGCAGGTGTCCGCGCTGCTGCCGGCCGAGCTGGGCTGATGGGCGCTGCGGGGGCTTGGCAGGGCGCGGTTGGCTGGCGACGTTCTGGGCGCCGGCGGTCAGGTGGCCACCGTTCAGTAAAGGGGTTGGCTCACAGCCGCTGCGGGCCCTATCGGGACGAGATTTCGCGCAGGTTAGCGATCTCGGCTATCCATTCCTCGGAGACGGCGAGGTCGGGCACGGTGTCGGCCACCGGGTCGCGGCCGGCGGTCAGCGCCCGGGTGAGCGCGCCCCGCCGGGCTGGGGCCGGGCCCGCCGGGACCAGCCGGAGCGCAAGCGCGGGGCACATGGCGACGGCCTGCGCGGCGTCGCGTTGCAGCCACGGCGCCACCGGCGTGTCCAGCATGACCGGGAAGCCCTGACCGTCCAGCTGCACGAGCTCGGGCACGATGTGGGCGCACAGCCCGTGCCCGCGGCAGCGGGTCCAGTCGAGGGCCAGCTTGGTCTCTCCCGCGGCGGCGGGCACCGGCAGCACGTCGCCCGCCGGGCGGTTGCACCCGCCGCGGATCGCGTGGGCGGCGACGTCATCGCTGAACACCTCCAGGGCGGACCGCACGAACCGGGACACCCCGTCGGGATGCCCGCACGCGCCCTGGCCGCGGACGGCGGCCGCCCCCCGGCGCGCGGTGTCGAGCGCCGCCGGGCCTCCCGACCCGTTGGCCAGGGCCGCCAGCGAACGGGCGACGCCGGGCAGGCCCAGCTTGCACGGCCCGCACTGGCCGGACGACTCCTTGGCCAGATAGGCCGCGACCCTGGCCACCTCGCTCAGCGGACAGCATTCTGGCCGCAGGGCCAGCACCACACCCGCCCCCAGGGTGCCGCCGGCCGCCGCCAGCCCGGCCCGGCTGACCGGGACGTCCCAGGCGTCCTGGCCGGGCAGCCAGCCACCGTGATAGCCGCCCACCAGGATGCCCTCACCCGGATCGGCGCCGCACAGGTCGAGCACGTGCCCGAGCGGCAGCCCCACCGGCACCTCGACGACGGCCGGCCGGTCGACGGCGCCGCCCACGGTCAGCAGCAGGGTGCCGGGCTCGGCCTTGGTGCCCGCGGAGGCGTAGGCGTCCGGCCCCACCATCGTGAGCACCGCCAGTTGCGCGAACGTCTCCGCGTTGGACAGCAGCGTCGGCCGCTGCCCCAGCCCGCGGTAACTGGCGTGACTGGCCTGCCCCGACGGCAGCGGGGTCTTGCCGTTCAGCGCGTTGATCAGCGCGCTCGATTCGCCGGTCACGAACCGGTCCGGCACCTCCATGACGCGGATCTTGCGCGCGAGGCCTGGTTCGGCCGCCACCGCCTCGGTGACCGACCGGGCCGCCAGCGCGTCGCTGACGGCGACCACGATCAGCTTGGCCCGCAGCGCGTGGGCCGCCACCATCGCCCCGCTCAGGACCAGGTAAGGCGACCTGATCAGCAGCAACTTGTCCTTGGCGCTGCCCGGCTCGCCCTCGGTCCCGTTGACCACGACCATCGGCGGCCGCTTGCGCGTGCGGGTCGCGTCCCGCACCGCCGCGAGCTTGCGCGCGACCGGGAAGGCGGCACCGCCCCGGCCGCGCAGGTCGACCCGCTCCGCCATGCTGATGAGCTGCTCGGCGGTCAGCCGCGGCGACTGGCCGAACACCTTCCGGTACGCCGTCAGGTCGATCCGCTGCCAGTGCTCCAGGCCGGCCAGCAGACGCGGCGGCCCGACGGACAGGGTGTCAAACGTCATCGCGGTCCCGCCGGGCGGCGGTCAGCGTCCGGCGGCGGTGCCTGATTAACACAGATGTACCTCCCGATGCGCCCTGGGCCTGCGGGGGACAGGGACGCGATCAACGCTCCGACGCCTGCTGGCGTGCGGCGCGCCGGCCCGATAGACGCAATAGGCGGGTTGCTGAGGCACGATCCTAGCGAGATCAATAACGGAATCGGCTCGAATCGATCTATTTGCGGTAACGGGGCATCGTTTGCGCAGGTCACGTGCATTGTCGCTGGACGATCCTGGCGGGCTTTCTTGGCCCGTCGTCGCGGTCTGCGGCGCGGAAGGCGACATCATTTATTCGGATTCGGTGGTGCGGGCAGCGCTGGAGTTCTAATGTTCCGAATCGGGACAGGGACCGGATCAGGAAGGCATGCCATGCCGTACCGCCGTTCCCGCTCCTACCGGAGTGCCCCCCGTCTCTACCGGCGCCCGGGCCGCTCGGCCAAGCCGAGGCTCGCCCTGACGGCCGGGCTCCTGGCCGTCGCGCTGACCATCGCCTTAGCAATCACTCTGCGCTCGATCGCTCTGGGGCATAACCGGACGACGCTGACCGCCGCCAACCAGGCGGTGAACTCGAACTGCGACATCATCGTCCCGGCGCATCCGCTGAGCGCCGCCGGGCTCGCCGCCCCGTACCTGCTCACCGGGCCGCACGGCGACGACGCGGCCGCTTCCGGCTGCACCATGGCCAACGCGGGCAACCTCGGGGCCTTCGTGCAGGCGACCGTCCTCGATCCGGCCAGCGGGGCGCTGTCGGTGTACGAACCGCTCGTCATCACCCAGGGCACCAGGCCCGCCGCCGCGCCCGCCGTGCCCAAGCTGCCGCACGGCGCGGTCGTCACCATCGACTTCGGCTTCAACGGCGGCAACTTGAGGCAGATCGGGGCCACGTCGCACGCACTGGAGGAGGGAGACTGCGTCAACGGTCTGCAGGGGTCGATGTTCGGCCAGGTGTCCTTCTGCAACGGCGCGCCGTTCTTCCGTGCTGCCTTCCAGGCGGAAGCGCGGGGCAAACTGAAAATTCCGTCGGCAGGGATCTCCCCCGTATCGAAGCAGGCCTGCCTGACCACGCGAAGCTTTGCTCTGGTCGATCAGGATCCGAGCGACAACGTGACCACGCTTTACTTGCTCACCCACGGGGGGCGGACGGCGCAGTTCAGCCGGAAGAACGCCGCGGCGCTGTCGGGGGCGACGCAGATCAGCAATGGGAGCGATAACGCCCTGCTGGACGATTTCGTTGATCCTGCTCTTCGGTGCCGGCCGTTTGAGGCGCCTGATCTGTCCCAGAGCGGGGCGCCGGGGACCTCGCAGGCGCTGGATGAACTGTCCGCGGCGCGGAGTCAGGCGCCGCCGGTGGCTCTGGTGCCGCGAAACGATCCGATGACCTTGGTGCAGGGTGGGTTCAGCGTGGCGAAGACCGATCTTTACCGGGCCGGTATGGGGCAGGCCGCGATCGCGCCGTCGAACGCCGCTTTTGACAGCCCGCGGGCGTTCTGCGCGAACATGATGAAGGTCCAGGTGTCATTCCTGGCGCACAACCAGGGGGTGCTGGGGCGGGCGCCGACGCCGGACCCGGCGGAAGGGAACAACCTGCTCAGCTTTATGGCCAGCCGGTTGATCGCGTCCTACGGCAACCTCCGGTGCGGGCGCTTCGGTTTGAGCGACCCTCCGATGAAAGTGACTCGGGATGATGCCGGGGCGGCCGTTGGGGTTCGTTTCGGGTGACGGGTGCGTGCTCCAGCTCAGCAGGCCGATGGTCGCGCCCGGCTGCTGTGGGACATGCACCGCAACATCGACCACGACGCAGTTCCCGACGGCCGGACAGTCATCCACTTCACGTTCCCCGAAGTCCCCGCCAGCAGCCGCAACTGGTGGCTGGTGATCACCCCAGATGATGCCGATGTCTGCGATGCTGACCCCGGCCATCCCGTCGCTGTAACCCTGACCGCCAGCCTGCGGGCCATGACCGAGGTTTGGCGCGGCGACCTCAGCTGGGCCCAGGCCCTGCGTTCCGGCGCGGTCATGATCCAGGGCCCCCAGGCTGACCCGTGCCTGACCAGCCTTACCTGACCATGCGGGCACGGTGGCCTCACAGCGGGACGGGGCCGCGTGGGACTGGCCCGTAGCCTTCGCCGGCCGCCTCGAACAGCCGCCGCGCCGCGCTGGTCAGCGTGATCCGGTCGCGGGGTTCGAGCCGCAGCAGGATCCGCCGCAGTTCGGCCTGCCGCCAGGCGGCGACGTCGGCGACCAGGCGCTGGCCGCTGGCGGTCAGCTCGAGTATCACCGCACTGCGGTTGCTGGGGTCCATGACCCGGGTGACGTGTCCTGCGGCCACCAGCCGGTCCACGAGGCGGGTGACGGTGGACGGCTCCAGGCCCAGGGTGGTGGCCACGCGCGCGGACCGGGCCTGGCCAAGATCGGCCAGCACGGCAAGCACCCGGAGCTGGGGCAGTGACACCGCACCCTCCAGGACGTCCACGCTGCGCAGGGCCACCCCGGTAAGCATCCGCGTTACCTCCTGCAGCGCCTCAACACCGTCGGCGATCTCATCAGCCACGGTGCCGAGGCTATCGGGCATCTGCGTTGCTCACTCGCTTGCCTGATGAGGGCCCTGCCCAGCTGGCTGTTCTGGTTCCCCGGCAAGCATGGGGGCGAGCAGGCTGATCCGGTCACCCAGGCGGAGGGTAAGGCCGGGGTCGGCATCGTTGTAGGTGCGGTTGCGGAGCACCGAGACTGGCATGGTGCCGGGTGGCCAGTTGACCGCGCCTAGCTCGGTGCCCGCGGCCGGTGAGCCGTCACCGACGCTGAGCTCGATAACCCGGTAGTTCTCCAGCGGAGTCGGAGGGCGCCGCAGCAGTGAGGCTTCGTCGGGATGTTCGTAGTCGGCCGCGAGCTGGGCGTCGGTTGCCTGGGTCTGGTCGGTACCGAGCTGGCGGGTGATGGCGCGCAGGACGCTGGCACCGGTGACCCAGCCCCGCACATGTCTCCCGTCGGCGGACAGGACCGGCAGGCCGTCGCGGCCGTAGACCTCCAGTTGCCGCAGGGCCCCGGTCAGGGATTCGGCGTCGAACAGGGCCTGCGGGTCGTGCTGGCCGACGACCGGGCCGGCCAGCGCAGCCCAATCTGGGGCGTTGCCGTTGGCGGCGGCAACAGCCTTGGACGGGGGTGGCTCGGGCAGGGGTGGGCGGAAGGCGTGCATGACGTCGGCGACTTTGATGTCCTGCAGGGCGCGCCAGGGGGCGGCGCGGTCGATGTCCTGCCCGCGGCGCAGCAGCTTGGTGGTGTAGATGGTGCCGTAGCTGAGCGTCCGGGAGACCACCGTGGCCAGGGCGACGGCGAGCATCACCGGAAGCGTGATGACAAAGTCCCCGGTCATCTCTACCGCGCTGGCCAGCGCGGTCAGCGGCGCACCGGCGGCGGAGGCGAACACCGCGGCCATGGCCACGACCGCGTACAGCGCGGGCTGGCCCGCGTTCGCGCCGAAGAGATGGTGAACGATGTCGCCGTAGGCGTAGCCGGACATGACGCCGATGAACAGCGACGGCGCGAAGATGCCGCCGGACCCGCCGATGCCCAGGGTCAGGCTGGTGGCCGCGATCTTCGCGATGGCCAGGACCAGCAGGAACCACAGGACGTACCCGCCGGCGACGGCCTTGTACATCACCGGGTAGCCGACACCGTACATCTGCGGAATGGCCAGCAGGAGCAGGCCCAGGGCGATGCCGCCGACGGCGGGCCGCGCCCACTCGGGCCGGTCCTTCCACAGCCTGTCCCACAGATCCTCGACCAGATACACGATCTTGCCGAAGCCCACCCCGATCAGCGCCGCGATCACCGACAGAACCGCCACCAGCAGGTAGGTGGTGGTGTGGTGCAGGCTGATGCCCGCCGGGAAACCAGACAGGAACGGCTTGCTGCCCACGAACGCCCGCCCGATCACGTCGGCCAGCATCGACGACAGCATCACCATGAACAGGGCGTCGAGGGCGAACTCGCGCAGGATGATCTCCACGCCGAAGAACACGCCCGTGATAGGTGCGTTGAACGTCGCCGCGATGCCGCCGCCGGCCCCGCAGGCAACGAGGATCCGCATCCGGTTCTCCGGCATCTTGACCACCTGGCCCAGCGACGAGGCCAGCGCCGAGCCGATCTGCACGATCGGCCCCTCCCGGCCCACCGAGCCGCCGACCCCGATGCACAGCGCGGAGGCGACCGCCTTGACGACACTGACCTGGGGCCTGATCCGGCCGCCATTCTCGGCGACAGCGATCATCACCTCGGGGACGCCGTGCCCGCGGGCCTCCCGGGCCCACCGGTAGATCAGCGGGCCGTACAGCAGCCCGCCGACGACCGGGATCAGGACGAAGAAGCCCAGGCCCAGCCACGGCAGGTGCGAGCTGCCCACGTAGCCTTCCTGGCCGAACTGGGAATGCCCGGTGAACAGCCAGGTGAAGAAGTAGATCAGGTAACGGAACGCGACCGCGCCCAGGCCCGACCCCAGGCCGGTGATCACGGCCAGCACGAACATCCCGCCCCGGCCTGCCCGCAGCCAGGCAACCACCCGATCAGACCACCGCGGCATAGCCGCATCCACCGTCACCGCCGACATTACCTTCCTCTCCAGCCCGTCGATCGCCCCGCGCCCACGCGGGTCATGTCCGCGGCCGCACGGTGAGGCCGTCCGCATGTCTGCCTGGTCACTCCTGCTGCTTCCGCCCGGTGTGCGTGTCCGCGGGCCACCGGGCGCGGGCCAGCATGCTGGCCGCGTCCGCGAAGGCCCGCAGCACCTCGGCCACCGCGCGCTGCTGCAGATGCGGAAGCTGGCACAGGATCTCCTCGGCCAGTGCCCGCTGCCAGGCGGTGGCCTGGCTCACCACGCGCTGGCCCGCCGCCGTGACCGTCACCAGCACAGCGCGGCGGTCTGCCGGGGTGCGGTGCCGCCGGATCAGGCCCTTGCGGACCAGCCGGTCACACAACCGCGCCGCCGTGGACGGCGCCACGTTCACGGCCGTGGCCAGATCAGCCATCCGCTGCGGGCCCTCAGACGCCAGCACCTGCAGCACACGGAACTGCGCGAGCGTGATCTCCTCCGCGGCCATACCGGGCCATGGGGCCGTCATCGCGGCCAGGGATCTGCTCGCCAACAGCACCGCATCCACCATGTCGGCCTCGGGATGCCCGCCACCCTGCCCGCGCGGTGAGGAGGCGGCCGGAACCAGCTTGCCCATAGTATTGCACCTACACATACTTGTAACTCGTAACTATTGCAATATACATTACCTGGGTCCGGTAGTGGCTGGGGTGGTCGCCAGCGTCGGACGGCACCGCAGGGAAGGGGAACTGGCGGATGTGAGCGCCGTGGCCGAGGCGGCCCAGCAGGCCCTGCTGCGCCCGGCGCTCCCTCAGAATGGCCCGGTGCGGGTGGCGACGGCGGGCAGAATCAGCCCCAGCGCGCCGGTGGCCCGCCCGCGATGGTCTGTGAAGGTCAGCGCCCCGATGACCAGCCAGCCACCGGCCAGCAGCCCCATCCCGGTCCCAGCGATGCTGTCGCCGGCCAGGAAGCCGTAGATGCTGCCGACAGCCTGCAGAGGGAACACGAACAACATGACGGCCAGGCCCGCGAATTCGTCCTGGCCGGTTTTGATCCAGGACAGTTCCACGCCGGCGATGGTGAACGTGCCCACGGCCAGCGCCAGGAACCCGAGGGTCAGCGGGCTGGCAATCGGGCGCACGAAGATCTGGGCGGAGTGGTATTCGGCGTGACCGTCTTCCCCGGCTGCCGCGCGACACCCCCGGCGGCGTTCAGGTGCGTCGTTTCGCGATTCAGTCGTGCATTGTCTGGCGCGAATACATCCCCAGCTGGCTTGCTTGGGGACGGGGTGTCTGGATCAGAATCTTCGCCGCCGGTCCGGTACGCGTTTTGGGCTGCCGTGGCTGTGGCTGGCCCGGCCGCGACCACCGTGGTGGTGATTCTCCAGCGCCCCCGGGCTGATCGCTGTGACGTCCAGGACCACTAGCGGCAAGGCGGTTTCATCGCCGCTGAGAGGCGCCTGAAGGGTGTGCTCCAGCACCGGCGCGAATGCGGCCCACGCCCGGGGATGAGCACTGGCATAGGTGGCCAGCACGCGGGCCGCCTCGCCATGACCGAGAACCCGGGCGGTGGCGGCCACCGGCCGGTGGCCGCCCAGGTAAACCCGCACCCGGGGCTCAGCCCGGATATTGCGGAACCACTGGGCCCGCTCACCAAAACCTGACGCGACTACATGCCCACCCGGCCCGATACGGCCGACCACCTCCAGCACCGCGTGCCGGCGGCCCCCAGTCTTGCGCCCGGTGTGCTCGAGCATCAGCAGCCGTGACCCGAACACGAAACCCAGCCGCGCCCGGTAGGCCCACACCGGCGCGCGGACGAACCACCGCACCCGCAGCAGGGCCGCCGCTCGCCCGGCCACAGCGCTGGTGCTCAGCAATGGCTTCGCCATGCCAGCCTCCTTTAGGGTCGTGAAATCTCTCCTAAGTGTTGCATACAGCAACACTCGGCCGCTCTGGCCGGGCATCGCGCGGCGCGGAGGTCAGTTCGTGTCCACCCGAGTGGTGTGCTCGCGGACGTAGCGCACTAGGGCAGTCACGTCCTCGGGCACGAAGCGGCCTATGGCGCCGCTGGAGTACACGCTCACGATCACCTTGCCCTGCGAGTCGAGCACGAAGCCGGTGGATCGCAGGTACAGAGAGTCCTCGTTGGCGAACGCGCGGGTCAGCCTGGCGATCGCGCGGGCATCGGCGCTGTGCCCGAGCGGGAAGTTGATGCCGTGTTTGGCGGTGAAAGTCCGCGGTGGTCTTCCCCTCATCCACCCAAGGCGCGGCCACCTGGATGCTGGCCCCCGCCAGCGACTCGCTGCCCGCTGAAGGCCCGCAGCTGGGCGCAGCAGGGGCACCATGCGCCCCGGTCATCTCCACTAAGCCCACCCACCCGGCGCTGGTGAGTGAGGCTGGGAGGGCGATCTCGCTGACCATCCGTGCGTGCCTGGCTGGTCTGGGGGCCCAGGGGTCTGGCAGGATCGTGGCGTGCCAGGAAGCGACCTCACCCAGCTGGCAGGGGACGTTGATACGCGCTGCCGCCTGCGCGGCACGTTCACGCTGCGCTCCGGCCAGGTCAGCGACGAGTACTTCGACAAGTACCTGTTCGAATCCGATCCCGTCCTCCTGCAGCGGGTGGCCAGCCGGATGACAGCGCTGGTGCCGCCCGGCACCAGCTTCCTGGCCGGGCTTGAACTCGGCGGTGTGCCGCTGGCCACCGTGCTCAGCCAGGCGACCGGCATCCCTGCGCTGTTCGTGCGCAAGCAGGCCAAGGGCTACGGCACGCGCCGGCTTGCTGAGGGCGGCGACCCGGCGGGCTGCACTGTCACACTGGTGGAAGACGTGATCACCACCGGCGGAGCGGTGGCCACGGCGGCCAGCGCCCTGCGCGAGCTCGGCGCCACAGTGACCACTGTCCTGTGCGCCATCGACCGCGCCGGGCCTGAGCAGAGCACCCTGGCAGCTGAGGGAAT
>DATAWQ010000120.1:0-25839 GCA_036267135.1 Streptosporangiaceae bacterium | reverse complement strand
GTTCGGCCTGGCCGCACCGTAAGTGGCCACGTAGCCGCCGCTGGCCGGGCGCCAGAGCGGGAGCCCCATCTCCACCACCACCGTGTCCGGGCGGGCGCTCAGCAAAGCCGTGGTGACCGCGCGGGCGGCCGGGTGCCGGTGCGCGTCGCGGACCACCACCACCAGCGGCCGTCCCGCCGCCTTGGTCAGCACGTCCTCGATCGCGTGGTCCCGGTTGACCTCGTCAGGGCCGGTGTCGATCCGGTACACGCCGCCGTGCAGCCAGGGCCCCAGTCCCCACGGCACGGAACCCACCGCGATGTTGCGCAGCGGCCGCAGTTCGACCACCAGCGGGTCGGCCAGCGGGCGGCTGAGCCCGGACACGCGCAGCGCCCGGCGGGCGGCGGCCAGCCCGGCCAGCGCGTCCCTGGCCCTGACCGCGTTCCCGTCGCCCGGCACCGCCGCGGCGCCGTCCGGCCGGGCGCCGGCCAGCCAGGCCCGCAGCGCGGCCACCCGGCGGCCGGCCTCCTCGGCCCGCTCCGCGGGCAGCCTGCCCGCCGTGATGGCGGCGGCGACCGCGGCCCGTACGGCCAGGTACATTTCCTCGTCCTGGTCCCGCCCGAGGCACAGCAGGTCCGCCCCGGCCGCGAGCGCGCGCACCGCGGCCTCGGGCACGCCGTGCGGCTTGCTCACCGCCCGCATCTCCAGCGCGTCGCTGATGACCACCCCGGAGAATCCCAGTTCGCCGCGCAGCAGCCCGGTGATGGCCGCGGCCGACCAGGTCGCGGGCAGCCCACCGGTGAGCCCGGGCACCCGCAGGTGCCCCGGCATGATCGCTTGGACGCCCGCCTCGATGGCCGCCTCGAAGGGCGGCAGGTCACGGCGCCGCAGCTCGTCCAGGCCGCCGTCCACCGAAGCGAGCACGTGGTGGCTGTCGGCGCTGGTGCTGCCGTGCCCGGGGAAGTGCTTGGCGCAGGCGGCCACCCCGGCCGACTGCAGGCCGGTCACCGCGGCCGCGGCGTGCCTGGCCACCAGGCCGGTGTCCGCGCCGAACGACCGGGTGCCGATGACCGGGTTGTCGGCCGCGGTGTTGACATCCACCGACGGGGCCAGGTCCACGTTGATCCCCACCGCGGCCAGATCCAAGCCGAGCGCACGGTAGATCTCGGTCGTCAGGACGGCGTCGTCCACGGCGCCCAGGGCCGCGTTGCCCGGGTAGGGGCTGCCGGTCCTGTGCGCGATCCTGGTGACGTCGCCGCCTTCCTCGTCGATCGCGATGACCGGCTCGTCGGTGGCGTTCCGCAGCCGCATGGTCAGCTTGGCCACCTGCGCCGCGTCGGCCACATTCAGCCCGAACAGCGTGACCCCGGCCAGCCCGCGCTCGAGCGCGGACAGCAGCCAGCCGGGGACGGTGATGCCGGGGAACGGCGGGACCAGGACCGCATCGGCCAGCCGGTTCAGCGAGGCGTCCTGGCTCATCCCTTCACCGCCCCGGCGACCAGGCCGCCGACCATTCGGCGCTGCACGATCAGGAAGAACGCCACCGGCGGGATCGTGTACAGGGTCGAGGCGGCCATGATCGGCCCCCACGCGGCCGAGCCGCGGCCGAAGAAGTACCCGATGTAGATCGGCAGCGTGTAGTCGCCCTGGCTGGACAAGAACGTGAGGGCGAACACGAACTCGTTCCACGCGGTGATGAAGGCCAGCGTGCTCACCGCCACCAGCCCGGGCCAGACCAGCGGGAACAGGATTCGCCAGAAGATGCGGGCCGGGCTGGCCCCGTCGATGGCCGCCGCCTCCTCCAGTTCCTTGGGAACGGTGGCCACGAAGTTGCGCAGCAGCCAGATCGACACCGGCAGCGCGAAGCCCGCGTACAGCAGGATCAGGCCGGTCAGGCTGTCCAGCAGGTTCAGCGACCTGAAGTCGAGGAACAGCGGGATCACCAGCGCGTTGCCCGGCACCATCTGCACGATCAGCAGCATGATCAGGAACGAGGTGCGCAGCCGGAACCTGAACCTGGCCACGGCCACCGCGGCCAGCAGCGACAGCGCGGAGGCCAGCACCACCGCGCAGACCGTGACGAAGATGCTGTTGCGGAAGAACGTCCAGAACGCCCCGCCCGAGCCCGACGCGCTGCCGTTGATGACCTGGGTGAAGTTGCCGAGCGTCGGGTGTGCGGGCAGCGGATGCGGGGTCAGGGAAAGAATCTCGGTGGGCGGCTTGAACGCGGTGGAGAGCATCCAGAAGATCGGGAACAGCACCAGCAGCGCGACGATCACGCCGGTGCTGTTCAGCACGATCTTGCGGGTCCGCTTGACCCGGCGCGAGCTTTTGGCCGAATACCGCCTGGCGGCGCCTGCCCGCGCGGTCATGCCGATCATGCGAGCGCTCCCTGCTTGATGTTCGCCCTGATGTAGCCGACCGTGATGATCAGCAGGATGACGGTGAGGATCAGCGCCAGCGCCGAGCCGAGCCCGACCTCGGGCGGAAGCTGGAAAGCCTGGCTGTAGGAGTTCAGCGCGAGGTTGTACTCGTCCCGGTTCCCAAGCTGGCCGGTGATGATGTAGGTCTGCGTGAAGACGTTGAAGTCCCAGATGACCGACAGCAGCACCAGGATCAGGAAGATCGGCTTGAGCATCGGGTAAGTGATCTTCCTGAAGCCCTGCCACGGGCCGGCCCCGTCCACCCTCGCCGACTCGTACAGTTCGGTTGGGATCGACTTGAGCCCGGCCAGCACGGTGACCGCGACGAACGGGAACGACGTCCACACCACCAGGAGCGTGGCGATCGTGTACGCGGGCAGCGCGCCGGTGGTGGCCCAGTTGTACTGGGCCCATTGGGCTCCGCCGCCCAGCCAGGACGGCAGCTTGGCCAGCCCCCAGTCCACGATGCCCCCGTCCGGGCTGAAGAACCAGACGAAGATCACCGACGCGGTCACCTGCGGGGTGGCCCAGGCCACCAGCGCCGCCCCGCTGACGAACGTGGCCATCTTCTTGCCCAGCCGGTTCAGCAGCAGGCCGACCAGCGTCCCGATGACCATGGTCATCGTGACCAGGACGGCGGCGAAGATGATGGTGGTGCGCAGCGACAGCCAGAACTCGGGGTCGTGCAGCGTGGTGGTGAAGTTGCTGAAGCCCACCCACTGGGCCGGCAGCGTGCCGACGATCTGCGGCTCGCCGAAATTCTGCATCGAGTAAAGAGCGATCTGCAAAGTGGGCCAGATCAGGATGAACGCGATCGCGGCGAGCGCCGGGAACAGCAGCAGATACGGTGCCAGCTTGTGGCGGCGCATGAAGGCGCCGAAGGCAGCCCGGTCCGGCAGCTGGGCCGGCCTCTTCGGTTTGGTTGTGCGCGGTGGGCTGGCCGCCTCCCTGCCGCCTACGGTGTCAACCATCGTTCTGGTGATCTCCAGCTCCGCTCGGCAGCAGGGGTGGGTGGGGGCCTGCCTGGCCAGCGCCCGAGGGCTCTGGCCAGGCATGGCCACCGTTCATTAAGGAATTAGCTTTCCTTGCCCGTGTTCAGCACGTTCGTCATCTCAGTGTTGGCCTTGGCGATCGTGGACGCAAAGGGCGCGCCCTGCTCCAGTGCCTTGGTCATGGTGGGCAGGATCTCGTCAGTGGTGTCGACCACATCCCAGTTGGGGGCGTTGAACGGGGCGATCTGAGTGACCGTGGCCGCCTTGGCGAACCCGGACATGAGCTGGCTGCCCGCGTAGGCGCCGCCGGTCAGCTTCGACGTGTACGCCGGGAAGAACCCCTGCAGGTTGGCGAAGCTGGTCGCGTTGGTCTCGCTGTCCATGAGCTGGATCAGGTCCCAGTCGGCCGTCTTGTACTTGCTGGTGGCGAAGATGCCCAGGTCGGACCCGCCCGCGAAGGCGGGGGCCGGGTTCGGGCCGTTCTCACTCGGGATCGGGAAGGAGGCCCAGCTGGACGCGTCCTTGGAGTTCGCGGGGAACTCCGCCTTGGCCCACGGGCCGTCGATGTACATGCCGAGACGGCCCAGCCCGAAGTCCTCGTTCGAGCCGCCCGACGTGGCGCCCGGGTTGCCCAACTCGGTCTGACCGATGTACTTGGCCGGCGACACCTTGTTGGTCGTGGTCATGTCCACGTAGAACTTGATGCCCGCCTCGGCCTGCGGCGTGGTCAGCTGGCCGGCCCACTTGCTGCCCTGCTTGACCGCGACCTGGCCGCCCGCGCCCCAGATGAAGCTGGCCAGGGCGTAGTCGTAGTTGCTCGGCGCGCCGATGCCGAAACTGCCCGGGTACTTGTTCATCAGGGTCTTGGCGTCGGACATCAGCTGGGCCCAGGTGGTGGGCGGTGAGCTGATGCCGGCCGCCTGGAACTCGTTCTTGCGGTACCAGATGCCCCGCACGCCGCCGAACCACGGCAGCGCCCAGATGTTCGAGGCCGAAGTGTCGTTGGCCAGCATGCCCGGCACGATGTCGGATTTGTTCGCCCAGGCGTTCACCTGGGGCGCGATGTTGGCCATCATGCCGAGCGCGGACTCGGCCGGCGTGTCGGTGTTGCCGAGCTCGGTGATGTCCGGCGCGTTCTTGCTGGTGGCCAGCGCTTTCTGCCAGTCGGTGGTGCGGTCTGCCCACGGGATCCAGACCACGTTGATCTTGGTGTTTTTGTACGCCGAGTACTGCTTGTGGAACTGCGAGACCACGCCGTTCATCCACGTGACCTCGCTGGCGGCGGAGGGGCCCATCCGCCAGACGGTCAGTGATTTGGGGATAGCCGTGGTGCTGCCGCCTGCGCTGCTGCCTGAGCTGCTGCATCCGGCGGTGGCCCCGGCGAGCGCGAGGGCCGCGCCGATCGCGAGGGCGGAGGTTCTGAGTCGCACTGGTGGATCTCCCTTCCCGGGGTCGCCCTGCGGAGTCTGCGTTCCGTGGGGACGGACCGGATGCCTGCCCAGAGGGGGGCGTTGTTCTGGCGGACAGACACCACTCGGCCGGTCGCGCCCGGCTTCCCGGCTTGATCCCGGTATGCCCGGTATTGTTCCGGTATGCCCTAAGCGCGGCCGGACGACCAGCGTCTGGCCCATCGGAGTGAAACTAACAGGAAAGTTTCCTATAACATAGAGCCTGTTGCCAGATCGAGACAGAAGAGTCTGTTGCCAGATCGAAACAGAAACTATGTACGGGGTTGCGACGCGCAAGGGGATGACATGGAACCACGCCCGGCGACTCCGAGCCTGCTGCGGGAGCTCAACGACCGCACCGCGCTGGAACTCCTGCTGACCCGTGGCCCGATGACCAGGGCGCAGATCGGTGAGCACACCGGCCTGTCCAAGGTCACCGCGGCCCAGTTGCTCGTGCGCCTGGAAGAGCGGGGACTCGTGCAGGTCACCGGCACGCAGTCGGGCGGCCGGGGGCCGAACGCGGCGGTCTACGCGGTGGTCCCGTCCAGTGCGTACGTGGCCGGCCTGCACGTCGAGGCCGACGTGGTGAGCGCCGGGGTCGCGGACATCACCGGTCAGGTGATCAAGGTCATCGCGGTGGACCCGAACGGCGCCCTGGACCCGGTGGCCCTGGTGCACAACGCCGTCACCAAGGCCTGCCGTGCCGCCGACGTCGAGATCGACCGGCTGCGGGCGTTCGTCATCGGCAGCCCGGGCGTGGTGGACCCGCAGTCCGGGGACATCAGGATGGCGGTCAACATGCCCGACTGGCACGAGGGCGTGCTCGACGCGCTCCGCCGGGACCTGCGCAGGCCCGTCATCATCGAGAACGACGCCAACCTGGCGGCGATGGCCGAACATGAGGTCGGGGCCGCCCACGACGTGGACGATTTCGCGCTGGTGTGGCTGGGGACCGGCCTCGGCCTGGCCGCTGTGCTCGGCGGCAGGCTGCACAAGGGCGTGGCCGGCGCGGCCGGTGAGATCGGCTACCTGCCGGTGCCGGGCGGCGGCATCTCGGAGAACCTGCGCGGGCCGCTCACCGGGGCCTTCCAGTCGATGGCCGGCGCCAGCGTGGTGCGGCGGCTGGCCGCGGACTTCGGCTTCTCCGGTGGGTCGGGTTCCGACGGGGCGGTCGCGGCCAGGGCGGTGGCCGCCGCGGCGGCGGACGCGGCCGAGAGCGGCTCCGCGGGTCAGGACTTCCTCGACGAACTGGCCAACCGGGTCGCCCTCGGCGTGGCCGCGATCTCCGTCGTGCTCGACCCCGGCCTCGTCGTGCTCGGCGGCGGCGTCGGCCTGGCCGGCGGCACCGCACTGGCCGACCGGGTGGCCGCCGACGTCGGCCGGATCTGCCCGGCCACGCCGCGGGTGGTGCCGAGCACACTGAAGAGCGCCCCGGTGCTGCGGGGCGCGATGCTCGCGGCCGTGGACGCCGTCCGCCAGGAACTGCTCGCCTCCGTCGGCCCCTCCTGACCCGCCCCCGTCCCCCCTAACGCACTGCCCCGCCGCGCACTGCCCCCCCGCGCGCCGTCCCCCCGCGCGCGCCGGCCCCCCGCCCCGCTCACCGTTCCGCCCACCCCACCGTTCCGCCCACCCCACCCCGCTGCGTGGCACCACGCCCCGCCCCGCCGCGCCGCGCCGTGGGCCCGGCGTGATTGGGAAGGATCCTGGTCGCGCGAACGACCAGGATCCTTCCACCTAAAGGGGAGTCCGTGGGGGTGCGGGGAGTGTGAAGTATTCTGGTCGCGCGAACGACCAAAACCCTTCCGCTTGAAGGGGTGGCGCGGCGCGTAAGGCGGTTCTGGCCTGCCCGTCCGGGTAGCCTGGGGCGGTGCGCCTGACCGTGTTCTGGGATCGGATGAACAGCCATTTTGGCGAGGATTACGCGGCCAGCGTGGCCCAGGATCACGTGCTCGCCGACCTTGGCGGGCGCACGGTCGTCCAGGCCCTCGCCGACGGCCAGGACGTCAAGGTCATCTGGAAGGCCGTCTGCGAAGCCTTCAACGTGCCCGACAGCCTGCGTTAAGCCTGCCGGCGCGACCGGGGAAGCTCGCGTTAAGCCTGTCGGCACGGGCAGGAAGCCTGTGTTAAGCCTGCTGAGTCCGGTCGGCGTGTCGGGTTCATGATCGAACGTTTGTTCGTCTATGGTGGAGCCATGGGCTTGACACCTACCGGCCCGGAATCCGGGCCGGATTCAGGCCGGGCGAAATTGTCGGTGGTGCCGCGTAGCGTCGGCGCCGACAACCACAGGCCCGGGATACAGGCGTCCACTACGGACCCGGTGACACGGCCGGTGCTGGCAGGAGCCCGGACTGCGCAGGCAGCCCGAACGGCACAGACAGCACAGGCCGGCGCGGGCCTTTCACCCCGACATGGAGTCCACATGGCAGGCAGCGACAGGAGCGCGGACAGGGAAAAGGCCCTGGAGTCCGCGCTCATCCAGATTGAGCGGCAGTTCGGCAAGGGATCGGTCATGCGGCTCGGTGACGAGGCCAGGGCGCCGGTCGAAGTGATCCCCACCGGCTCGATCGCGCTCGACGTGGCGCTGGGCATCGGCGGCCTGCCCCGCGGCCGCGTCGTCGAGATCTACGGACCAGAAGGAGGAGGCAAGACCAGTCTTGCCTTGACTGCGATAGCGAATGCGCAGCGGGTGGGCGGGATTGCGGCGTTCGTCGACGCTGAGCACGCGCTCGACCCCGACTACGCGGAGAAGATCGGCGTCGACACCGACGCGCTGCTCGTGTCCCAGCCCGACACGGGGGAGCAGGCGCTGGAAATCACCGACATGCTTATCCGCTCAGGGGCGATAGACATTATCGTCATCGACTCGGTGGCCGCCCTTGTCCCACGGGCGGAGATCGAGGGCGAGATGGGGGACAGCCACGTTGGCCTGCAGGCCCGGCTCATGTCCCAGGCCCTCAGGAAGCTGACCGGTGCGATCAACACGACCAAGACCACCGTGATCTTCATCAACCAGCTCAGGGAAAAGGTCGGGGTCATGTTCGGCTGCATGGCCTACACGACGCGCGTCACCCTGGCTGACGGCACCCAGGAAAAGATTGGCAAGATCGTCAATCAGCGGATGGACGTCGAGGTTCTCTCCTACGATCCGGAAACCGACCAGGTAGTGCCCCGCAAGATCGTGAACTGGTTCAACAACGGCAAGACTGAGAAGTTTCTGCAGTTCAGCGTCGCCAAGTCGGGCAAGAACGGTCTGGCCCAGTTCGCCGCGACCGAGAACCATCTCATCCGGACTCCGGCTGGATGGCGTGAGGCCGGGGAACTGCTCCCAGGTGACCGCGTGATGATCACAGAAAACCAGTTCCTCGGCGAGCAGCAGGTGCAGGTCATCCTCGGCGCACTTATGGGGGACGGGAACCTGTCCCCGAACCAGCGTGGCAGGTCCGGGACCCGATTCCGCATGGGTCACGGCGTCCGGCAAACCGCCTATCTGGACTGGAAGGTGTCGCTGCTCGAAAATATCCCGCACGCGAGGACCGTCAACCCCAAGGGTGCGGTCTTCGCGGACTTCACCCCGCTTCCTGAGCTCGCTGAGCTACGGGAGATCGTCTATTTCGGCGACGGCAAGAAGCATCTCACCTGGGAGTACCTCAAGAACCTCACCCCGTTGGCGCTGGCAGTCTGGTACATGGACGACGGCTGCCTGACGGTCCGCTCGAAGGGGGTTCAGGAGCGAACCAGGGGCGGTACAGGGCGGATAGAGGTCTGCGTCGAGGCGATGAGCCCCGGCTCACAAGACCGGCTTGTGCAGTACCTGAGAGACACCCAAGGGCTAGAGGTGAAGCTCACGGTCCGCGGAGAACGGAAAATCAGCGTGCTGCAGTTCACTACCGCGGCGTCGGAGAAATTCCAGAAACTCGTCGCGCCTTATGTGCACCCATCGATGGACTACAAGCTGTTGCCGCGGTTCCGGGGTGGCTTCGGCGTCGAGCCGCGGTTGGTTCCCGCAACCATGCGGTTGATCCCCGCGCGAGTCCTGGATATCCATGTGAAGCCTCCCACCCGCTCGATGAACCGCTTCGACATCGAGGTGGAGGGTTCGCACAACTATTTCGTCGACGGGGTCATGGTGCACAACAGCCCCGAGACCACCTCGGGTGGCCGGGCGCTGAAGTTCTACGCGTCGGTCCGGCTGGACGTGCGCCGCATCGAGACGCTCAAGGACGGCACCGACGCGGTCGGCAACCGGATCCGCGTCAAGGTCGTGAAGAACAAAGTGGCGCCGCCTTTCCGCCAGGCCGAGATGGACCTGCTATTCGGTCTTGGCATCAGCCGGGAAGGTGGCCTGATTGACCTTGGCGTCGAACAGGGGATCGTGCGGAAGTCCGGAGCTTGGTACACGTACGAGGGCGACCAGCTCGGACAGGGCAAGGAGAACGCGCGCGGCTTCCTGCACGACAACCCCGACATGGCCAACGACATCGAGAAGAAGATCAAGGAAAAGCTGGGCGTGGGTGCACGACTCGACGCCGAGGCCGATGCTCCTAAGGTCGGGGGTCCCAAGGCCGATGCTCCCAAGGCCGATGCTCCCAAGGCTGGCGGTCCCAGGGCCGATGCTCCCAAGGCCAGCGGTCCCAAGAGCAAGGCCGACAGCGGTGCCGGGAAGTCCAGCACGAACTTGCCCAGCATTAACTAGCCCAGCATTAACTAGCCCAGCACGAACTAGCGGAGCGTACTCATGGGTCGGGACCCGGAGGCCGCGGGCGGCGGTTACGGACCTGAGGTGGCAGGCGAGGAGCTAGACGCAGGCGCCGGTGCCGGTGCCGGTGCCGGTGCCGGTGCTGGCGCTGGCGCTGGCGCCCCCAGGCTGAACCTGGCCACCCAGGGTCCGGAGGCCGAAGGCATGACGATGTGCCTGCGGCTGCTGACCGCGGCGCCGCGCACCCGGGCGCAGCTCGAACAGGCCATGCGGCGGCGCGGTGTGCCGCCGCAGGCGGCGGAGGCGGTGATCGGCCGGCTGATCAGGGCCCGGCTGATCGACGACCCCACCTTCGCCCGGATGTGGGTGGAGTCCCGCCAGCACAGCCGGGGGCTGGCCCGGCGGGCTCTCAGCACCGAGCTTCGCCAGCGGGGGGTCAGCGAGAACGACGTGCGCGGGGCAGTCGCGGAGGTCAGCCCCGAACAGGAAGAGGCGGCGGCCAGGCGCCTGGTCGCCGGGCGGCTCGCGGGCACCAGGGGCCGCCCGCTGCCCTCGCGCATGCGCCGGCTCATGGGGCTGCTGGCTCGCAAGGGGTATCCGCCGGGACTCGCCTACCGCGTCGTCCGCGAGGCGCTGGAGCAGGAGAAGACCGATCCGGTGGATGCAGGCCTAGACGAGGAGGCACTGTACGAGGGGGCACTGTACGTGGGGGCACGGTACGAAGAGTCCATTCTCGACGCCGACATGGCCATGGACGACGAAGCGGGCCGGGACTCCGAGGCCGGGCTCTGATTCCAAGGCCGGGCTGGCCTCAGGGCTCGGGCCGGGCGGTCGGACAGCGATGGGGCCGGGGCTAGGGCCGGGGCTAGGGCCAGGGGCGGGCTGGAGACCTGACGTGCAGCGCCCGATTCGTGGCGAGAGGCGAATTTCGGGCAGGGAACGTGTGGTTTGCTTGCTCAAAATGTTATCTACGCTTAACCTCGCGGCAGGCGAGGTTTTACTCCGCGCTACGCGGATCGACATAGATAGGCACTGCCAGTAACCATCCGACCCGGATCCACACCGGATCGATATCGGATCCACGTCGGATCCGGCGGGCCGAAATGGGACCACGGACGGTCCCATGGGCAGCGGGCGGACGGACGGCGGCTCGGTCAGCCGTCTCCAGATCGGCCCGCCGGGAGACTGGTGTAGGTCCACGCGCGCATGAACCCTCGCGCCAGGGCATACCTACTGGTATCGCATCTGGTGGCTGGAGTGGCGGAGCAGGGAGGGCGCGCGTTGAGCGGCACAGTCGCAGTCACGCTGATCGGGATCCTGCTGCTCGCCATCTTGCTGGTGCTCGGCCTCGTGCTGCGCATGCTCAAGCGGGGCGACCTGCACCTGCCCACCGTCGCCGCCAGGTCCGGGCAGCCGGACGCGGCCGTCTCCAGCCAGCCCCAGCCCAACCTGGACGACGTGGCCAGGGAAGCCGAGCAGATCCGCGACCGGGCCAAGTCAGAGGCCGCCGACATCGTCGGCCGCGCCCAGGCCTCCGCCGAGCAGGCGGCGCAAAGCCGCCGGGCGGCCGACGGCGAGATCCGCACGGTCAAAGACGAGGCCGCCGCCCTGCGTACCGAACTGGAGCGGCGCGAGGCCCGGCTGGCCGAGCGTGAGCAGCGGCTGCACGAGGACCTGCGCAAGCTGGAAGAGAGGTCGGGCTCGCTGGACCGCCTGCAAAGCGAGCTCGCCGGCGTCCGGGCCGACCTGGACCGGCTCGGCGAGGAGCGCAGGGAGGTACTGGAGCGCGCCGCCGGGCTGACCTCGGGCCAGGCCAAGGCCGAGCTGGTGACCAGCATCGAGGGCCAGGCGAAGCGGGAAGCAGTGCTCACCATCAGGGAGATCGAGGAGGGCGCCCGCAAGGAGGGCGACATCCGCGCCCGCAAGATCGTCACCCTGGCCATCCAGCGCATCGCCAGCGAGCAGACCAGCGAGTCCGTGGTCTCGGTGCTGCACCTGCCGGGCGACGAGATGAAGGGCAGGATCATCGGCCGGGAAGGCCGCAACATCCGCGCCTTCGAGTCGGTCACCGGGGTCAACCTGATCATCGACGACACCCCCGAGGCGGTCCTGCTGTCCTGCTTCGACCCGGTCCGGCGTGAGGTCGGCAGGCTCACCCTGGAGCGGCTGGTCCTGGACGGCCGGATTCACCCGCAGCGGATCGAGGAGGCGCACGAGCGCAGCAAGGCCGACGTCGAGCAGCTCTGCATCAGGGCCGGGGAGGACGCCCTGGTCGAGCTGGCCATCACCGAGATGCACCCGGAGCTGACCGCGTTGCTCGGCCGGCTCCGTTACCGCACCTCCTACGGGCAGAACGTGCTCAAGCACCTGATCGAATCCGCCCACATCGCCGGCATAATGGGCAACGAGCTCGGCATCGACCCGGTGCTGCTCAAGCGGGGCACGCTGCTGCACGACATTGGCAAGGCCCTGACTCACGAGGTGGAGGGCAGCCACGCCCTCATCGGCGCTGAGATCGCCCGCAGGTACGGCGAGCCCGAGGACGTCGTGCACGCCATCGAGGCGCACCACAACGAGGTCGAGGTTCGGACGGTCGAGGCCGTGCTGACTCAGGCCGCCGACGCGATCAGCGGTGGCAGGCCCGGCGCGCGCCGCGAGTCGCTGGAGGTCTACGTCAAGCGGCTGGAGCGGCTGGAGCAGATCGCCTCCGCGCACGAGGGCGTGGAGAAGGTCTTCGCCATGCAGGCCGGCCGGGAGATCAGGGTCATGGTCAAGCCGGACCAGGTGGACGACATCCACGCCCAGGTGATCGCGCGCGACGTGGCCAAGCAGGTGGAGGAGGAGCTGGCCTACCCGGGTCAGATCCGCATCACCGTGGTGCGGGAATCGCGCGCCACCGAGTACGCCCGCTAGCCACCGCCCGCCCGCCGCCGCCCCGCGCCACGGACCGCCCGGGCCACGGACCGCCCGGGCCACGGACCACCCGCGCTGGGTCGGCTAGCTGAGTTCGATCCGGGGCACGCCGGGCGGGTCGAAGCCGAAGATCTGCCCGTAGAACGCGAGCTCGGCCTCCAGCGCCGCGATCACCGACTCCGCCTTCCTGAACCCGTGCGACTCACCCTCGAACATCAAGAAGGCGTGCCTGATCCCGTGCGCGGCCAGTTCCTCGGCCAGGCTCTGCGACTGGGCGAACGGCACGATCGGGTCGTCGGCCCCCTGCAGCAGCAGGATCGGGCAGGTGGCCTCGGTGACGTGCCCGAGCGGCGACCGCTCCAGGTAGACGGGCTCGAACCTGGGCAGCGGCCCGATCAGCCCGTCCAGATAGCGCGACTCGAAATCGTGGGTCTGCGCCGCGAACGTCACCAGGTCGGCGACGCCGCAGTAGGACGCCGCCGCGGCGAACACGCCGCCGTTCGCCGCGCCTGTGGTCACCGCGGCCAGCGAGGTCCAGCCGCCGGCCGAGCCGCCGCGGATGGCCAGCTTGCCCGGATCGGCCTCCCCGGCCTCGGCCAGGAACCGCGCCGCGGCCATCGCGTCCTCGACGTCGACCACGCCCCACTGGCCACGCAGCCGTTCCCGGTAGGCCCGCCCGAACCCGGACGACCCGCCGTAGTTCACGTCCACGATGCCGATGCCCCGGCTGGTGAAGAACGCCTTGGACAGGTCCAGCCGGGTCGTGGCCGCCGAGGTCGGGCCGCCGTGCACCCACACCACGTAGGGCGCCGGGCCGCCGGGCCCGGCCACCACGTCCGGGTTCGACGGCGGGTAGACCAGCGCGTGCACCACCCGCCCGTCCGTCCCCGCCAGTTCGACCTGGCGCGGCACGGGCAGGTACGCGACGTCAGGCAGCACGTCCAGTTCGCGCCGCAGCGCCTCCACCCGGGTGGAGACCGCGTCCAGCCTGACCACCGACTCCGGTGTGTCGGGGCCACCGGCCACCGCGGCGATCGTGGTCCCGTCCGCCGCCAGCATGGGCGCGAACGAGGTGAACGGCGCGTCGGGGTCGAATACCTCCCCGGTCTCCGGGTCCAGCACACCGAGCCGCAGATCCCCGCGGCCGTGCAGCACCACGATCCGGCCGTCGCCGAGCACCGCGAACGGCCGTGCGCCCAGCTGCCACAGCGGGTGGATGAATTCCTCCTCGGCCACCAGCAGCGCCCGGGCGGGCTCGCCGTAGATGCCAACCTGGTAGAGGTTCCACCAGCCGGCCCAGTCCGAGATCGCGTACAGGCTGCTCTCGTCACGCCACACCGGTGCCATCACCGACTCCCGTGCGCCCCCCATGACCAGGCGGCTCGGGCCGGGGCGGCCGTTCTCGACCAGCGCCACCCGCAGTTCGGTTCCGTCCCACGGCATCCGCGGGTGGTTCCAGCAGATCCAGGCCAGGCGGCTGCCGTCCGGCGAGGGCACGGGGAAGGCGAAAAAGTCCGCGCCGGTCACGAGTTCGCGCACCGCGGCGGGGTCGTCGCTGGCCGAACCATCCAGCGGCACCGCTACGATCGCCCGGCAGACCTTGCCGCCGCGATACTGCTCCCGCACGCACCAGATCTCGTCCTGGCCGTGGGAGAGCACGAAGTCGGCGTACCGCACCGCGGGCGGTTCCGCGTCGTCGGCGGACGGGGCGGACGGCGGGGTGAGCGGCACCGGGTCCGCGGTGTCCACCTGGCGCGACAGATACAGGCGCTGATCGGCGAAGTTAGCGAAGACGATCCCCCACGCCTCATCGGTCCCCGGCCCCGATTCCGGTCCTGACCCCGCCCCCGCGTGCCCCGGCTCGGGCGGGACCGGCAGGTAGGACATGCCGCCGTACTCGTGCACCCGGGTCCGCGCGTTCCACGGCGCGGGCAGCACGCGCCTGCGCCCGTCCGCGGTCCTGTGCACCACGGCCGTCCGGCCGCCCTCGTTCGGCCTGACCTCCTGCCACCACACCTGCCCCCCCCTGACCTCGGGAAAGGACAAGCGCACCGTGCCGCGCGCCACCTCCGCCGCGGTGATCGGGGAAGGCCACTCCCCGAACGAGACGACCTGGCTGGCCGCAGCCTGGTCGCCGTTTGCCCTCGCCATAATGTCCCCCCGGGGTTTGATCGGCTGGCCGCCGCGCGCGCCGATTCCGGCCGCCGGTCAGGTCCGCGTACGCTGGTACGTCGACATGTCAGTTTCCCGTACCTACCACGTCCGCACCCACGGGTGCCAGATGAATGCGCACGATTCCGAGCGCCTGGCCGGCCTCCTGGAGGAGGCCGGGTACCAGCGTGCGGCGGACGGCGCAGCTGCCGACGTGGTCGTATTCAACACCTGCGCGGTCAGAGAGAACGCCGATAACCGCCTGTACGGCAACCTCGGCCAGTTGCTGCCCGTGAAGAAGTCCCACCCCGGCATGCAGATCGCGGTGGGCGGCTGCCTGGCGCAAAAGGACCGCGGCGAGATCCTGCGCCGGGCCCCCTGGGTGGACGTGGTGTTCGGCACGCACAACATCGGCTCGCTGCCCGCCCTGCTGGAGCGCGCCCGCGTGCTGGACGAGGCCCAGGTCGAGATCGCCGAATCCCTGGAGCGGTTCCCCTCCACGCTGCCCACCCGCCGCGAGTCGTCCTACGCCGCCTGGGTGGCCATCTCGGTGGGCTGCAACAACACTTGCACCTTCTGCATCGTGCCGAGTCTGCGCGGGCAGGAGAAGGACCGCCGCCCGGGCGACGTGCTCGCCGAGATCGAGGCGCTGGTGGCCGGCGGCGTGCTCGAGATCACCCTGCTCGGCCAGAACGTGAACTCCTACGGGGCCGAGTTCGGCGACCGGCAGGCCTTCGGCAAGCTGCTGCGCCGCTGCGGCACGGTCGACGGCCTGGAGCGGATCCGCTTCACCTCCCCCCATCCGCGGGACTTCACCGATGACGTCATCGACGCGATGGCGCAGACGCCGAACGTGATGCCCCAGTTGCACATGCCGCTGCAGTCCGGCTCGGACGCGATGCTGCGGGCGATGCGCCGCGCCTACCGGCGGGACAAGTACCTGGCCATCCTGGACCGGGTGCGGGCCGCGATCCCGGACGCCGCCATCACCACCGACATCATCGTGGGCTTCCCCGGCGAGACCGAGCGCGATTTCGCCGACACCCTGGACCTGGTCCGGCAGGCCCGCTTCGCCGGCGCGTTCACCTTCCAGTACTCCCAGCGCCCCGGCACCCCCGCCGCGGCCATGGACGCCCAGGTCCCGCCCGAGGTGGTGCGCGAACGCTACGGCCGGCTGGTCGAGCTGGTCGAGGAGATCACGCTGGCCGAGAACCAGCGGCTCGCCGGCCGCCAGCTCGAGGTGCTGGTGGCCGAGGGAGAGGGGCGCAAGGACGGCGCGACCCACCGGATGTCCGGCCGCGCCCGCGACAACCGGCTCGTGCACTTCGCGCCGGGAACCACATCACCGCGCCCGGGTGACCTGGTCACGACGCTGGTGACCCGCGCCGCGCCGCACCACTTGATCGCCGACGGCGAGCCGCTCTCGGTCCGCGTCACCCGCGGCGGCGACGCCTGGCAGGCCCAGCAGGAAGCACCGTCGGCCCCCGCGCCCCCCGGCGTCCTGCTCGGCATGCCGTCGCTGCGCCAGCCGACCGGCTAGCCCGGCCCCGGCGAATCATGGCTGAGCGCGTCATCGCGGTCCTCGGGCCCACCGCGGCGGGCAAGTCCGGCCTCGGCCTCGCCCTGGCCCGGGCGCTCGGCGGCGAGGTCATCAACGCCGACTCCATGCAGCTCTACCGCGGCATGGACATCGGCACCGCCAAGCTCACTCCCGCCGAGCGGCAGGGCGTCCCGCACCACCTGCTCGACATCTGGGACGTCACGCAGGCCGCCAGCGCCGCCGAGTACCAGGAGCTGGCCCGCGCCGCCATCGCCGCCATCGCGGCCCGCGGCCGGGTTCCCATTCTCGTCGGCGGCTCAGGTTTGTATGTCCGCGCCGCTCTCGACGGCCTTTGTTTCCCTAGAACGGCTCCGCAGGTAAGGGCACGCCTGGAAGCCGAGATCGCCACGACCGGGCCCGGCCCGCTGCACGACCGGCTCGCCGAGCTGGACCCGGCGGCGGCGGACGCCATCCTGCCCAGCAACGGCCGCCGGATCGTCCGCGCCCTGGAGGTGATCGAGCTGACCGGCGGCCCGTTCAGCGCGACCTTGCCGGGGTACGAGTCGCTCTACCCGACCGTCCAGCTCGGCCTGCGGGTGGACCGCGCCGAGCTCGACCTGCGGATCACCGCCCGGGCCGGCCAGATGTGGCAGCAGGGGTTCGTGGCCGAGGTGCGGGGCCTGGAGGAACGCGGGCTGCGCGGCGGGCTGACCGCCAGCCGGGCCCTTGGTTACAAGCAGGTGCTGCGCCACCTGGCCGGGGAGTGGACGGACGAGCAGGCCAGGCAGGAGACCGTGCGGGCCACCAAAAAGTTCGCCCGCCGCCAGGAGTCGTGGTTCCGCCGCGACCCCAGGATCGTCTGGCTGGACGCCGGCCAGGACGCCGCCGCGCTGACCGTCGCGGCCCTGGGGGTGATCGCGGACAATCCGGCCGGCCAGGAGGGGACCGGGACGGTGGATGGCCACCGTTCATTATTCTGATCTTGGCCTTGACCTTGACTACCATCGGGCGCATGCGGTTTGCGAAGGGACACGGCACGGAGAACGACTTCGTGATCCTGCCTGACCCGGATGACGAGATCGATCTGACCGCGGCGCTGGTGGCCAGGCTCTGCGACCGCCGTGCGGGCCTCGGCGCGGACGGTGTGCTGCGGGTCGTGCGGGCCGGCGGGGGCCAGGCCGGGTGGTTCATGGACTACCGGAACGCCGACGGCAGCCTGGCGGAGATGTGCGGGAACGGGATCCGGGTTTTCGGCCGGTACCTGATCGATCACGGGCTGGTGCGCGGGCCCGCGTTCGCCGTGGCCACCAGGGACGGGACGCGGTCGCTGCGGGCAGAGCCCGGCGGGGACATCACGGTGGACATGGGGCCGCCGCTGGTGCTGGGCCCGGGCCGGGGAGTGCTCGCCGGGCGGACATTCGAGGGGCTGGCCGTCTCGCTCGGCAATCCGCACCTGGCCTGCGAGGTCACCGAGCCGCTGGACGGCTTCGACCTGTCGCGGCCGCCGCGGCTGGACGCGGGGCAGTTTCCCGGGGGAGCCAACTTCGAACTGCTGCGGTTCGTCGGCGAGATGCATATCGAGATGCGGGTGTACGAGCGGGGCAGCGGTGTCACCCGGTCCTGCGGGACCGGCGCGGTCGCGGCGGCGGTGGCCGCGGCCAAGGCACACGGCGGGCCGCCCGCGGGGGCCTGGACGGTGGACCTGCCCGGTGGACGCCTGACGGTCACGCTGGACAGCCAGACCAGCTTCCTCTCCGGGCCCGCCGTGATCGTGGCGGAAGGAGAGCTCAGCATGGCCTGGCTGTCCGGGACGATGGCGGTCACCGCAGGTCAGTCCTCGCCCGCCGCGTAGGCCAGCCGCAGCCCGAGCGAGACGAGAGCGTAACCGGCCCGGCGCCTTACTGGGTTCCTATGGTTTCGCGGCGACCGGACGAACCGGTGGGTGTGCCGCGCGTCGGTGCGCACGTCGGTCTGGTGCTGGCTGACGAGCTGGTCGGTCAGGTGGGGATACATGGTGAGTTCTCCTTCTTCTCGTTCTGTGTTATGGCTGGTGTCGGCTGGTCAGCGGGTGCTAGCCCGCAGCAGCCGGATGTCTCCACTGACGGTCCGGCAGCTCACGGTCAGCGCCGCATCGCCCTCGGCGCCCGCGCTGGCGGTGGATTCGAGGTCGCTGCTCACGTCGCCGGACAACGTCGAGATGTCCAGGTAGACCCCGGTACCGGGGACCACCGCGATGGTGACATCCCCGGAGACGGTGGCCGCGTCGGCCAGCCCGGCCGCGATGCTGTCCACCCGGACGTCGCCGCTGGCCGTCTTGGCCGTGACCGACTGCCCGGCTTGGCCCACCCACACGTCTCCGCTGGCCGTCTTCGTGATGACGTCGCCGCCGGCCTTGCCGATCCTGACGTCGCCCGAGGCCGAGTTGACCCTGACGTCCTCGGCGGCCTCTTCGAGCTTGACGTCACCCGACGCCGTGGAGAGGTCGGCGTCACGGGCCTGGTCGGCCTTGATGTCGCCGCTCGCGGTCTTGCCGCGCAGCGGGCCGAACTGGCCTTCGAGGGTCACGTCGGCGGAGGCGGCCGAGAACCGGGCCGAGGAACCCTCCGGCACCTCGACGTCCAGGTCGAGTGAGGCGTGGCCGCGGATCATCGACCGCGTGGGCACGTGCACCCGCAGCGTCTCGTTCTCGAAGCTGACCTCGGTCTCGGCCAGCAGTTTTTCCCCGCCCTTGCCGGAGGCGCGCAGTGACACGGTCACCGCGGCGACCGGCCGGGCCGCCACGTTGATCGATCCGGCGGGCAGTTCGATGTCCATCGCGATCGGGCCGGCGGCGGCGAATTCCCAGGAACCCATGATATTTCTCCTTTTGGCTGGCGCCCGGCAGGCATGGTTGAGCCCGGGCGGTGGTCGTGGTTGGTGGTGAGGTGAGGCGTCCGGAGCGGGTCAGCTCCGGGCGAAGCCGGTGATCCGTTTGCCCGGGCCGCGCCCCGAGGGTGCCGGGGTGGCCGGGCCCGGGGTGCCGAGCGCCTGGCTGGCCGCACGGACCAGCCACGTGTTGAGCGAAACCCCGTCGCGGGCCGCGGCGGCCTCCGCCCTGCTCTTCAGCCCGTCCGGCAGGCGCAGGGTCACCCGGGAGGTCCCGGTCTCTTCCTCGCCCTCGGCGGACGGCCCGGCCCCGGGGGCCGGGGGAGCCGGCGGGGCCGGCGGCGCGGGCGGCACCTGGGCGGTGCGCACGATCGCGAACGTCGGATTCCCCGAGGACAGCCGCAGTTCGATCGCGACGTCGTCCAGCCGGGAGGTGATCTCAGCGGCGGCGCCGGAGAGCACGTCGAGCAAGGTCAGCCGGATCGATGAGTCGAGCGAGTCGGCGATCAGCTGCCCCGCCCGCGCCACTTCCTCGCCGGCCAACCTCGTGACGCCGGCGACTTCCCGGCGCAAGTTCTCGGTGTACTCTGACAGCTCCATGACGTCATCGTGACACCATTCATGACGTCAGTCAAGCTGTAGGCGACGTCATTCGACGTCAGGGATGGCGTCGTGATGACAGCACGGGTGCGTCAAGGTGGCATCCTTGCAGGTCAGAGCCGGGTTAGCGGTGCGGAGCGGATGCGCCGGTCAGCGGGAGATTCGGGTCAGGCTGGTGAGCGGCAACCCCCGGATCGAGGCGTCCAGCACCTGCGCGGTGTGTGCCACCGGCATCGTGATGCCCTGCGCGGCGAGCGCCGAAGCGATCTGCAGCGAGCACCCAGGGTTGGCCGAGATCAGCAACTGCGCGCCGGTGGCCGCGACCGTGGCCGCCTTGCGGTCGCCCAGTTCCCTGGCGGTCTCCGGTTGCAGCAGGTTGTACACGCCCGCCGAGCCACAGCAGGTGCCGTCGTCCCCGGTCTCGGTCAGCGTCAGCCCGGGGATCTGCCGCAGCAGCGCGCGCGGCTGCGCCTTGATTCCCTGAGCGTGTCCCAGGTGGCAGGCGTCGTGATACACCGCGTTGACCGGCAGCGGGTGCCGGGCCGCTTCTCTTCCGCCCGTCCTGGCGGAGCCGGGCAGGCTAGCACCGTCCGTGAGGTCGAAGAGGTACTCGGCGAAGTCGCGCACCTTGGCCGCCAGCGCCGCCGCCCTGGCCGCCCAGTCCGGGTCATCGGCCAGGAGCTGGCCGTACTCCTTCATCGCCGAGCCGCAGCCCGCCGAGTTGACCACGATCGCGTCCACGTCGGCCCGCTCGAACGTGGCGATCGTGTGCTGGGCCAGCCGCACGGCTTCGGACTTCCGTCCGGCGTGCAGCGACAGGGCGCCGCAGCAGCCCTGCCCGGCCGGGATGACCACGTCGCAGCCTTCGGCCGCCAGCACCCGGGCCGTGGCCGTGTTGACCTGAGGGAAGAACACCCCCTGCACGCACCCGGTGAGCATGCCCACCACCGCTCGCCGCTCGCCGCGCGCGGGCACCAGATGGGGGAGTGGCGGCACCCGGCCCGGCCGGGGCGGGGCCAGCCGCAGCGCGGCGGCCAGCCCCGGGGACAGCCGCGCGGGCAGGCTGCTGCGCGCGATCAGCTCCTGCAAGCCGGTGCGCTGCGCGGCCCGCAGCGGGGCGGTCAGCAGCCGGAGCCGGCGCGGGTACGGGAACAGCGCGAAGATCGCGGCCCTGGTCGCCCGGTCGCGCAGCGTCCTGCGGTAGGGCTTGTCTCCGGCCGAAGAAGCCCTGCCGGAGGGCAGTTCTTCCAGCCCAGCTCGTACTGCCGGAGGGGTCATCTTTCCGGCCAAATCAGCACTGTCCTCCATCCAGGTTCGCGCCGCCTCGATCAGCCGGTCGTAGCGAACGCCGGACGGGCAGGCGGGCACGCAGGCCATGCAGCCCAGGCAGCGGTCGAGGTGCTCGGCCGTGGCGTCGTTCAGTTCCGCGCCGTTCAGCACCTGGTTCATCAGGTGGATCCTGCCCCGCGGCGAGTCCATCTCCTCGCCCCACAGCTGGTAGGTCGGGCACACCGGCAGGCAGAAGCCGCAGTGCACGCAGTCCCCGGCCAGCCCCCTCAGCTCGTCGATGGGGCCGCCCGTACTCTCCTGCTCGGTCATCAGATGCCTCCCGCGAACCGGCCGGGGGCCATCCGGTGCTCCGGGTCGAATTGGTCCTTGACCGCCTGCATCAGCGCGGCACCCGGCGCCGGTCCCCACACGTCGACCTCCCCGCGCACCAGCGGCGGTGCGTTCAGCACCACCACGCTGCCGCGGCTGGGCGGCCAGCCTGAGCTGCCGATCCGGCCGACCGCGGTGCGCAGCGCGGTGACGTACCTCGCCACCGCCCCGGGCTCGGCCAGGCTGTCGATGGCCGCGTAGAGCACCCCCGCGCCCGCCGAGCCGCCCACTTCAGGCTCGAGACCAGCGGCGACCGCCGCCTCGTCCAAGGCGTCAAGCACCGCTTGCAGCGCCCCGGACCAGAAGCCAATCCTGATCAGCGTGCCGTCGCTGCCCCCCGTAGCGCCGCGCCCCCTAGCGCTCTCGCTTGGCCTGGCGCTCTGGCTTGGCCTGGCGCTCTGGCTTGGCCTGGCGCTCTCGCTGGGCCACCAGCCGGGCGGCTCGGCCGTCGCGGCTGCCCCGTCGCCCAGCAGGCCCAGCATCCCGGACACCCGCTCGGGCACGCCGTCGGTGTTGCTCCCCTCCAGCAGCACGCTCACGCCGACCGGCGCCCCGGGGGCAGCCCGCTCGATCTCCACCGCCGAGGCCTGGAGCTGCGACTCCACCGCCGCGGCCACCGCAGCGGCCGCCTCGGCCGCGCCCGCGCACTCCAGCGTGATGTAAGCGGCGGTGGCGGGCACCGGATGCAGCCGGAACGTGGCCTCGACGATCAGCCCCAGCGTCCCGTACGAACCGGCGAACAGCTTGGCCAGGTCGTAGCCGGCCACGTTCTTGACCACCTTGCCGCCTGACTTGGCCACCCGCCCGTCGGCGCGCACCACGGTCATCCCGGTCAGCAGGTCCCGCGGTGGCCCGTAACGCAGCCGCCGCGGCCCGGCCAGCCCGGTGGCGATCACCCCGCCGACCGTGCCGGCGTCCGCACCCACCGCAGCGGGCACATCCAGCGAGAGCTGCTGCCCCGCCTCGCCGAGCACCCCGGCCAGCTGATCCATCCGGACCCCGGCCTGCACGCTGGCCACCCAGTCACCGGACGCGTGCTCGATCACCCGGTCAAGACCGCCGGTCTCGACCACCAGGTCGCACCGCCGCGGCGGCAACCCCCAGGCCAGCCGCGACCCGCTGCCCCTCGGCACCACCGCCAGCCCAAGCTCAGCCGCCGCCCGCATCACCGCCGCCGCCTCCTGCACCGACCCCGGCGCCGCCACCCACCCAGGCCGCACCCCCGCCAGCGCATCCCCCTCCCCACCCTCCCGCACCCGCCCGCAAACCCCCGCCAGCCTTTCCCCCACCTCGCCCGCACTCACGCCGCCACCACCCTCGATCCCACCACCACCACCAACCCCACCCGCACCATCCATTCCACCCGCATCGCCAGCTTCACTCACATGGCCCGTCACAGCAGATCCGCCTGGCCGGAGGCGACCAGCGGGTGCGGGCCCTGCCGGAAGCCCGGCCGCTCGCCGCACAGCCGTGGTGTGGGATAGATCTTTCCTGGGTTGCACAGCCCGCGCGGGTCGAACGCGCAGCGGACCATCTGCATGGTGTCGAGGTCGTCGGGCCCGAACATCTTGGGCATGTACTTCGACTTGTCCACGCCGACGCCGTGCTCGCCGGTGATCGATCCGCCGTGCTCGATGCACAGGTCGAGGATGGCCCCGGACAGTTCCTCCGCGGCGTCGGGGTCGGTGCCCTCGTCCAGCAGCACCAGCGGGTGCAGGTTCCCGTCACCCGCGTGGAACACGTTGGCCACCCGGATCCCGGATTCCGCGGACAGCGCGGCGATCCGGTCCAGCACGTCCTGCAGCGTCGACCGCGGCACCACGCCGTCCTGCACGATGTACGAGGTGGCGATCCTGCCAACGGCGGCGAACGCGGACTTGCGGCCGGCCCAGATCACCGCCCGCTCGGCCGGGTCCGCCGCGGCCCTGATCTCGCTGGCCCCGGCCCTCTCGCAGATCTCCCTGACCGCCTTGGTCTCGGCCTCGACGTCGGCCTCGGGACCGTCCAGTTCCACGATCAGCACCGCGCCCGCGCCCTCGGGATAGTTGCAGTGCACGGCGGCCTCGGCGGCCTCGATGGACAGCGCGTCCATCATCTCGATCGCGGCGGGCACGATGCCGGCCGCGATGATCTCGGCAACGGCGGCGCCGCCTTCCCCGGTCGTGCCGAACCCGGCCAGCAGCGTGGTGACCGCCGCCGGAATCCTGGTCAGCTTCACGACGACCTTGGTGGCGATGCCCAGCGTCCCTTCGGACCCGGTGAACGTGCCCAGCAGGTCGTACCCGGGCGAGGCGCCGGTGCCGTCGCCGAGCCAGACGATGTCCCCGGCCGGCGTGACCACCTCCAGGCCGGTCACGTGGTTCACCGTGAACCCGTTCTTCAGGCAGTGCGCGCCGCCCGAGTTCTCCGCCACGTTGCCGCCGATCGAGCAGATGACCTGGCTGGACGGATCTGGTGCGTAGAAGTACCCGAACGGCTCGGCCGCCTTGCTCACCGCCAGGTTGGTCACTCCCGGCTCGACCACGGCGCGGCGGCTGTGCGGGTCGATCTCGAGAACCTTGCGCATCCGCGAAGTGACGATCAGCACCCCGTCGCCCGGTGCCAGCGCCCCGCCGGACAGCCCCGTGCCCGACCCGCGCGCGACGAACGGGACCCCGGCATCGGCGCAGATTCTGACCACCCCGGCCACTTGCTCGGCCGTCTCAGGCAGCGCGACGATGCCGGGCACGCTGCGGTGCGAGGTGAGCCCGTCGCACTCGTACGTGCGTAGCTCGGCCGGGTCAGTGATCACGTAGTCCGCGCCGCAGACTTCGGTTATCGCCGGGACTAGCGTGGAGATCATCGCAACTCCTTCCCGCGCCGGCTGGCTGGCGGCCACGGCGCCGGAGTGCCGATCAGGGCATGCGTTCGTAGGCGGGCAGGGTCAGGAACTCCGAGTATTCGTCGGCCAGCGCCACCTCTTTGAACAGCGCGACCGCGTCGTCATAGCGAGCGGTGTGGAACTCCTCGCCACCGGAGTCCTTGACCTTCGCGAGTTCCTCGTCGATGACCCGGCCGACCAGTTTCTGGCTGACCTTCTCACCGGTGTCTTCCAGCGTGATGTCGTTGTGCAGCCACTGCCACACCTGGGACCTGGCGATCTCCGCGGTGGCCGCGTCCTCCATCAGGTTGAAGATCGCGACCGCCCCGGACCCGTTCAGCCAGCTCGCCAGGTACTGCAGGCCGACGCTGACGTCGTTCCTGAGCCCGGCCTCGGTGATCTGGCCGGGTGTCTTCGACACCGACAGCAGATCCTCGGCGGTCACGCTCACCTCGTCGCGCAGCTTGCCGAGCTGGTTCGGCCGGTCGCCGAGCACCCCGTCGAACACCTCGCGGCACAGCGGCACCAGGTCGGGGTGGGCCACCCAGGACCCGTCGAACCCGTCGCCGGACTCGCGGGTCTTGTCCTGCCTGACCTTCTCCATCGCGACCCGGTTGACCTCGGCGTCACGCCGGCTCGGGATGAACGCGGCCATGCCGCCGATCGCGTGGGCGCCCCGGCCGTGACACGTCTTGACCAGCAGTTCGGTGTAGGCCCGCATGAACGGGGCGGTCATCGTGACCGAGTTGCGCTCCGGCAGCACGAAGTCGCGCCCGCGGGTGCGGAAGTTCTTGATGACGCTGAACAGGTAGTCCCAGCGGCCCGCGTTCAGCCCGGCCGAGTGGTCCCTGAGCTCGTAAAGGATCTCTTCCATCTGGAACGCGGCCGGGATCGTCTCGATCAGCACGGTGGCCCTGATCGTGCCGCGCGGGATGTGCAGCGCGTCCTGGGCGATCGTGAACGCGTCGTTCCAGAGCCGGGCCTCCAGGTAGTGCTCGTTCTTGGCCAGGTAGAAGTACGGGCCCTTGCCCTTCTCGATCTGCTTCCTGGCCGACGTCGTCATGTACAGGGCGAAGTCGGTGAGGCTGCCCGAGGCACGCTGGCCGTCGATGATGATGTGCTTCTCGTCCAGGTGCCAGCCGCGTGGCCGCACTACGATCGTGGCCAGCTCCTCGTCGGGCTTGAGCTTGTACTCCTTGCCCTCGTCGCTGCTGAAGTCGATCGTCCGGTCCAGCGCGTCCCGCAGGTTGAGCTGGCCGCCGATCATGTTGTCCCACAGCGGCGTGTTCGCGTCCTCGAAGTCGGCCAGCCACACCTTCGCGCCCGAGTTGAGCGCGTTGATAGTCATCTTCTTGTCCGTAGGCCCGGTGATCTCCACCCGCCGGTCCACCAGCCCGGCCGCGGGCGGTGCCACCCGCCACGATCTGTCCTCCCGGATCCCCCTGGTCTCGGCCAGGAAGTCGAGCGTCTCACCAGCGGCCAGCGCCTGCTGCCGCTCGCGCCGCGCCGCCAGCAGCTCGGCCCGCCGCGGCGCCAGCTCCCGGTGCAAGGTGGCGAGCAACTGCAGCGCCTCACCGGTCAGGATCTCCTCGTACCTGGGCCCGTACTTCCCGGTGATCTCCACGCCATCAATGTCCGTCACGCCCTGCTCTCCTCCCCTGAGCCGTCCCACCATCCTAGAAACCCCATCCAAGATCACGACACCCGCCCCAC
>DATAWQ010000119.1:0-51175 GCA_036267135.1 Streptosporangiaceae bacterium | reverse complement strand
CCGGACGTTACAGCTATGTTACCTCAGTGGGTCATTCCTCCCCATGACCGGCGGGTGAATAAACCCCCGCGGTGGCTCCGGGACGTACTTCGTCCCGCAGCACCCTGAGCGTACCGAGCAGGGTGTCGAGCTGGTCACCGGCCAGCAGTCCAGTGAACCACCGGTCGATGTCGCGGACGTGCTCTTGCACCACGTCGCTCAGCAGATCCCGGCCGGGGACGGTCAGCACGGCGAACGAGCCGCGCCGGTCCGAGGGGCAGCTCTCCCTGGTGGCCAGGCCACGCTTGTCCAGCCGGTCCACCACCCGGGTGATGCCGCTGGTGGACAGCGCCGTCTGGGTGGCCAGATCGGTCATCCGCAGCCGCTGCCCCGCCGACCGGGCCAGCCGGATCAGCACGTCGAAGTCGGACATGGACAGTCCCGACGCGGTCAGCGCGGGCGCGGTCTTGGCCAGCAGCCCGGCGTACGTCTCGGCCAGCAGCCCCATCGCGGTCAGCCGGGGGTCGTCGAACAGTTCCATCGCCGTCAGCCGGGGGCCGTCGAACAGCGCCCCCAACTGCCCGGCGCCATCCCCGCCCACGTGTGCGCTCATAGCCCCATCCTACTTTATTTGACACGAGGAATATCTGCACGGAAGATACGTGTTGGAGCAACTATCCGCACGGCAAGTACCTACGGAACACACCGAGCCAAGCTCGCGAGGGAGAGACCAACGATGACCGAGACCACAGCCCAGACGCCCGGCACCCGCCCCTTCCAGGACCTCACGGTTCCCGAGGCCGGCACGTTCGACCTCGACCAGGCGCACTCCCGCATCGGTTTCTCCGCCCGGCACATGATGGTCAGCAAGGTGCGCGGCCACTTCGGCGACTTCACCGGCTCCATCACGATCGCCGCCGAGCCGCTCGACTCCACCGCAGCGGCGACTATCAAGACCGCGAGCATCGACACCGGCTCCGCGGACCGGGACAAGCACCTGACCGGCCCGGACTTCCTCGACGCCGAGAAGTTCCCCGAGATCACCTTCCGCACGATCCGGGTGACCGCGCGCAACGGCTCGGACCTGACCGTCCTGGGCGACCTCACGATCAAGGACGTGACCAAGGAGATCGAGCTGGACCTGGACCTCGAGGGCGTCGGCATGAGCCCGTGGGGCAAGCAGGTGCTCGGCTTCAGCATGACCGCCGAGATCAACCGCGAGGACTTCGGCATCACCTGGAACGTTGGCCTCGAGACCGGCGGCGTCCTGGTCGGCAAGACCGTCAAGCTGGAGATCGAAGGCGAAGCCGTCCGCCGCGACTAATCCCAGCCCGGCCTGGCTCGGCCTCTCAGAGCAAAAATATGGTTGTCGCAACGTAGCCCCTCTTTGGGGTACGTTGCCACACCATATTGTCTGGTTGAGGGTCTAGGGGCTCACAAGGCGCTGGTGGCGCCCGGCGGGAGGGACACGTCCTCGACCGCGGACACCGGGTGGGGCTGGTCGGCCGGGCGGGAGTGCCGGGTTCGGTACAGGTACCAGATCGCGCCGGCGAAGGTGAGGAGGGCGACCCACTCGTTGACGCGCAGGCCGCCGATGTGGTGGGAGTAGTCGATCCTGATGGTCTGGGTGGCGAACATGCCCACCGAATAGGCGGCCAGGTACACCGCGAAGGCCCGGTCCCCCGGCAGCAGGAAGCGCCGGGCGGCCCAGATCACCAGCGCCGCCACCAGCAGATCCCAGAGGCACCCGTAGAGGAAGGTCGGCTGGAAGGTGGCGAAGCTCTCGTAGCCGCTGAGCCGGTGGGCCGGGGAGACCTCCAGCGCCCAGGGCAGCCCCGACGGCCTCCCGTAGATCTGCTGATTGAACCAGGTGCTCCAGCTCCCGATGGCCTGGCCGATCGCGATGGCGGGGGCACAGGCTCCGGCCACCGGGCCCAGCGGCACCCCGGCCCGGCGGCAGGCGATCACGGCGCCCAGGAAGCCGAGCGCCAGCCCGCCCGGCATGCCGATCCCGCCGTCCCAGACCTTGAACACGGCCACCCAGTCGTGCCGTTTGCCGACGTAGAACTCGTAGTCGGTCATCACGCTGTACAGCCGGGCGCCGATCAGGCCGAGCGGAACCGCCCAGGCCGCCACGTCGAGTATCACGCCGCGCTGGCCGCCCGCGGCGACGTAGCGCCTGCTGGCCAGCCAGGCGGCCACGAGCACGCCGAGGATGATGCACAGGGCGTAGGCCCGGATCGGGATCGGACCGACCTGCCACACTCCGCGTGACGGGCTCGGAATGTAAGCGACCGGCATGGTTCGTCACATTACCGCGTTGGCTTGTGACGTTTTCCTGGCCGCCGGGGTCTGGGCCGGTGATGGGCCCCGGTCAGGGAGTGGGCCCCGGTCAGGAGGTGTGGGCCGGGGTTCGGACGGCGTTGGCCAGTTCGGCGGCCAGGTCGGCGACGGCGGCCACGCCCGCCTGCTGGCTGGGGGCCTCGAGCAGCCTGCGGACGAACGCGGACCCCACGATGACCCCGTCGGCGAAGCTGGCCACGCTGGCCGCCTGGGCACCGTCGCGCACGCCGATACCGACGGCCACGGGCAAGCTCGTGGACTTCTTGATCCGGGCCACCAGGCCAGCCGCCTCGGAACTCACCGCGTCGCGGACCCCGGTCACACCCATCTGCGAGGCCGCGTAGACGAAGCCGCGGGACGCCCCGGCGACCCGCTCGATCCGCTCTTGTGACGAGCTGAGCGCGGCCAGGAAGACCGCGGCCAGATCGTGCCCGGCGGCCGCGGCCAGCCAGGGCCCGGCCTCCTCAGGGGTGAGGTCGGGGGTGATCAGGCCGGCGCCTCCGGCCGCGGCCAGGTCGGCGGCGAACGCCTCGACCCCGTGCCGGTCCACCGGGTTCCAGTAGGTCATGACCAGCGTGGGAACGCCTACGCCCGCGACCGCCTCGACCGTGCGCAGCACGTCGAGGACCCGCACGCCGCCCATCAGGGCCCGGTGCACGGCCTCCTGGATGACCGGGCCGTCCATCAGCGGGTCGGAGTAGGGCAGCCCGATCTCCATGATGTCCACGCCGGAACGGGCCATGGCCAGGGCCGCCTCGATCGCGCCGGCCACGGTGGGGTACCCGGCCGGCAGATAGCCGATGACCGCGGCCCGGCCCTGCCCGGCCGCCCGCTCGAACGCCTCGCTGACCGGGCTCACCGGCCGGTCGCCTTGCTTTCCTGGCCGGAAAGACGCCCGTCAGCAGGGTCCTCCATCAGCCCGAACCAGCGGGCCGCGGTGTCCATGTCCTTGTCGCCCCGGCCGGACAGGTTGACCAGCAGCAGCGCGTCCTGGCCGAGTTCGCGGCCGACGTCGAGCGCGCCGGCCAGCGCGTGCGCGGACTCGATGGCCGGGATGATGCCTTCGGTCCGGCACAGCAGCGAGAAAGCGGCCATGGCCTGGTGGTCGTCGATCGCCCGGTAACTGGCCCGGCCGACGTCGTGCAGCCAGGAGTGCTCGGGGCCGACGCCGGGGTAGTCGAGCCCCGCCGAGATCGAGTGCGTGGTCAGCGTCTGGCCCTCGTCGTCTTGCAGCAGGTAGGTGCGCATCCCGTGGATCACCCCGGCCGACCCGGCCACCAGCGTGGCCGCGTGCCGCCCGGTGCGCACGCCGTCGCCGCCCGCCTCGCAGCCGATCAGCCGCACCGCGGGGTCGCCGATGAACTCGTGGAACACCCCGATGGCGTTGGAGCCGCCGCCGACGCAGGCGATGACCGCGTCCGGCAGCCGCCCGGCCCGGGCCAGCACCTGCTCACGGGCCTCCACCCCGATGAGCCGCTGGAAGTCGCGGACCATCCCTGGGAACGGGTGCGGGCCCATCACCGAGCCGATGCAGTAGTGCGTGCTGTCCACCGACGTGACCCAGTCGCGGAACGCCTCGTTGATTGCGTCCTTCAGCGTGCGGCTGCCGATCGTGACCGGCACCACCTCGGCGCCGAGCATCCGCATCCTGGCCACGTTGAGCGCCTGCCGCCTGGTGTCTTCCTCGCCCATGTACACCACGCAGTCCAGGCCGAGCAGCGCGCACGCGGTGGCGGTGGCCACCCCGTGCTGCCCGGCCCCGGTCTCCGCGATCACCCGGGTCTTGCCCATCCGGCGGGTCAGCAGGGCCTGGCCGAGCACATTGTTGATCTTGTGTGAGCCGGTGTGGGCCAGGTCTTCGCGCTTGATCAGCACCCGGCAGCCCACTTCCGCGCCGAACCGCTCGGCCTCGGTGAGCGGGGTCGGCCGGCCGGCGTAGTCGCGCAGCAGCGCGGCCAGTTCAGCGCCGAAGGCGGGATCGGCCTGGGCGCTCGCGTAGGCGGCGGTCAACTCCTCCAGCGCGGACATCAGCGCCTCGGGGGCGAACCGTCCGCCGTAGACGCCGAAGTGGCCGGTGCCGTCGGGTCCTGACGGGCCTGCCGGTTCGCCCGGCTGACGGTTCCCGGCCTGGTCGGTCAGGTGGGACCCATACATTGCCGTCATCGTCTGTCGCCGCGCAGGGCCGGATGGGAACCGGCCGTGACCAGATCAGCCACCGCAGCGCGCGGGTCCTTGTCGGTGACGAGGCTCTCGCCGACCAGCACCGCGTCGGCGCCCGCGGCGGCGTAGGCCAGCAGGTCATGCGGGCCGCGCACGCCGGACTCGGCGATCCGGATGACGCCGTTGGGGAAGAGAGGCACCAGCCGGGCGAATACGCCGCGGTCCACCTCGAGCGTGTTCAGGTCGCGGGCGTTGACGCCGATCACCCGGGCGCCGGCGTCGAGGGCGCGGACCAGTTCGTCCTCGGTGTGCACTTCGACCAGCGGGAGCAGGCCGATGGAGACGGCGCGCTCGACCAGTGAGACCAGCGCGTTCTGCTCCAGCGCGGCCACGATCAGCAGCACCACGTCGGCGCCGTAGGCCCTGGCCTCCCAGAGCTGGTAGGAGCCGACCACGAAGTCCTTGCGCAGCACCGGCACGTTCACCGCGCTGCGCACCGCGGCGAGATCGTCCAGGCAGCCGCCGAACCTGCGCTGCTCGGTCAGCACGCTGATCACCCGCGCGCCGCCCGCCGCGTAGTCCCTGGCCAGTGCGGCCGGGTCGTCGATGGAGGCCATCGCACCGCGGGACGGGCTGCCCCGCTTCACTTCCGCGATGACGGCTACGTCCTCGGTGCTGAGCGCGGCCCAGGCGTCCTTGGGCGACGGCGCGTGCCGCGCCATCTCCTTGAGCCGGTCGAGCGTGACCGCCCGCTGCCGCTCCTCGAGGTCGGCGCGCACGCCTTCTAGGATCTCGTCGAGCACGCTCACGCGGTTCCGCTATCCCCTCAGTTCGGGTGCCCTGCGTCCCCGATCGTAGCGGGAGGCTTCTGGGCGCTGGACTGCCCCCCAGGGTTGAGGGTCCCATCGTGGGCAGTTAGGTCAAATACGTAACCTATGCCCCGTACTGTCCGGATCCCGTGGTTAGGGCCGAGTTTGGCGCGCAACTGGGCGATGTACACGTCCACGATCCGGTCTCCGGGGATGCCGTCTTCCCGCCAGACCGCGGCCCGCAGCGCGGCCCGGCTGAGCGTGCGGCCGGCGTGCCGCATCAGGTAGCCGAGCACGTCGAACTCCAGGGCGGTGAGGTCGATCGCGGCCCCATCCAGGGTGGTGCGGCGGCGACCCGGATCCAGGCTGAGCCGCCCGGCCGTCTGCGGGGCGGCCGTGAGCCCTGGCTGGCTGTCGCGGGCGGCGGCGCGGACCTTAGCGGCGAGCGCCCGCGGGCCGAACGGCCTGGTCAGGCACGCGTCACGGTCGACGCCGATGTCTTGCGGGCGCAGGCCCTGGGCCGAGTGCGTCCCCTCCCCCGCGGTCAGGCAGATCACCGGGACGTCGGCGGCGGGAGCGCGGACCGCCGGGTATGTGCGGCTGCGCCAGGCGGCGGGCGGCCGGCCCGGCCCTGGCTGCTTGGGCCGGGGCCGGATCAGGCGGCGGATTTCGCGCGCGTCGAGGCCGGGCATGGTCAGGTCCAGCACCACCACGGCCGCGCGGCAGTCGGCCAGTTCCGCGGCGGTCTGCTGGGGGGTGCGGGCGGGGCGGACGTTGAGCCCCTCTTTGGCCAGGTAACGGCGGATAAGCTCGGCGACGGCCTGGTCGTGCTCGGCGACCAGGACCTCATTGTTCGTCGCCACGGGCGGCCACCGGCTCGGCCGTCGTTGCCGTCGCGTCCGCCTCGGCCGGGCTGTCCGGGGTATCCGGCCCGGCGGGAGGGTCCGGCTGGGCGGTGTCGGTCAGGTCGACGCCGCGGTCGAGCGCCTCCCACAGCGCGGCCGCGTCGCCGTCCGATGGCAGTTTTTGTGCGCCGTTTTCCGTGCTGTCTTCGGTGCTGGCGGGCGATGGCTGTGTGGTGGTCGTGGGGTCGGCGGCTGTTCCGGCCGGTCCGGTGGCCTGCGGGCCTGGACGGTCGAACCTGGCCGACATGACCGGCCAGCGCGGGCCGCGCCAGGCGGCGAACAGCCCGGCCGCGACGACCAGGACCGCGCCCGCCAGCGCGGCCGCCCGCCACGGCGCGCTGTCCAGGGCCACCTTGGTGGCCGTGCCGAGCACCGGCAGGCCGTTCCCTGTGGTGGCGTTCCCCGCGATGGCGGAGTTCCCGTCGGCCACCGAGCCCGCGTACCCGCCCGGGGTGCCCGCACCGGCCGCGGCGGCGATCACGCTGGCCGCCCGTACCGGCTCGCTCACCATCACCGCGATCCAGACGCCAAGCCCGGCCATCAAGACGCCGGCCGCCCGGCGGAGACCGCCGCGGGTCGCGATGATCGCGGCCAGGCAGGCCAGGGCCGCCAGCGCGAGCGCGGCCGCGGCCGCCATCAGGCCCTGGCCGGTCACCGGCACCGACCCGGACGGCAGCGGCGCCGGGGCGTGAAAGTCCACCCGGGCCCAGTGCTGGTGCAGCGCGAGCAGCACCAGGCCGGCGCCCACGACGCAGGCCACGATCGCGCCGCCGAACTCCCTGCGCGCCGTCACATCTCGCTCCGATCCGTGCCTGGCTCAGCTTTCTGCCTCGCTCCGCTTCCTGGCCTGGTCCAGCCTATGACCCTGACCGGACGGCAGGCGGCCTGGCCACCTCGAGTGGCGCGGCGTCGAAGCAGGTGCGGTCGCCGGTGTGGCAGGCCCCGCCCACCTGATCCACCCGCACGAGCACAGTGTCGCCGTCGCAGTCCAGCGCCACGGACCGCACCCGCTGCTCGTGGCCCGAGGTCGCTCCCTTGACCCAGTACTCCTGGCGGCTGCGCGACCAGTACGTGGCCAGCCCCGTGGTCAGCGTCCGGTGCAGCGCCTCGTCGTCCATCCAGGCGACCATCAGCACCTCGCCGGTGTCGTGCTGCTGCGCGACGGCGGGGAACAGCCCGTTCACATCCCGCTTCAGCCGCGCCGCGATCTGGGGATCCAGCCCCGACGCGGGGATGGCACTGGTCACGTGTGCTCACTCCTCAAGGGTTCGCGGGGGTTCACGTCTCCACCCACCTGTTCGTCCCCCTCGTGGGCGGCGCGGCGGCGGGCCGGTTGCTGGGTTCGGCCAAGCTTAGGCTGACCTGATGCCCGGCATTCCCAACCGGGGCGGGGGTGTCTAGTCTCTTCCAATGAGTTACTCCCGGGATGAGCGCCGTGCGCTCTGCGCCCTGCTCAACGAGAAGGGCCCAAAAGCGCCAACCCTGTGCGAAGGCTGGGCCACTCTCGATCTGGCCGCTCACCTGGTACTACGCGAACGCCGGCCAGACGCGGGCGCGGGCATGCTGGGCGGGCCACTGGCCCGCTACACCACCCACGTGCAGAACCGGCTCGCCGAGCGGGTGCCCTACCAGCGCCTGGTCGAGATGGTCCGCAACGGGCCGCCCAAGCTGTCGGTGTTCGGCCTGCCCGGCGTGGACGACCGGGCCAACCTGGTGGAGTACTTCGTGCACCACGAGGACGTCCGGAGAGGCGAGCCCGGCTGGGCGCCGCGCGACCTCGATCCCGCGTTCGCCGAGCAGCTCTGGCGGCGTCTCGGCATGACCAGGTTCATCCTGCGCAAGGCGCCGGTCGGAATCGAGTTCGCCCGGGACGACCTGGACGGCGGCGACGGCGACTCGCAGCACCGCATGTCGGTCAAGACCGGCACCCCGGTGGTGACCGTGGTCGGCCACCCCAGCGAGCTCGTGATGTGGGCACTGGGCCGGACCGGCGCCGCCCAGGTGCGCCTGGACGGCGCCGACCAGGCCCTCGCCGCCCTGAACAAAACCCACTGGCGCCTGTGACCGTGCCGCCTCCACCGGCGGCCGGCCCGCTTGGGTTAGGGGGTGAGGCGGTGGAGGTCGCGGGGGAAGAGGGTGGCGTAGCGGACGTTGGGGGCGGCGGTGAGGCGGGCGGTCCAGCGTTCCAGGCCCATGGCGAAGCCGCCGTGCGGGGGCATGCCGGCGGCGAAGACGGCTAGGTAGGAGGCGTAGGGGGCCGGGTCTTCGCCGCGCTCGGCCAGGGCGGCCAGGTAGTCGGCCTCGCGGTGCAGGCGCTGGCCGCCGGTGACGATCTCCATGCCCCTGAAGATGAGGTCGAAGCTGTTGGAGTAGGCCGGGCGCTCCGGTTCGGGATGGGTGTAGAACGGGCGTTTGGTCATGGGGTAGCCGGTCACGTACAGGAAGTCGCTGCCGTGCTCCCTGACCGCCCACTCTCCTAGCCAGCGCTCGTGACCGGGGGTGAGGTCGGGCTCGCCACGTGGGTCCTCGCCGGTCTGGCGGGCGATGAGTTCCTGCGCGTCGGTGATGTGAATCTCCGGGATCTGGGCGGGCACCTCGGGCAGCTTGATGTCGAGCATGCTGACCGCGGCGGCGGCCCGTTCGGCGACCGCCGCGGCCATGCCGGCGGCCACCTCCCGCAGCACGGCCATCACGTCGTGGTGGTCTTCGATGAAGCCGAACTCGGCGTCCAGACTGACGTACTCGGCCAGGTGGCGGCCGGTGTCGTGGGGTTCAGCGCGGAAGACTGGGCCGGTCTCGTAGACTCGCTCGAACACGCCGACCATGGCCTGCTTGTAGAACTGCGGCGACTGGGCGAGGTAGGCCTTCTGGCCGAAGTAGTCGATGCCGAACACGTTGGCGCCCGACTCGGTGGCCGAACCGACGATCTTAGGCGTGCTGATCTCGGTGAACCCGAGCCCGTCCAGGGTGGCGCGGAACCCGGCCTCGGCGGCCGCGTTGATCTCGAACGGCGCGCGCAGCCGCGGGTGACGCAGGCTGGTGGGCGCGTGGTCGAGGACGGTGGGCAGCGCCGCGGTGACCGTAGGCCGGTACAGGTCGAACGGCGGCGGTGCGGCCGGGCCGGACAGGCTGGTGATCACTGGGCGGATGATCTCCGCGCCGCCGGGGGCCTGAGTGTTCGCGGTAACCGTACCGGTGACGGCGATCACGGTTTCCTCGGGCAGTCCGGCGGCCGCCGCCATCTCGTCCGCGGTGGCCAGGACCACCTGGACGAGGCCGGACCGGTCGCGGATGACCAGGAAGGTCAGGGATTTCAGTTGCCGCCGGCGGTGCAGCCAGCCGGCGATCTGGATCTCGGCCCCGACGTGGCTGGGCACGTCGGCGGCAAGGACACGAGAGATCATCGCACTCCTCCTCAGGAATGTCCGATCCCCTGGGAGTGCGGGCGAGAAGGGAGACTCGCTGTGCCACCACACCTTCGCCGTCGGCAGGCCGACGGCCTCATGGGCCTGGTCACGGGGGCTACCCGGCGGGGCATGGGGCGAGCCGCTGGCCGCGGTGGCCGTTTCTCCCCGCGCTCAGAAGGGTCTTCGACACAGGGACGCGAGATCGCCTTCACAGCTCCCGGCGATTCTCTCGGCTCGCGTGGTCCTGCGCTACTCGTCTCCGTCAGCGCGTTAGCTACAGGATACCCAGATCGCTACAGAGCGCGCTGGCCGGTCGCGGCGGCTATGGTGCGCTGGCTAGGGTAGGCCGAGCACAGGCGGAAGAACCGGAGGGGAGCTTTCATGCGCGCACTCGGCGTTGACATCGGTGGCACCGGGATCAAGGCCGCGCCGGTGGACGTGGCGGCGGGCAAACTGCTCGAGGAGCGGCAGAAGATCGACACCCCACAGCCGGCCACCCCGAGCGCGGTCGCCGACGTGGTGACCCAGCTCGTCAAGAACTTCAACTGGACCGGCCCGGTGGGCATCACCTTCCCCGGCGTGGTGGTGGACGGCGTCACCAGGACCGCGGCCAACGTCGATCACGCCTGGATCGGGACGGACGCCCGGGCGCTGCTGGCCAAGGCGACCGGCCTGGAGGTCAGCGTGGTCAACGACGCGGACGCGGCCGGGATGGCGGAGATGCAGTTCGGCGCGGGCCAGGGCGTGAGCAGCACGGTGCTGATGCTCACGTTCGGCACCGGGATCGGCAGCGCGCTGTTCATCGACGGCATCCTGGTGCCGAACACCGAGTTCGGCCACATCCAGATCCGGGGCAAGGACGCGGAGAAGCGGGCGTCCGAGCACGCCAGGGAACTGCACGACCTGAGCTGGGGCGATTGGGCTGGCCGGGTCGATGAGTACCTGCAGCACATGGAGGCGCTGCTGTCACCCGGCCTGTTCATCATCGGCGGCGGCATCAGCAAGAAGTCGGACAAGTTCGTGCCGCTGCTGAAAGGCATCCAGGCCCGCATCGTGCCCGCGGCCATGCTCAACGACGCGGGCATCGTCGGCGCGGCCATGCACGCGGACCCGGAGAGCACCGGGTACAAGCGCACCCCCACCAGTGAGACCGCCCGGGCCTGACCAGGACCGGGCAGGACGTCAGCGGACCGGGTAACCGGCGGCTGCGAGCGCGGCTTTGACCTCCGCGATGCGGAGCTTGCCGAAGTGGAAGACGCTGGCGGCCAGGACGGCGTCGGCCCCGGCCTCGACGGCTGGGGGGAAGTCGGCGGCGGCACCGGCGCCGCCGCTCGCTATCACGGGCACATCCACCACGGCCCGTACCGCGCGGATCAGTTCGAGGTCGAATCCAGTCTCGGTGCCGTCGGCGTCCATGGAGTTCAGCAGGATCTCGCCGGCGCCTAGCTCCGCGCCGCGGCGGGCCCACTCCACGGCGTCGACGCCGGTGCCACGGCGGCCGCCGTGGGTGGTCACCTCGAAGCGTGGGGTGCCGCCGGCCCCGGAGGGTGGGGTGCGGCGGGCGTCGACCGACAGGACCACACACTGGGAGCCGAACCTGGTGGCGGCCTCGGCCAGCAGTTCCGGCCTGGCCACGGCGGCGGTGTTCAGCGACACCTTGTCGGCCCCGGCGCGCAGCAGCCGGTCCACGTCGTCCACGCTGCGCACGCCGCCACCGACGGTCAGCGGGATGAAGACCTGCCCGGCGGTCCGGCGGACCACGTCGTATCCCGTCTCCCGGTCGCCGCTGGACGCGGTGATGTCCAGAAAGGTCAGCTCGTCCGCGCCCTCCGCGTCGTAGGCGGCGGCCAACTCGACCGGATCGCCGGCGTCGCGCAGGCTGGTGAAGTTCACGCCCTTCACCACCCGGCCGCCGTCCACGTCCAGGCAGGGGATCACCCGTACGGCGACCGTCATGCGGCCACCGCGTCGAGGGCTTGTTCCAGGGTGAACTTGCCGGCGTAGAGAGCTTTGCCGATGATGGCGCCTTCCACGCCCAGCGGGGCCAGGGCGGCTACGGCGCGGAGGTCACCGAGGCTGGACACTCCCCCGCTGGCGATCACGGGGCGACCGGTGTGGGCACAGACCAGGCGGAGGAGATCGAGGTTGCAGCCGATGAGGGTGCCGTCCCTGGAAACGTCGGTAACCACATAGCGGGGGCAGCCTTCGGACTCCAGGCGGGTCAGCACGTCCAGCAGCTCACCGCCGTCGGAGGTCCAGCCCCTGGCGGCGAGCCTGGTGCCGCGGACGTCCAGGCCGACGGCGATGCGCTCGCCGTGCGTGGCGATGATCGAGGCGACCCAGTCGGGGTGTTCCAGGGCGGCGGTGCCTATGTTGACCCGGGCGCAGCCGGTGGCCAGGGCGGCAGCCAGCGATTCGTCGTCGCGGATGCCGCCGGACAGTTCGACCGCCACGTCGAGCCGCCGCACCACCGAGGCGAGCAGGGCGGCGTTGGAACCGCGGCCGAACGCGGCGTCGAGGTCGACCAGATGGACCCACTGCGCACCGGCGCGCTGCCAGCCGAGCGCGGCCTCCAGCGGGTCGCCGTAGCGGGTCTCCGAGCCCGCCTCGCCCCGGACCAGGCGCACGGCCTGGCCGTCGGCGACGTCCACCGCGGGCAGCAGGGTGAAGGTACCGGCCTGCGTGCTAGCCCGGGGGGGCGACCCCGCGGAGCCCGGTGTGATGGTCATTTCAGTGTCTCCAGCCAGTTGGCCAGCAGGGCGGCGCCGGTGTCGCCGGACTTCTCGGGGTGGAACTGGGTGGCCGACAGCGGGCCGTGCTCGACCGCGGCGATGAACGGCTCGCCGTGCTCGGCCCAGGTCAGCGACGGCGCCGCCAGCCGGCCGCCGTCCTTCCACGGGCACGAGGTGGCGGCGTAGGAGTGCACGAAGTAGAACCTGGCGCCGGGGTCCAGGCCACGCAGCAGCACCGATCCAGCCGGCGGCGACACCGTGTTCCAGCCCATGTGCGGGAGCACCGGGGCGTTCAGCCTGACCACGGTGCCGGGCCACTCGCCACAGCCCTCGGTGTGCACGCCGTGCTCTTCCCCGGCCTCGAAGAGCACCTGCATGCCGACGCAGATGCCCAGCACCGGGCGGCCGCCGGCCAGCCGGCGGTCGATGATCATGTCGCCGCGGACCGAGCGCAGGCCGGCCATGCAGGCAGCGAACGCGCCGACACCCGGCACGACCAGGCCGTCGCAGTCCATCGCCGCGGCAAAATCGGAGCTGATCGAGGCCTGCGCGCCCGCCCGTTCCAGGGCGCGGTGGGCCGACCTGACGTTGCCTGAGCCGTAGTCGAGCACGACGACCTTCGGCCGGGTCGTCACCGTCACTGTGCTTCCCCGCTCGTCCCCGGGGCGCCGAGGAGGAACCGAATAGCGCCCCTTCGACTCGTCACAAGACGCCCTTCGTGCTGGGCACCCCGCCCGCCCTCGGGTCCGGGGACACCGCGACCCGCAGGGCCCGGGCCACCGCCTTGAACTGAGCTTCCACGATGTGGTGCGGGTTGCGTCCCGACAGCACCAAGACATGGATGCAAATCCCGGCGGTCATGCCCAGGCTCTCGAAGAAGTGCCTGGTCAGCGTCGTGTCGTAGGTTCCGATCAGCGGCGCCATGCCGTCGGGTTCGCGGTGCACCACGTAGGGGCGGCCGGACAGGTCGATGGCGGCCTGGACCAGGGTCTCGTCCAGTGGCACGAGCGAGTCGCCGAACCTGGCGATGCCCGACTTGTCGCCGAGGGCCTGGCGGAGTGCCTGACCCAGCACGATCGCGGTGTCCTCTACCGTGTGGTGGGCGTCCACCTCGATGTCGCCGCTGGCCCGGACGCTCAGGTCGAGGCTGGCGTGCTTGCCGAGCTGGGCCAGCATGTGGTCGAAGAACGGCACCCTGGTGGTCACGTCGACCACGCCAATGCCGTCCAGGTCGAGCTCGACCAGTACCTGGGTCTCGTTGGTGAGCCGCTCGGCCCTGGCGATCCGGCTCATCGCGCTGGTCCTTCCCGCTCGGGCCCGGCGGCGAGCACGTCGGTGAGGGCGGCGCGGAAGGCCGACATCTCGGCCGGAGTCCCCACGGTCACCCGCAGCCAGCCGGGCGGGCCAGTCTCGCGGATCAGCACCCCGGCGTCCAGCAGGCCTTGCCAGACGGCATGCCGGTCGGGCAGGCCGCCGAACAAGACGAAGTTCGCGTCCGAGTCCGCCACCTGCAGTCCGAGCCCACGCAGCCAGGCGGCCAGCCGGTCGCGTTCGGCCCGCAGTTCGGCCACCCCGCCGAGCAAGACGCCGGTGTGCCGCAGCGCGGCGCGCGCCGCCGCCTGGGTGAGCGCGGACAGGTGGTAGGGCAGGCGCACGACCTGCAGCGCGCCGACCACGTCGGACGCGGCGGCCAGATAGCCGACCCTGGCCCCGGCCAGCGCGAATGCCTTGGACATGGTCCTGGTCACCACCAGCCGGCCGAAGGCGGGCAGCAGAGTCAGCGCGCTGCGTGCGCCGTCCCTGGCGAACTCGGCGTAGGCCTCGTCCACGACCACCATGCCGGGGGCGGCCGCACAGACCGCCTCGACCACGCCCAGCGGCAGCGCGGTGCCGGTCGGGTTGTTGGGCGAGGTGAGGAACACCACGTCCGGCGCTGCTTCGCCGACCATGGCCGCGGCGAACCCGGCGTCCAGCTGGAAATCCTCGCCGCGCCCGCCGTCCAGCCACGTGGTGGCCGTGGTCCTGGCGATGAGCGGGTGCATCGAGTAGGACGGCTCGAAACCGAGCGCGGTGCGGCCAGGCCCGCCGAACGCCTGCAGCAACTGCTGGATGACCTCGTTGGACCCGTTGGCCGCCCACACCTGCCGCCAGGTCAGCCCGTGGCCGAGGTAGGCGGCCAGGTCGGCGCGCAGGCCCTTCGCGTCCCGGTCGGGATAGCGGTTCAGCCCGGCCGCCGCCTCGGCGGCCGCGGCCGCGATCTCGCTGACCAGTTCCGGCGGCGGCGGGTAGGGGTTCTCGTTGGTGTTCAGCCGGACGGCCACGTCGATCTGCGGCGCGCCGTAGGGAGTGAGCCCGGCCAGGTCCTCGCGCAGCGGCAGCGAGCCGGGAAGCGTCTGCGGCACGGTCATCCCCCGGCGGTCTCCCCGGCACCAGTCCCGCCGGCACCGGCGTCGCCGAAGCGGGCCTGGACGGCGGCCACGTGGGCGGGCAGGTCTTCGGCGCTGCCGAGCGCGGCCAGCCGCGGCAGGGTGGCGGCGAGCGCGTCCCGGCTGCACTCCACCACGTTGATCAGGCGCAGGAACGGCAGCACGGACAGGCCCGCGCTGTGCCGGGCGGATCCGCCGGTGGGCAGCACGTGATTGGACCCAGCCAGGTAGTCGCCGAGCGAGACCGGGGCCCAGCTCCCGGCGAACACGGCCCCGGCGTTGCGGACCCGGCGGGCCAGCTCGGCCGCGCCGCTGGCCTGGATCTCCAGGTGCTCGGGGGCCCACGCGTCGGCGACGGCCAGCGCGGCGTCGATGTCGTCGGTGAGGACCTGGGCAGACTGGCCGGCCAGCGCCGCCTCGACCCGCTCGCGGTGGCTGGCCCTCGGCACCCGCCGGGCCAGCTCGGCCGCGACCCGGCCGGGCAGGGCGGGGTCGGGGGTGACCAGCAGGCAGGCGGCCAGCGGGTCGTGCTCGGCCTGCGCGATCAGGTCGGCGGCCAGGTGGACCGGATCGGCGGTGTGGTCGGCCACGATCGCGATCTCGGTGGGGCCGTTCTCGCCGTCGGTGCCGACGACGCCGCGCAGCACGCGCTTGGCCGCGGCCACGTAGATGTTGCCGGGGCCGGTGACGACGTCTACAGGAGCGCAGTCGCCGGTGCCGTAGGCCAGCATGGCCAGCGCCTGGGCGCCGCCGGCCGCGTGCACCTCGGTGACCCCGAGCAGGGCGCAGGCGGCGAGCACGGCCGGGTGCGGCAGCCCGCCGTAGGCCGCCTGCGGCGGCGAGGCGACGGCGATCTCGGTCACCCCGGCGACCCTGGCCGGGATCACGTTCATGATCACCGAGGACGGGTAGGCGGTGAGTCCGCCCGGCACGTAGACACCGGCCCGGCTCACCGGGACGAAGCGCCCGGTGACGGTGAGGCCATCGGTGACCGTGGTCGTGGTGTCGCCGCGCAGCTGGGCCTGGTGCACCAGGGTGGTGCGCCTGACCGCCTCGGTCAGGGCCGCGCGCACGTCCTCGTCGAGCTTGCCGAGTGCCTCGTCGATGGCATCGGCCGGGACCCGGGTGGTGGCCAGGTCGACGCCGTCGAACCTGCGGGTGTAATCGCGTACCGCCGCGGCGCCGCGGCGGCGGACGTCCTCGCACACCGGGCGGACCTGTTCGGCCGCGGCGGCCACGTCCAGGACGGCTCTGGGCAGCACGCCGTGCAGGGCGGCACGGGTGAGCTCGTCGGCCCCGCGGCCGCGCAGGTCGATCATGGCCAGCATCCGTTCAGCCTATCTGGCGATCCCGCATGGTGACCGGGCGTTCCGCATCGCGGACACCGGGTGAGCGGCCCTGGCTGGACGCGGCAGGCGGCGTGCGGTGGTGTCATGGCAGGCTTGCCGCAGTAGTGGCCCTTCGGCATGCCCGACACGACGATGTGGAGATGAACGGCCGATGACCGAGCACAACGGCGCCAGCGGCGAGGCGGATCTGGCCTTCACCGAGCTAGCCACGCAGTACCTCGACGACAGGGCGCGGCGCCACCCGGACGCGGCCACGGGGCTCGGCGATCACCGGTTCGACGCACATCTGCCCGATCTCTCGCAGGCCGCGTTCGACGCCGAGCGGCGGGCCGTCGAGGGCTGGTCGGCCAGGCTCGGCGGCATCGACACCGGCGCGCTGAGCCCGGAGAACCGGGCGGACGCCGGCATGCTGGAGAACGCGCTCAGGCAGCGGCTGTTCGAGATCGACGAGCTGCGCGAGCACACCTGGAACCCGGTCGCGAACAACCCGGGCCGGGCCATCCACCTGCTGCTGTCGCGGGACTTCACCCCGCTGCCGGAACGGCTGGCCTCGGTGGCGGGCAGGCTCGGCGAGACACCGGGCTTGCTGGCCGCGGCCCGCGACCAGCTCGGGTCGATGCCGAAGGTGCACCTGGAGACCGCGATCGGGCAGTTCACCGGCACGATCCGCCTGGTCACCGACGAGGTCGACACCGCGCTGAAGGACGCGCCCGAATGCACGGCGCAGATCGAGACGGTGCGCCCGGCCGCGCTGGAGGCGCTCGGCGGGCACCTGGCCTGGCTGTCGGCCAAGCTGGAGGAGGGTGCGGCAGGAAACGGGTTCGCCGATCCGCGGATCGGGCCTGAGCGGTTCGCCCGGAAGCTGTCGCTCACGCTCAGCGCGCAGGCCGACTCCGATGCCATCCTGGCCAGGGCCGAGGACGATCTCGACCTGATCAGCGAGGAGATCACCCGGCTGGCCACCGAGCTGGCCGGGACGGACGGCGGCCAGGGTGGCGCGGTGGTCCGGCAGGTGCTCGACCGGCTCGGCCAGGACGCGCCGGACGACGCGAGCATCCTGGACTTCTGCCGCCGCGCGCTGGCCAGGCAGACCGAGTTCGTGGAGGAGTGCGAGCTGGTCACCGTGTACCACGATCCGGTTGAGGTGATCGCGATGCCGGAGGTGGACCGGGGGGTCGCGGTGGCGTACTGCGACTCACCTGGTGCGCTGGAGTCGGTGGCCATGCCGACCTTCGTCGCGGTCTCACCCACCCCGGCGGACTGGACGGCCGAGCGGGTCGCCTCGTTTTACCGCGAGTACAACAGGCACATGGTGCACGACCTGATGATCCACGAGGCGATGCCCGGGCACTACCTGCAACTCCGGCACTCGCGGCGGTTCGCGGGCACCGGGACCGCGCTGCGCGCGGCGCTTCGGTCAGGGTCGTTCGTCGAGGGCTGGGCCGTGTACGCCGAGCGGCTCATGGTGGAGCAGGGGTACGCGGGCGAGGGCGACCCGAGGAACGTGCGGATGCAGCAGCTCAAGATGCAGCTCCGGATGACCATCAACGCGATACTCGACGCCCGGGTGCACGCACACGGGATGACCGAGGACGAGGCCATGCGGCTGATGACGGGACGCGGGCACCAGGAGGAGGGTGAGGCGGCGGGCAAGTGGCGGCGGGCGCTGCTCAGCTCGGCTCAACTATCCACCTACTACGTCGGGTACACCGAGGTCTCCGACCTGGCCGCCGAGCTCAAGGCGGCCAGCCCGCAGGCGCCGGAGCGGACGATCCACGACCGCATGCTGGCCCACGGCTCGCCGCCGGTCCGCCACCTGCGCCCCCTGCTCGCCCACTGACGGGCCGGTCACGACCGGCCCGGCGGTGGTCAGGGTGCAGCCCGAAGCCCGGCGCCGCGGTGGCGGGCCTACGAGGCCGGTCAGGAGGGGCCGGCGCTGGCCGGGCCCGGGTCGCCGCCTTCGGGGCCGGGCAGCGGGGGCTGGCCGGTCGAGGGCGGGGCTGTCGGGGGCTGGCCGGCCAGGGGCTGGGCGGTCAGGACCTGATCGGCGCGTTTGCGGTCCATAGACTGGCTGACGAGTTCCATCGTGCCCACGACCAGTGCCGCGAGCAGCGGCCAGAATGCGAGCGCACCGCGCCCGCCAAGCAGGAGCGGCTCGTGCAGCATCGAGCCCGCCGGACGGGACAGCAACGCGGACCTGAATCCGGCCCGGCCCTGCTGCTGCCCGGCCCACATGGCCAGGACGGAAGCGGCCACGCCGCCGAGCACGATCCCGGTCACCGCGATCGCGCCGTACCGCCGGACCGCGAGGAAGTAGCCGGCCACCCCGCAGATCACCCCGCCGATCGCGGTCAGCAGGCAGAACCAGCCGTCCGCGGCGATGTACGCGCTGGACTCGACGTTGACCAGGTAGGCGGCCCCGCGGCTCTGCACGATGAGCAGCGCCCTGGGCGCCACGGCGGCCCAGAGAAACCCGGTGAGCAGGCCGATGAGCGCGCTGGCGGCGGCGGTGCCGAGCAGCGCGACGGCCGCGCCGGTGAACCTGGCTGCCCCGCCCCGCGGACCGGGCACGGCGGCCGGATCCGGCGTTTCGGCAGGCCAGGTCCTGGCGTGTGGCGGATCGGGATACTGGCCGGGTTGTGTCATTCTGCGCAGCAGGTTACGTGACCTAAGGCACTGCCGCGCGCCGCGGGGGCGGTGATCGCTGCAGACCGAATGAGATATCAGGTTGATGAATATTCAGATATCAGTTTGTGAAACAAGTCCGCACCATGTAGGACACTGGTTAACTACATCTGCCCTGCGAAGGGAAATACGGTGGCACAGCCGACTGGGGGTCTGATGATCGAGGCGCGTGCACTGACCAAAAGGTATGGCCCGAAGCTGGCCGTCGACAAGCTTTCCTTTACCGTCCAGCCGGGCAAGGTCACCGGGTTCCTGGGGCCGAACGGCGCGGGCAAGTCCACCACCATGCGGCTGATCCTGGGCCTGGACCGGCCCAACGGCGGGACCGCGACGATCAACGGCAAGCCGTATCGGGATCTGCCCGACCCGTTGCGGACGGTGGGGGCGCTGCTGGAGGCGCGGTCGGTGCACACCGGCCGTACCGCGTTCAACCACCTGCTGTTCCTGGCGCAGAGCCAGGGTCTGCCGCGCCAGCGGGTGCAGGAGGTGATCGCCCTGGTCGGGCTGAACGAGGTGGCCGGCCGGCGGACCGGTGGGTTCTCGCTGGGCATGAGCCAGCGGCTGGGTATCGCCGCGGCGCTGCTGGGCAATCCGGGGGTGCTGATGCTGGACGAGCCGGTGAACGGGCTCGACCCGGAGGGGATCCTGTGGATCCGCAACCTGATGAAGCAACTGGCCGCCGAGGGACGGACCGTGTTCGTGTCCAGCCACCTGATGAACGAGATGTCGGTCACCGCCGACCACCTGATTGTCATCGGCCGCGGCCAGCTGATCGCGGACTGCAGCACCAAGGAGTTCATCGCCCAGAGCACGCAGCAGTCGGTCCTGGTGCGTACGCCGGACGCGGCGAAACTGACCAGCGCGATCACCGCAGAGGGCGGTCATGTGGAGACGGGCGAGGCGGCGCCGGACGGGCCGCCCGCGATCACCGTCACCGGCATCCCGGCGCCGCGGATCGGCGAGCTGGCCGCGGCCTCGTCGGTGGTGCTGCACGAGCTCACGCCCCAGACGGGCTCGCTGGAAGAGGCCTTCATGGAGCTGACCGCCGACAGCGTCGAGTACGGCGAGAGCAGCAGGAAACCCGCGGCGGAAGCGCCCGTCGCCACAGGTGAGCGGAGCGCCTCATGACCACGACAGCTTCCCCGGCGCACACCGCGCCGCCCGCGGCCCGCGGGGCCGGCTTCGGGCACCTGATGCTGAGCGAGTGGACGAAGCTGCGCACGGTGCGGTCCACCATCTGGTCGCTGATCCTGCTGGCCGTGCTCACACTCGGCCTGACCGGCCTGATCACCGGCATCACCAGCGCCCAGTGGAGCAGCATCGGCCCGGCGACCAGGGTGACGATCATCAGCGACCCGGTGAGCGCGATACTCGGCGCGTCTATCGAGTTTGGCCAGCTCACCATCATCGTGATCGGTGTGCTGGCGATCAGTTCGGAGTACAGCACCGGCGCGATCCGCTCGTCGCTGCTGGCCGTGCCGCGCCGGCCGCGCATGCTGGCCGCCAAGGCCCTGGTGTTCACCCTGCTGGTGTTCGTGCTTTCGGAGATCATCTGCTTCGCGGCGTACTTCCTCGGCGCGGTCGTGCTGCACAGTCACGTGCCGGTCTCGCTGGGGGGCACCAACGTGGTCCGCTCGGTCATCGGGGCCGGGCTGTACCTGACCGTGCTCGGCCTGTTCTCGATGGCGATCGCCGGCCTGATCCGGCACACGGCCGGCGCGATCGCCGGCGTCATCGCCTTCGTCATCGTGCTCGAGCCGCTGTCCCAGCTCATCCCGGGCACCTGGGGGAACCACATCCACGACTACCTGCCGACCGCGGCGGGCCGGCTCATCTACGTGGCCCAGCCGGTCTCCGGCCAGGTGCTCCCGGCCTGGGGTGGCTTCGCGGTGTTCTGCGCCTGGACAGCGGCGCTGATCATCGCCTGGGCGGTCATGCTCCAGCTCCGCGACGCCTGAGCCTGGGGTCCGGAGGCCAGCGAATACGGCCGTCCGCCCGTCTCGGCCCCGTCAGCTCACGCAGGCGGGGCCGAGCAGTTGCTTGAGGTCGCCGAGCAGGGCCGGTGAGGGCGAGACGCGAAGCTTGTCGTCGAGGCGGACCACCGTGGTGCGCTGCCGGTTGGACAGGCGCAGGTGGACCTGGGTCGCGCCGGGGTGGGTACGCAGCACCTCACGGAGCTGCTCGACCACGGGCCCGACACAGCGGGCCACCGGCATCTCAACGACGAAAGGGCCGCCGTCAGCCGGGTTGGTGTCCGGCACCTTTACTTCCATGGCGATGAGCTTGGGCACGTCGTCGCGCCGGTCCAGCCTGCCCTTGACGATGAGGATGACGTCCTCGGCCAGGTGCTGGGCGCAGCTCTGGTAGGTGGCCGGGAAGAACAGCACCTCCATGGCGCCTTCGAGGTCTTCCAGGGTGGCGGCCGCCCAGGAGTTGCCCTGCTTGGTGACCTTCCGCTGCAGCCCGGAGATGATGCCGCCCACGGCGACCACCTGGCCGTCGCTCCGGTCGCCGCCCTCGGTCGAGCCCACCAACTGGGCGATCGAGCAGTCGGTACCGTTGGTGAGCACGTGCTCGAGGCCGAGCAGCGGGTGGTCGGAGACGTACAAGCCGAGCATCTCGCGCTCGAACGCGAGCAGGACCGGCTTGTCCCACTCGCCGTCCGGGACGGGCACGTCGAACATCGTATCGGCGGCGTCGTCCCCGTCGAACAGCGAGAACTGGTTGTTGGCCTCGTTGCGCTTGACGTCGATCACCTGGTCCACAGCCTGCTCGTGGATGAACACCAGGCCCTTGCGCGGATGGCCGAGCGAGTCGAACGCACCGGCCTTGACCAGCGACTCGATGACCCGCTTGTTGCAGACGGTGATCGGCACCTTGCGCAGGAAGTCGGGGAAGCTGGTGAAGGCGCCCTTGCTCTTCCTGGTGGCCACGATGGCGTCCACCACGTTGATGCCGACGTTGCGGACCGCGGCCAGGCCGAACCTGATGTCCTGGCCGACCGGGGTGAAGTTGGCCGCCGACGCGTTCACGTCCGGCGGCAGCACCTTGATGCCCATCCGGCGGCACTCGCTCAGGTACAGGGCGGACTTGTCTTTATCGCCCGCGGTGGAGGTGAGCAGGGCGGCCATGTACTCCGGCGGGTAGTTCGCCTTCAGGTAGGCGGTCCAGTACGACACCAGGCCGTAGGCGGCGCTGTGCGCCTTGTTGAAGGCGTAGTCGGAGAACGGGACGAGGATGTCCCACAGCGTCTTGATCGCCGCAGCGGAGTAGCCGTTCGCCTTCATGCCCGCGGCGAACGGCTCGAACTCCTTGTCCAGGATCTCCTTCTTCTTCTTGCCCATGGCCCGGCGGAGCAGGTCGGCTTTGCCCAGGCTGTAACCGCCCACGATCTGGGCGATCGCCATGACCTGCTCCTGGTAGACGATCAGCCCGTAGGTGCCGTCCAGTGCCTCGGCCAGCGACTCGGCCAGTTCGGGGTGGATGGGAACCACCGGCTTGCGGCCGTTCTTGCGGTCGGCATACTCGTTGTGCGCGTTCGCGCCCATCGGCCCCGGCCGGTAGAGCGCGCCCACCGCGGAGATGTCCTCGAAGTTGTCGGGCCGCATGCTGCGCAGCAGCGCCCGCATCGGGCCGCCGTCGAACTGGAAGATGCCCAGCGTGTCGCCGCGGCCCAGCAGGTCGTAGGTGGGCTGGTCGTCCAGCGGCAACTGCTCGAGCACGATGTCGGTGTTGCGGTTGGCCTTGATGCCGACCAGCGCGTCATCCATGATCGTCAGGTTGCGCAGGCCCAGGAAGTCCATCTTGAGCAGGCCGAGGCTCTCACAAGCCGGGTAGTCGAACTGGGTGATGACCGCCCCGTCGGCCTCGCGCCGCCAGATCGGCACGTGGTCGATGACCGGCTCGCTGCTCATGATCACGCCGGCCGCGTGCACGCCGGCCTGGCGGATCAATCCCTCCAGGCCCTTGGCCGTGTCGATGACCTGGCGGACCTCGGCCTCCGCCTCGTACAGGGCCCGGATCTCGCCGGCCTCGCTGTAGCGGGGATGGGCGGTGTCGAACACCCCGGACAGCGGGATGTCCTTGCCCATCACGGCCGGCGGGAAGGCCTTGGTGATCCGGTCGCCGAGCGCGTAGGGGAAGCCAAGCACCCGGCTCGCGTCCTTGACCGCGGCCTTGGCCTTGATCGTGCCGTAGGTGATGATCTGCGCGACCCGGTCGTCTCCGTACTTCTCGGTGACGTAACGGATCACGTCACCGCGCCTGCGCTCGTCGAAGTCGATGTCGATGTCGGGCATCGAGACGCGCTCGGGGTTGAGGAACCGTTCGAACACCAGGCCGTGGTCGACCGGGTCGAGGTCGGTGATGCCCAGCGCGTAGGCGACGATGCTGCCCGCCGCCGAGCCACGGCCCGGGCCGACCCTGATGCCGTTGCGCTTGGACCACATGATGAAGTCGGCCACCACGAGGAAGTACGAGCAGAACCCCATCGTCGTGATGATGCCCATCTCGTACTCGGCCTGCTTGCGGCGATCCTCGGCGACGCCGTCCGGGTAGCGCCGGTCCATGCCCTTCCACACCTCGGACCGGAACAGGCTCTCCTCGGTCTCGCCCTCGGGCACGGGGAAGACCGGCATCAGGTTGCGCTTGGCGAACTCGACGTCGCAGCGCTCGGCGATGAGCAGGGTCGAGTCGCAGCCCGCCTGCCATTCGCCGTCGGTGGCGACGGCGCGCATCTCCGCCGGGGACTTCACGAAGTAGCCGCTGCCGTCGAACTTGAACCGGTTGGGGTCGGCCAGGTTGGACGCGGTCTGCACGCACAGCAGCACCTCGTGCGCGCGGGCGTCGTCGGGGTAGGTGTAGTGCGAGTCGTTCGTGACGACGAACGGGAGGCCGAGATCCTTGGCGATCTTGCGCAGGCCGTCCCTGGCCCGGCGCTCGATGTCCAGGCCGTGATCCATGACCTCGACGAAGAAGTTGTCCTTGCCGAAGATGTCGCGGTAGCTGGCGGCGGCCTCCAGGGCCTGCGGGTACTGGCCGAGCTTGAGCCTGGTCTGCACCTCGCCGGACGGGCAGCCGGTGGTCGCGATGATCCCCTTGGCGTGCGCGGCGAGCAGTTCGCGGTCCATCCGCGGCTTCCTGAAGAACCCCTCCAGGGAGGCGAGGGAGGACAGCCGGAACAGGTTGTGCATGCCCTCGGTGGTCTCGGCGAACAGCGTCATGTGGGTGTAGGCGCCCGCACCCGAGATGTCGTCGCGGGACTGGGCCGGGTTGCCCCAGCGCACCGGCTGGCGGTGCTTGCGGTGCTCGGGGGCGACGTAGGCCTCGATGCCGATGATCGGCTTGACCCCGGCGGCGGTTGCCTTGCTCCAGAAGTCGTAGGCGCCGTACAGGTTGCCGTGGTCGGTCATCGCGATGGCCGACATGCCGACCTGCTTGACCTGGTTGAACAGATCCTTCAGCCGGGCCGCACCGTCGAGCATCGAGTACTCGGTGTGGACGTGCAGGTGGGCGAAGCCCTGGCCCGGTCCCTGCTCCGCTGCGGCTGCCGACATGAAGTTACCGCCTCCTTCGGGCATGCCTAAGAGCGCCCGCGCCGGGGCGTTCGTCTACTAACCGGGGGGAAGGGGCCAGAGCCACCGGGGCACCGGTCCGGCTTCCTAAGCCTAATCCCGCGCCGGGGCGGCCGGGGCCCGACACTCCGGGTCCGCCGCGAACCGGCCGCGGCGGACCCGGAGAAGCGGGCGGTTGACCGGACCGGCGTGAAGATCAGTAATCGGCTTCGCGCAGGACGTCGAGGGCGTGGGTGAGGTCGGCGGGGTAGTCGCTGCGGAACTCCACCCGGCGGCCGTCGGCCGGGTGGGCGAAGGCCAGGCTGACCGCGTGCAGCCACTGCCTGGGCTGCTGCTGGCTTGTAAGGCCGAGCTGGCGGGCCAGCACCGGGTCGGCCCCGTAGAGGAGGTCGGCGACACACGGGTGCCTGATCGCCGACATGTGCACCCGGATCTGATGAGTGCGGCCGGTTTCCAGGCTGATCGAGACCAGGCTGGCACCGCGGAACGCCTCGATCGTGTCGTAGTGGGTGACGCTCGGCCTGCCCCCGGCCATCACGGCGAACCGGCCGTCGCCGGAGGGATGCCGGCCGATCGGCGCGTCCACCGTGCCGCGCAAGGGGTCGGGGTGCCCCTGCACGAGGGCGTGGTAGCGCTTGTCCACCTCGCGGTCGTGGAACGCGCGTTTGAGCGCGCTGTAGGCAGACTCGCTCTTGGCCAGCACCATGACCCCGGTGGTGTTCGCGTCCAGGCGGTGCACGACGCCCTGGCGCTCGGCAGCCCCGCTGGTGGCGATCGTGTACCCGGCGGCGAGCAGGCCGCCGGTAACGGTCGGGCCGGTCCAGCCGGGGGTGGGGTGGACCACCACGCCGACGGGCTTGTCCACCACCAGGATGTCGGCGTCCTCGTAAACCACGGTGAGGCCCGGGACGTGCTGCGGCGGGGCGGCTTCGGCCTGGCCGCCCGCGGTGTCGGTTCGGGCTGGGGGCAGCGTCACCTCCAGCCAGGATCCCGCCACGACCCGGTGCGACTTGGCGGCCTGCTGGCCTTCGACGAGCACGTGACCTTCGGCGATCAGGTCCGCGGCCTTCGCCCGGGACAGGCCGAACATGCGGGCCAGCGCGGCGTCGAGCCGCTCGCCCTCCAGCCCCTCGGGGACCGGCACCCGGCGCTGGTCCACAGCGGTCATCCGGTCTGGCTCGACTCGCTGGCCTGGCACGGTTCTCCGGTGTGGGGCGGTTCGGGTGGGCTGGCCGTCTCTTTGCTGCCGTTTAGGCCAAGACCGAGCATGGCGAGCAGGACGGCCAGCGCTCCCCCGCAGACGATGGCGGAGTCGGCCAGGTTGAAGACCGGCCAGTGCGGCAGCTCGATCCAGTCCACTACCGAACCGCGCAGCGGCGCGGGGGCGCGGAACAGCCGGTCGGCCAGGTTGCCGGTGGCGCCGCCCAGGAGCAGGCCGAGTGTGATCGCCCAGCGCAGGCTGCGCAGTTTGCGCGCGGTGCGCAGGATGAAGATGATCACCCCGACCGCGATCGCGCTGAACACGAACGTCATCGAGGTGCCGATGCTGAACGCGGCCCCGCTGTTGCGCAGCAGCCGGAGGGTGAGCAGCCCGCCGAGCAGCCGGATGGGAGCATGACCGGACAGCTGGGAGACCACGACGGCCTTGGACACCGCGTCGGCGGTGAGCACGAACCCGGCCACGCCGACCAGAGTGATCACGTAGGGGCGCGCGGTCCTGCGCGGTGTGGACGCTGCCGGGGTGCCCGTCCCGGTGTCGCTGCCAGTGCTCATGGGCGGGTCGTCAGCGACGCTCTTCGCGCTGTTTGCACGCGACGCAGAGGGTGGCGCGGGGAAAGGCCTGCAGGCGGGCCTTGCCGATGGACTCACCGCAGGACTCGCACACCCCGTACGTGCCCGCCGCGATCCTGGCCAGGGCCCGCTCGTTCTGGGCCAGCAGCTCCCTGGCGTTGTGGGTGAGGGCTATCTCCTGCTCGCGCTCGAACGTCTTCGCGCCCATGTCGGCCGAGTCGTCGCCGGCGTCGGCGACCGCGTCGCCTATCCGCTCGGCAATCTGGGTCTCGGCCTTGGAGATTTCACCGCACAGCTCGGCGATCTCGTCTGCCAGCTCCTGACGGACCTCGTCGAGCTCGGTCTCGGTCCAGGGCTCCTCGCCGGGACGGACCGGAAGAGCGGCGGCGCCGGAACGGGTGGCCTCTGCCATCTCGACCCTCCCTCGGCGCGAAATGTCAATGCTCTTGAAACGGGCTCTTGAAACAGGCTCTTGAAACAGGCTCTTGAAGCAGTGATCTTGAAACTGGGCAGTCTCCGGAGGATAAGTCGCGAGGACAGCCTTTGCAAAACCGGCCGGTCTCTTACTGCCGGTCGTAGCGGGTGGGCGGGAACTGCTCGCGCTCCCCCTCGACCAGAAGCTCGTCCTTGTCGTACTCGTGCCGGATCTCGGCCCGCGCGTCCTGGAACTCCTCGGACTCGGCGAGATCGAACGCTGGCGGGGCGTCGGTCGCGGCCGGCACTTCGTCCGGGTCGAAGGCGTCGACACCGGCCTCGACCCGCTCCTCCTCGGTCAGGCGGGCCAGCTTCTCGTCGTCGATGCGGTCGGGGGCGCCACCGTGCTCGCGCCGGTCGCGGTGGAACCGCTCGGCGGGCGGATCCGGGTCTGGCTGGGTCATCGCGCCTCCTGCGGTGTGCGGGACGGGTCCGGGAGTGAACACAACGTAGGGTACGCCGCACGGCCGGGCCGAGCCGTGGCCCGGGTAAAGCCGAGCGCCCGGGCGGCGCGGGCCGCCCGGGCGCTGGGCCCGCGGTCCGGCTATCCCGCCGCGACGATGGTCAGCGAGAGATTGTCCGCATAGCCGTCGTTGTAGGCGCCAGCTTGGCGGGTCATCGCGATGGTGACGAGCGCGGTCGCCGAACCGGCCGGCACGGTGCCGGTCAGTTCCCGGTGCAGTAGCCCGGTCAGGTCCTTGCGCGCCTTAGCGCCCACGGGCCCGATCACGGCGGTGCCCAGCGTGGCTCCTGTGGAGTCCTCCCAGGTGACCGTCAGCGTGGCGTGATCGCCCTGGCTCCCAAAGCCGCCGAGCCAGCCCTGCAGCGTGAAACTGGCACCGGAAGCGATGATGCTCTTGTACGGCGCGAGGCTGTCGGATTGGGTGGCAGTGCCGTGCGTGCCGGCGGGACCGCCGGCGAAGAAGTTGGCGCCCCTGGTCTTCGGGCCGGGATCGGTCTTGGCCGGGAATCCACCCGGGGCCCCGTACTGGACCGCGGTGAAGTTATTGCTCTTCTTGACCGTCCAGTCCGGCACCGCGACCTTGCTGCCGTCGGGCGAGCCGGGGCCCGCCTCGGCCCCCGGGTTCTTGATGATGTTCACCGGCGCCGCGGCCGCCGCGAACGCGCCGCCGGGCAGACCCACCAGGGCCGCCGCGACCGCGGTCACTAAGGCCGCGGGCACGTACCAGGATCGCTGCATAGTTCTCCCTTTGTCACGAATTATCCGAATAGTCAACAGAGCGTAAAATGTCGGTGTTTGTGCCGTCAAGGGTGACCCGGCGATCAGACCCTGGCGTGGCTCTAAACGGTTCGGCGCGCGCCGGGCGATCGGCTATCTTGACTTATTGCAAGGCTTAGATGGGGATAGCTGCCGCTGATCGCGGCCAGGAGCGACCCGGGGGCGGTGCGAGCCCGGGGGCAGGCCCAGCGACCAGATCACCCCCGAGCCGCCGGAAGAACGGCCGACAGGCTCAGTAGAACCGGCCGCAAGGCTAATGGAGTGGGCCGGGCACCGGTCCCGCCACGGGCGGGCAGGTACTGGTCAAGGAGGGTGGTACCGCGGGACGGCCACAGGTCCGTCTCGTCCCTCCGCGCCGTGCTTGCCGAAGAGGCAGGCGGACTCGCGGAAGGCCACTCCTAGCCATGTCACACCCGGACGACACCGCACCCAGGCGGCTCTACCCCGCGCTGCCCACCCGGCCCGACCTGCCGGCCATCGAGCACGCGATCCTCACCCGCTGGCGCGACGGCAAGGTCTTCGAGCGGTCGCTGGACCAGACCGAGGACGGCCCGCTGTGGACGTTCTACGAGGGCCCGCCAACCGCGAACGGCACACCGGGCGTGCACCACGTAGAGCCGCGGGCGTTCAAGGACGTGTTCCCCCGGTTCAAGACCATGCAAGGCTTCCACGTGCCGCGGCAGGCCGGCTGGGACTGCCACGGGCTGCCGGTCGAGGTGGCGGTGGAGAAGGAACTGGGGATCTCCGGCAAGCGGGACATCGAGGCGTATGGGATCGCGGAGTTCAACGCGCGCTGCCGTGAGTCCGTGCAACGGCACGTGGACGCGTTCGAGGAACTGACCGAGCGGATGGGCTACTGGATCGACATGTCCAGGGCCTACCGGACCATGGACGCCAGCTACATCGAGTCGGTCTGGTGGTCGCTCAAGCAGATCTTCGACCAGGGTCTGCTGGTCCAGGACTACCGGATCAGCCCGTACTGCCCGCGGTGCGGCACGCCGCTGTCCGACCACGAACTGGGCCAGCCGGACGTGTACCAGGTGGTGGGCGACCCCTCGGTGACCGTGCGGTTCCCGCTGCGCACGCTGCCCGCCGGTACTGGCCCCACCCCGACCGGCCTCGCGCTGGCCGGGGCCGACCTGCTGGTGTGGACGACCACGCCGTGGACGCTGGTGTCGAACACAGCGGTGGCCGTGCACCCGGACGAGACCTACGTGGTGGCCCGGCGGCTGAGCGACGGGAACCGGGTCGTGCTGGCGGCGGCGCTGATGGAGCGGGTGCTCGGCGAGGGCTGGGAAGTCCTGGCCGAGTTCCCTGGGTCCGCGCTGGCTGGTGCGTCCTATGCGCAGCCGTTCAGGTTGATCGATGTTCCCAATGCCCACATCGTGGTCACAGCTGACTTCGTCACCACTGTAGACGGGACCGGTCTCGTGCATCTGGCGCCGGCCTTCGGCGCCGACGACATGGCCACGGGCCGGGCGCACGGGCTGCCGGTGGTCAACCCGATCAGGGCGGACGGGCGGTTCGACGAGTCCGTGCCGCTGGTCGGCGGGCTGTTCTTCAAGGACGCCGATCCGGTGCTGGTGGCCGACCTGGACCAGCGCGCCATCCTGTTCCGCACCGAGGTGCACGAGCACAGCTACCCGCACTGCTGGCGGTGCGGCACGCCGCTGATCTACTACGCGGTGCCGTCCTGGTACATCAGGACCACGCAGGTCAAGGACGCGCTGCTGGCGGAGAACGAGCGGACCAACTGGCAGCCGCCCACGATCAAGCACGGCCGGTACGGCGAGTGGCTGCGCAACAACGTGGACTGGGCGCTGTCGCGGACCAGGTACTGGGGCACGCCGCTGCCGTTGTGGACGTGCGAGTCCGGCCACGTGACCTGTGTGGGCTCGCGGGCGGAGCTGTCGGAACTGGCCGGGCGCGACCTGTCCGGGCTCGACCCGCACCGGCCTCAGGTGGACGACGTGACGATCCGCTGCCCGGAGTGCGGCGAGGAGGCCCACCGGGTGCCGGACGTGATCGACGCCTGGTACGACTCGGGCTCGATGCCGTTCGCCCAGCACGGCGCGCCGTGGCAGAACCAGGCGGAGTTCGAGCGGGCCTACCCGGCCCAGTTCATCTGCGAGGCCATCGACCAGACCAGGGGCTGGTTCTACTCGCTGATGGCGATCGGCACGCTCGTGTTCGGCCGGTCGTCGTACGAGAACGTGGTCTGCCTCGGCCTGATCCTGGACGAGCGCGGCGTCAAGATGAGCAAGCACCTGGGCAATGTGGTCCAGCCGATCCCGCTGATGGAAAAGCATGGCGCGGACGCGCTGCGCTGGTTCTTCACCTGCACTGGATCACCGTGGTCGGCACGCAGGCTCGGCAGCGGCGCGCTGGACGAGATCGTGCGGAAGGTGCTGCTCACTTACTGGAACACCGCGTCCTTCTTCGTGCTGTACGCGAACGCGGCCATGAAGGGGGAAGGGGAGGCGGGTGGGCCTGGCACCTGGATGCGCACCGCGCCGCCCGCGGCGGAGCGGCCGCTGCTTGACCGGTGGGTGCTGGGCGAACTGCACGCGCTGGTGCGGGACGTGACCCGCGCGATGGAGGAGTTCGACACGGCCGACGCCGGGCGGCGGCTGGCCGCGTTCACCGACGACCTGTCCAACTGGTACGTGCGCCGGTCGCGACGGCGGTTCTGGGAGGGGCCTGGGTCGGCGGAGGGGGCCGCGGCGTTCGCCACACTCTTTGAGTGCCTGCGCACGCTCACCGGCCTGATGGCGCCGTTCATCCCGTTCCTCACCGACCACCTGTGGGGGGTGCTGCGCGGGGCTGAGGACGCGGACTCGGTGCACCTGACCCGGTGGCCCGAGGCCGACCAGGCTCTGGTGGACGAGAAGCTCTCGGTGGACATGGCGCTGGCCCGGCGGCTGGTGGAGCTGGGGCGCTCGGCGCGGGCGGCGACGTCGGTGCGGACGCGGCAGCCGCTGGCCCGCGGGCTGGTCAGCGCGCCCGGGTTCGGCGGGTTGCCGGCCGAGCTGGTCGCGCTAGTCGCCGAGGAGCTGAACGTGAAGGCCATGGACCCGCTGTCCGGGGACGGCAACGACCTCGTGGATTACACGGTGAAGGCGAACTTCCGGTCGCTGGGGCGGCGCTTCGGCAAGGGCACGCCGGCCGTGGCGGCCGCGATCACCTCGGCGGATCCGGCCTGGCTGGCCGGGGAGATGAATTCGGTGGGCTCGGCGTCGGTCACCGTGGACGGGTCGGCGGTGGCTCTGGGGCCGGACGACGTGATCATCACGCAGACGCCCAGATCCGGCTGGGCAGTCGCGGCCGACGGCGGGGAGACCGTGGCCCTCGAGGTGACGATCACGCCCGGGCTGCGCCGTGAGGGGCTGGCGCGGGAGTTCGTCCGGCTGGTGCAGGAGGCGCGCAAGACCGCTGGGCTCGACGTCAGCGACCGGATCTCGCTGTGGTGGGAGACGGAGGACGCCGAACTGGCGGACGCGCTGGCGGAGCACGGCGAGCTGATCGCCGGTGAGGTGCTAGCCGTCCGTTACGTGCGAGGGCGGGAAGGCACTTCCGGGGCCTCCGGGGCTTCCGGGGCTTCCGGGGCCGAGCAGGTGGACGCCGAGCTCGGCTTGAGGTTCGGGCTGGCGCGGGTCTGACCCTGGCGGTGGGCCGGGATGGTCCGGTGCGGTGGTGACCGGATCCGCCGCTGGGGGCCGGTCAGCCGGTTCCGGGTAGCTCGCGGTCCGGCTCGCAGGCGCGGCAGGGAACGCAGCCTGCCGCCTTGGCGGCCTCGCGGGTGACCGACTCCACGTCGCCGACGCTCAGGAAGCGGATGAGTATGCAGCCGCCGCGGTGGTAGCGGGGCACGCCGGGGACCAGAATCACGCGGCCGGTCTCGGCCTCGGCCTCGGGCTGGGCGGTCGGTGGCGGCGCGGCCTGACGAGGCAGGAACGGCGGAGGGGCGGGCCGGCGTGGCGAGAGGCCGGACGGCGGTTCGGGCACGGTGCGTGGCGGGAGCGGCGCGGGACTGGAACCGCGCTGGGAGAGCGGTGTCGGGTCGGGCCTGCGCTGCGGGAGCGACGTGGGGTCGGCCTTGCGCTGCGGGAGCGGGGCGGGGTTGATCCTGCGGGGCAGCAGCGGTGTGGGGTCGGCCTTGCTGAAGGGGAGCGAGGGCGGCCCGGGCGGCGTGCGCTGCGGGAGACCGGGGGTTCCTGGGGTGCGCTGTGGCAGCGGGGAAGGGTCACGCTGCGGGAGGCCGGAGGCTTCGGGTGTGCGCTGCGGAAGAGGTGGGACAGGCGCCGACAGTGGGAGGGCGGATTCGGCGGGGGGGTCTGCCGGGGCTGAAGCGTGGTCCGTCGGCGCCGGGTCAGGGGATGCCGGTTTCTCGTCGGTGGCCGGTGTGGCGTCGTCCGCGGGGGCGGGATCGTCGGCAGGGGCGGTGTCGTCGGCAGGGGCGGGCTCGGGCGCGGGGCTGGGCTCGGGCGCGGCCGTTGGATCGGCTGTGCGCTGGTCAGCGGCCACATCCTGGTGAGCCACTGTGCCCTGGGCGGCGTCCGTGGTGTCCGGGTCGTCGGTGGTGTCCGTGGTGTCCGTGGTGTCCGGGGTGGGCGCGACGTCTGGGACGGCTGGGGTATCGGGGGTGGCTGAGGACTCAGCGTCGCTCGCCGTATCGTCTGGGCTACCGTCGCCCGCGCTGTCACCTGGGCTGCCGCCTGCGCTGCCGTCGCTCGCTGTGTCCTGCGGCTGGACGGCCGGCTCGTCCTGGTCGTGACCGGCGTCGGGTGCGGCTTCAGCGAGCTGGTTCATGTCGGCGAACTCGCCGGCGTCGGCGTCCTGGTCGGCGTTGGCGTCCTGGGCGTCCGCCGTGTCCGGCGTGTCCGGCGTGTCCGGGCGGAAGCTGGTCAGCGCTGCGTCCCAGTTGCCCGAGGCGTCCCAGCGGTCCGCGAGCCACTGGTCGTCCTCGTCCAGTCCCTCCGGGCCGCCACTGTCCGGCTGGAGCTCCGCGGCCAGCTCGGGGGTCACCGTCTCGTCGGACCCGTTGTGCGGTGCCGACGGGTGCAGGGCCAACGGCAAGGGCGGGACACGCTCGGCCGTGGCTGAGGCGGCCGGGTGCAAGGAGAACTGGCTGCTCCAGGCGGCCGGGGCATTGAGTTCCAGCTCGACCCGGTCCCAGACCTCGTCTGTGGCCGAATCCTTGGTGAGCTTCGGCGTGTCCACCGAGGCGCCAGCCGCGGCCAGCTCCCGGTCCACACGGGCCCAGAGCGCGTCCGCCGGTGACTTGCCCGCGGGCCAGCCGAGTCCGGTGGAGGCCGCTGGCTGCGACGGTACGCCTGCCGTCGCAGCCTGCGGGGCCGCTGAACCGCTGGCCTGCGCCGCGACCGCAAACGCCGACGCGGTTACCGCGGCCCCCTGGTCGGCTTCTCTCGTTGTTGTACTAGCCGTCTTCACGTCGGGGCCGAGGATCTCGTCGCGGCCTGCGATCACGCCCGCCGCCAGCAAGATGGTGGCGAGCACGCACACCGCGATGGCGGCGTAGACCAGGGTCAGCTCGCTAGTGAGCGCGCCCGCCAGGAGCAACCCAAGCCCTGCGACGACAAGCGCGGCGCTGAACCGGATCACGCGGGTTCTCCTCCGGATGAGCGCCGGGCACCAGCTTGGTCAGCGGCGCTCGTGCGGTGAACCGTCGGCCGGGCGGAAGCCGCCCGAGTGTGCTGCAGGCTCAGGCTGACCTGCGTAGGCAGGAGTGGCACCCGTCTGGCCGTTGCGCATGTCGGCGCGCGGCATGGCGGCGGCCGGGACAGGCTGCGGGCCGGTGCCGACCACGGCCCGGAACCCACCGGTGTCCGATGCTCCCGCTTCCAGATCGCGCAGCAAGCCCTCCAGGTAGGCCTTGAACCTGCTGCGGTACTCGCGCTCGAAGGCGCGCAGGTCATCCACCCGGCGCTCGAGCTCCTCACGCTGCTGCACGAGGGACCCCATAGCCTGGCGGTGACGCTCCTGAGCGTCCCGCTCGAGGCTTTCGGCGCGCGCCCTGGCGTCGCCGGTAATCTGCTCGGCCTGGCGGCGCGCCTTGCTGAGGATGTCGTCAGCTTCGCGGCGGGCGCGGCCGAGTGTCTCGTCAGCTTCGCGCCTGGCGTCGGCGATCGCCTGGTCCGCGGTCTGCTGGGCCAAGGCCAGGACCCGCGCGGCGGTGTCCATGTTGTCCTCAACCGGGGCCACGCCCATCATCACCGGCTCGGGGCGGCGCTCAGGCTCGGGGCGCTGCGGTTCCGGCGCCATGAGCTCAGGCTGGACCTCAGGCAGGGGTGAACTGAGCGCAGGCGCGGGAGTCTTCCCGCCCCGCATGAACTCGGCCAGCTTCGCCCGAAGCTCCTCGTTCTCCTGCAGCAGCCGGTCAAGCTCGGCCTCGACCTCGTCGAGGAAGGCGTCTACTTCTTCCTCGTCGTAGCCCGGCCGGAGCCTGGTCGTACTGAACTGCTTGTTCCGCACATCCGCGGGCGTCAGCGGCATCTCGTCTCCTTGGCGCGCTTGGAGTGTCCTTCAGCGGCCCCGATCTTACAGCGGTCCTGATCAGATGCGTGGAACAACCACGTTCACCAAGATCAAAATCGCGAAGAACAGCACCATGAAGCTGAGGTCCAAGGCCACACTACCGATCCGAAGCGGCCTTATGTACCGTCTTAGGAATCTCAGTGGCGGATCGGTCAGCGTGAAGACCGTCTCGGCGATCACCAGAAGAACGCCGGTTGGGGCCCAGGAACGGGAAAATGTCTGCACCCAGGTGAAGATCATCCGCCCGATCAGGATCAGCAGGTAGATCCATAGGACGTAGTCCAGAACGATCTTTAGGATTCCCACATCCCTGCCCTGCCTCCACGGCCAAGCCCGGGTGTGTTCACCGCGAGGTGCCGTGGTCTGTCACTGAGTAATTCAGCTCTGGTTGAAGAACCCTCGCTCCGCGATCCGAGCCTTGTCCTCGGCTGTCACCTCGACGTTCATGGGGGACAGCAGAAACACCCGGTTCGTCACGCGGTCGATGCTCCCGCGAAGGCCGAAGATCAGACCGGCCGCGAAGTCGACCAGACGCTTGGCGTCGCTGTCGACCATCTCGGTCAGGTTCATGATCACCGGAGTGCCGTCACGGAAGTGCTCTCCGATAGTACGAGCTTCATTGTACGTTCGCGGGTGGAGCGTCGTGATCCTGGCGAGGTCGGTCGTCTGGATGGCCGCGGCCTCGGGCCGGTCCACGCCAGCGGCATGGTGCCGCTCCGAGCTGGTGTGCGCCATCCCCTGGCCTACCTGGGTGTCCATGTCGTCGCCCTCGGGCCTGCCGTCTGTTACCAGGCTGTCGTCGTGCTCTGGGTACTCGTCATACTCGTCGTAGGTTTCGTCGTAGCTGTCGGTGTAGCGGTGGTCGTCCTCCACGAGGCCGAGGTAGACCGCCATCTTGCGCATCGCGCTGGCCATCCTTGCGTCCTCCGTCGTGCCTGTTGTGCCGCCCCGCGGCTCGACCGCGCCCCGGAACTGCGGGGACGCTGAAACCCGGTACCGGGCTCATGCGTCGGACATTACCCGACTAAGGTGCTCCTGACGCCGAGCAACGCCGTACCGACACGCACGTGTGTCGCGCCGGCCGCGATCGCCTCTTCCAGGTCCGCGCTCATGCCCGCCGAAATCGCGGTCGCGGCCGGGTGGGCGGCCTGGAGACGGGTCGCTATCTGGGCCAGTTTGGCGAAGGCGGGGGCTGGTGGTTCGCCGAGCGGAGCCACGGCCATCACACCGCCGAGGGTCAGGCCGTCCTCGTCTGCCACTGCGTCCGCCAAGGCCAGCAGCTGAGCGGGCTTGGCACCGCCGCGGGCCTGACCGCCGTCCGGGGGCGGGTCGTGGTCGAGGCTGACCTGGAGCAGGCAGGTGAGCGTGCGGCCGGCCCGCCTGGCCTGGGTGCCGAGCGCTCTGACCAGCCGCTCGCGGTCCACGGAGTGCACGACGTCGGCGTAGCGCACCACGCTGGCGGCCTTGTTGGTCTGCAACTGGCCGACAAAGTGCCAGGTGAGACCCGTGACGCCACGTTCAGCGCAGGCGGCGGCCTTGGCGGCGGCCTCCTGGTCCTTGTTCTCCCCGACGTCCGTCACGCCCAACTCGGCGAGCAGGCGGACGTCGGAGGCCGGCCTGGTCTTGGTTATGGCGATCATGGTGATCTCGCTCACGTCCCGGCCCGCGGCCAGGCAGGCGGCGGCGAGGCGGGCGCGGACGGCAACCAGGTTCTCCGCGAGCTCGGCTCGACGCGCCTCGGCGTCCGGTGGGTCGGGTTGGGTCACGTGGCCATCACGGCGTGAGCCAGACGAGGCCGGCGAACCGGCCGGTGCGGCCGTCGCGCCGGTAGGAATAGAGGTCATCGTCTTCGGCCGTGCACCGGCCGTCTCGCTCCACCCGCCGCACACCCAGGCTGGCGAGCTGTCCGGATATCCCGGCGGACAGGTCGATGCCGGGCGTGCCCGCCCTGGTCACCGAGGCCGAGCCCGGCACCTTGGCCGCGACGTCGTCCCGCATGGCCGCGGGCACCTCGTAGCAGCGGCCGCAGATCGCCGGGCCGATGACGGCGTACATGCCGGCCGGCTCGGCCCCGGCCTCGGTCATGGCCCGCACCAGGGCGGGGACGACGCCGCGGGCCATCCCCTCGCGCCCGGAGTGGGCGGCGCCCGCGATCCCGGCGTCTGGATCCGCGACCAGGACGGCCGGGCAGTCGGCGGACAGCACGCCGAGCGCGAGCCCAGGCACCGAGGTGACGCTTCCGTCCCTGGGCTGGGCTGGATGCGGCTGGGCTGGATGCGGTGACTCGGGCACGCGGGCGACGGCGGAGCTGTGGACCTGACGCATCCACACGGTCCGGTCTGGGGTGAGCCCGCAGGTCGCGGCGACCAGGCCTCGGTTGCGCACGACCACGTCCGGGTCGTCACCCGATCCGGCCCCCAGGTTCAGCGAGTCGTAGGGCGGCTGGCTGAGGCCACCGCGGCGGCCGGTGAACGCCACCTGCACGCCAGGGGCGAGCGTGAGCAGCCGGACAGCCGGTTGTTCCGGCGACGGGGGCCGTTCCCTCACTTGAGGAAGTCGGGCACGTCGAGATCGTCGTCCTCTTCGAAGACCACGGGCCGACGGCGCGTGTTGGCCGCGTCGAACACGCGAGCCGCTGAGATCGGGTCGAGCCGCCCTGACGTGTGGTGATAAGCCGGCTCGGTCGTCTCCTCGCCGGGCGTACCGGGCTGAGCGGGCGATTCCTGAGTGGTGTCGCTGTCGTATCCGGTCGTGGCGGCCTCAGGGTCCAGCGGCTGAGAGTGACCGTTCAGCTCAGCGGGTGAGCGATCCTGGCCGTCCGGGGCGCCGGGAGCGGCCTCGTCCGCGGAGGTGCCGGTCTGAGCCGTATCCGCCGGGGCCTCGGGAGCGGGCGCGGCCTGGTAGACCGGAGCGGCCTGGTAGGTGGGCGCGGGCGACGGGGCGCCGAGGCTGGCTCCGTTGGAGCGCGCGCCGTGGCCGTTGGCCGCGCGGTGGCCGGGCACCACCCGCGCCGCCTCGGCCCGCTGCGACTGTGGGTCGCCCAGGCCCGCGGCGATCACGGTGACCCGCACCTCGTCGCCGAGCGCGTCGTCGATGACCGCGCCGAAGATGAAGTTGGCGTCGGGGGCGGCGGAGTTGGACACGAGCTGCGCCGCCTCGTTGATCTCGAAAAGGCCGAGGTCGGACCCGCCCTGGATGGACAGCAGCACCCCGTGCGCGCCGTCGATGCTGGCCTCGAGCAGCGGGCTGGAGATCGCCATCTCGGCGGCGGCCACCGAACGGTCGTCACCGCGCGACGAGCCGATGCCCATCAGCGCCGACCCGGCCCCGGACATGACCGACTTCACATCGGCGAAGTCCAGGTTGATCAGGCCGGGGGTGGTGATGAGGTCGGTGATGCCCTGCACACCGGACAGCAGGACCTGGTCGGCCGCCTTGAACGCGTCGAGCACGCTGACCTGGCGGTCGGAGATGGACAGCAGCCGGTCGTTCGGGATGACGATGAGCGTGTCCACCTCTTCGCGCAGGCGCTCGATTCCGGCTTCGGCCTGCGCACCGCGGCGCTTGCCCTCGAAGCCGAACGGGCGGGTCACCACGCCGATCGTGAGGGCGCCAAGGGAGCGGGCCACGTTGGCCACGATCGGGGCGCCGCCGGTGCCGGTCCCACCGCCCTCTCCGGCGGTGACGAACACCATGTCGGCGCCCTTGAGCACCTCCTCGATCTCCTCACGGTGATCTTCGGCGGCCTTGCAGCCGACGTCGGGGTTCGCCCCAGCCCCCAGGCCTCTGGTGAGCTCGCGCCCGACGTCGAGCTTGACGTCGGCGTCGCTCATGAGCAGTGCCTGGGCGTCGGTGTTAATCGCGATGAACTCGACGCCCTTAAGTCCTTCTTCGATCATCCGGTTAACGGCATTGACGCCGCCACCACCGATTCCGGCGACCTTGATGACCGCCAGATAATTCTGCGGTGCTGCCACGAGGAAGGACCTTTCCGCTCGTCTGCCCTGTACTGATTGAGTACCGTACTTGTTCTGTAAGGGCCGGTTCTGTACCGCGCATTTTCCTACCGCCTGCCTGCGGACCTCCACGCCGCTCATCTCGGGAAACCTGACCGCCGAGAGCCAGCTGGATTGCACTGGCCCACTACGTTCTCCGGTTACCCTGATGAACTCTCACCCTCAAGTTGAGACTTAGACTTATGTCAACCTGGCGATTGCTATGGACAGTAGGGTCGCCCGATACCCGGGTCAACTAACCGGCCATCTACCGCCCCGGCGTGTCGCGAACATGGTGTCTCAGCCGAGATAGACCCGGGCGGGAAATAAATCTGGGCAGCCCAGGGCGGTGGCGCGAGAGGATGCTGCCTATGCGCCTGCCGTCGGGTCCGTTGCAGAGTGCTAATTTCCGGCTGCTGCTGGCCTGCGACGTCGTCTCGATGATCGGGACCGCGGTGGCTGTGGTGGCGATTCCCTTTGCGGTGCTGGCGGTCGGCGGCTCGGCCAGTGATGTCGGGTACGTCGCGTCGGCGGCGCTGGTGGCCATGATCGTGTTCTTGTTGCTGGGCGGGGTGGTGGCCGACCGGCTGCCCCGCCATCACGTGATGATGGCGGCGGACGGGGTGCAGGCGCTGGCGCAGGCGGCTTCGGCCGCCCTGGTGCTGACGGGCCAGGCGCGGATCTGGGAACTGGCGGCGCTGGCGGCGGTCCGCGGACTTGGTCTTGGTTTCTACTTCCCGGCCGCGCAGGGCCTGCTGCCGCAGACAATCCCCGGCGACCACCTGGCCCAGGCCAATGCGCTGGACCGGGTCGGCCGCAACGGCGGCCAGATCGGAGGCGCGGCGCTGGGCGGCATCCTGGTGAGCCTGGCCGGGCCGGGCTGGGGCTTGGTCGCCGATGCCCTGAGTTTCGCGCTGGCCGTCGCGCTGCGGGCCGGGATGCGCTTCCCGGCTCTGCCGCCGGCCGCCGGGACAGGCGTGCTGCATGAGATGCGGGAGGGCTGGCGCGAATTCATCGCCCGCCGCTGGCTGTGGGCGATCGTGCTGGAGTTCGCCTTGTTCGTCGCCATCTCGACCGGTGCGACCAGCGTTCTTGGCCCGGTAGTGGCTCACGCCCGGCTCGGCGGCGCGCGGAGCTGGGGGGTGATCCTGGCCGCGTACGCCATCGGGGCGGTCTTGGGCGGGCTGGTCATGCTCAGGTTCAGGCCGCGGCGGATGCTGCTGGTGGCGAGCCTGGCCGTGCCTGCCTATTCGGTCTTCCTGTTCGCGCTGGCCATTCCCCTGGCTGTGCCGCTGATCGCGGCCGCGGCGCTGCTGTCCGGCGGCTGCCTCACCCTGTTCGGGGTCAACTGGGCGACCACGATGCAGCAGGAAATCCCGCCGGGCATGCTGTCCCGCCTTTCCTCCTATGACGCCCTGGGCAGCCTCGCCCTAGCCCCGGTCGGCGCGGCGGTGGCCGGCCCGCTGGCCAGCGTCTTCGGCGCCGCAACGGTGCTGACCGCCGGGGGCGTCCTGGTGGTGCTCCTCACCATCGCCGTCTTGTTCGTCCCCGAGGTGCGGCAACTGCGGCGTCAGCCGGTGACCGCGGTGCTGGGCGCGCTGACGTCGTAGTAGTGCGCGTGGGTGTGCATGAGGATGGCCAGCACGTGCGTCTTTTCGGTGGTCTGGCCGGTGCTCCCCCAGTCCACCGTCACCCCGTCGGCCAGGTGCAGCGTGACCGCGTCCAGGTTCGGCACGGTCACGGACTTCACCTGGCGCGCCATCGACGACGGCAGGCTGCGCAGCACGCTGGCCGCGGCCGCCACGTCCGGGTTGTGCGGCAGCGGCCCCGACGGGGTGAACCGCGGCATGCCCTTGGGCTGCTTGGCCGCCTGCCGCACGATCACCCCGGTGGGGTCGATCAGGTCGAAGGCACCGCCGCTGGGCACGGCGAGCACGGGCGTGCGCTCGGTCACCGTGATGACGATGTGGTCCGGCCAGTCCCTGGTCACCGAGGCCGACTGTATCTGGGCGATGCGCTCGATCCGGCTGGCTACCGCGCCAGTGTTCACGCGCATCAGCGGCAGGCCCTTGGAGATGTCGGCGGCGGCCAGCACTTCGGACCTGGGCACCACGTGGGTGCCGTTGACCGCGACCGACCGCACGACCAGGAAGCGCGAGCCGAGCAGCGCCCACCCGGCGGCCGCCACCACGCCGACCACGGCCAGCGTGAAGAAGCCTGCCTTCCACTTGTTGTACCTGGTCACCCGGCCCCCTCCCGCCCCGCCAGGTCCGCCAGGGCCGCCACCACGTGCGGCCCGAGCTTGGTGACGTCGCCCGCGCCCATGGTGAGCACCACGTCGCCTGGCCGGGCCAGATCGGCCACGGCCGCGGGCACCGCGGCGGCGGCGGGCAGGTACCGGGCCAGGCCGCCCGGCACGGCGTCGGCGACCAGGCGGCCGGTCACACCGGGCTCGGGGTCCTCCCTGGCCGCGTAGACGTCCAGCACGAAGACTAGGTCGGCCAGGCCGAGGGCGGCGCCGAACTCGGCCGCGAAGATGCGCGTCCGGCTGTACAGGTGCGGCTGGAACACCGCGATCACACGCCCTTGGCCGGCGATGTCGCGTGCCGCACTCAGGTCGGCGGTCAGCTCGGTGGGGTGATGGGCGTAGCTGTCCAGCACCCGCACGCCGCCGGCCTCGCCCTTGAGCTCGAGACGGCGCTGCGCGCCACGGTAGGCGGCCAGGCCCGCGGCGGCCTGGGCCCAGGACACGCCCAGTTCGACGGCGGCGGCCAGCGCGGCGGCGGCGTTCAGCACGTTGTGCCGCCCGGGCACGGCCAGCTCGATCCGCTCCTGCCCCGGCTGAGCCGACCTGGCGCCGCGCGCGGCCACCGTGAACGCGCTGCCCATCCCCCGCGGCTGCACGTCGCTGACCTGGTAGTCCGCTTCCGCCGCCGTGCCGTAGCCGATCACCCGGAGCGGCCCGCCGGCGACGGTGCCCGCCAGCGCCCTGGCGCCGGGATGATCCGCGCAGAACACGAGCAGGCCGCCGGGGGTGATGCGCCGGGTGAACGCCACGAACGTGTCTTCGATCTCCGCCAGGTCGGCGTAGTTGTCGAGGTGGTCGGCCTCGACGTTGGTGACGATAGCGGCGTCCGGGGACAGCAGCAGGAGGGAGCGGTCGCTCTCGTCCGCCTCGGCCACGAACGTGTCGCCGTCACCCCAGGCCGCGCCGAGTCCGGTAGAGGCCAGCAGGCCGCCGATGGCGTAACCGGGGTCCGCGCCCGCGGTCAGCAAGATCGTGGTGAGGATGGCCGTGGTGGTGGTCTTGCCGTGCGTGCCCGCCACCGCGACGACCCGCTTGCCCGCCATCACCGAGGCCAGCGCGGCGGCCCGGTGCAGCACCCGCAGGCCGCGCCTGCGGGCCTCGGCCAGTTCCGGGTTGTCCGCCCTGATCGCGGTCGAGATCACCAGCGTGTCCGCGCCGTCCAGGTGCGCCGCGTCGTGCCCGACGTGCACGTCGGCGCCGAGCGAGGCGAGCCCGGCGAGCATGTCCGAGGCCTGGGCGTCACTGCCCGACACCTTCACGCCCCTGGCCAGCATGATGCACGCGATCCCTGACATGCCGGCCCCGCCGATCCCGGCGAAGTGCACGTGGCCAAGCTCGCCCAGCGGCACCGGCGCGGTCACTGGCGCGCCCCGGCCACGTCGAGCACCTCGCGGGCCAGGCGGACATCGGCGTCGCGTCTCCCCATTGCCGCGGCGGCCTCCGCCATCTTCGCGAGCCGGCTGGGATCACAAACAATTGAATGAACGGTGGCCACAATCCAGTCGGCCGTCAGCTGGGCGTCGTCGATTACCACTCCCCCGCCGGCCGCCACGATAGGCGCCGCGTTCAGCGCCTGCTCGCCGTTCCCGTGCGGGAGCGGCACGTACGCGGCGGGTAGCCCGACGGCGGTCAGCTCCGCGCAGGTCATCGCGCCGGACCGGCACAGCACCAGGTCCGCGGCGGCGTACGCCAGGTCCATCCGGTCCATGTAGGGCACGACCACCTGAGCGGCCCCGTCGCCGGGCAACGGTGGCTCAACCTCGGCCTTGGGGCCGGTGATGTGCAGCAACTGGACACCGGCCGCCCTGATCGAGGGGGCCGCGGCGAACACGGCCCGGTTGATCGACCTGGCGCCCTGGGAGCCGCCGGTGACCATCAGCACCGGCAGGTCGGGGCGGAAGCCGAAGTGCTCGCGCGCTTTGCCGCACAGCTCGGCCCGGTCCAGCTCGGTGATCTCGTGGCGCAGCGGGATGCCGATGTAGCGGGCGTGCGGCAGCTTAGTGTCCGGGTTGCCGGTGAACACGTGCTTGGTCAGCCGGGCGCCCAGCCGGTTGGCCAGGCCGGGACGCGGGTTGGCCTCGTGCACCACGATGGGCACCTTGCGGCGGCGGGCGGCCAGGTAGGCCGGCGTGGCCACGTACCCGCCGAAGCCCACCACGGCATGCGCCTGGTCCAGCACCCCGGCCGCGGCTTTTACCGCGTCGGCCAGCCGGGCTGGCACGCTGAACAGCTGCGGCGTGACCGAGCGGGGCAGCGGCACCGGCGGGATGGTGGCCAGCTCGTAGCCGCGCTGCGGCACCAGCCTGGTCTCCAGGCCACGCTCGGTGCCCAGGAAAGTCAGCTCGATCGCCGGGTCGGCCCGGCGCAGCGCGTCGGCTACCGCCAGCGCCGGTGAGATATGGCCGGCCGTTCCGCCGCCAGCCAGGACAACCCTCATCGCCAACTGCCTTCCTTGTGGTCCTGGTCAGGCCCGGCCCGCGGCCAGGCCCAGCCAGCTTAGGGCTCTTCGCAGGCCGCTATCGCCCTGCGCGGCCAAGGCTTCCCTCGCTCCCGGTTCCCGTTTGGCAAACGACATCAGCATGCCGAGCGCCGCCATCGTGGTCACCAGCGAGGACACCCCGTAGGAGACGAGCGGCAGCGGCACTCCGGTGATCGGGAACACACCGAGCACTGCGCCGATGTTCACCACCGCCTGGACCACGATCCACGCGGTGGCGCCGGCGGCGGCCAGCCGCATGAACGTGTCGTCCACCCGGCGGGCGATCCGCAGCCCGGCGTAGGCCAGGCCGCCATACAGCAGGGACACGCACATCGTGCCGACCAGGCCGAGTTCCTCGCCGATGATGGCGAAGATGTAGTCGGTGGTCGCGTTGGGCACCCAGCCCCACTTCTCCTTGCCGGCGCCGAGCCCGACCCCGAACCAGCCACCGGATCCAACCGCGTACTGCCCCTGGATCTTCTGCATATCGGCGCCGACCGGGTTGTTCTGCGGGTTCAGGAAGCTGGTCAGGCGTTCCAGCCGGTACGGCGCGACGATGATCAGCATGAGCAGGGCCACGCCCATCAGCGCGAGCACGGCGATGAACAGCCGACCAGGCGTGCCGACCACCCACAGCAGCGCCAGGAAGATGGTGAGCAGCACGAACGTGGTGCCCAGGTCGTCGCCGAGCATGACCAGCATGCAGATGACGCTGGCCCCGGGCAGCAGCGGCAGCAGCAGGTGCCGCCACTCGTTGAGCTGGCGGAGCTGTTCCTTCCTGGCCAGCAGGTCGGCGCCCCACAGCATGAACGCGAACTTGGCCAGCTCGGACGGCTGCAACTGGAACGGCCCGAGGTCGATCCAGCGGGAAGCGCCGCCGGAGGTGACGCCGACGCCGGGGACGAGCGTGAGCACCAGGCCGATCACGGCGACGACCAGCAGCGGATAGGCCGCGGCCCGGAACAGCCGCGGCGACGAGCGCGCCGCGAACCACATGACGGGCAGGCCGATGACCACGCCGAGCAGCTGGCGCTGGAACTCCTGGTACAGCGGCGAGCCGTTGACCAGGGCGATCGCCGACGAGGTGGACAGCACCATGACCAGGCCGAGCGCCAGCAGCAGGGCCGAGATCCCCATCACCAGGTAGTAGGAGAGCAGCGGGCGGCCGAGCAGGGCCCGCCAGGCGGCCAGGCGCTCGCGCGGAAGCAGCCTGACGGCCTGCGCCTCGGCGCCGTCCCGACCCGGGTCGTTCAGGCCGGACTCGTCCAGGCCGCCGCCACCGAGAGTGGCGGCGCTCACGACGCCGCGGCCAGGGCCCGCACCGCGGCGGCGAACGCGTCGCCGCGGGCGCCGTAGTTGGCGAATATGTCTAGCGAGGCGGCGGCGGGCGCCAGCAGCACGGTGTCTCCGGACCTGGCGGCCGAGGCGGCCTCGCGGACAACGTGTTCCATCACCCCAGTGTCGGTGCTGGCCAGCTCAACGACGGGGACATCCGGCGCGTGTCGCGCCAGAGCCTGGGCGACGAGGCCGCGGTCGCGGCCGAGCAGCACCGCCGCGCGCAGCCGTCCCGCCGCGGCGGCGACCAGCCCGTCGATATCGGCGGCCTCACCGCGGAGCATGCCGCCGGCCACCCAGACCACGGATGGGTAGGCGGCCAGCGAGGCGGCGGCGGCGTGCGGGTTCGTGGCCTTGGAGTCGTCCACGTAGGTCACACCGCCGATCTCGGCCACCAGGGTGATCCGATGCGGCTCGGGCTCGAAGGCGCGCAGCCCGGCCGCGACCGCGGCGGGCGCCACCCCGTAGGCACGGGCCAGCGCGGCCGCGGCGAGCGCGTTGGCCACGTTGTGCGGCGCGGCCGGCCGGACGTCGCGCACCGGGGCGAGCACGTCGTCCGCGCCGAAGGCCCGGTCGACCAGATGGCCGCCGGACACGCCGAGCTCGCCCGGCCCGGGCGGGCCGAGCCGGAACCTGACCACCCTGGCCAGCCCGGTAGCCTCGGCGGCCAGGCGGCAGGACCAGTCGTCCTCGGCGTTGCAGACGGCGATCGTGCCGGGGGCGTAGATACGGCCCTTGTCGCGCGCGTAGGACTCCAGGTCGCCGTGCCAGTCGATGTGGTCGGCGGCCAGGTTGAGCACGGTGGCGGCCAGCGGCCGCAGGCTGGAACTCCAGTGCAACTGGAAGCTGGACAGTTCGACCGCGAGTACCTGGTAGGGGCCGTCGCCGCTGCCGGTCTCCACCGCCTCGACCGCCGAGGTGCCGACGTTGCCTGCCGCCGCCGCGCGCAGCCCGGCCGCCTGCAGCATCGCGGCCAGCATCTTCACCGTGGTGGTCTTGCCGTTGGTGCCGGTGACGCCGAGCCAGGCCTGTGTTTGTGAAGGGTGGGTTTGCGGGGAGTGGGCGGTACCGCCGGGCAGCACCGGGCGCAGCCGCCAGGCTAGCTCGACGTCCCCGATCACCGGGATGCCGACGGCGCTGGCCGCGGCCAGCAGCGGGGCGTCGGGACGCCAGCCCGGCGAGGTGACCACCAGGCTGGTGGCCGACGGTAGGCCAGCCGCGTCGGCGGCGGCGCCGAGCAGCACATCGATGCCGAAGCGGCCGAGTTCGGCGGCCCGGGCCCGGCGGGCCGGATCGTCGCCGGAGTCCAGCACGGTGACCTTGGCGCCGCGGGCGGCCAGCGCGCGGGCGGCCGGCGGCCCGGACACACCCAGGCCGGCCACGCAGACCCGCTGCCCGTCCCAGCGCTGCCCGTCCAAGCACTGGTCCGCGGGCGCCTGGTGTGTCATGTCGGGCTCATCCACTGCACGTAGAAGATCACCAGTCCCAGGCCGATGAACAACCCGGAGACCAGCCAGAATCTGATCACGATCGAGGTCTCGGGCCAGCCCAGCAGTTCGAAGTGATGATGCAGCGGCGTCATCTTGAACACCCGTCTGCCGGTCAGCTTGAACGAGGTCACCTGGATGACCACCGACAGCGTGACGATCACGAAAAGCCCGCCGAGTATGGGCAGCAGCAACTGGGTCTTGGTGCACACGGCCAGCCCGGCCAGCACGCCACCCAGCGCCAGCGATCCCGAGTCGCCCATGAAGATCCGGGCCGGCGGGGCGTTCCACCACAGGAACCCAACGCAGGCGCCGAGCACCGAGGCGGCCACGACCGCGCAGTCCAGCGGGTCCCTGACCGGGTAGCACTCCGGTGTGAGCAGGCTGGTGCAGTCGTTGCGGTCCTGCCAGATCCCGATGATCACGTAGGCGGCGAGCACCTGGGCCACCGCACCGGTGGCCAGGCCGTCGAGCCCGTCGGTGAGGTTCACGCCGTTGGACATCCCGGCGATCATGAACACCACCCACAGGCCGAACAGCACCGGGCTGATGGCCGGGCCGAAGTCGTGCAGGAAGGAGAAATGCGCGTCGGCGGGTGTGAGGTCGTAACCGTCTCTGAACCGCAGCACGAGCAACGCGAACACGGCGCCGACCACGGCCTGCCCGGCCAGCTTGGCGCCGCTGCGCAGGCCCAGGCTCCGCTGTTTGTAAATCTTGATGAAGTCGTCCGCCAGGCCGACCACGCCAAGACCGGTCATCAGCATGAGGACGAGCAGCCCGGACGCGGTCGGCTTCTCACCGGTGGTGTAGTGACCCACGAAGTAGCCGATGAGCGCGGCGATGATGATGACGATCCCACCCATGGTGGGCGTGCCGCGCTTGGTGGCATGGCCAGCGGGCCCGTCCTCCCTGATCTCCTGGCCGATGCCCCTGGCCCGGAGTATCCGGATGGCCAGCGGCATTCCCAGCAGGGCTATCAGGGTGGACACCCCGGCCGCGACGAGGACCGTCCTCACTGTGCCGTCCTCACTGTGCCGTCCCCATGGGGCCCTCAGCCGGCCGGGCCTGCGGCAGCAGCGCCTCGGCCACGCCCCACAGGGCCACCGCGCGGGAGGCCTTGACCAGCACGGTGTCGCCGGCACGCAGCCGGCTGGTGACCGCCGCCACCGCGGCGGGCCCGTCCGGCACGGGCAGCAGTTCGCCGGGCCAGTCCGGCTCCGATCTGGCCCCGGTCAGCATCGGCGCGGCGTCCGCGCCGACCACGATGAGCGTGGTCACGCCGGTCCTGGCCGCGTAGGCGCCGATCTCCTCGTGCCATTTGCCGGCGTTGGCGCCCAGCTCGGCCATGTGGCCGAGCACAGCGAACGAGCGGCCGCCCGCGGCCAGCGCGGCCAGCGCGGTGAGCGCGGCCCGCATCGAGTCCGGGTTGGCGTTGTAGGAGTCGTTGATCACCGTCACCCCGTCAGGGCGCCTGGTGACCTCCATCCGCCGCTTGCTGCGGGCGACGGCGGCCGACAGTCCTTCGGCGATCTGGTCCAGCGGCAGGCCGGCCGCGCCGGCCAATGCGGCCGCCGCCAGCGCGTTGGAGACGTTGTGCTCGCCGCGCAGGTTCAGCCGGACCGGCGCGCTGCCCTGGGGCGTCGCCAGCGTGAACGAAGGCCGGCCCTCCCGGTCCAGGCTCACCCCGCTGGCCTGGACCTTCGCTTGGCTGGCCCGACCGAATTCGATCACTGGCGCAGCCGTTCTTGATCGCATTCGTTCGACTTGCGGGTCATCGGCGTTCAGCACGGCCGCACCATTGGCCGGCAGCGCCTCGACCAGCTCACCCTTTGCCTCGGCCACCTCGGCCTGGTCGGCGAAGTAGTCGCCGACGTGCGCGCGGCCCACGTTCAGCACGGCGCCGTAGCGCGGCGGGGCGATCGCGCAGAGCTGGGCGATGTGGCCGCGGCCGCGGGCGCCGAGTTCCAGAACCAGGTACCTGGTGTGCTCGTCGGCGCACAGCACGGTGAGCGGGTGGCCGAGCTCGTTGTTGAACGAGCCGGGCGGGGCGACCGTGGGCCCGAGCCGCTCCATCAACTGGGCGACCAGGTCCTTGGTGGTGGTCTTGCCTGACGAACCGGTGATCCCGGTGATGGTCAGCCCGGGCAGGCGGTCCACCACGGCGCGGGCCAGCGACGCGAGCGCGGCCGCCGGGTCGGCGACGATCAGCGCGGGCACCCCGACCGGGCGGCTGGCCAGCACCGCGACCGCACCCGCTGCGATCGCGGCAGCGGCGAAGTCGTGCCCGTCCACCCGCTCGCCGGGCAGCGCGACGAACAGGCCGCCCGCCGCAGTCTCGCGGGAGTCGATGACGACCGGACCGGTGACCAGGAGCCCGGGGTCGGGCGCCCGGTCCAGCCTGGCGCCGGTGATGCTGGCGATCTCGGCCAGCGAGAGCGGGATCACTCGTCCTCCTCCACCACGAACGCGCCGCGTTCGGCGGCCGCCCTGGTGGCGGCAATCTCGGCGGCCGCCTCCGCGGCGACCTGACGATCATCGAACGGGATAACCTGCCCGTTCACGTACTGGCCGCGCTCGTGGCCCTTGCCGGCCACCAGCACGACGTCACCCTTGCCCGCACCGGCCACGGCCAGCCTGATCGCGGCCGCCCGGTCCGGCTCCATGAGCACGTGCGCGCGGCGGGCGGGATTGACGTCCTTGGCGCCGTCCAGCATCGCGGCCAGGATCGCGAGCGGGTCCTCGGTACGAGGGTTGTCGCTGGTCAGGATCGCGACGTCGGCCAGGCTGGCCGCGGCCGCGCCCATCAGCGGGCGTTTGGCCTTGTCCCGGTCACCGCCGCAGCCGAGCACGATCGTGAGCTTGCCCTGGGTGACCGGCCGCAGCGCCCGCAGCGCGGCCTCCACCGCGGCCGGCTTGTGCGAGTAGTCCACCAGGATGGTGAAGTCCTGGCCGTCACCGGGGTCGACACGTTCCAGGCGGCCGGGTACGCCGGGGCAGGCGGCCACACCGGCCACCGCGTCCTGCAGGCCGATTCCGGCCTCCACCAAGGCCACCACCGCGCCGAGCGCGTTGGCCACGTTGAACGGGCCGGCCAGCGCGACCGTGGCGTCCGCCTCGACACCGCCGGGGCCGACGATGCGGAACGCGCTGCCGTCCGCGCCGCACCGGACGCTGGCGGCGTGCCAGTCCGCGGCCGCGTTGCCCGCGGCCGAGAACGTGGTGACCGGGATCTGGGCCCGGCCGGTCAGTTCGCGGCCGCGCGGGTCGTCGATGTTCACCACACCCGCCCGCGCGTACCGGGGGGTGAACAGGGACGCCTTGGCCGCGAAGTAGTCGTCCAGGTCGGCGTGGAAGTCCAGATGGTCCTGGGACAGGTTAGTGAACACCACGACGTCGAAGGACGCGCCGGCCACCCGGCCGAGCGCGAGCGCGTGGCTGGACACCTCCATGGCCGCCGCGCTGACGCCCTGTTCGAGCATGACCGCGAACAGGGCCTGCAGGTCGGTGGCCTCGGGGGTGGTGAGCTCGCTCGGCGTGCGCAGCCGCCCGGCCCTGGTCTCGACGCCGCCGACCAGGCCGGTCAGGTGCCCGGCGGCCCGCAGCCCGGATTCGAGCAGGTAGCTGGTGGTGGTCTTGCCGCTGGTACCGGTCACGCCGAGCAGCAGCAGCCGCTGCGAGGGGAAGCCGTATATCCAGGCGGCGACCTCGCCCAGCCTGGCCCGGGCGTCGCCGACCACGAACACCGGCAGCGGGCAGTCGATGGCCAGGTCCCGGCCGCCCGGGTCGGTGAGCACGGCGCTGGCGCCGGCCGCGGCGGCCTGGCGGCAGAACCTGGCACCGTGCTGGTGGCTGCCGGGCAGTGCCGCGTACAGGTCACCGGGCCGCACCAGGCGTGAGTCGTGGGTCACACCGGTCAGCCGGGCGGGACCGTCCGGGCCCGCGAACGGATCCAGTTCGGCCGGGCTGGTCATCTTCACACCGAGCAGGCTGGCCAGCCCGGTGAGCGCGCGCGGTGTTACCCGGCCGGGCCGGGACGGCAGGTCAGCGCCCGGACAGGACGGCGCGGCCGCGTCAGAGCTTGACGCGGCCGGCGGCCCGCTGGCGGGAGGCATGGCGGGTGGCACGCGCAGAGGTTACCTCCGATCACGGCGCCGTGAGCCGCACGTAGGGACGCTTGGCGTAATTGGGCGGGATTTTCAGTGTTTGCAGGGCCGACCGCATCACCTGATAGAAAACGGGACCTGCCACTTGGTCACCGTAGTAGGCCGAGCCCTTCGGATCCTGGACGTTGATGGCAACGACGACCTGTGGGTTGTTGGCCGGGGCCATGCCGATGTAGCTGGCGCCGTAGTTGCACAGGCAACCCTGGGCGTTCGCTTCCTGCGCGGTGCCCGTCTTGGCGGCGATCTGGTACCCGGCGATATCCCCCCACGGGATGCCCGCCTCGGCGTCCACCATGGGGACCTGCTCCAGAACCGGGATGAGCTCGTGCGCGGTCTTGGCCTTGATCACCCGGCGGGACGGGCCCGGCGGAGACGGCACGAACTGCCCGCTGGCGCCGGTGGTGCCCGCCACGAGAGACGGCTGCACCCGTACGCCGTTGTTGGCGATGGTGGCGTAAACGCTAGCCATCTGGAGGGCGTTGGCCGCCACGCCCTGCCCGAACGCCATCGTGTCCTTGGTGTCGCCGTAGTACTGCGACGGCTTGAGCAAGATGCCGTCCGATTCGCCGGGCAGGTCGACCCCGGTGGGCTTGCCGAGGCCGAAGGCGCGGAAGTAGTCGTATTGCTCCTGCTTGGTGATGTGCTGGACGACCTGGACCATGCCCACGTTGCTGGAGTTGGCCAGGATCCCGGCGATCGTCAGACGTTCGGTCGGGTGGGCCTCGGCATCGTGGAAGGGAAAGCCGTTCTCGGTGATCGAATAGGGCACCTTGTAGGGGCTCATCAGCGTCTGCCCGCCGTGCTCCAGGGCCGCCGCCACGGTGATCACCTTCGCCGTGCTGCCTGGCTGGAACACGTTGCCCACCACGTCGTCGGTGGTGGAGGCGAGGCTGGCCGGATCCGACGGGTTGTACGTGGGGTACTGGGCCATGGCCAGGATCTGGCCGGTGTGAGGCTGCATGACCACGGCCGTGCAGTAG
>DATAWQ010000118.1:0-2487 GCA_036267135.1 Streptosporangiaceae bacterium | reverse complement strand
GGTCGTTCCAGCGGCGGTCGCCCAATACGGACGCAAAGGTCGGGCTGTGCTCGAGTTGGTACGTCCACTCTGTTTCGAACAAGGCCCAGAGCTTCTCGGCGGCTGGTTGCAGCATGGGTACCCGTTTCTGTCTCGGCCTGGTCGGATAGCGGAGTCGACCTCGCTAAGCGTAATGCTGCAGGCCGAATGAGGGAATGTTTGTAAGCTGTGCGGTCTCATTTGCCTGACAACTGCACCTGCCCGTGCACTGATCTGGTCTCATCCAGCTAAGTTGCCCGCCGCGGTCGGCTGCCAGGGTTGGCCGAGCCGAGAGGTCCGTCCTTCCGATAGGTGCCAGGTCTTGCCGGACAAGATCACAGTCAAGAGTCTGCGGTTGCGGAGCAACCCAAAGCCACGTAGTTAAGGATGTGGCGGCCGGGTCAAGGAAGATCACCTGACGGCGTGTCGGCGGGAGAAGAGGCAGGACCTCTGGTAAATCGGGGCGATCCGTCACGATCTTCCCAGCCACCAGAGGTCCCGTTGAGAGCTCAGTCTGCCACGTCCACGATCACCCGTGCCGTTACTGTCGCCGGGGGTGTTTTTGCTCCCGGGCATCTGGGTGAGTTAACGCAGTACCTGCCGTTCGAGCTGGTCGATGATGTCCTGGAGCAGACCAGGACGGTGCAGCGGCGGCTGCGGCTGTTGCCGTCGCGGGCGGGTGTGTATTTCGTGCTCGCGCTGGGGATGTTCCCGCGGCTGGGCTACGCCAGGGTGTGGGGCAAGCTGACCGCCGGGCTGGCCGGCCTGGATCTGCCGGCTCCGTCGGAGAAGGCCCTGCGGGATGTGCGACGCCGATTGGGCCCCGAACCGCTGAAGGCGCTGTTTGAGGTGGTCGCGGGGCCGCTGGCCCAGCCGCACACGCCCGGTGTGCGCTTCGCCGGGCTGCGTACCGTCGCCTTCGACGGCTTGAACTCGGTGAAGGTCCCCGACACCAGTGGTAACCGGGCCTGGCTGGGGAAGATCCGCCACCGGCTGGGCCTGGCCGGCTACTCCGCCTTGCGGCTGATGGCGCTGGCCGAGACTGGTACCCGCGGCCTGCTCGGCGTCGCCGTCGGCTCGGTGTCCGAGCGCGACGAGGCCCGGCTGGCGCGGCGGCTGCTGCACCTGCTGGGCCCGGGCATGCTGATCCTGCTGGACCGCGCCTTCGACGACGGCGCGTTCTTCACCCAGATCACCGCGACCGGCGCGGCGCTGCTGGCCCGGGCCAAAGCCTCCCGCAAGCCCCCGGTCCTGGCCCACCTGCCCGACGGCTCTTACCTCTCGCGCCTGGACAGCAGGGATGGCCGGCACAGCCTGGACGTGCGGATCATCGAGGCCGGCGTAGCGATGACCGGCACCGACGGCAGCCGCGTCGCCGACTCTTACCGGCTGATCACCACCCTGACAGACCACCGCCGCTACCCGGCCACCGCGCTCGTCCGGCTGTATCACGAGCGGTGGGAAATCGAGTCCGCGTTCCTGGCCCTGCGCCATACCTTGCTCGATGGCCGCGTGCTGCGCTCAGGTGACCGGCCCGGCGCCGAGCAGGAACTGTGGGCCCTGCTCACCCTCTACCAGCTGCTGCGCATGGCCATGGTCACCGCGGTGGAAACCTGGCCCGGCACCAACCCGGACCGGGCCAGCTTCACCACCGCCCTGGAAACCGCCCGCGACCAGCTCACCGCGGCCCAGGGGGTCTGCCCCGAGAACCCAGCCGACCTGCCCGGCGTCATCGGCCGCGCCGTTCTGGCCACGCTGCTGCCCGCCCGCCGGCCCCGATACAGCGCCCGCAAGGTCAAATGCGCCACCTCCCGCTACCTCAGCCGCGACGACGGCCGTCCCCGCGCCGCCACCGCCATCACCGCGATCACCGTCACCATCACCACCCCACCCATCGACCACCCCGCAGGCAGGCCCCGCCCGCACCGCAAACTGGCCGGCCCCCGGCCACCACAACCGCACACCCGGCGGCAACGCGTCACCACGCTCATGGCCACCGAACCCCGCGACTGGAGCGGCCGCGAACTCGCCGAACGCCTCCAGATCCCTGCCCGCAACCTGCACACCCAGCTCGGCGAATGGGCCAAGCTCGGCTTCATCACCCGCACTGGCTTCGCCATCTACGCCCTCAACACGCCGCCAGACCCCGAATCCTCGACAACCGAGCCAGATCCTTAACTACGTGGCTTTGCGGAGCAACCGAGGCGGAGGCCGCAGGCCAGAGCACCCTTGAGTGTGATCTTTGCGCGGCGGAAGAATGGCCGGCGCGTCGAGGACGACCCGGCCACTTCTCGCAGGCACGGCCACCGGGCAGCGTTGGGGCGGGGATCACGTGCCTGCGGGAGCGGGGAAGCCGACCGGGCGGCGCGGCGCGACCGCACCTGACTTGATCACTGATCATGGCGCTGAACTGGAACTTCGCGGAGCCGCCTGTCGGAATCGAACCGACGACCTGTTCATTACGAGTGA
>DATAWQ010000117.1:0-37857 GCA_036267135.1 Streptosporangiaceae bacterium | reverse complement strand
GACAGGATCATCGCCCATCTGCACGGGGCGGTCAATCAATCGACGGTGCTGGCCATTGAGCGTTCCCTGGGCATCGATAACACCCAGGGCATCTGGGTACAGTACTTCACCTACCTCGGCCACACCGCCACCGGAAACCTCGGCATCTCCTACTCCCAGGGCGAGCCGGTCAGCCAGGTCATCGCGGGCGCCCTGCCCTGGACCCTCGGCCTGGTGGGAATCACGACCATCCTGGCGTTCATCGTGGGCACCGCGATCGGGGCGGTCGCCGCCTGGCGGCGGGGCACCCGGTTCGACAGTGTCATGCCACCGCTGTTCGTCTTCACCACCGCCATCCCGTTCTTCTGGGTCGGGATGGTGCTCATCCTGATCTTCAGCGTCCGCCTCAACTGGCTGCCGTCCGGCGGCAACGTCGGCCAGCTCACGGTTCCCTCGTTCTCGCTCAGCTATATCGGCGACGTGCTGGACCACGCCATCCTGCCGTCGCTGACCCTGCTGATCACCGGCATCGGCGGATGGGTTCTCACGATGCGTAACAATATGGTGACCACGCTCACCGAGGACTACGTCCGGATGGCCCGGGCCAAGGGCCTGTCGTCGGCCCGGGTCATGGTCGATTACGGGGCGCGCAACGCGATCCTGCCGAACCTCACCGGGTTCGCCATGTCGCTCGGTTTCGTGGTGAGCGGCGCAATCTTGGTCGAGTACGTCTTCAACTACCAGGGCGTTGGGTATTACCTGCTCAACGCGGTGGGGTACGACGACTACCCGCTCATGCAGGGACTGTTCCTCGTCATCACCCTGGCGGTTCTGATCGCGATCCTGCTGTCCGACGTCGCCACCGCGATTCTCGACCCACGCACCAGGACGGCAGGGTAGTCATGGCCATCCCCGTCACCACCGGCCAGGGCGCCGGCATTCCGGAGACCGGCGGCACGCTGACCGCGGCCGGCCCACGCCGCCGGACGGCGCTGCGGCGTTTCACCCAGGCCATCCGCACCAACCGCAAGGCCACCATCGGGGTCGTGCTGATGGCGATCTTCATCTTCGTCTCGCTCTTCCCCGGCCTGCTGGCCCACCAGAGCCCGACCGCCTTCAGCACGCACATCATGGCCAAGCCGTCCGCGGCCCACTTGCTGGGCACCGACAACATCGGGGCGGACATCTACGCCCAGGTGATCGACGGCACCAGGAACGTGGTGATCCTCGCGGTCGGCGTCGGGGCCCTCACCACCGCCGTGGCCATGGTGATCGGCGTGGCCGCCGCCTACCTCGGCGGCGTGTGGGACGGCGTGCTGAACTTCGTCACCGACGTGCTGCTGGTCATCCCGATCTTCCCGCTGCTGATCATCGTCGCCAGCTATTTCCCTGACGCGGGCAACGACGTGCTGATCCTGGTGCTGTCGTTCACCGGCTGGTCCTACACCGCGCGGCAGCTCCGGTCGCAGGCCCAGTCCATTCGCAACCGGGACTTCCTGCTGGCCGCACGGGTCCGCGGCGAGCGGCCCTTCTACGTCATCATGGTGGAGATCATCCCCACGATGACCTCACTGCTGCTCGCCAGCTTCCTGAACAACGCGCTGTACGCGGTGCTGGCCGGCTCCGGCCTTCAGTTCATCGGACTCGGCAAGAGCAACAACGTGAGCTGGGGCACCACGCTCTACTGGGCGAACCAGAATGCCGCCTGGACCACCGGGGACTATCTGTGGTTCATCGTGCCCGGGCTGTGCATCGCGTTGCTGGGCGTCGCGTTCGCCTTTATCAACTACGCCTTCGACGAGATCGGCAACCCCGCGCTGCGCCCGCTCAGCGCGGCGAAGGCCCGCAAGAAGGCCAGCAAGGCCGAGGCCACCCGGAGGAGGCTTGCCAGCCATGGCGCACGCGCTAGCTGACGACCAGCACGGCGTTACCATCCCCCGGCAGCAGGGCCCGCTCCTGCAGATCCAGGATCTCTGCGTCGAGTACGTGCTGGAAAGTGGGATCGTCGAGGCGGTCGACAAGGTCAGCTTTGACCTGAACCCCGGGGAGTTCCTCGCGATCGTGGGCGAATCGGGCTGCGGGAAGTCCACCCTGGTGTTCGGCATCGCCCAGCTGCTGAACCCGCCGGCCGAGGTCGCCGGCGGCAGCGTCACCTTCCTGGGCCGCAACCTGGTCACGCTCACCGACAAGGACCTGGCCGCCGTCCGCTGGAAGGACATGTCGGTGGTCATGCAGAGCGCGATGAACGCGCTCAACCCGGTGAAGTCGGTCGGGGCACAGTTCAAGGACGCGATGCGGGCGCACGGCGTGACCTCGCAGAAGGAGATCGCCCAGCGGTCGGCCGAGGTGCTGAAGATGGTCGGCATCGACCCGGTGCATCTCGCGAGCTACCCGCACCAGCTCTCCGGCGGCATGCGGCAGCGCTCGATGATCGCCATGGCGATGCTGTTCACCCCCGAGCTGATCATCATGGACGAGCCCACGTCCGCGCTCGATGTGGTGGCGCAGCGCTCGCTGATGGCCCAGATCAAGGACCTGCAGCGGGAGCTCGGGTTCGCGGTGATCTTCGTGACCCATGACATGTCACTGGTCAGCCACTACTCCAACCGGCTGATGGTCATGTACGCGGGGCAGGTATCCGAAGTCGGTCCCACCAGGAAGCTCTTCGACTCCCCGCACCATCCCTACACGGCCGGCCTGACCGACGCGTTCCCGTCGATCAGAGGGCCCAAGCTTCCGCTGACCGGCATCCCCGGTAACCCACCCGACCTGGCCAGGCTCCCGGCGGGCTGCCGGTTCGCCCCCCGGTGCCCCAAGGTGATGCCCCGCTGCACGACCGAGCCACCCCCCCAGTACCAGGTGGAGGACACCCTCGTCCGGTGCTTCCTGTACGACAGCGACGGAGGCGAGCGGTGACCGACGGCGACAGCCAGCCAGGCCCTCAGCGCGCCGCGCCGGGCAGCGAGCCGCTGCTGCGGGTGGAGCGGATGAGCAAGCACTTCAAGATCGGTAACACCATCTCCAGGAAGGCCCTGCACGCGGTCGACGATGCCACCTTCTCGGTGGGTGAGCGCCAGATCGTCGCGGTGGCCGGGGAGAGTGGGAGCGGTAAGAGCACGCTGGCCCGGGTCCTGGCCAAGATCTACGAGCCCACCAGCGGAGAGATTTACTTCCAGGGCAAGCCGGTGTCGAAGATCCGGTCGCGCCGGGCCAGGCTGGCCTACAGCAGGCAAGTGCCGATGGTCTTCCAGGATCCGTTCTCGTCGATCAACCCGGTCTTCCGGGTGTCGCACGGGGTCATGCGCGCGCTGAAGCTGCACCGTCCCGAGCTGAGCCGCGAGCAGCGTTACGCCGAGGCGGTGCGGGTCTTCGAGACGGTGGGCCTCAACCCGGGCAGCGAAGTGCTCCAGCGCTACCCGCACGAACTCAGTGGCGGGCAACGGCAGCGGGTGGGGTTCGCCCAGGCCCTGGCGATGCGGCCCAAGCTGATCCTGGCCGACGAGCCGGTCTCGATGCTGGACGTGTCCATCCGCATCGGGCTGCTCAACGTCATGGTCAAGCTGCGGGACACCGAAGGCGTGTCGATCATCTACATCACCCACGACCTGGCCAGTGCCCGCTACGTGTCCGACCGGCTGATCGTCATGTACGCCGGAAACATCGTGGAGACCGGCCCGGTCGAGGAAGTGCTGGGCAACCCCAGGCACCCCTACACCGAGCTGCTGCTGGCCGCGGCGCCCGACCCCCGGGCCCCGCTGAACGCGAGTGCGGAGGCCGACCGGGGCGAGCCCCCGAAGGTGATCGACCCGGCGCCGGGCTGCCGGTTCCGGTGGCGCTGCCCGCTGGCGGTCGACGAGTGCCAGCGGGTCACCCCCCAATTGCGGGAACTGCTCCCCCACCACCAGGCGGCCTGCCACGTCGCGACCGCCGACACTCTCACGAAGGCATTCGTATGAAGGTAGCGGTCATCGGCGGTGGCTCGACCTACACACCGGAACTCGTCGACGGCCTGGGCAGGCTGGCCGGCCAGGTCGACATCACCGAGCTCATGCTCGTCGACCCGGACGAGGGCCGGCTGTCCGTGGTGGGCCCGTTCTCCGCGCGCATCCTGCGGGCCCTCGGCCACCCCGCCCAGGTCCGCTGGACGGCCAGCCTCGACGAGGGCGTCGACGGCGCCGGGGCGGTGCTGCTCCAGTTCCGCGTGGGCGGCCAGGCGGCGCGCCAGCGCGACGAGACCTGGCCGCTGGAGTGCGGCTGCGTGGGACAGGAGACCACCGGCGCCGGCGGCCTGGCCAAAGCGCTGCGTACCGTTCCTGTCGCCCTCAACATCGCGGACCGGGTCAGGTCGCTGGCTGACCCCTCGGCCTGGCTGGTGGACTTCACCAACCCCGTCGGCATCGTCACCCGTGCGCTGCTGGACGCCGGCCATCGCGCGGTCGGGCTGTGCAACGTGGCGATCGGCTTCCAGCGCGAGTTCGCCGCGCTGCTCGACGTGCCGCCCGAGCGCGTCCAGCTCGACCACGTGGGCCTGAACCATCTCACCTGGGAGCGTGCCGTCGTGGTGGACGGCAAGGACCGGCTGCCCGACCTGCTGGCCACCGCCGTGGACGAGATCGCCGAGGAGACCGAGCTCCCGGCCGAGCTGATCCTTCAGCAGGCGGCCGTGCCGTCGTACTACCTGCGCTACTTCTACTGCCACGACGAGGTGGTCGAGGAGGAGCGCCACTCCCCCACCCGGGCCGAGGCGGTCGCCGGCATCGAGCGTGAACTGCTCGAGATGTATGCCGATCCGGCGCTGGACCGCAAGCCGGATCTGCTGGGACAGCGCGGCGGCGCGTTCTACTCCGAGGCGGCGGTGGCGCTGCTGGCCTCGCTCACCGGGGACAAGGGTGACGTCCAGGTGGTCAACCTCCGCAACCGGGGCACGCTGCCGTTCCTGCCCGACGAGGCGGTCATCGAGGTGCCGGCCAGGATTGGCTCGGGCGGGGCGGTCGCGCTGCCACTCGATCCGGTCGAGCCGGCCCAGCGTGGCCTGATCGCCCACGTCACCGCCTACGAGGAACTGGCGGTCGAGGCGGCCCTGCGGGGCGGCAGGCAGCGGGTGGAAGCGGCCATGCTGGCGCACCCGCTGATCGGCCAGTTCGACCTGGCCAAGCGGCTGACCGACCTGCTGCTCGCCGAGAACGCCCGGTTCCTGCCGTGGGCCAATGGGGAGGCGGCACGCGGCGCAGGAAGCAGCGCGCGTTGACCGCGCCCGGCCCCGCCGGGGCGCCGGCGGTGATCGCTATCGACGGCGGCAACAGCAAGACCGACGTGGCCCTCGTCGCCGGCGACGGGGCGCTGATGGCCAGCGTCCGCGGCCCCGGCGTCGACCCGCAGCACCATGGGGTGGCCGAGACCGTCGAGATGCTCGGCGGCCTGGTGGAGAAGGCGGTGGCCAGCGCGGGCACCCGCGGCTGGCCGCTGGCCAGGCATCTGTGCGCGTGCGTGGCCAACGCCGACCTGCCCGAGGACGAGGAGAGGGTCGCCGAGGCGCTGCGGGCTCAGGGCTGGACCGTCACGACGTCCGTGGTCAACGACACTTTCGCCGTCCTGCGGGCCGGCCTGGACGACGGGGCGAGCCAGGCCGACCGAACCGCGAACGGGCACTGGGGGGTGGCCGTCACCTGCGGGGCCGGCATGAACTGCGTCGGAGTGGCCCCGGACGGCAGGACGCACCGCTACCTCGCGCTCGGCACCGTGAGCGGCGACTGGGGCGGCGGCTACGGGCTCGGCCTCGCCGCCGTGTGGTGGGCGATGCGGGCCGAGGACGGGCGCGGCCCCGGCACCGCGCTGCGCGAGACCGTGCCCCCGCACTTCGGCCTGGACACCATGTACGACGTCGCGGTCGGCCTGGACCGCGACACGTTCTCCGAGGACGAGGTGGTGGGGCTGGCCCCGGTGCTGTTCGCCACCGCGACCGCGGGCGACCAGGTGGCGAAGGGCCTGATCATCCGCCAGGGCCACGAGATATGCCTGATGGTGCTGGCCACCATGCGCGAACTGGAGCTGACCGGCCCGGGCACCCCGGTTGTGCTCGGCGGCGGCCTGCTGACGGCCAGGGATCCACTGCTCACCGCCACCATCGCCGACCGGCTCGCGGCGGACGCGCCCGGCTCGGTCATGCGCCTCATCGACGTGCCGCCGATCGCCGGGGCGGCGCTGCTCGGCCTGGACCAGGTGCAGGCCACCCCCGACGCGCACGCGCGGCTGCGCGCGGCTTACGGAGATCCGGGCCGGCCTGACCGCCTCGGCGCAGCGGCCCGGGCCGGCGGCGAACACATGGCCAGCCGACGCCCACTGCCACTAGGCTGGCGGACATGCCGCGTTACGAATACCGCTGCCGATCCTGCGGGGCCACGTTCGAACTGACCCGCCCGATGAGTGAATCGGCGGATCCCGCCAGCTGCCCGGACGGTCATGACGACACCGTCAAGCTGCTGTCCACGGTCGCGGTCGGCGGCCGGGCGAGCGCGTCAGGCCCTTCGGCCCCGGCCGGCGGCGGCTGCTGTGGCGGCGCCTGCGGCTGCGGCCGCTGAGACCCGGTCTCATGATCACCGAAGATCGCCTGGAAGCCGGGCTGCGCGAATCGACGGCCCGGCTCGCGGACGTGGTGGCGAATTCTGACGGGGCCACCCACATCCCGACCTGCCCGGAATGGTCGCTGCGGCAACTGGCCACGCACGTCGGCCGCGCCCACCGCTGGTCCGGCGAGATGGTGAACCGCCGGGCCACCGGGATGCTCCCGTTCCGGGAGGCGCCGGACGGCAAGCTGCCTGAGGATCCCGCGGCCTGGCCGGGCTGGCTGATAGCCGGGGCGGGCCGGCTGGCCGACGCGGTCAGCCAGGCGGGCGCCGAGCCGGTGTGGACGTTCACGGGGATGGCGCCCGCTGGCTTCTGGCTGCGCCGCATGGCGCACGAGACCGTGGTCCACGCCGCGGACGCGGAACTGGCCGTGGATCGTCAGGTGACGATACCCGCCGACGTGGCCGCGGACGGCATCGCCGAGTGGTTCGAGATGGTCTCCGGCGACGGGGACGGGCAGGGCCCGCCGCTCGCCGAGGGCAAGACCTTGCACGTGCACGCCACCGACTCTGGGCTGGACGGCACCGGCGAATGGCTGCTCGCCCGGACGCCGTCGGGCCTGTCGGTCCAGGCGGGACACGCCCAGGCCGACGTGGTGGTGCGCGGGCCCGCGGCCAGCCTGCTGCTGGTCCTGCAGCGCCGGCTGCCCCCGGCCACGCCAGGCGTCGAGGTGCTCGGCGACGACAGCGTGCTCACTGGGTGGCTGGGGAACACGAAGTTCTGACCGGCCCTCGTCCTGTGCCCCGTCGTCCTGTGCCGGGCGCTCAGTCCTCGACTAGGCCGATCAGGGCCGCCGTCAGATAGCCGCTCAGTTCGGCGGCCACCTCGGCCGCACTGGACGCGGTCAGCCGGTGCTCGGCCCTGGAGTTCACCCCGTTGTGCCCGTCGCTCTGGATCCGCAGCGAGCCGCCCCGGCCGAGCCGGCCAGGCCGGCGCAACGTGGCCCGGACTGTGCCGGAAGCCGTCTCGATGCTGGCCTTGCCGGAGCCGGTCAGGCCAGCCACCGTCCGCTCGGAAAGGTCGGCGAGATAGGGCTCGGCCCACGAGTGCAGGTGCCCGGGGGTGGCGGGAACGGCCTCGACGCCGGGGTCCGCGAGCAACTCGTCCACCAGCGCCATCGAGCCGCCCACGTAGCTCCAGAGCAGATCCACCTCGGAGGCCACGCACCAGGCGCGGTCGGCGGGCCACCACAGGCTCGGGGTCTGCCCTGGGGTGCCCGCGAACGCGAGCGCCGCCTCGATCGGGCCGGTGTACAGCAGGTAGTCACGGTGCGGCAGGCGGACCCTCGGGCCCTGCCTGACCTCGGGCGGCACCGGATCGGGAATCGGGATGGGGATCTCGCCGGGCAGCGCGGCGGACATCGCGGTGTCCCAGCCCCAGCCGTCCCAGATACAGAACAGGCAGCTCGCCGGCGTGCTGGTGTGGGCGGCCAGCAACTCGATGAGCGCCACGGCGTCGGCGCTGTCCAGGCTGCCCCGCTCCGGGCCCTGGCTGTTCCAGGGCGCGGGCCCGGCGGGCGGGCTGGGCGGCAGCGCGATCGAGTGGAACTGCGAGTCCGGGTGCAGCGGCACGCCGCTCCACGCGGCGATCTCCCGCCAGCGGACCTTCCTGATGCCCTTGGCCAAGGTGTAGTGGGCCGGGTGGAGCACCCGGGCGTAGCTCTGGAAACCCTGCGGGATGACCGACGCGACCAGATGCTGATCGAAGGGGGCCAGGCTCGCCGCGATCCAGTCCGCCTCATCGACCGCCGTGCTCCATAGCGTCTCCGGCACGGCGATTTGCTCCATCTTCGGCACCCTACTGGAGGTGCGTCGGCGAAACCGGCGATTCCGCTTGGGCCCTGGGATCCGGCCGGTCCACGTTCCAGTGCCTGATCGCCGACGCGACCCACAGCCCGTCGCCGTCGGCGGGGGTCACCGTGTCCTCGCCGCGGGGCGTCAGCGAGAACCTGGTGATCACGCGCTGGCCGCCCTCGTGGTCGCCGTACAGCAGGTCGAGCCCGATCGACCGGCGGTTCTTGATCGCCTCCAGCGCGCCGGCGTAGTCGGCGTCGTCCGCCGTGCGATAGGCCGCCTGCCAGAAGCCGGTGTCGTTGACCGGGATATACAGATCCCTGGCGTTCAGCCGGAACTGCTCCAGCGGCGGATGGTACTGCTCGATTCCCCTCGGCCGCTCGGCGTGGAAGATCCAGCCGTGGATGATGGCCAGCCCGCTGCCCGCGTTGCGCAGCGACACGCCCAGGTAGACCCGCTCGGACCCGTCCACCTCACGGATCTGCGCGGCCGCGGTGCCGCCGGGCAGCTTGACCCACTGCTCGTCGCCGTACATCATCTTTTGCGGCGGGTCGTCCCGCCGTGATTGCATCAGGATCGGGCGCAGCCCGATCTGCAGCGCCCGCTCGGCGGCGCGGGCCGTGCGGTTGGCCGACTTGATCGAGCCAAACGTGGCCACGGCCAGCACGAGCGTCCCACCCGCCGTGGCGAGCGAGGAAACTGTCACCCAATCGACCGACACGTCCCAGAGCCTAGCCAGTTGCCGCCCCGCGGCGCGCCTGCCCGGGTCCGCGCCAGCCCGGCGGATAGGTTGGGCCGGTCAAACTGTTCCCACGCCCCACCCCAGCGTGATCGTCTGAGTACGATTGACGGCGTCCCCTTGGACCACACTCACCTGATTGCGATTCCGCATGATTCTGCTGCTCATCGCCGCTCTCGCCGCGATTGCGCTGGTGGTTGTCTTTGGCCTGAAATTCACTGGGACGCGAGCCCGCCAGCGCCAGGAACGGCAGGTCAGCTCGATGCGCGCGGCAGCCGACGCCGAGGCCCATGCGGACGCCAGAGCGGCGGAGGAGCGCCGCCGCGCCTGGGCCGACGCGGATGACGCGCTCACCTCTGTGATCCCCGCCATCAGGCTGCCGTGGCCGACCCAGCTTCCCAGCGGCCCTGGCAATGGCTATCCGGATCTGGACGGCGACTATCCCCAGTTCTCTACGGTGACCCCGTTCGGCGCCGCCAACGCCCGTTACGATCCAGGCCCCTACGCGCCAGCGAGCCCCAACGGGGCCCCGCGCGACCAGGCCCCACCCGTGCAGGGCCCGCACGACCAGGCCCCGTACGATCCGCCGCCCTACCCGCAAGCACCGTACGAGCCGGCCCGGCGCGATCAGCCTCAGTCCGGTGTGCCGGCACCGGCGCACCTGGACTCGTTCGATCCAGCGGAGCGCGAGCGCGGCCCGTTCGAGCCCGCCGTGCCCGCGCCCCGGCCCGACGATTACCGGCTGCCGCGGCGCGGCCCACAGGAGCAGATGATCCCCGTCCCCAGGGCCGACGAGCCGGTGCCGACCGCGGCCTTCCCCGGCGAGCACGGCAGCGCCGCCGACCGCGCCCGCAAGCGCAGCGCGCACGGCAGCCACCGGGGCGGGCACGCGAAACGCCGCCGCGGCTGAGCCCGCCCGCGCCAGCGAAGGGCACCGCCAGGCGGGCACCGCCAGGCGGGCGGGTGCCCTAGGCCGCCGCGACCGGGGTCCTGGGCTCACCGGACTCGAACCGCGCGGCGGTCCTGGCCGCGGTCCCCAGCGCCCACCGGCTGGTCGAGATCGCGCCGAGCACGAAGACGGCCGCGCCGCACCCGGCCAGCACCCACCAGCCCAGATGGCTGGCCGGGGCGAAGCTGGTGCGAATCGGGCCGTGCAGCCCGGCGGTGACCAGCGAGCCCACGACGGCCACACCCAGCGACTGGCCGATCTGGCGGCTCGCCGACGCCACCCCGGCCGCCACGCCCGCCTGCGAGACCGGCATGCCCGATACCGCGGCGTTGGTTATCGGCGCGTTCACCAGGCCGAACCCGACGCCAAAGATCACGTACGCGAAGAACAGCCAGCTCGCGGACGTGGTGTTGGCCAGACCGGTCAGGGCGGCACAGCCCGCCGTGAGCGCCGCGCCCGCCACCAGCAGCGGCAGCCGCGCGCCCCGACTGGCCACGATCCGGCCCGACAACGGGCCGAAGATGACCGTCATCCCCGCCATCGGCAGCGTGTACAGGCCGGCGTGCAGCGCGGAAAGCCCCCGCGCGTCCTGCAGGTACAGGGTGTTGACGAACAGGAACCCGCCGAGCGCGGCGAACGCGCTGACCGCTGTCAGCGTCGCGCCCGCGAACGGCGCGCTGGAGAAGAACCGCACGTCGATCAGCGGCTCGGCGCGGCGCGGCTCGTACCAGAGCAGAGTGGCCAGCGCCGCCGCCGCCAGCGTGAAGAAGAAGATGATCTCCGCGGAACCCCAGCCAGAGCCGGGCCCCTCGATGATCCCGTAGGTGAGCGCGCCGAGCACCATGATCACCAGTGCCTGCCCCACCGGGTCGATCCGGCGCGGCCTGGGAGCCCGCGACTCGGGCACGAACAAGCCGGTCAGCAGCGCGGCGGCCAGCCCGATGGGCACGTTCACCCAGAAGATGCCCCGCCAGCCCACCGCCGCGATCAGCGCGCCGCCCACCACCGGACCCAGCGCCATGCTGATCCCGATCACCCCGCCCCAGACGCCGATGGCCCTGGCCCGCTCCGCGCGGTCGGTGAATGTGTTGGTGATGATAGACATCGCCACCGGGTTGAGCATCGAGCCGCCGACCGCCTGGACCATCCGGAAGGCGATGAGCCAGCCCAGCGACGGGGCCACGCTGCACAGCAACGAGCCCGCCGTGAACGTGACCAGGCCGATCTGGAAGATCCGCCGCCGCCCGATCCGGTCAGCCATGGAGCCGGACAGCATCAGCAGCGAGGCCAGCACCAGTGTGTACGCGGCGACCGTCCACTGCAGGCCGGACACTGACGCGTGCAGTTCGTTCCGGATGGACGGCAGCGCCACGTTCACGATCGTGTTGTCCAGGCCGACGATCAGCAGGCTCATGCAGCAGATGGCCAGGATCAGATATCGTCTGCGGCTGGTCTGCTCGGGCATGCGCTCCCCGGGGGGCTTCGTGTCGGAGATAATTGCTGGTCTGCAACTAACTAACTATCCACCGCCACCCGCCATTTCCGTAGGCCGGGGTGAGTTCTGTCACCGCACGTCAGGGTGGGGTGGCGGCCCGCCCGCGGGCCAGGCGCGGGCCGGCTGCCCGCTTTGCCCCACCCTGGGCCGCGCTGATCATTTGCCGATTGCCTGCGGTAACGCCGCGACCTGGGTACATTTGTGATCCATCGCAGGACTTAGGGCAACAGGCATGCAACCAGCACCAGGTACCCGATTGAATGGGCCGCTGCCGGTGACGGCCATGCCTGCCGAGGGGGTAGGCGCGAAGCGTGAGCGCAGCAGTGGGGGGCTGGTGAGTCACAGGCTGCTCCGGCTCGAGGTCCCGGTGTTCCCGGAGCGCAGAATGTTCCGCGTGCACGACTCCGGCGTGGATCCGGACGCGCTCGGCGGTCCGCTGCCGCCGGTCGGCGCCTTGGTCAGCATGAATCGTGACCAGCTCTGGGTGGGCAGCCTGCAGGAGCACGTCGAGGTCAGGCTGATGCTCGAGGAATGGCAGGGCGCGCCGTCGCCTTGCGGCGACGGCTGGGACGAAGAGGCGAAGGGCAAGCTGTATCTGCGCGGCCTGCTGTCCATCGACATGGGCTCGGCCGGCCGGGCCGTGGCCGGGCTGCGCTTGGCCGGTGGCGTCGGCGACTACTCGGTACGGGTCTACGCCAGGAACCGTGAGCAGGTGGTCAGGCTCTACCACGAACTGTTCGACCGCTACGGCGATCCGCTCGGCGATGAGTTCCAGCGGGCCAGGAAAGACCTGGAGAACCTGGAGCAGTACCTGATCCAGCTCTGGCGCCAATCCTGACCGCACGGTTCTGATCGGCCCACAGGAGCCGCCGGGCCGCGGCCGCTACTTGCTGGTGTCGCCGGTTGAGCCGCCCGATGCCTTGGGCGTGCCCTGCGCCGTGCTCGGCGCCTGACTGCTGCGGCCACCCGGCCGGAACGAAGCCGACGTCACGCTCTTACCCGAGGCCGACAGCGTTGGGTGGGAGGGCTGAGAACTGCCGTGTGTCGAGGCGTTCCCGCCGTTCTGGCCGCGGAACGGCATGAGCGCGTACACGAACACCGACACCGCGGCCACCACGAGCAGCATGAGCAGCGAAGCGGTCAGGCGCGCCCGCGACGAGCGAGGCGCGAGCGACAGCCGGGGCAGCCTGAACGACGTGAGCCGCATGGCCAGCACAGGATCGTCGTCGGCAAGCCGACGCTCGATCTCCGCGAGCATGCGCTCCTCGTCCATCGACAGCGCCATGGCGCCACCTCCGCCTAGAGCGCGGGTGGGATAACCAGGACTATCCCCCAGCGCAAGATTTTTAGCCTCATTCCTAGCGGGTTGTACCAACGGTTCCTGACGATGGCCACGAAGTCAACCGTCACCAACTCGAACACATGTTTGCTACTATCGAACTCTCATTCTATACTGGGGCGACATGCGCTGGAACTCACTGCAGTTGAACGCGGGCAAACCGGAAACCGAACCGGGCCTGTTCGACCGCCCTCCCGGTCCCGTGGCGGCTCCGGGCCTGTTCGAGCGCGGCGCCATCTCCAGGACCTTCGACACGCCAGGCTTCCGCGGCATGACGTTCTTCGAGATCCAGGCCCGCTCGATCATCAACAAGGTCCCCGAATCCTCCCGCATGGCCTTCCGCTGGACGATCAACCCCTACCGGGGCTGCTCTCATGGCTGCGTCTACTGCTTCGCCCGGAAAACCCACTCCTACCTGGATCTGGACACGGGGCACGACTTCGATTCGAAGATCGTGGTCAAGGTGAACGCGCCCGAGCTGGTGCGCCGGGAGCTGGCCACGGGCAAGTGGCGGGGCGAGCACATCGCGATGGGCACGAACGTGGACTGCTACCAGCGGGCGGAGGGCCGGTACCGGCTGATGCCGGGCATACTCACCGCGCTGCGCGACGCCGCCAACCCGTTCTCCATCCTGACCAAGGGCACGCTGATCCTGCGCGACCTGCCGCTGATCGAGGAGTCCGCCGAGATCACCGATGTGGGGCTGAACGTATCGGTGGGCTCTGTCGACAAAGAGCTTTGGCGATCTATCGAGCCGGGCACCCCGGCCCCCGACCGCAGGCTGGGCGTCTGCGCCACGTTCACCGAGCACGGCCTGCGCTGCGGCGTCCTGATGGGGCCCGTGGTGCCGTTCCTGTCCGACTCCCCACGCCAGCTGGAGGAGACCGTGCGGCAGATCGCGGCCGCGGGCGCCACGCACGTGACCCCGATCGTGCTGCACCTGCGCCCAGGGGCCAGGGAGTGGTTCTACCGCTGGCTCGGTGCGGAGCATCCCGATCTGGTGCCGCGCTACCGCGCGCTGTACCGCTCGGGCGCTTACGTGCCGCGGGCCTACCAGGAACGGATCGCCGGCCAGGTGGCCGAGCTGGCCCGCAAGCACGGGGTCGGCCGGGTCAGCCCGGGCCAGGCCAGGGCCATCGCCAGGCCGCGGCCGAACCGGCCCACGGCCGGGCCGCCGGCGCGGCCGGCCGACGTCCAGCTCTCGCTGCTGTGAAGACCCCCCACTGTGAAGACCCCCCACTGTGAAGACCCTGCTGTGAGGTCGCGAAGGGGTGCCCGGTCAGACCGGCGGGCGGCCGCCGGTGACCGGCAGGCCCGCCCTCGCCCAGGCCTGGAAACCACCGGCCAGGTCGGTGGCGTTGACCAGGCCGAGATCCTGCAGCGCGGCGGCGGCCAGGCTAGACGTATAGCCCTCCGAGCACATGATGATCACCCGGACGTCGTGGTCGCGCGCCTGCGGGAGCCGGCTGTCCGAGGCCGGGTCGAAGCGCCATTCGAGCACGTTCCGCTCCACCAGCAGCGCCCCGGGGACCTCGCCCTCGGCGGCCCGCTGCGCCTGCGGCCTGATGTCCACCAGCAGCGCCCCGGTGCGGATCTCCGCGTCGGCCTGGTGCGGGGCGACCCGCGCCAGCTTGCTGCGCGCCTCGCCGAGAACCTCGGCGATGGTGCGGGTGCCCGCCCGGGCGGCCCGGGTCACGAGCTCACCTCCGCGGGCTCGGTGCCGGTGCGGCGCAGGCCGCCGTCGGTCAGCTCGTAGCGGCGCATGTCGGGCAGCGGCGGGGAGTAGGCGTGCACGCTGACCGCGGGAGCGGCGGAGTTGTTCACCACGTGGTGCACGAACCTCGGCCCGAACGCCCTGGTCTGGCCGGCCGCGACGGTGCGCGTCACAACGTCGCGCACCCCTCGCACCGACTGCTCCTGCAGTTCGCCGAGCGCGACGGAGAAAGCCCCGCGCGACCCGCCGTGGTCGTGGAACCCGGTGCCCTGGCCGGGCTCCCAGCTCAACAGCCACACCTCGTACTCATCCGTAAGCTCCATCCTGAAGTACCAGCGCCGCGCCGGATCATAGCGCACCAGGTCGCGCCACTTGCCGGGCTGCTCGGCGGTGGCGGCCACGATCTGGCCGAGCTGGACCCGGCTCAGCCGGAACCGGCTTGGCGTGGCCGGGGACCAGGTTCCGGGCCGCACGAGCGTGTCACTGATGAGCGTCATCGGCTTCCCCTGTTCTCGTCATTGAGATCCCGGTTGCCTCGCGTGGAGCGGCGGCGTGCTGGGCGGGGACTGCCCAGAAGGAGCGGTGCACGAGGTCCCGAGAGCTTCCTATTAATCCGATCGTAATTATTGTAATACCGCAGAAGCGCATGGTCGCGCCAGCCGGGTATGCGCCTGTCGCCCGATCGTGACCCTTATGTGATCATGGCCGGGCGCGGACCCGGGCGGTTCAGAACCCGGTTGCCAGCGCGTCCAGGGCTGCGGCCCGCAGCCGGGCCCGCAGCTCAGCCTGCGCGGCCCGGCCGGTCGCCACCTCGGCGACCCGCAGCCCGCCGCCGGGCCGCCCGGTCACCGCCAGTTCCGTCATACTTTCCACCCGCTGGCAGGCGATCCCCGCGGCCCGCGCGTAGGGCTCGATCAGCCGGCCGTGCGGGGTGCCGAAGACCCGCTCGAACGGCCCGTCGAAAGCGGCCTGCTCCAGGCCGGAGAAGATGCCGCCCCCGTCGTTGTTGATCACGATCAGGCACAGGTCGGGCCTGCGCTCGGCCGGCCCGAGGACCAGACCGGGCAGGTCGTGCAGGAAGGCGAGGTCGCCGAGCAGTGCGAAGGCTGGCCCGCCGCCCGCGTCGGCGTGCGCCAGCGCCGCCCCGATCGCGCTGGACACCAGCCCGTCGATCCCGCTCGCGCCCCGGCTGGCCAGCACCCGCAGCCCGTCCCGCGGCGCCATGTGCAGGTCGAGGTCCCTGACCGGCTGGCTGGAGGCCGCCCACAGCAGCGCGCCGTCCGGCAGCGCCGCGGCCAGATCCCTGGCCACCGCGGGCTCGCTCGGCTCGGTGAGCTTGTCCAGGATCTCGTCGGCCGCGCTGCCCGCCAATCTGCCGGCGCGCTGCCAGGCCTCGAGCCATTGGTTACCTGAACGAGCTCCGCCTCGAACCCGCACCGCGCCCGCGACATCGGTGGCGGATCGGGCTGGGTCAGACCACCGGCCCGGCCCCTGCGCGATGATCACATGCCGCGCGGGTCCGTCCGGGCCACCGCGCAGGAACGCCAGCTGGCCGCGGGACAGGCCCGGCCGGCCGGCCGACACGATGACGTCGGGCCGGTGCGCCGCGGTGAACCCGGCGGACGCGAGCAGGTACGCGTAGCTCCGCACCGCGTTCGGGCCCCGCCTGGCTCCCGACGACGGCTCGGCCAGCACCGGCCAGCCTGCCTCTTCGGCCAGCCGCAGCAGCGCCTCCGCGTCATAGTCGCCGTCGCCGCACACGACCACGCCGCGCTCGGTCCAGGACAGCTCGAGCGTTCCGTGATCCTGGCCGGGGCGACCACCGAAGGAGGTCCACGGGGCGCCGCCGGGGCGGCCGCCGAGCGGCTCGGGCCAGGGGCTTCCCTGACCGGGGGGGTCCGGCACCAAGGGCTCGCGCAGCGGCAGGTTGACGTGCACCGGTCCTGGCAGGCCGCCGGCCGCGCCGCTGGCGTGCGCCCAGGCCTGGCAGGCCAGCGACCGCCAGTAGGCGTTCATGCCGGTCCTGGCCTCGGGCGTGCCGGCCTCGCAGAACCAGCGCACGGCGGACCCGTACAGCTTGAGCTGGTCGATGGTCTGGTTGGCGCCGGTCCCGCGCAGCTCGGGCGGCCGGTCCGCGGTCAGCACCAGCAGCGGCACGGCGGACTCCCCCGCCTCGATCACGGCCGGGTGAAAGTTCGCGGCCGCCGTGCCCGAGGTGCACAGCACCGCGACCGGCCTGCGGCCGGCCTTGGCCAGCCCGAGCGCGAGGAACGAAGCCGACCGCTCGTCGATGCGCACATGCAACCGCACATCACCCGCGGCGGCCCGGTCCCACAGCGCCATGGCCAGCGGCGCGCTGCGCGACCCGGGCGCCAGCACGACGTCGGCCAGCCCGCAGCGCAGCAGTTCGTCGGTGAGCACGGCCGCGAACGCGGTGGCCGGGTTCATCCCCGCTCCCTGCTAGCCGAACCCTGGCTGGCCGAACCCTGGCTGGCCGGACCCTGGCTGGCCCGGTCCAGGTAAACGGCGTCCAGGTACGCGTCGTCCAGGTAGGCGGCCGCGGCCATGGCCCGGTCCCGCCACGGCGCGGGGTCGGTCTCGAACGCGGCCAGCCGGCCCGGATCCACCTCGGCGCGGCGGACCGGCAGCTCGCCACCGGACGCGGCCAGCGGGTCGGCGGTCACATCGCCGGTCAGCAGGCTCATCGTGGCGAGGCCGCAGTCATACGGCAGCGCGGGCAGCGCCGCCGCCAGCGCCGCGCCGGCCGCCAGGCCGACCGAGGTGTCCACCGCGCTGGACACCACCACCGGCAGCCCGCAGGCCTCGGCCACCGCCAGGCCGGCCCTGACCCCGCCCAGCGGGGCCGCCTTCACCACCACGATGTCGGCCGCGCCCGCGGCCCGCACCCGCAGCGGGTCGTCGGCCCGCCGGACCGACTCGTCGGCGGCCAGCGGAACGTCCACGGCCCGCCGCAGCTCGGCCAGTTCGGCCAGCGTCGCGCACGGCTGTTCGGCGTACTCCAGGCCGAACGGCGCCAGCCGGCGCAGCATCCGGCCGGCGTGCGGCACGTCCCAGCCGCCGTTCGCATCCACCCGGATCCGGCCGGCCGGGCCCAGCGCGTCCCTGACCGCCTCGACCCTGGCGATGTCGTCGGCGTCGGCCTGGCCGGCCTGGGCCACCTTGACCTTCGCCGTCCGGCAGCCGGAGCCCGACACGATGGCGTGCGCCTGGGCCGGGCCGACCGCGGGCACGGTTACGTTGACCGGGATGCTGGCCCGGACCGGCGGCGGCCAGCCGGTGGTGGCGGCCTCGATCGCGCAGGCCAGCCAGCGGGCGCACTCGCGCGGCCCGTACCCGGCGAACGGCGCGAACTCGCCCCAGCCCGCCGGGCCCTGGATGAGGGCGCCTTCGCGCACGGTGATGCCGCGAAACCGGGTCCGCATCGGAATCGCGAAAGCGCGCAGCCCGGCCAGCAGATCGCGGACGGCCGCGGGGACCACAGGTTCGCTCACGGGCGCCGCGGCGCATGCTGCCGACCGGCCAACTGCCGCCCTCCTCCAAGACCGCCGGTGCCCCGCCGTGCAGGCTCGTGCCCTGGTCACGGCGGCACCGATTCCGGCCTTTAACCTTATGACGGTGTCGAACCGACCATTGCACGCGGTCCTGCTGCCCGCCGCCGAACTGCTCGAACCGCTCGCCGCGGCCCTGGACGGCACCGGGCCGGCGATCGCGCCGCTGGACCCGGCGCTGCCGCCGGCCCGGCTGCGGCAGCTGCTCGGCCTGCTGGCCCCCGACGCGCTCCGGCGGCCGGACGGGTCCATCGAGCCGCTTCCGGCCGGTCCCGCGCCCGGCATCGGCGACGGCACGGCGGTGGTGATCGTCACGTCCGGCTCCACCGGCACGCCCAAGGGTGTCGAGCTGAGCGCGGCCGCCCTGCGGCACTCGGCCAGGGCCAGCCTGGACCGGATCGGCGCCAGGCCAGGCCAGCGCTGGCTGTGCTGCCTGCCGGTCAGCCACATCGCGGGCCTCCAGGTGCTGATCAGGTCGCTGCTGGCCGACTCCACCCCGGTGATCTGTGACCGGCTCGACCGCGCGGTCGCCGAGGCCAGCGAGGGCCTGCATGTGTCGCTTGTGCCCACGCAGCTACGCCGGCTCCTGAGCGACGGCGTGGACCTCGCGCAGCCGTTCAGGTCGATCTTGCTCGGCGGCGCCGCAGCCCCGGCCCACCTGCTCGAAGAGGCCAGCCAGGCAGGCGGCCGCGTGGTCACCACCTACGGCATGTCCGAGACCTGCGGCGGCTGCGTCTACGACGGGATGCCACTGGACGGGGTGCGGGTGCGGGTGGGCCAGGGTGGGCTGATCCAGATCGCGGGGGCCGTGCTGTTCTCCGGCTACCGGTCGCGGCCCAGCGGGGAGGCGGCGGAGACGGGGGAGGCCTGGTTCACCACCGCGGACCTCGGTTCGGTCGGGCCGGACGGGCGGCTGGCCGTCCGCGGCCGCGCGGACGACGTGATCAACACCGGTGGTGAGAAGGTGGTCGCCGGTGAGGTGGCGGCCGCGCTGGAGGCCTGCGCCGCGGTGCGGGCGGCGGTGGTGGTCGGGCGCCCCGACCCGGAGTGGGGCGAACGGATCACCGCCGTGGTCGTGCCCGCGGATCCGACACAACCCCCTGACCTGGAGTTTCTGCGAGCGCACGTGCGCCAGACGCTTCCGGTCAGCGCGGCACCTCGCGAACTCGTACTCGTCGAGGAGTTTCCGCTGCTACCGTCGGGGAAGCCGGATCTGCGCGCGCTGCGCGAACCGGGACGCAACAAGCGCGCGAACCGGGAACAATAAGGGCCGCAAAGCGTTACCAATATATGCCCGTACTTCGCGCTCGCCAAGAGTGCGACGGGCCCCCGGAGCAAATACGCCGGTCGGTGCGGGAGAGAGCCTGGGTTTCCGCTCCACCGGGAGGAGGTGTCACATGTCGCGGACCGCGACCGCCGCGTCACCCCTGCAGGATGACGAGGCGACGGTGACTCGCGTGGACCGTCTGGTTCAGCGCGGACGTGGTCAGGGCCATATGTCGCTGCCCGAGCTGCGCACCGCCTTCGAGGAGGCCGGGATTTCGGCCGCCGAAGGACGGTCGATCCTGCGTGAGCTGGCCGAGGCCGGAGTCCGGCTCGGTAACGAGGCCACCGATGGCGCTGGACCACCGCCGAGCCCGTCCACGGCGGGGACCGCGCCCGGCACGGACGCCAGCCCTGGCGCCAGCACCGGCGCCAGCGCTGATGCGCTGGCCGAGCTGGAGCCGGCGGCCGAGGCCGAAGCGGTCGCCTTGGCCGCGACCGAAAGCCCGAGCGCGATCGAGGTCGACCTCGACGACCACACGCCCGCCATGGGCGACTCCGTGCACACGTACCTCAAGTCGATCGGCCGCACCAGCCTTCTCACCGCCGAGCAGGAAGTGGATCTGGCCAAGCGGATCGAGGCCGGGCTGTATGCCGAGCACAAGCTCGAGAACGAGCCGGACCTGGACGCCGCCTACCGCCGCGACGTGGAAGACGTGGCCGCGGACGGCAGGCGGGCCAAGGCGCACATGCTCGAGGCCAACCTGCGCCTGGTCGTCTCGGTGGCCAAGAAGTACAGCGACCGCGGGCTCACCCTGCTCGACGTGGTGCAGGAGGGCAACCTCGGCCTGATCAGGGCCGTCGAGAAGTTCGACTACGCCAAGGGCTACAAGTTCTCCACCTACGCCATGTGGTGGATCAGGCAGGCCATCCAGCGTGGCTTTGCCGACTCGGCCCGGACCATCCGGCTGCCGGTGCACGTGCTGGAAATGCTCAGCAAGCTGAGCCGGGTCGAGCGGGACATGCACCAGCGGCTCGGCCGGGAGCCGACGCCGGAGGAACTGGCGGTCGAACTCGACCGCACGCCGGACCAGATCGAGGAACTGCTGCGCACCAGCAGGCAGCCGATCAGCCTGGACTCCACGATCGGCGAGGACGGCGAGACCAGCATCGGTGACCTGATCGAGGACACCGACGCCCCGGAGGCGTCCGAACTGGTGGATCGGCAGCTCATGGCCAGCGAGCTCAGGAGCGCGCTGGGCTGCCTCACCCCGCGTGAGGCGACGATCATGTCGATGCGGTTCGGGCTGTACGACGGCAACCCGCACACGCTCGACGAGATTGGCCGGGCGCTCGGCCTGACCAGGGAACGGATCAGGCAGTTGGAGAAGCAGTCGCTGTCCAAGCTGCGCCACCCCAGCCGCGCCCAGCCCCTGCTGGACTTCGCAAGTTAGTCCATCCATTCCGAGCCTCCGTGACTCAGGCCCGACCTCCCGCCGGGCCTGAGTCGCGGCTTTTTGTGTTCGCCGGTAAAGTGCCGCCGTGGCTGTGCAAGTTGAGGTGCTCCGCAAGGTAACCGACGAGACCGTCAAGGCTTTTGGGCGGCTGCTGCCGCAGCTGTCCAGATCGGCGCCGCCGCTGGATCACGCGGGCCTGTCCCGGGTGGTGCAAGCCGAGTCGAACATTGTGCTGGTCGCCCGCGGGCAGGCGGCAGGCGGTGTGCCGGGCGAGATCGTCGGCACGCTGACGCTGGCCATCTTCCCGATTCCCACCGGGGTGCGCGCCTGGATCGAGGACGTAGTCACCGACGATGCGGCCAGGGGGCAGGGCGTGGGCACCGCGCTGACCCTGGAGGCGCTGCGACTGGCCCGCGAGCACGGCGCCCGCACGGTGGATCTGACCTCACGGCCGTCCCGCGAGGCGGCCGGCCGGCTGTACGAGCGGCTCGGCTTCGAGCGCCGCGGTTCCCGCCTCTACCGGCGCCAGCTTGAGGTCTCCGGGCCGGATGCGTGACATCGGGCAAATCCGTCATCCCGGTCTTATATTTCACGACTCGGTCATCACGGACAGGTTGCGGTTACATAACCCCCCTAGCGCTTTTCGCGCTGTCAGGCCACCCTCTCGGTAAGGGTGTAGCTCGCCGCCCGCCCCGGGAATGGCCGGGCGGCATCTTAATGCTGAAACAACCAGGAGATCTTCCCGTAATGACCGCGCCAATCGAGCTGACGCCGGAGACACAGGTCACCCCCGAAGCTGTCCTGGCGGGTGCCGGCTCCGCCATCATCGAAGGCCGTTCGCTGGGCCGGATCGCATGGCTGCGGCTGCGGCGGGACAAGGTCGCCATGACCGGCGGCGTGGTCGTCGTCCTGCTGATTCTGGCCGCGATCTTCGGGCCCTCCTTGGTCCAGAACCCCGATACCTACCACGCCAGCCTGATCAACGCGACGTTCAGCCGGCCCAACGGCCCGCTCGGCGGGATCAGCCTGGCGCACCCGCTCGGCGTGGAGCCGCTGACCGGTCGCGACATGCTGTCGCGGATCGTCATCGGCGCGCGGTACTCGCTTCTGATCGGGTTCCTGGCCACCGCGCTCGCCGTGGTCATCGGCGTGGTGATGGGGATCATCTCCGGGTACTTCGGCGGCTGGGTGGACACGGTGATCGCCAGGGCCATGGACGTTTTCCTGGCCTTCCCGCTGCTCGTCTTCGCGATCGCGCTGGTCGGCGTCATCCCGGGGTCGGCGTTCGGGTTGTCCGGCAACACGCTGCGGGTGTTCCTGCTGGTGTTCATCATCGGCTTCTTCGCCTGGCCCTACATGGGGCGGATCATCCGCGGCCAGACACTGTCGCTGCGCGAGCGGGAGTTCGTGGACGCGGCCCGCAGCCTGGGCGCCCGCGGCCCCTACATCCTGTTCCGTGAACTGCTGCCGAACATGGTCGGCCCGATCCTCGTCTATTCCACCCTGCTGATCCCGACCAACATCCTTTTCGAGGCTGCGCTCGACTACCTGGGCGTCGGCCTGATCCCGCCCACCCCCAGCTGGGGGCAGATGCTGTCCAACGCGGTGTCGCAGGGCTTCTTCCAGCTCGACCCCATGTACATGATCCTTCCCGGGGCGGCGATCTTCATTACGATCTTGGCTTTCAACCTTTTCGGCGACGGGCTGCGCGACGCGCTTGACCCGCGGAGTAGATGAATCAACAGGGAGGCGCTCTCTCGATGAGCAAACGAAGAACCGCAGGTCTGGTTGCGGCCGGAGCCATTGTCACCCTCGTCGCCGCCGCCTGCGGCAGCAGCGGTGGAAGCTCCGGCGGTGGCGGCACGAGTTCGTCAACCACCTTCAACCAGGCGGTCACATCGAACATCAACCCGTCTTCCCACAAGGGCGGGACGATCGTCTACGACAACAGCAGCGCCCCGGACTCCACCGACGCGGGTAACACCTACTACGCGTTCAACCTGGACTTCACCCGGCTGTACGCGACGCCGCTGACCACATACAAGTCCTGTGCGGGGTCCTGCGGCCTGACGCTCGTGCCGGGACTGGCCACGACGCTCGGCGTGCCGACCGACAACAACAAGGTCTGGACTTACCACCTCAAGTCGGGTGTGAAGTTCGAGGACGGGCAGCCGGTCACTTCGCAGGACGTGAAGTACGCGGTGGAGCGCACGTTCGACCGCACGGTGCTGCCGAACGGCCCGAGTTATTTCTCCTCCCTGCTGGCCGGCAACGCGGCCACGTACAAGGGGCCGTTCCACACGTCGAACAAGTTCGGCCTGAACTCCATCGACACGCCGAACGCGAGCACGGTCGTCTTCCACCTCAAGGAGCCGTTCGCCGACTTCAACTACGTGGTGGCCTTCCCGCAGAGCGCCCCGGTGCCACCGAACAAGGACACCGGGACGAACTACCAGCTGCACCCGCAGTCGACGGGGCCGTACAAGTTCCAGAGCTACTCGCTGAACAAGCAGTACGTGCTGGTGCCCAACCCGGAGTGGAATCCCTCATGGGACCCGCAGGTCAAGCAGCTGGCCAGCAAGGTCATCGTGAACCTCAACGTCAACGCTAACGACATCGACAACCGCCTGCTGGCGGGCGACATCCAGATGGACCAGGCCGGCAGCGGCGTCCAGGCGGCGGGGCGGGCACGGATCCTGTCCTCTCCCACGCTGAAGGCCGACTCCGACGACCCGGTCAACGGGTTCATGTGGTTCTTCTACATCAACACCCATGTGGCGCCGCTGAACAACATTCACTGCCGCGAGGCGATCGAGTTCGCGGCCAACAAGACCAACCTGCAGACCGCCTACGGCGGCCCGTACGGTGGCGACATCGCCTCCACCGCCATGCCGCCGACAGTGCACGGCTACTCGAAGTTCGACCTCTACCACGCGCTGAGCCAGCCCAACGGAGACATCTCCGCGGCCAAGCAACAGCTCCAGCTTTGTGGGCACCCGAGCGGATTCAACCTCAACATCGCCTACCGGAGCGACCGGCCGCGTGAGGTGTCTTCGGCTCAGGCGCTGCAGGCGGGGCTGTCCAACGTGGGGATCAAGGTCACGCTGAAGGGCTACCCCGCGGCCAACTACTTCGGCGACTTCGCGGGTGTGCCGAACTACGTGCACAGCCACCAGCTGGGCGTGCTGGCCGGCGGCTGGGGCCCGGACTGGCCGAACGCGTACGGCTGGGGCTGGGCGCTGTTCGACGGCCAGGCGATCGTGCCGGCCGGCAACGCGAACATCGCCGAGGAGAACGACCCGGCGGTCAACAAGCTGTTCCTGGAGCTCGAGGCCGCTAGCAGCGTGGCGCAGCAGACCACCATCTCCAAGGCGATTGACTTGCAGGTGATGAAGGACGCGGTGCTGCTTCCGGCGGTCTACTCCAAGGCCCTGCTGTACCGCAACCCGAACCTCACCAATGTCAACGTCCAGTCGTACTACGGCATGTACAACTACGGCGTGCTCGGCACGAAGTGACGCCGTAGCCAGTCCGCAACGAGACAAAGAGGGCAGGTGAGGACGCTGGCGCACGGCCGTAGGGCCGTGCGCCAGCGTCGGACGCAGTGATCACGTTCATCGTCCGCCGGCTCATTGCCGCAGTGTTCCTGCTGGTCATCGTCAGCATGATCATCTTCAGCATTTTCTTCCTGCTCCCCAAGCTGGGTGGGCAGACCAACTACGGGCTGGCCACCCAGTACGTCGGGCGCAACCCGACGCGATCGGCTGTGCTGCAGATGGAGGCGCAACTCGGCCTCACCAAGCCGATCATCGTGCAGTACTGGGACTACCTGAAGGCCATCGCGGTCGGCGGGCACTACGGGACCGGCGCGGGAAGCACGTACTGCCCGCCACCCTGCTTCGGCTACTCGTTCAAGAACCAGCAGCCGGTGTGGCCGATGATGGTCAGCGACATCCCGGTGACCTTGTCGCTGGCTATCGGTGCGGCCATCATCTGGCTGATATCAGGCATCGCGATCGGGGTGGTTTCCGCGCTCAAGCGCGGCACGATCTTCGACCGGCTGTCGATGGGTGTGGCGCTGGCCGGCGTCTCGCTGCCGATCTTCTTCACCGGGCTGGTGTCGCTGGAACTGTTCAGTTACAAGTGGCCAGTGTTCCCGAACGTCCAGTTCGTCGCCTTCACCCAGAATCCGCTGCTGTGGGCGCGCAACCTCGTGCTGCCCTGGATCACGCTGTCATTCCTGTACGCCGCGCTCTACGCGCGGCTGACTAGGTCGGGGATGCTGGAGACGATGAACGAGGACTACATCCGCACCGCGCGGGCCAAGGGGCTGCCGGAGCGGACGGTGATCGGTAAGCACGCGCTGCGGGCGGTGCTGACCCCTATCATTACGATCTTTGGCATGGACCTGGGGCTGCTGCTAGGTGGCGCAATCCTTACTGAGTACACGTTTTCTCTGCACGGCCTCGGGCTGTTCACCATCGAAGCGGTGCAGAACCAGGATTTCCCCGAGATCATGGGTGTGGTCATGCTTGGGGCGTTCTTCATCGTGATCGCCAACCTGATCGTGGATGTCCTGTACGCCGTCGCCGACCCGAGAGTGAGGTATTGATGGCGCTACGCCGGGGCCGGGCTCACGGCGTGATCACCGAGTCCCAGCAGACCCCGGACACCGCGGCCACCGCGCCCTCATCGTCCCTGCTGGAGGTGCGCGACCTGCGCATTCATTTCCCTACCGACGACGGCCTCGTCAAGGCTGTGGACGGTGTCTCGTTCGCCGTGGACCGGGGCAAGACGCTGGGAATCGTGGGTGAGTCCGGGTCGGGCAAGAGCGTGAGCAGCCTCGGGATTATGGGCCTGCACAACACGCGGAACGCCAGGGTCAGCGGGCAGATCTGGCTGGACGGCGAAGAACTGGTCGCTGCCTCTCCCAACCGGGTACGGCAGTTGCGGGGCAGCAAGATGGCGATGATCTTCCAGGATCCGCTGTCGGCTCTGCACCCCTACTTCACCGTAGGCGCCCAGATTGCCGAGGCCTACCTGATACACAACCAGGTCGGCAAGAAGGCCGCGAAGGAACGCGCCGTCGAGATGCTCGACCGGGTCGGCATACCCAACCCGAAGACCAGGGTGGACGACTACCCGCACCAGTTCTCCGGCGGTATGCGGCAGCGCGCGATGATCGCGATGGCACTGATCTGCAATCCCCAGCTGCTGATCGCCGACGAGCCGACCACCGCGCTCGACGTCACCGTGCAGGCCCAGATCCTCGACCTCATCGCCGGGCTGCAGCAGGAGTTCGGGTCGGCCGTGATCATCATCACGCACGATCTCGGGGTGGTGGCCGAGTTGTCCGACGACATCCTGGTCATGTACGCGGGCCGGATGGCGGAGTACGGGACCGGTGAGGACATCTTCCGGCAGCCTGGTCACCCCTACACGTGGGGGCTGCTCGCCTCCATGCCCCGTCTGGACGAGGCCAGGACAGAGCGGCTGGAACCGATTCCCGGCACCCCGCCCAGCCTGATCAATGTGCCTTCCGGCTGCCCCTTCCATCCGCGCTGCGCATACGCGGACAAGACCGGCGGCCGATCGGTGAATGAGGTGCCGCAACTGCGCGTGGTCGGGCTGGGGCACCAGGTCGCCTGTCACCTGAGCACCAATGAGCAGCGCCAGTACTGGGCCGAGCTGAACGAGGGCAGCGCGTCAGCCGCAGGTGCTGGCGCGGAGGAGACTCGCTGACCATGTCGATGACCGAGCCTGTTTCCACCACCGCCGTCTCCGGCGGCAGCACGCTGATGTCGGTGCGCGGGCTGACCAAGCACTTCCCGGTCACCCGCGGGGTCGTTATCCAGCAGCGGGTGGGGGTGGTACGCAGTGTTGATGACGTGTCGTTCGACGTGATCCGCGGCCAGACCCTGGGGATCGTGGGCGAGTCGGGGTGCGGCAAGACCACCACCGCGCGGATGCTGGTCCGGCTCCTCGAGCCCACCGCCGGGCAGATCACGTTCGAGGGCCAGGACATCACGCATCTGCGCACGCGCGCCATGCGCCCGCTGCGCCGCGACGTGCAAATGATCTTCCAAGATCCGTACTCGTCGCTCAACCCGCGGCACACAGTCGGCTCGATCATCGGCGCGCCGTTCCGGCTCCAGAAGGTCAAGCTCGACAAGAGCATCAAGGAGAGCGTCCAGGAACTGCTCGAACTGGTCGGTCTCAGCCCCGAGCACTACAACCGTTACCCGCACGAGTTCTCCGGCGGCCAGCGGCAGCGGATCGGTATCGCGCGCACGCTCGCGCTGCGGCCCAAGCTCATCGTGGCCGACGAGCCGGTCTCCGCGCTGGACGTTTCCATCCAGGCCCAGGTGATCAACCTGCTGGCCGACCTGCAGGCTGAGCTCGGGCTGACCTATGTGATCATCGCCCACGACTTGTCGGTGATCAGGCATGTGTGCGACCAGGTCGCCGTCATGTACCTGGGCAACCTGGTGGAACTGGCTGACCGGGACGCCCTGTACGCGCGGCCGCGGCACCCCTACACCGTGGCCCTGATGTCGGCGGTGCCACGGCCCGATCCGGCCGAGCGCACGCCGGACGGGCAACGAGTGCGCCGGGAGCGGATCCGGCTGACCGGGGACGTGCCCAGCCCACTCAACCCGCCGTCGGCCTGCCGCTTCCATACACGCTGCTGGAAGGCGCAGGAGGTGTGCCGCACCGAGCCGCCGCCGCTGGCCGAGCTGGCACCGGGCCACCGGGTCGCCTGCCACTTCCCCGAGAACACCTCGCAGGACGCCGGCTGAGGGTGGCCCGGATGCGAGCCGTTCAGACCCGATCCGAGCCGCTCAGGCGTGCGGGCGGAGGTCGGCGACGGCGGTCAGCAGCCGGTCCACGTCGGACCTGTCGTTGTAGTGGACCAGCCCGGCCCGCACCCCGCTGCCGGACCCGCGCAGGCCGAGCGCCCCGGTCAGCTCCCAGGCGTAGTTGTGCCCGTCCCACACGTTGACCTTGCGCTCGGCCAGCCGGGCCGCAGCCTGCCGCGGCGTGTACCCGGCCACGGTGAAGAATATGGTCGCCGTCCGGCGCCGCGCCTTCCCGTAGCTGGTCACATGCGGCATCGAGGCCAGTCCGTCCAGTAGCACCGCGAGCAGTTCCTGCTCGTGCCGTTCGGCCGCCGCCATCGAGGCCAGCAGCCGCTCCCGTCTGGTGCCCGCCGCCGCGTCGTCCAGCGCGGCCAGATGATCAACGGCCGCGGTCACCCCGGCCAGGTCGGCGAACGCCACGGTGCCCCGCTCGAACCGGGCCGGCACCTCGTCCGGCTGGGACGCCAGCCGGTCCGGCTGCAGGCCGGCCAGCAGGCCGGGGGCGGCCACCACCGCGCCCACGTGCGGCCCCGACCACTTGTAGGCGCTGGTCGCGTAGAAGTCCGCGCCCAGTTCGGTCACGTCCACGGGTCCGTGCGGGGTGGCGTGCACACCGTCCACGTAACTGAGCGCCCCGGCCGCGCGGGCTTTCGCCGTGATCGCCGCGACGTCGGGACGGGTGCCGATCAGGTTGCTCGCCGCCGTCACCGCGACCAGCCGGGTGCGCGGGCCGATCAGCTCGCCGTACTGGGCCGCCGGGAGCTCACCGGTGGAGATGTCCACGTCGGCCCAGCGGACGGTGGCGCCCGCGCCGCGGGCCGCTTGCACCCAGGGGCGCACATTGGCGTCGTGGTCCAGCCGGGAGACGACCACCTCGTCCCCTTCGGCCCAGTCTTTGGCCAGCGTGCCGGCCAGCCGGTAGGTGAGCGTGGTCATGTTCGGGCCGAGTATCACCCCATCCGGCGTGCCCCCGGTGAGGTCGGCCACCGCGGCACGGCAGGCGGCCTCGATCTCGTCCGCGCGGCGGCTGGCCGGGAAGGCACCGCCGCTGTTGCCGAGCCCGCCGCGGTAGGTGCCGGCGATTGCCTCGATCACCCGCTCAGGAAGCTGGGTTCCCGCCGCCCCGTCCAGATAGGCGTATCCATCGGTCAGTGCCGGGTAGGCCGCGCGAACGCGGCCGACATCGAAGGCCATAGCCACCGATCTTGCCGTGCGGCCGTTACGCGTCGGCGACCGGGCTCCAGTCCGGTGACCGGCCGGACGCGCGCAGCAGCGCTATCCAGGCGTCGCCGCCCGGACCGGGCTCGTCCATCGCGAGCTGCCGCACACCGGCCCGCCAGCCCGCCACCAGAATCTCGGGCCGGGCCGGCCGGTAGTCCTTGCCCAGCGCCCGGGCCAGATCCCAGGCGTGCAGGTGCCACTCGGTCACCACCCAGCCCGTCATCTCCCCCACGCTCACCTCGGCGTCGAGGTAGCAATGGTGCGGCAGGGCCCACACCGCCGGCAGCCGCTGCGCGTACAGCCGGGCCGACTCCGCGAACTCCGCGATGTGCTCGGGCCCGGGTGCGTCGGGCAGCGCCGCCAGTTCGGCCGCGTTCTGCCGGGCCAGCTTGCGGCCGAGCTTGCCGGAATCCGCGCCGGTGGCCATCAGCCGGGACAGCCGGCTGGCTGGCGCGTCGTCGAGATACTCGTGATAGTTGTCGGCCACACACCGCAGATGGCCGGCCAGATCGACCGCGCGCCACTCGGCGCACGGCGTCGGAGCCTGCCAGGCCTCCGCCGAGAACTGCGCCGCCAGCTCGCAGATCACGGTCACCCCGTCGTGATACGCGGCCAGCGCCTGGCCGGGCGGCCAGTCGCTCATAGGCTGCCGCCGGTACGGATGCGCGTCACGAATCCTCCCCGATCACCAACTAGCAGCGCCACCAACTAGCACTGCCACCAACTAGCACTTGCCAGCTAGTACTGCCTGACTGCCTACGTGGCCGGTCACCGCCGCTGACGAGCGGCCGGGCGGCCAGCCCGCCTGAGCGATCCCCGGGATCTGTCCCCCTCGGTGCCAGCCAGGCGCAGGCACCGGAAACCCCGGGGTAGCCAGCGTGCCAGAGTCCCCGGCTCGCCGCCACCCCCTCACACAATGACTCATGGCGATATATCCCCCTCTGCGAGGTTTCGCCATGGCGACGCGCTGACCTGCGGAAGTTCTTCGTTGTTATGCACACACTTTCCCCAGGTTGTCCACATGACTATGTACCGAGCCGGGGTGGGCTGGCCGCGAAGGTGGCTCCCGGATGCGGGCGGGCGCGGGCGAGGTCCTATCCTCGTGCGGGAGGTTGCCGGCGCGTTAATTCCGCGTATGATTCCCCGGCTTTACGAATTCGCAACAATTGGGAGAAGAAAAGATGGCGTTTGGCGGCCACCACGTGAGCGAGGAAGCCGAAGCACAACACACTGCGGATGTCGATCTGGCGGGGAAATTCAGCGAACTGCTTGAGGCGGCCAGAACGGCCGAGGCCGAGCTGCGCATCGCGCAAACCACCAGCACGCCAGTGGCCGACCTGCGCCGGCTCGGTAAATCCTTCGACGCCGCGCTCACCGAGGTGATGCGGTCAGCGTTCGCGGCCGAGCGGGCCGCCATCGGTGCGCGGGGCCACGACGACCCCATCTACCGGAGAAAAGCCAAGGCCACCCCGGCCGTTAAGCTCTGGACGGCCGAGGCCGAGGCGCTGCTCACCCTGCGTGAAGCCCACCGGCTCGGCGGCATCGCCCGGGTCCCTCCGGCGCCCGCGGCCTGACCATAACCCGGCGTGTCGGCGCGCGCAGCAGCGCCGCCGGGGGCACTCTGGGAGGGTGCCTACGTCACCCCGGATAGCCCGTTCGGTCACCCGACGTAGTCATTTAATGCCAGGATGTATATGGGTGGGAAACTACAAAGGATGACCGCGGAAACAGTTCCAACGAGCCATGTTGTGAGCTGCCTGTCCTCCGGCACACTAGAATGTGACCGAGACCATAACGAGGGAAATGACCAGGAGGCACGGCGATGTGCCCACATACGCCGACGTGTCCGGATGCGGCAGCTCCGGACCGCGAGGCGGCTCGGACGATAATTAGCCATCCAGAGCAGGGCTGGAGCCTGCTCTGCAACGGCATCGTTATCTTCGACGACACGGGGGAACTGCTGCCAGGCGGGGATTGCATAGGCCCACACCGCCCCACCGACCTGCCCTTGCCGTCGCACGCCGCGATTCGAGGCACCCCGGACTCACCAGCCGCCTGACCACCCTCCGGTCTTCGATCCCTCCCCGGCCCGGACAGGCTCCGCCACCACCTGACCCACCCTCCGGTCTCTTCGTCTCTCCCGTCCCGCCAGCGCCACTCCCCCGGATGAGTCGGCTCGTTGGGCAGGTTGTGGTCGTGACAACATAGACCTTCTTTAGGGTACGTTGTCACAACCATAATGCTTATTTAGCCTGAGACAGGCGTCAATGTTGGGCTGGGGCGGGCGCTGGAGTGGGTTTGGGGCCGAGGACCTGCGGCAGCCAGGCCCTCACCGCCTTGGCCACCGCCTCCGGGTGGCGGGACAGCGCGTGCGTCTCCCCCGCCAGCACCACCACCCGCCGTCCGGCCCCGCGCCCCGGCACGCCGAACGGGTCACGGTCGCCGTTCACCACCAGCACCTTCCGGCCGGGGACGCGTAGCTCACTCGCCCGGGACCGGTCCGGGTGGCCGGGCGGGTGCAACGGAAAGGCCAGCGCGATCACTCCCGCCGCCCCCACCGCCTCCGCGGTGCGGCAGGCGACCCTGGCCCCGTTGCTCCGCCCACCCTGCACCAGCGGTATGCCCCCACCGTTCCACCCACCCCCGTCAACCGGCCCACTCTCACTGGCCTGGCCGGTGGTGTGAGCGCCAGCGTTCCCGGTGACGTCGGCGATGGCGGCGCGCAGCGCGGCGATGACCTCCACCCAGGCTTCGTCCTGCCGCTCGGCGGACCCGGGGGCCCTGGCCCCCCGGACCCGGTAGGGCTGAGTGATCCGGGCCACCGTGCCGCCCCGCTTCAGCACGGCGTCCCGCACCGCGAGCAGATCGGCGGAGTCGACGCCGCCGCCGGCGCCGTGGGTCAGGGCCACCAGGAACCAGGGGCGTTCCTGGCTCTCGATCACAACCCGCGCCGGGCCGTGCGAGGTCGGCACCTCCACGCCCGCAGGCCGTTGCGCCCCCGGCCCAGCCGTCACACGTTCAGCCTTCAGACCTTGAGCAGGGTCTTGAGGAACTGGCCGGTGTAGCTCTCCTCCACCGCGGCCACCTCCTCGGGGGTGCCGGTGGCCACCACGGTGCCGCCGCCGGATCCGCCCTCGGGACCCAGGTCGATCACCCAGTCTGCCGTCTTGATCACGTCCAAGTTGTGCTCGATCACGATCACCGAGTTGCCACCGTCCACGAGCCGCCCGAGCACGCCGAGCAGCTTGCGGATGTCCTCGAAGTGCAGCCCGGTGGTGGGCTCGTCGAGCACGTAGATCGTCCGGCCGGTGGACCGGCGCTGCAGTTCGGTGGCCAGCTTGACCCGCTGCGCCTCGCCGCCGGACAGGGTCGGGGCCGGCTGGCCAAGCCGCACGTAGCCAAGACCGACGTCGACCAGCGTCTTGAGGTGCCGGTGGATGGCGGGCACCGGCTCGAAGAACTCGGCCGCCTCCTCGATCGGCATCTGCAGCACCTCGGCGATCGTCTTGCCCTTGTAGTGCACCTGGAGCGTGTCGGTGTTGTACCGGGCGCCGTGGCACACCTCGCAGGGCACGTAGACGTCCGGCAGGAACTGCATCTCGATCTTGATGGTCCCGTCGCCCGAGCAGGCCTCACACCGGCCGCCCTTGACGTTGAACGAGAACCGGCCCGGCTGGTACCCCCGGATCTTCGCCTCGGTGGTCTGCGCGAACAGCTTCCTGATGTGGTCGAACACACCGGTGTAGGTGGCCGGGTTGGACCGCGGGGTGCGGCCGATGGGCCCCTGGTCCACGTGCACGATCTTGTCCAGGTGCTGCATGCCGGTGACCCTGACGTGCTTGCCCGGCACCGTCCTGGCCCCGTTCAGCTCCTTGGCCAGCGCGTTGTAGAGGATCTCGTTGACCAGCGTGGACTTGCCCGACCCCGAGACCCCGGTCACCGCGACCAGGCAGCCGAGCGGGAACGTCACGTCCACGTCCCGCAGGTTGTGCTCGCTCGCCCCCTTGACCACGAGTTCGCGGCTCTTCGCCCGCGGCCTGCGCTTATCCGGCACCGGGATGCACAGCCGCCCGGACAGGTAGCCGCCGGTCATCGACTCCTCGCTGGCCAGCAGGTCAGCCACTGTCCCGGACACCACGATCTTGCCGCCGTGCTCGCCCGCTCCCGGGCCGATGTCGACCACCCAGTCGGCGCTGCGGATCGTGTCCTCGTCGTGCTCCACCACGATCAGCGTGTTGCCGAGATTGCGCAGCCGCAGCAGCGTCTCGAGCAACCGGTGGTTGTCCCGCTGGTGCAGCCCGATCGACGGCTCGTCCAGCACGTACAGCACGCCGACCAGGCCGGACCCGATCTGGGTGGCCAGCCGGATCCGCTGCGCCTCGCCGCCGGCCAGCGTCGCCGAGGCCCGGTTCAGCGAGAGGTAGTCCAGGCCCACGTCGAGCAGGAAGCCGAGCCTGGCGTTGACCTCCTTCAGCACCCGCCCGGCGATCGTCATGTCCCGCTGGGACAACTCGATGCCGAGCAGCAGCTTGGCCAGGTCGCCGATGGGCAGCGCGCACAGGTCCGCGATCGTCATGCCGTTGATGGTCACGCCCAGCGACACCGGCTTCAGCCTGGTGCCATTGCACACCGGGCACGGCACCTCGCGCATGTAGCCGGCGTAGCGTTCCCGGCTGGAGTCGCTTTCCGCTTCGGCATGGTGCCGCTGGATGTAGGGGACGGCCCCTTCGAACGAGGTGTAGTACGAGCGCTGGCGGCCGTACCGGTTCTTGTACCGGACGTGCACCTGGTCGTCGTACCCGTGCAGCAGCGCCTTGCGGGCAGCGGCCGGGAGCCTGGCCCACGGGGTGGTCATCTTGAACCCCATCGCGTCGCCGAGCGCCTCGATCAGCCTGGTGAAGTAGTCGCTGACGTGCCCGCTGCCCCACGACGCTATGGCCCCGTCCGCGAGCGTCCTGGACGGGTCGGGCACGACCAGTTCGGGGTCGACTTCCATCCTCGTGCCCAGGCCCGTGCAGTCCGGGCAGGCCCCCCACGGGGAGTTGAACGAGAACGAGCGCGGCTCCAGCTCCTCGAAGGACAGGTCGTCGTAGAGGCAGGCCAGGTGCTCGGAGTACATCCGCTCGCGGTGCGGGTCGTCCTCGGGCAGGTCCACGAAGTCGAGCACGACCAGGCCGCCGGACAGCCCGAGCGCGGTCTCCACCGAGTCGGTGAGCCGCCGCCTGGCGTCGGCCTTGACGGCCAGCCGGTCGATCACCACCTCGATGTCGTGCTTCTCGTACTTCTTCAGCGCCGGCGTCTGGCCGGAGGCCGCATCCTCCAGCCGGACCACCACGCCGTCCACCCTGGCCCGGGAGAAGCCCTTGGTCTGCAGCTCGCGCATCAGCTCGCCGTACTCGCCCTTGCGGCCCCTGACCACCGGCGCGAGCACCTGGAACCTGGCGCCCTCCTCCAGCTCGAGCAGCCGGTCCACGATCTGCTGTGGGGTCTGCCTGGCGATCGGCCTGCCGCACACGGGGCAGTGCGGCTTGCCGATCCGCGCGTACAGCAGCCGGAGGTAGTCGTAGACCTCGGTGATCGTCCCGACCGTGGACCGCGGGTTACGGCTGGCCGCCTTCTGGTCGATGGAGACAGCCGGCGAGAGCCCATCGATGAAGTCCACGTCGGGCTTGTCCATCTGGCCGAGGAACTGCCGCGCATACGCCGACAGCGACTCCACGTAGCGCCGCTGGCCTTCGGCGAAGATCGTGTCGAAGGCCAGGCTGGACTTACCCGACCCGGAAAGCCCGGTGAAAACGATCATCGCGTCCCGCGGCAGATCCAGCGAGACATCCCGGAGGTTGTGCTCACGGGCGCCGCGAACCACAAGTCGATCAGCCACTACGCTCTCAGCCCTCTGATTCTGGAACCCGTTTTGCTTCCGGAACTCGTCCTGCTCCTGGAACCCGTTTTGCCTCTGAAACCCATTCTGCTCTCGAACCAACCCGGTGCTGTCCAACCCGGTGCTGTCCAACCCGGTGCTATCCAAATCGGCGCTGTCAGCGCAGCTCACGAGGGGATGCGGCATGCCAAGCCATGGTAGTCGTGGGGTCTGACAGTTTCGGGCCGCTCGGCGAAGCCGCCGAGGCCCTCCGCGGAACCCCTTGTCCCCCAGGTCTGGAACACCGTAGCCCCGGCAAACGTTCCCGTCTCCGCTCACCCGCTCACCCGCTCACCCGCTCGGCGGGGCGGCGGCGCGGCCGCGCGGCGGGGCGGCGTCCCATTCAGCAGACCGGCTAGCCCAGCGGTCAGCCAGCCGGTGCGGCGGCCAGCACGAAGTCGTGCGTGACCTCTCCCCCGTTAGCGGCCTTCACCACGGCGGTCTGGGGCGCGTGGCCCGGGGCCATCACGAGCACGCTGAACGTGCGCAGCGGCACATCGGTGATCTCGTAGCTGCCGCCGGCATCCACCTCCGCCCGGCCCGCCTGCCATCCGTCGCCGCCGATGACTGTGAGCACCGCGCCGGGTATCGCCGCCCCCCGCGTGTCCCGGACTGTCCCGCGCACCGCCGAGCCCACCGCCTGCGCGGACGCGCTCGCAGGCGCACCCGCGACCGGAGCCTCCAGCGCCGGCGGCAACGGCGCGGGCTCGGCCGCAACAGGCTCCGCCGGAACGGGACCGCCGGCCGCGGCGAGCAGCTTCCGCCCGCCGGTGAGCGTGGCCGCCACCGCGGCCAGTATGTTCGCCCCGATGGCGAAGCCGAACGCCACGCTCAGCCCGTCGTGGAACGGCGTCGACACCAGGTGCGGGAAGAAGCTGCGGCTGGTCAGGTACGCCGCGTGCCCGGCGGGCAGGTGGGCGAGCACCTTGGGCCCGAGCAGTTGCTTCACCGGGTTGTAGCCGAGGAACGCGGCGAACAGCACCGAGATCGGCGGCAGGTGCGAGATGTGCGTGGCCGCCGCGGCCGAGACGCCCTGCGCCTTCAGGCCGGTGTACATCACCGATGGCAGCGTGCGAGCCAGGCCGGTCACGATCAGCGAGAAAAAGATGCCGATGGACAGCACGAACGCGGTGTTCTGGAAGGTCGCGATCATGCCGCCCGCCGCGCCGCGCGCGTTGGCGGGCACCGAGTTCATGATCTCCGCGCGGTTCGGCGAGGCGAACAGCCCGGAGCCGAACCCGTTCAGCACCAGCACCAGCGCGAACACCTCGTACCTGAAGTTCACTGGGATGAAGAACAGGCACAGGAAGCTCGCGGCCGCCATCAGCGCCCCGCCCGCGGTGAAGTACCGCGCCCCGATCTTGTCCGAGATGAACCCGGACAGCGGCGCCGACACCAGGAAGCCGATGGTCAGCGGGACCATATAGATCCCGGCCCACAGCGGGGTCACCGAGAAGTCGTAACCGTGCAGCGGCAGCCAGATGCCCTGCAGCCAGATGATCAGGATGAACTGGATGCCGCCGCGGGCCAGCGCCACCAGCAGGTTGGACACGTTGCCCGCCGCGAACGGCCGGATCCGGAACAGCGACAGCCGGAACAGCGGTTCGGCGATCCTCGTCTCGACGATCACGAACACGATCAGGGCGGCCACGCCGCCGATCAGCGCGGTCAGCACCCAGGGGTTGCCCCAGCCCATGGTGGAGGTGCCGTACGGCAGCAGCCCGTAGGTGATGCCGACCAGGATGGCGATGAGACCGGCCGCGAACAGCAGGTTCCCCCACCAGTCCATGGTGGCTCGCTGCCTGATGCCCTGGTCGCGCAGCATGAAGTAGGCCCAGACGGTGCCGAACAGGCCGAACGGGACGGAGACCAGGAACACCAGGTGCCAGTTGTGCGGGGCCAGCACGCCGCCGAGCAGCAGGCCGATGAACGTGCCGGCGATGGCCGCGATCGCGTTCATCCCCAGCGCGGTGCCCCGCTGGTTGGCGGGGAACGCGTCGGTCAGGATGGCCGTCGAGTTGGCGAACAGGAAGGCGCCGCCGATGCCTTGCACCACCCGCCAGCCGATCAGCCACAACGCCCCGGCGGGCCCGTGCATCCAGGTCACCGTGAGCAGGATGGACGCGGCGGTGAACACCGCGAAGCCCAGGTTGTACATGCGGACCCGGCCGAACATGTCGCCGAGTCGGCCGAACGCGACCACCAGCACGGCCGAGACGACCATGAAGCCCATGATCAGCCACAGCAGGTAGCTGGTGTTGCCCGGCGCCAGCGGGTTGAGCCCGATGCCGCGGAAGATGTCGGGCAGCGCGATCAGCACGATGGACAGGTTGATCGTGGCCATCAGCACGCCGAGCGTGGTGTTGGACAGCGCGATCCACTTGTAGTGCGGCCCGTGCTCGCGCTGGGAGCGCTTGACCGCCGTCTGCGCCCCGGCCGCCCCGGCCCCGGCCTTCACCCGCATGACCCTTCTATCTCCCCCGCGAGCAGGGCAAACTCCCCCACGCAGGGACCAGCGTTGTTTGCTTGATGACAACTAACTGTACCGCGCACGCCCGGGCGGCCAGGAGCGGGCTCAGGACTCCAGGTAGCGCAGCACCGCGAGCACCCGGCGGTGGTCGGCATCCGAAGGCGGCAGGCCCAGCTTCGTGAAGATGTTGCCGATGTGCTTTTCCACCGCTCGTTCGGAGATGACCAGCCGCTCGGCGATGCCGCCGTTGGACCGCCCCTCGGCCATCAGCGCCAGCACCTCCCGTTCCCGCGCGGTCAGCCCGGCCAGGGTGCCCGCCCGGCGGCTCGCGCCGAGTAGCTGGGTCACCACCTCGGGGTCGAGCGCGGTGCCCCCGGCCGCGACCCTGGCCAGCGCGTCGGTGAACTCGGCCACGTCCACCACCCGGTCCTTCAGCAGGTAGCCGACGCCGGCCGCGCCGCCGCT
>DATAWQ010000116.1:0-1513 GCA_036267135.1 Streptosporangiaceae bacterium | reverse complement strand
CTGGCCGACACGCTGCTTGCCAGCCTCGACGACGCGGTTCATCCAACCGGCCGCTGGCAGCGCTCGCCGGAGGACCCCCGCGTGGATGCCGCCCTGCTGCTGCCGGTGATCCGCGGCACCCTGCCGGCCGACGACCCGCGCAGCAGCGCGACCGTCCGCGCGGTCCTCGACGAGCTCACCGAGGACGGCTACGTCTACCGGTTCCGCCACGACGCCCGGCCGCTGCACAAGAGCGAGGGCGCGTTCCTGCTCTGCGGGTTCTGGATGGCGCAGGTCGCGCAGGCGTGCGGGGACACCGCCGAGGCCGCGCGCTGGTTCGAGCGCAACCGCGCGGCGTGCGGCCCGTCCGGCCTGTACACCGAGGAGTACGACGTCCGCCAGCGCCAGCTGCGCGGCAACCTGCCGCAGGCCTTCGTGCACGCCGGCCTGCTGGAATGCGCCGCCAGACTGTCCGCCGCCCCCTCCGGACCCGGCCACCTCAGCTAGCCCGCCCCTGCTTACGGCCCTCCCAATTTCCGGGTGCCCCCGGCCCCGGCGCGCGCCCGGGGCTCGTGACGCACAAGCCCCGCACTTCGGGGCCGGTGGCCCACGCACCCCGCCGGGCAGCACGAGCGGACCGGGGCTCGTGACGCACAAACCCTATAGAACGGGGCCGGGGGCCCACGCACCCCACCGGGCAGCACGAGCGGACCGGGGCTCGTGACGCACAGGCCCCGAGCCTGCCCGTCGGCTGACCACCCAAGCCGCGGGGCAGCCGGAGCCGCAAACCACGGCTCGTTCGGAATAAAAATCTTTTATTTTCAGAACGGACCTGGGTGCGTGCCCCGAGCCTGGGTGCGCGGCCGGGGAGCTGGTAGCTCGGGTCGCCGTGGGCGGCTGTCCAAATGTCAATACGCTGTTCTAATATTTCGGACATGCGGATGGCGACTCCGGATCCCGGGTTCTCCCAGTCACTCGAGCGCGGCCTGGCGATTCTTGGCGCGTTCACCCCCGACCGCCCGGTGCTCGGGATCAGCGAGCTGGCACGCATGTTCGAGCTCACCCGGAGCACGACGCACCGGTACGTCGCCACGCTGGCCACGCTCGGCTACCTCCAGCAGGACGAGCCGACGCGGAAGTACCGGCTCGGCCCGCGCGTGCTGGACCTCGGCTTCTCGGTGCTCGGGTCGCTGGACCTGCGCGAGATCGCCGCGCCGCACCTCCGGCGGCTCACCGACATCACCGGGCACACATCCAACCTGGCCATCCGCGACGATACCGACGTGATCTTGATCGACCGGGTACGAGGGCGGGCGGGGCGGTATCACCACCTTGAGTTCAGCCTGCACGTGGGCTCGCGGCTGCCCTCGTACTGCAGCGCGACCGGCAAGGCGCTGCTCGCCTTCCTGCCGCCGCCCGAGCTGGACCAGGTGCTGGATCGCATCGAGTTCCTGCAGCGCGGACCGCACACCTTGACCAGCAAGGCCGCGCTTCGGGCGGAACTCGGCCGCGTGCGCCGTACCGGTGTCGCCGT
>DATAWQ010000115.1:0-21693 GCA_036267135.1 Streptosporangiaceae bacterium | reverse complement strand
TACCGGGACCGTGCCGGGATGGTGTGTGCGTGCAGCTCAGCGAGGCATAAAGAATCTTGAAAAATATTCATGCTACATCTAGACAGGGTCGCACCAGCCGCCAGGATCCTTCACGGTAAGGCCCGTCCCCATGCGGGACGGGGCGGTTGCCCGCCACTTCGTCCAGCCCGCGCCCGGCCCGGCCCGGGCGGCCCTGTCCCAAAGGTGATTTGTTAACGGAAAGACTTGACGGGACGGCGCAATCGGACAACCGTTACTAACGGTACGCCCCTCGCTACAGTGCGCGTCATTCCTCGCGCAGGTCCCCATCCGGGCTGGAGGTACTCATGATTTCCCGCAGGGCCATGCTCGCCGGTTCGATGGCAACGTTGTCATCCGCATTCCTGGCTAGCACCCCCCGCCGCGTGTCCGCCGCGACCCTGGCCAACCCGAACCAGGCCGCCAGGCTCCGTCGCCCCGTCACGCCGGCCACGTCCACCACGCTGTCGGTGAACCTGCAGAACAACACCGGGTCCGACACGGTCTACGCCTTCGTCACCGGGCAGGCCATCGACAACAACAACGCCCTGATGCTGCTGGAGGCCGATGGGCAGACGCCGTACTATCCCACCTCGCCGCCGGGCACCGGCACCCCGCTCGCGGTGGACTGCGCCATCCCGCTGAACGCCTCCGGCGGGTCGTCGGCGACGATCACCATCCCCCAGCTAGCCGGGGCCAGGCTCTGGTTCTCCATCGGCAGCCCGATCACGTTCTTGCTCAACCCGGGTCCCGCGCTGGTCGAGCCGTCGGTCTCCAACCCATCCGACCCCAACATCGACCTGCAGTGGGACTTCTGCGAGTTCACCTTCAACAGCACCGAGATCTACGCCAACATCAGCATGGTCGACTTCGTCTGCCTGCCCATCGCGCTCGGGCTGACCGACACCTCGGGCAACCAGCAGAACGTGCTCGGCCTGCCCGGCGGCGGCCTGGACACCGTGTGCTCGCAGCTCACCGCCCAGGCCCAGGCCGACGGCAATCCCTGGACCGACCTGATCGTGAGCTACAACGGGCAGAACCTGCGGGCGCTCAGCCCCACCAACGGCATCGTGGAGAACTCGGGGTTCCTGTCCGGCTACTACGACGGCTACGCCGGCCAGGTCTGGCAGATGTATGAGTCCGCCACACTGACCGTGGACACCCAGGCCCAGTGGGGCACGGTCACCGGGCAAGTTAGCGGCGGACTGCTCACCTTCGACGGGGTGGGCTCGTTCGGTCAGCCCGCGGCGGCCGACATCTTCTCCTGCGACAGCGGGCCGTTCAACCCGAACGGGATGAGCGCCGAGATGCTGGCCATCGTGCCCCGGCTGGCCGCCGCCTTCAACCGCTCCACCCTGCTGATCGACTCCGACCAGCCCGACGGGGAGAATCCGTCCGACTACTACTCCAGCTCCCCGACGAACCACTACGCGCGGATCGTGCACGCCACCACGCTGGACGGGCTGGGCTACGCCTTCCCTTACGACGACGTGACCCCTAACGGCGGCGCCAATCAGTCCGGCTCGGTGGTCAGCGGCAGCCCCGCCCTGTGGACGGTCACGGTCGGCGCCGTGCACTGAACGTCCAGCGCGTCTGGTCATCGTTTTCTCGCACAAGGGGTGATGGTTCGTTACAACGCCTGTTCCCGTTCCAGGTACCGCAGCGCCGCCCAGCCCACCGGCACCGGCAGCCAGAAAGTCAGCAACCGGAACAGCAGCACGGACCCGACCGCCACCGCGCCCGCCAGCCCGGTCGCCCGCAGGCCCGCCGACAGCGCGGCCTCCACCGCGCCGAGCCCGCCGGGCGTGGGCACGATCGAGCCGATCGCGCTGCCGGTCAGGTACACCACGGCCACGCTGGCCAGCGACGCAGACCCGCCGAGCGCGCGCACGCACACGTCCAGGCACAAGATGTAGGACGCGCTCAGCAGCAGCGCGCCGCCGATGCCCTGGGCCAGCTTGCGCGGCTGCTGCGCGAGCTGGAGCAGTCGCGGCACCACCTGGCCGAGCGGCGGCGCCAGCCGGGCCCGCAGCAGCCGCCGTCCGGCCGGGAGGGCGAGCACGGCCAGCGCGGCCGCCACGATCGCGGCCAGCACGAAATAGATCCACTCCGGCGGCCGGAACGGATGGCTCTGCGCGGCCCCGGTCACCGCGACGAAGATGACCAGCAGCAGGATGTGCAGGACGAACGCCACCACCTGGGACACACCCACGGTGACCGCCGCCACCGGCGCCGGGACTTTCCGCCGCTGCAGGTAGCGGATGTTGAGCGCGGCCCCGCCGACCGCGGCCGGCGTCACTAGCGTGACGAACGAGCCCGCCACCTGGGCCAGCAGCGTGCGGACGAAGCTGAGCCGCTCGGTGACGTAGCCCGTCAGCGACCAGGTCGCCCCCACATACGTCAGCGCGGACAGGGCCAGCGCCACGATGCCCCAGCTCCAGTCGGCCGACCGCAGCACGCTGGCCAGGCTGGCCCGGGCCAGCTCACCAGCCAGCAGGTACACGGCCGCGACGGTGGCCACCAGCGTGACCAGGGTGCGCAGCCTGATCCGTTCCAGCCGCACCGGTGCGACCTCGCCGCCGGGTACGGTGGCCAGCAGGCGCTTGCGCAGCTCCGGCAGGATCTCCTTGCTGTGGCTGAGCGCGGCCTTGGTCACCGGGGCCAGCACCACGGTCTGCAGCAGCGGCACCACAGCCGCTACCTCGTGGCTGTCGACCTTGGATACCACCAGGTCAGCGACCGCCTCTGGCCCGGCGCAGACCGCGAGCTCGCAGAGGAACTGCACCAGGTCGAGGCGGATCTCCAGGTCGGTCGCGGCCACCTCGCCGCTGCTCATGTCCAGCAGCATCACGCCGCCGGCGTCGGTGAGCAGGATGCGGTCCGCGGTGAGCGCTCCGTGCGTGACCCGGTTCTCGTGCAGTTGCCGCACCGCGTCCCAGATCAGGCTGAGTTCCGCGGCGGACGGCGCGCCGCCGGTCTCCGCGAGCGTGCAGCCCCCGTAGTGGTCGAAGGCCAGCGCCACCGCCTCGGGCCCGGCCCGGGTCAGGCCGCGCAGCCGCGGCGTGGGCGCACCCGCGTTCTGCGCCGCGTAGGACAGCAGCGCCCGGCGCTCCACCGTCCGGTCCACCGACAGCGGCGTGCTGTGCGACACCTGGGTCTGCAGCCGCACCATGCGGTACAGCCGGTAGAAGGCCCCGGCCGCCTCCTGGTCCTGGTCGTAGGCGAACACGTCAAGCCGGGCCCCGCCGCGGGCGGCCGCCGCGTAGTGCCTGGACTCCCCGCCGGCCGGCGCGGCCCGCCGCATCTCGGTCAGCTCGCAGCCCACCGTGCTCAGCGCCGCCGCGATCTGCTCGGCCGTGGGGCGCAGCGACATCACCCCGGCCGCGTACCGCACGCCAAGCCCGATCGCCCGGCCGATCAGCAGCGTCATCAGCAGCGAAAGCACGGTGGTGTGCCCCGCGGCCAGGTTCACCAGCGCGTAGCCGCCGACCACCAGCCACATCGCGGCCTGCCAGCGCTGCCGCCCGGACAGGCCGATCATCGTGGTGAAAGCGGCCAGCCCGGCCAGGTACCCGTCCAGCGCGGTCATGTGACTGACGCCGGGGCGCGCCATCACGATCGCGTCGTAGAGCTGGGTGGCGGCGCCGCTGCGCAGCAACGTGTCGGCCACGCTCACCGCCACGAACGTGAACAGGCCGGTGAGCGCCGCCTCCCACAGCCGCTGCCCCTGGCGCCGCACCAGCTGCCTGACGGCCAGCGCTACCGGCAGGATCAGCAGTGCGAACAGCACGAGCGACCGGGCCGTGGTGAACGCCGTGTAGGGCATCCGCCTGCTGAACTCGACGATGTTGGTCTCCACGCCGGTGGTGGTGGCGGACGCCACGATGCCGAAGGCGCCCAGCAGCACCACGCCGGCCCAGCAGCCGATGAATCGCAGCAGGTCAACCGGCTTGCGGACGCGCCGCTCCAGGTGATCTTCGATCCGGATCGCGCGCGGCCGCCGCGAAGCCGCCGGGACGGCAGGCCGGACCGGCTCGTCCGGCACAGCACCAGGTCGGGGCGACTTCATCGCCCGATCGTTTCATCCCAGCCAGGTACAAGGTCAACTCCGGGCCTCACTGACCAGCCGGTCAGGCTCCGGCAGTCACCGCGCAGGCAGCGCGAGCCCGGCCTCGATCGCCATCAAGGTGAAGTCCGCGGCGTCCCGGCCGCGCCGTTCATCGTCGCCGTCGTAGGCCGACACCGCCCCCGGCTGCTCGCGGGCGCGCAGCGCCTCGCGGATGATCGGGTGCCAGCGTGACTCGAACGCCTCGAGCGCGTACCACCCGGCCCCGCTCTTGGACGTCAGCGTCCCGGTGGCCAGCAGGTGATGCAGCCTGCTCACCCCGAGCACGCACCACACGGCCATCTCCGGGGTGGAAGCCTCGCGCGGCATTTTGACCATCGCCTCGCCCACCTTGGCCCAGTAGGAGGTGAGGTTGCCGTGGGAGTACTCCCACAGCGCCCGGTCGTCGGTCCACACGTCGGCGCCGGTCAGCGCGGGCCCGCGCACCGTGATCGCGTGCCGGGCCAGTTCGTGCCACGTCACCGGGCTGATCTCGAACCGCCCGGCCCGGCCGAACTTCCGCTCGTGGATGAAGGGCAGGTCCGGGCAGGCGTCCGGCCGGCCGGCCAGGTCGGCGGCGACCAGGTGGATGCCCTCGAACAGCGGGCTCGGCCACGCCGCCTTGACCTCCTCGTGCGCCGCCTCCAGCGCGCCGAGGTCCGCCTCGTCAGGGCGCGCCGCCAGCACCGCGACGAAGTCGATGTCGCTGCCGGGGAAGAACTCGCCGCCGAAGCCCAGCGATCCGTGCAGGTACAGCCCCCGCACCAGCCCGGGCGCCGCCGCGTCGATCGTGGTCAGGAACGAACCGGTGATATCCGGAACCGCCTTGGGCAACAGCATTGGCGCACTTTACCTGCGCAGCCGTTCTTTATAAATGAACGGCTGCGCAGGTCGGCGACCGCTGCGCGGTCAGCTGTGCTTGTACTTGAGCGCGGCTAGCGGGGCGAACACGACCACGAAGCCGAGCGACCACAGCAGCGACCCGCCCACCAGGTACCCGGTGGAGTGGCCGATCAGCACCTCGGCCGCGTGGCCTTCGGACAGTGAGCGGACCGCGTCCACCATGTAGGTGACCGGCTGGTGGCTGGCGAACGCCTGCATCCAGCCGGGCATGGAGGACACCGGGATGTAGGCACTGGACACGAACGTGAAAGGGAACACCAGCAGCGCCATGCCCTGCGCCGCCTGCGGGGTGCCCGCGATCAGGCCCAGCATGATGAACAGCCACTCGAACGCGAACCCGAACACCACGCACAGGCCGAAGGCGGCCAGCGAGTCGATCACCGGGCCGTGGATGCGGAAGCCCACCGCGAACCCGATGGCGGCGGTGACGGCCAGCCCCCAGGTATTCCAGATGGTGTCCGCGATCGCGCGGCCGGTCAGAAAGCTGACCCGCGGTACCGGCAGCGAGCGCAGCCGGTCCACGAACCCCTGCTGCAGGTCTTCAGCGGCGCCGGCGGACGCGGCCATGCCAGAGAACAGCACGCCGGTCGTGATGAAGCCGGGGACCAGGAAGTCCACGTAGGGCAGGCCGCCCTTGATCGGGATGGCCCCGCCGAACACGTACCGGAAGATCAGCAGGAACATCGCGCCCTGGATGGTGCCAAGCACGATGAGCTGCGGAGTGCGCATGTAACGCAGCAGCGAGCGTTTCGCGATCTGCAGGGTGCTCGGGCCGAGCCCGGTCGTTCTGGTGGCCGGGCCGGTGGTGGGCGCGGCGGTGATGACAGCCATGATGATTTCTCCTCGTCAGCTTTTCACGGAAGCGGCCATGGCGGCCGGCTGCCCGGTCAGGGTCAGGAACACCTCGTCGAGCTTGGGCTGGCGCAGCGCGACGTCTTCGACCTCGACGCCGGCGTCCTCGACCGCCCGCAGCGCGTCCATCAGCACCCGGCCGCCGCCTTCGACGGTGACGCCGACCTGGCGGGTGCCCCGGTCGATCCGGACCTCGCCGTGGTCGAACTTGCCCAGCACCTCGGCGACCTGAGGCACGTCTTCCGCGTTGCGGACGTGCACCTCGATCACCTTGCCGCCGACCCGGGCCTTGAGCTCGGACGGCGTGCCGTTCGCGACCACCCGTCCGTGGTCGATGATCACGACGTGGCTGGCCAGGTTGTCCGCCTCGTCCAGGTACTGGGTGGTGAGCAGCACGTCGGTGCCCTGCGCGACCAGCGTCCTGATGGCGTCCCACAGCTCGATCCGGCTGCGCGGGTCCAGGCCGGTGGTCGGCTCGTCCAGCAGCAGCAGCCGGGGTGCGCCGACCAGGCTGGCGCCGAGGTCGAGCTTGCGCCGCATGCCACCCGAGTAGGTGCGCACCAGCCGGTCGCCCGCCTCGGTCAGCCCCAGGGTGGCCAGTACCGAGGCCGCGTTGGCCTTGGCATTCTTCCGGTTCTGGCCGAACAGCCTGGCCACCATCCGCAGGTTCTCCCGCCCGGTCATGGCGGGCTCGATGGCCGCGAACTGCCCGGCCAGGCCGATGATCCGGCGGACCGCGGCCGCCTGGCGGCGCACGTCGTAGCCGCCGACCCGCAACTCACCTCCGTCGGGCTGCAGGAGGGTGGCCACCGCCCTGATGAACGTGGTCTTGCCGGCTCCGTTCGGCCCGAGCAGGGCCACGACCTGCCCGGACTCGGCCGTCAGGTCAAGCCCATCCAGGGCCTGAGTCTTGCCGAAACGCTTGGTCAGCCCCCTGGCCTCGATGATGAGCGCCATCTGGCACCTTCCTCTCGCGGGAACGTCGTTGCCCGCAGTTATCTGCACTTTCGAACGCGATATACCGCATCCTGACACGCGATATAGCGTGTTGTCAAACACCGTTCGAGAGACTCGAATGCTGTTCTAGGAGACGTAGACTGAGGGTATGGCAGCAGACACGCCGCAGCCGTGGCGGGACATCGAAGGCCTTCCCGAGCCGCCGTGGCGGGTGGCGCGCAAGCCGTCGTCCCGCGCGCCGCTGACCCGGCAGGCGATCGTGGACGCGGCGCTGCGGGTGCTCGACAGCGACGGCATGGACGGCCTGTCGATGCGCCGGGTGGGCGAGGAGCTCGGCGCCGGGGCCGCGTCGATCTACTGGCACGTGCGCAACAAGGACGAACTGCTCCAGCTCGTGTTCGAGCGCGTCATGGAGGAGGCCGAGCTGCCCCCGCCCGACCCGTCGCGGTGGCAGGAGCAGCTCGGCACGCTGGCCGTGCAGATGCGCGCGATCTTGAACAGGCACCGGGACGTGGCCCGGATCTCGCTCGGCCGCGCACCGACAGGACCCACCGTGGCCGTGTTCACCGAGTGGATGTTCACCCTGCTCAAGCCCGTCGGCATCCCGGACAAGGTGATCGCCTACCTGGGCGACCTGTTCGGCCTGTACGTGGGCGCTTTCGCGTTCGAGGAGAGCCTGGGTGGCGAGGTTTTGGACATCCAGGGCCAGCCGCCCGAGCAGTTCCTGGAGATGATCAAGGACTACATGCGGTCGCTGCCCGAGGACCGCTTCCCCTACACCAGGCAGGCCGCGGACCTGATCTTCGCCGGCGACCGGGACGACCGGTACGCGTTCGGGGTCGACCTGATGATCCGCGGCCTGCAGACGTTCGCCACCGAGCCGCCGGCCTGAGCCCGGGCCGCCCCGGGCTCAGCCGGCGTGCTCTACCTGCGCAGCAGGATGCCGCGGACGAAGGCGGCCTGCCCGACGTGCTGCAGGTCGTCGGAGATCACGCTCACCAGCCGGACCCCGAGGGTCACCGGCGGATCCCACGACTCGTCCACCACCCGGGGCAGGTCGGCGTCGCTCAGCGTCTTCACGTACCGGATGGTCTGCTCGAACACCGCGTCGTGGTAGCCGGTCAGCAGTTCGGCCTCGGCCTGCACGGCCGCGACGTCGTCGGTGCCGTGTTCGTAGCCGGTGGCCAGCCGCCCGAACGGCAGGGCGAACCGGTCCGCCCAGCCTTGTGACGTCCAGGTCTGTTCCACGCCGGCCGCCTCGGCCACGTGGTCGTCCTGGACCCTGGTCAGGTGCCAGACCAGCCAGGCGATCGAGTTGGCGTCCTCGTCCACCCGGTAGGCCAGTTCCTTCTTGGACAGCCCGTCGACCGTGTGGTGCACGTCCTCCCTGATCCGGTCGAAGGCGTCGGCGAGCACGTCGGCACTTGTCATGGTCAACTCCCCTCCCTCGTGTTAACCGGCGCTGCGTTGACCGCCCCCGGGTTACCCCGTCAGGGCCTGGTAGACCAGCTGGCGCAATTGGGGGCGAATGCGATGCGCGCTGGTCGGCAGCAGTTGAGTGTAGAAGCTGGCGGTGACCTGCTCGGCGTTGTCCACCCAGAAGGCCGTGTTCGCCGCGCCGCCCCAGGAATACTCGCCCTCGCTGCACACCGCCCCGGTGCGGACCGGGTCGATGACCACGCCGAAGCCGAGGCCGAAGCCGGTGCCGCGCAGCGGCGCGTCCGCGACCAGCGGGCGGCCGAACGTGTCCAGGTCGGCTCCGCCGGGCAGATGGTTGCGGGTCATATAGGCGACGGTGCGCGGGCTCAGCAGGGTGACGCCGTCGAGTTCGCCGGCCGGGCTGCCCGGGCGGTGCAGCAGCATCTGGGTGAACCGGTGGTAGTCGGCGGCGGTGGAGACCAGGCCGCCCCCGCCGCTCAGGTACGCCGGCGGCTTGCGGCCGATGACGCCGAGGTCGTCGTTGCGGACCGGCTTGCGGTCCGGGCCGGCCACGTACAGGGCGGCCAGCCGGCCTTCCGCCGCGGCCGGCGCCTGGAAGGCGGTGTCGGTCATGCCCAGCGGGCCCAGGATGCGGGTGGTGAAGAACTCGTCGAGCCGCTGCCCGGAGGCGACCTCGACCACCCGGCCCAGCACATCGGTGGCCACCGAGTAGTTCCACTCGGTGCCGGGCTGGAACAGCAGCGGCAGCGCCGCCCAGGCGTCACAGCATCCGGCCAGGTCGAGCCCGCGCGGTGCGCCCCACTCGAACCCCGCGTTGCGGTACATCGCGTCCACGGTGCTCACCCGGTGGAAGCCGTAGGTGAGGCCGGCCGTGTGGGTCAGCAGGTGCCAGATCCGCACCGGTTCGATGGCGGGCACGGTCACCGGTTTGAGGTCGGGCCCGCCGGTGTACACCCGCAGGCCCGCGAACGACGGGATGAACCTGCTCACCGGGTCGTTCAGCTCGAACGCACCCTCCTCGTACAGCATCATCGCCGCGACCGAGGTGATCGGCTTGGTCATGGAGAAGATCCGCCACAGTGTCCCGGTCTCCACCGGCAGGCCCGCTTCCATGTCCCGCTGGCCGTAGGCGGACACGTGCACCAGGCGGCCGTGCCTGCTGACCGTCAGCAGCCAGCCGGGCAGCCGCCCGTCGTCCACGTAACGGGCGAAGTGCCGGTCGAGCCTGGCCAGCCGCTTGACGTCGAATCCGGCCTCGGCGGGGTCGGTCTCCGGTTCCAGCGTGGACATGGGCACCTCCGGTAGTCGCGCTTTCCTCACGGGGAATCGAAGAACTCTTCCGCCACCCGGACCAGCAGGCTGAGCTTGTCGCGCTGGGCCTGCTCGGTCACCGGGTTGCCGGCCGCGGACGTGGCGAACCCGCACTGCGGACTGACCGCCAGCCGGTCCGCGCCGGCCACCGAGGCAGCCTGCCGGAGCCTCGCCGTCAGTTCGGCGGCCGATTCCAGCGCGGAGGTCTTGGTGGTGATCAGGCCCAGCACGATGGCCTTGTCGTCGGGCACCAGCCGGAGCGGGTCGAACCCGCCGGAGCGCTCGTCGTCGTACTCCAGCAGCAGCCGGTCGGCCTGCACCCGGCCGAACACCGGGCCCGCGATCGGCTCGTAGCCGCCGGCCACCAGCCAGCGCCCGAGCTGGTTGCCGCGGCACAAATGGAAGCCGAACGTGGCCGGCCGCCCGGCCGCGATCACGGCGTTGTCCAGGTCGATGCCGTACGACAGCCAGCGTTCCAGCGGCCAGCCCCGCGCCTCGTAAAAGGCCCGCCAGGCCGGATCCAGCAGCAGCGGGTAGTGCGGCGCGTCGAGCTGGATGTAGCGGCAGCCGAGCCGGACCAGCTCACGCACCTCGTCGCAGAGCACCTCGACCACGTCGGCCAGGAAGCCGTCCAGGCTGGGATAGGCGCCGGCGGACAGCTCCGGCGACCACAGGTTGGCGAACAGCGACGGGCTGGGCAGCGTCACCTTGGCCGTGCGGCCGGTGCAGCCGCGCAGGAAGGTGTACTCCTCGGCGGCGAGGTTCCTGCGCTTGCGCAGCGGCGCCACCACGGCCAGGCCGTCCGGCCGCGGGGTGGCCGCGTCGCCCACGTCCGCGGAGTGCCAGTCGCCCCACAGCCAGGCGTCCAGGCTGACCCCGGCGAACCCGTCGCAGGCCGCGGTCAGCTCCGCCTGGAACGAGTCCCGGCGCAGCTCGCCGTCGCCCAGGACCGGCAGGCCGATCGCCTCCTGCCAGGCCACGGTCTCCCGCACCGCCCGGTCTTCTACCGTCTTGAACTCGGTCTGGGTGATCTCACCCGCCGCGACCGCCTCCCTGGCTCGATGCAGGTACGGCGGCCGGAGCAGGCTGCCGACGTGCTCGGCGCGTGCGGTAACCGGCATAAGCCCCACCCTGCCATCCCGGGGCCGGCCGCGCTCACCCCAGGGTGCTGGTGGCGGGCGGTGGGCGTCAGCGCAGCCGCATTATGCCCGAGCCCGGCGAGCCGGCCGCCCGCAGATCGGCCCCGATCAGCTCGACCGTGCGCAGCAGCACCGGCAGCAGGGTGCGCCGTGCGTCGGCCGCGCTGGTCCGGGCGGCGTGGGTGGCGATGTTGGCCGCGGCGATGACCCGGCCGGAGCGGTCGCTGATCGGTGCGGCCAGCGACCGCAGCCCCTCCTCGAGCTCCTGGTCCACCAGGGCCCAGCCCTGCTCGCGCACCCGGTCGAGCTCGGCCCGCAGCGTGGCCGGGCTGGTGATGGTGCGGGCGGTGATCGGCCGCATGCTGATCCGGTCCAGGCAGGCATCGAGCTCTGGCCGGGTGAGCCCGGCCAGCAGCACCCGGCCCATCGACGTGGCGTAGGCCGGGAACCTGGTGCCGATGCTGATCGTCACCCGCATGATGCGCGAGGTCGGGACGCGGGCCACGTACACGATGTCGGTGTCGTCCAGCACGGTGACCGAGGCGGACTCCTGCACCTCGGCGACCAGCCGTTCCAGGTGCGGCTCGGCGATCTGCGGCAGGGACAGGCTGGACAGGTAGGCGTAGCCGAGCTCGAGCACCCGCGGGGTCAGCGCGAACATCCGGCCGTTGGTGCGCACGTAGCCGAGCTCGGCCAGCGTGAGCAGGAACCGCCGGGCCGCCGCCCGGGCCAGCCCGGTGGCGCTGGCCACCTCGCTCAGCGTGAGCTCCCTGTGGTCCTCGTCGAACGCCTTGATCACGGCCAGCCCGCGCGCCATCGACTGGACGAACTCAGGGCCGCGCTGTTCAGCGCCGCGCTCCTCGACCGGTTCGGCCATGCCGGTCACGCCTCCAGCACCACGGCCAGGCCCTGGCCGACACCGATGCAGATGGCGGCCAGGCCCCAGCCGCCACCGCGCCGGCGCAGCTCGTGGGCGAGGGTGCCGAGTATGCGGGCGCCCGAGCAGCCGAGCGGGTGGCCGAGGGCGATCGCCCCACCGTTGACGTTCACGATGTCCGGGTCCAGATCGGGCCATTGCGCCAGGCAGGCCAGTGACTGCGCGGCGAACGCCTCGTTCAGCTCGACCACGGACAGGTCCGACCAGGTGATTCCGGCCCGTTTCAGCGCCGTCCTGGCCGCCGTCACCGGCCCGATGCCGAACAGTTGCGGCTCCACCCCGCTGGCGGCCCTGGCCGCGATCCGGGCCAGCGGCTCCCGGTTCACCGCCGCCGTGGCCTGCTCGCTGGCCAGCAGCAGGGCGGCCGCCCCGTCGCTGAGCTGTGAGGAGTTGCCGGCCGTGACGGTGCCGTCCGGCCGGAAGGCCGCCTTCAGCCTGGCCAGCTTCTCCAGCGAACTGTCGGCCCTGATGCCCTCGTCGGTGTCGAGGCCGTCCACGCCTTCCACTTCGGTGCCGAACCTGCCCTCGGCCCAGGCCTGGGCGGCCCGCTGGTGGCTGCGCAGCGCGAACGCGTCCTGATCCGCACGGGAGATGGCGTACTTGTCGGCCAGGATCTCCGCGCCCTCGCCGAGCGCGACCGTCCACTCCTCCGGCATCCGCGGGTTGACCATGCGCCAGCCCAGGGTGGTGGAGTAGGCGGTCTCGTGGCCGCGGGCGAAGGCCCGGTCCGGCTTGGGCAGCACCCAGGGCGCCCGGCTCATCGACTCGACGCCGCCGGCGATGATCAGTTCCGCGTCGCCGGCCAGCACCGCGCGGTCGCCGGCGATCGCCGCCTCGAGCCCGGATCCGCACAGCCGGTTGATGGTCGCGCCGGGGACGCTGGGCGGCACCCCGGCCAGCAGGCCGGCCATCCTGGCCACGTTCCTGTTGTCCTCGCCGGCGCCGTTGGCGTCGCCGAAGTACAGGTCGTCGAGCTGGGCCGGGTCAAGGTCGGGGGTGCGGCGCAGCAGCGCGGCGATCGCGCCGGCGGCCAGGTCGTCCGGCCTGACCCCGGCCAGGGCTCCGCCGTGCCTGCCGATGGGGGTGCGCACGGCATCCACGATGAAGGTCACACGGGCCTCCCACAGGTCACACGGGCCTCCCAGCGGCCTCGATCACGTTACGGTCCATCCAGGCCGCAAAGGCGTCCCTGTCCCGGCTCACAGCATCCCATCGCACATAGGCGTCGTTGTCACGCTCGTAGTAGCCGAGCGCGTAGGACGGGCGGGACCCGCCGGGGACGGCGGACACCCGGCTGATCACCCAGGACGGCAGCACCACCGCGCCAGGCCGCGGGTCGAGCCTGGGCACGATCTCCTCCACCGTCACCAGGGATCGCCTGGCCGCGAGCACGGCCTCCTTCTGGATGCCGGTGATGCCCCACATCTGCACGTTCCCGTCGGTGTCGGCCCGCTGCGCGTGCACGATGGCCACGTCCGGGTTCAGCGCGGGCACCGCGGTCAGCCGCTCACCGCTGAACGGGCACTCGATCGGCTTGATGTTGGGGGTCACCGCGGGCAGATCGGTGCCCTGGTAGCCGCGCAGCACGGCGAACGGCAGGCCGGACGCGCCGGCCTGGTACCGGTTGGCCATGCCGGCGTGGCTGTGCTCTTCGATCTCCAGCGGGACGGGCCAGCCCCGCTCCACCGCGTCCCTGAAGCGGTGCAGCGAGCCCACCCCCGGGTTGCCGCCCCAGGAGAACACCAGCCGCCGGGCGCAGCCCATGCCGATCATCTGGTCGTAGATCAGATCCGGGGTCATCCTGATCAGCGTGAGGTTCCGGCGCCCTTGCCTGATGATCTCGTGACCGGCGCCGAACGGGATCAGGTGGGTGAAACCCTCCAGCGCCACGCTGTCCCCGTCGTGTACGAGCTCCGCCACCGCCTGGCCCAGCGGGACGATCTCAGCCATCCGCGCGCACCCACCCGTCGCTTCCCGAGCCTGTTCGCACCATGTCCGTCGGTTCTTATAGCGAACATAAGTGGCACGGTCCCCTCGGTCAACCGCGAGCGTCACCAGCGAAAATGAACGAATACCCGGCCGAAGTTCTTCGAATCCTTCTCGACCCGGTGGTACAGCGCCTTGATCTCCTTCTGGTCCAGGAAGCGCAGCACCCGCTTCTTGAGCTGGCCTGAGCCTTTGCCGGGGATGATCTCGACCAGCGGCGCCTTCTTCCTGACCGCCTCATCGATGACCGCCCGCAGCGCCCGGTCGATGTCGCCGCCGCGGTTGTAGATGTCATGCAGGTCGAGCTTGAGCTTCATCACACCTCCGGGCCGTTCTCTCCCGACCGCCACGTTACGCCGTCAGCGGGGAGGTCAATCGGGTGCGCGCAGGTCGCCGGCGATGTCGGCGACGATCTGGGCGGGCGGCTGGCCGGCGTCCACGACCAGCACGGGCTCGGTGGGGGCGGGCGGTTCCAGGTCGCGGAACTGGGTGTCCAGCAGGCTGCTGGGAAAGAAGTGGCCGTGCCGCGCGGTCAGCCTGGCCACGGCGGCCTCATGGCTGATGTTCAGCAGCACCAGCCGTACCTGCGGCCGCCCCGCACGCAGCGCGTCACGGAAGCCGCGGCGCAGCGCCGAGCAGGCCACGACCGCCGTCTGGCCGGCCGAGATCCGCTGGTCCAGCCACGCCTCGATCGCGCGCAGCCACGGTTCGCGGTCGGCGTCGGTGAGCGGCACGCCCGCGTGCATCTTGGCCACGTTCGCGGCCGGGTGGAACGCGTCGCCGTCCACGAAAATCCCGTTCAGGCGCTCGGCCAGCAACGGGCCGACGGTGCTCTTGCCGCTGCCGGACACACCGGCCAGCACCACGATCACCGTGACGGCGCGGCCCACAGGCCAAGAGTCTCCCTGGCGGCGATCGCCGCGCCCCTGGCCCCGGCCATGTCGAGGTCGGGGACCAGCGCGAACGAGGCGACCCGCGCCTGTTCCTCGCGCAGGTCGGTGTGCTCGCGGACCCGGTCGAGGAACCAGTCGCGGAAGTCGGGGGCGGCCTCCACGACCCCGCCGCCGAGGAAGTACACCAGCGGGTCGGTGAAGTTCGCCGCGATCGACAGCACCCGGCCGAGCGCCATAGCCTGCTGGCCGAAGATCTCCAGCGCCATCGGGTCGCCCGCCTCGCCGTAGCCGCGGATCAGTTTGGCCGCCTTCGCTAGTGACGACTCCTGGGCCAGTTCGTGGTCGGGGAACCGGCTGAGCCAGTAGGGCAGCAGGTTCTTCTCGATCCCGGTCAGCGAGGCGATGCTCTCCGCGTCCCCGAACAGCCCGCAGTTGCAGACCGGGACCGGCTGGCCGGGGGCCAGCAGGCCGTCCAGTGGGATCCTGACGTGGCCGAGTTCGCCGGCCATGCCGGCCGCGCCGCGCACCACCTGGCCCTGCTCGACCACACCGGCGCCGAGCCCGGTCCCGACGATCATGGCCACGGACGAACTGGTGGCCGCCGCCTCGCCGAGCCGCATGTGGTGCGCGTACAGCGCCGCGGCGTTCCCGTCGTTGTTGTAGACCACGGGCAGGCCGAGTTCGGTCTCCAGCGCGCCGCGGATGTCGAATCCCCGCCAGGCCGGGTGCAGGAAGTTGACCGCGCCCCTGGTCGAGATGACACCGGTCGCGCTGGCCGGGCCTGGGGTGTCGAGCCCGACCGCGCGCACCGACGCCCTGGCCGTCCCGGTGACCTCGAGGGCCTGGGCGAACGAGCCGCTCAGCGCCTCAATGGCCCGGTCCGGGCCCTCCTGGACCCGGCTGCGGGTCTCCAGCATGTGGTCGATGAGGAACTGGCCGGAGCTGTCGAGCACGGTGGCATTGTTGGTCGTGCCGCCATTGTCGATTCCGACTACGACTCCCTGTTCTTGCATCCGGCGCCTCCTCGCCCGCCGGAGCGGGGGTTCCGGGGGTCGTCCCCCCGGGCCAGCACTGAGCGTACAGCCTTCGCGATCACCCTCAGCGAGGGTGATGCCAGCCGTGCGACCCGGCGCCGGGTCCTGGCCAGCGGTGCGATCCCGGCCAGTGGTGCGAGCCTGGCCAGTGGTGTGGATCTGGCCAGCGCCCAGGGCCGGGCCATCCCCGTGGCCACGGCCATTGGCTGGGGAATCCGCCCTGGTGCGGCCAGCCACGGGGGCTCGCCGGGTGGGTCGGGGCGGGCGCCGGAGGGTCGACGGGAACGCTGGCCGCTGGCGGGTCCGGATGGGCCACGGTCACGTGGGCGTGGTGCCGCTTCGCAGCCGGACGGGCGGGCTTGGAGTCCGCCGCCGGGCTCGGGGCCACGATCACCGGTGCCCGCTGCGGCAGCGGGCGGGGCGCCGCGGCCGGGGATCCGCCGCTTCCGGTCACGGCCAGGATGGCGATCACGCCGCCGGCGATCACGGCCAGGCCGGCCAGGAGCGCCACGCCCGTCCTGAACCGGATCTCCTCCAGCCAGGCGTACAAGGCCGCGCGGACAGCCGCGAGCCCGACATACGCAGTCTGGCGACGCGGAGTAATCACAAACTGGACGATACCGAGTTATCTGCGCGAGTTTGCCTACTCTGGGCTATTCGCTGGCCACGACGGGGTTTCGCGGCGCCAGGCAACTCAAGTCATCAGGCGTACCACGCGTACCAGGCGGCCACGCCGGAGAATCAGGTCGCGGCCGCCGCACCGAAGATCCGGTTCAGCCCATGCCGAGCCGCGCCGGGGTGTTCACCTTGTCCGCGGCGACCTTGAGTATGACCCGGCCCTGCGGGCCGATCGGCATGCCGTAGTCGTTGCCGGTATAGCGCTGGGAGAGTTCGTCGATGTGCGCCCTGGCCTCATCCCCGGTGATCGTGTCCACGACGTGGCCGCGGACCTCGGACCAGTCGTAGGGGTTGTCGGCGGCGTGGATGAGGACGGTGATCTTCGGGTCCCTGGCCACGTTCCGCGCGCGCTGCCGCTGCGGTTCGGTGTTCACCAAAATGTGCTCGCCATCGGTGTCAACCCAGGTCAGCAGGGCCTGAGGCTGGCCGCTTGGCATCAGGGTGACGACCGTGGCCAGGTTCTTGCCCTTGGCCAGCCGGACGGTGTCCTCGTCGAGCGCCATCACGCATCACTTCCTCGTCAGCGGTGAGTTCGCTGCATACTAACCGTCGAGCGGAAGCGGCCGGCGGGGGACCGGGGCGGAATGCACGATCGAGGTCGTGGTGCGCCCGTGCGGGGTGAACGTGTCCAGGATCGGTTCCAGGTCGTCGATGGTCCGCAGGTACAGCTTCATGAAGTAGCAGTCCTCGCCGGTGATCCGGTAGCACTCGGTGACCTCGGGCGTCTGCTTGGCCACCTCGGGTATGGCCCGCAGATCCCGGTTCCACGGGCTCACCCGGACGATGGCGCACACCGCGTAGCCCAGCGCGCGCGGATCCACCTCGGCCTGGCAGGACAGCGCGCCGGTGTCCTCCAGCCGGCGCAGCCGGTCCGCGACGGCCGGCGGCGACAGGCCCACCCGGCGCGCCAGTTCGGCCACCCGCATCCTGGTGTCGGCCTGCAGTTCGGCGAGCAGCGCGCGGTCCACCGCGTCCAGCGGTTCGAAGGTCTGCGCTGGGCGATACCTTCGTTCCGGCAATGGATTCATGCTGAGCTCCGAAGTTTGCTCATTCTCATACGCATCGCACCTTCATAAGCTACTCCGGTGCCGAACGAACTGCATCCCGACGGTGGTCGTTCCCGGGGCCCGGCGAGGCCGGGTGAGCGGGGACGTTCCGGTGGCACCGTTCAGGAAACCAATGCCGCTCAGCCCACCGTCACGCTGGATGGGGGCCGGGCAAACGGAGCCGCTGACCGCGCTTCCGGCGTGGTCAACCGGCTGCCGCCTCAGTCGTTCTTCCTGGTCAGCGCCGTCTTCCATTACCTGGGGCCGTCGCTGGCGGTGCTGCTGTTCGCCCGGGTGAGCGTGCTCGGCGTGGCCTGGCTGCGGATCGTGACGGCCGCGCTGGTGTTCGCGGTGTGGCGGCGGCCGTGGCGGATCGCTGCGCGTCTTGACCGGCGCGGGCTGGCCGTGCTGGTGGCGCTCGGCGTGGTGCTGGCCGCGATGAACTCCCTGTTCTACCTGGCCGTGGACCGGCTGCCGTTGTCCACGGTCGGGGCGATCGAGTTCCTCGGCACCGTGCTGCTCGCGGCGGCCGGCACGCGGACCCGGCGCAACGCGGCCGCGCTGGCGCTCACCACGGCCGGTGTCATCGTGATCACCGAGATCCGGATCGCCGGGCAGCCGCTGGGGTTCGTGTTCGCGTTCGGCAACTGCGCGCTGTTCGTGCTCTACGTGATGCTCGGGCACAAGATCGCCAACGCCGGTGACGGCTCCGGCAACCCGGCTGGTTCGGCCATGAAGGGGGCTGGGGTAGAGGGAGAGGGGAGGCGGGTGGGGGGTGGGGGCATCGACAGACTGGGTGCTTCGATGCTGATCGCGACCGTGGCGGCCTGCCCGTTCGGGCTGGGCGGGGCGCTGGCCGCGTTTCCCCACCCGTTGCTGCTGCTCGCCGGGGCCGGGGTGGGGGTGTGCTCGTCAGTCATCCCGTACGTCACCGATCAGCTCGCCATGGCCAGACTGCCGCGGGCTACGTTCGCGTTGATGCTCGCGCTGCTGCCGGTGTTCGCCACGATCATCGGGGCGGTGGTGCTGCGCCAGATCCCGACGCTGCCGGACCTGGGTGGGATCGCGCTGGTCGTCATCGGCGTCGCGGCACACAAGGCTGACTGAGTACTGGGCCGATTGAGTACTGGGCTGACTGAGTACTGGGCTGACTGAATACCGGACAGGCTGAGGAGGCTGGATGGGAACGGAGATGCGGTACGTGCGGCTGGGTTCCTCGGGGCTGCAGGTGTCGCGGATCGCGCTCGGCATGATGAGCTTCGGCGACCCGGCCACCCAGCGCTGGGCGCTGGCCGAGCCGGAGGCCGGGCCGATCGTGCGGCGCGCCGTCGAGGCCGGGGTGATCTTCTTCGACACCGCCGACGTGTACTGCGACGGGGTGAGCGAGGAGATCACCGGGCGGCTGCTGGCCAGGCTGTTCGCCCGGCGGGAGGACTACGTGCTGGCCACCAAGGTGTTCTACCCGACCGGACCGGGTCCGAACGACCGCGGCCTGTCCCGCAAGCACCTGCTGGCCAGCATCGACGCGTCGCTGGCCAGGCTCGGCACCGACCACGTGGACCTGTACCAGATCCACCGCTGGGACGACCAGACGCCGATCGAGGAGACCATGCAGGCGCTGCACGAGATCGTACGGGCGGGTAAGGCCCGCTACATCGGGGCATCGGCCATGCCCGCCTGGCGGTTCGCCACCGCGCAGCACGAGGCCGCGGCGGCCGGGCTGACCGGGTTCGTGTCCATGCAGAACCGGTACAACCTGGTCAACAGGGAGGAGGAGCGGGAGATGATCCCGCTGTGCCGCGACCAAGGCGTCGGCGTGCTGCCGTACAGCCCGCTGGCCCGCGGGCTGCTCGCCGGGACCAGGGAACGCGGCGGCGCGCGGCATACCGTGCGGGCCCAGGGGGACGGCGGCGACCGGGACGCGGACCACGACGTGGCCGATGTGGTCCGGGCCATTGCGGCCGAGCGTGGGCTGCGGCCGGCTCAGGTGGCGCTGGCCTGGCTGCTGGGCAGGCCGGGGGTGACCGCGCCGGTGATCGGCGCGACCAAGGCGGCGCACCTGGACGACGCGATCGCGGCCCTTGACGTCGAGCTGACCGGGACGGAGGTGTCCAGGCTGGAGGCGCCCTACCTGCCCCGGCTGGTCACCAGCTACGCCTGAGTCCCGCGCGCTGAGGTCTGCCGAAGCCACCGGTCACCGGGCCAGAGCCATCCTGATCAGCCGTCACCTCGGGAATGGTCACGGCCATCTGCGCTCGACAGGCGTCACCATGATGGCCGCGATCATCTGTCGTGGCCGGTGGCCGGTGGCCGGTGGCCGGTGGCCGGTGGTCACTGGTCGCTGCACTCCGGCTTGATGAGGCGTGCCCGCTGGCCAGCTCTCCGGGCCGGTTCGGCGGCAGCCTGGGTGATCGGGTGATCGGGTGATCGGGTGATCGGGTGGGTGGCGTGACGTGACCTGAGGTTCAGGTCGGGTGCTGGCTGGGCAGGGTGGTGTATCTTCGCCCGGCCGGGGTCAGCCAGACCAGTACACCTGGACTGACCTGTGACAGCGTCCAGCCTTCGGCCTGCTTCACCCGGTGATGCCGACGGCACAACGGCTCCAGGTTGTTATATTAACACACATGACCATCTGTACCCGCTGCCTGATCTACACCCGCATCAGCAAAGACAAGCTGGGCGACGGGCATGGCGTCGCCAACCAGCTCGCCGACCTGGAAAAACGCGCCCTCGCCCGGGGCTGGACGATCACCCACCGGCTGTCAGACAACGACATCGGAGTCACCCGCAAAGACCCCACCGCAGCCGGGAAGTACCGGCCAGGGTACGAGGAGGTACTGCGGCTGGTCGACGCCCACGCGGTCGACGTCGTGTACTGCTGGAAATGGGACCGGTTCATCCGCGAACCCCTCGACCTGGAATACCTGATCCCCCGGTTCGACAAGGCTGGGGTCCGGTTCGCCGAGGCCGAGGGAACCATCGACCTGGGCACCGATTCGGGGCGGCTGGCGGCCCGGATCCTGGTGGCGGTGGCCAAGGCCGAGCAGGAGCGCAAGTCCGAGCGGCAGAAACTCGCCCACGAGGCCGCCGCGGTCAACGGGCAGCGGCGGCTAGGCACCCCCCGCCCGTTCGGCTACTGCGAAGATCACATCACCCCCGACCCGCTGGAGGGACCGGCGGTGGCGGCGGCGTGTGGGGTGCTGCTGGGCGGCGGGACACTCAGCGGGGTGATGCGGGAATGGTCAGCGGCGGGACTACGCCCGGCGCAGGCGCCATTCGGGCCGCTGCCCGCCGAGGTGTGGACGCGGCAGTCGATCCGCACGATCTTGCTGAACCCGCGGATCGCGGGCCTGTCGGCCTACCACGGCGAGATCGTCGGCCAAGGCAACTGGGACCCGCTGGTCGCCGAGGAGACCTGGCGGGCGGTGCACGCCATCTTGGAAGACCCCGGCCGCAAGCCACCGCGCGGGGTACGCACGCTGCTGGGCGGGCTGGCGCTGTGCCCATGCGGCAACGTGGTCACCGGGATGCCGTCACATACCGGGCGTTACATTTACCGGTGCGCCCCGCAGACCCGTGATCGGTCCTGGCCAGGTACGCATGTGGCGCGGCAGTCGGTGCCGGTGGAGGAGTTCATCATCAAGCTGGTCATCGCGCGGCTGTCCCGGCCCGATGCCGCGGGCCTGCTGGCGGTGCCCGAGGGTGGCCCGGATGTGGCTGGGCTGCGGGAGGAGGCGGCGGCGATCCGCCGCAACCTGGAGGAGATGGCCGCCGACCGCGCCTTGGGCCTGATCACCCGCCCGCAACTGCTCGCCGCCACCGGCCGCGCTAACGCCCGGCTGGCCGAGATCGCCGCAGGCCTGGAGAGCGCGGCTCAGGAGAATGTGCTCACCCCACTAATCGCTGCGGACAATGCGGTCGCCGTCTGGCAGGATCTGGACCTGTCCCGTCAGCGCGCCGTCATCAAGGCCTTGATGACCATCACCCTCCTGTCACCGGGCAAAGGCGCCCGTCGGCCCTTCAATCCAGGCACGGTTCAGATCAGCTGGCAGCAGCCAGATAGCCATCAGGCACCGCTTGTCCTAGCAACGTAACGCTGACGTGGGAAACGAACGGCAACCCTGCTGACGGTTAAAGTCTCTACGCGGGATCACCGGCTACTGTGGTTGCGATTATGACTCGCTCAGGTCCGACGTAAACCGGACAACGAGTGGGGCGGTTCGTAATACACTTACAGCAGACGGCAATCTATCCTCACTCCTACGGAAATCGGCATCGATGGGTGGCCACCCACCACGGCCAGCGGCGGTCTGTGAATGAAGACTACTAGTGAAAGTTTCCAGGGTGGCGGCTCAAGGTAATTCGCTACTGTGGAGTTACTCTGACTAGTGAAG
>DATAWQ010000114.1:0-39823 GCA_036267135.1 Streptosporangiaceae bacterium | reverse complement strand
CGTCGCCGCGGACCTCGCCCACGATCGGCAGGTCGCACAGCTTCTCCAGGGTGGAGCGGAAACCGGCCTCGTTGGCCCGGACGTTGCCGAGCAGGTCCTCCTTCTCGAACACATCCAGGTTGGCCAGTGCGACCGCGGTCGAGACCGGATGGCCGGCGAACGTGACCCCGTGCGCGAAGCTGGCCGTGCCGTGCTCGAACGGCTCCATCAGCCTGTCGCTGGCGATCATGCCGCCGAGCGGCGCGTAACCCGAGGTGAGGCCTTTGGCGAACAGGATGATGTCCGGCTGGTAGCCGTACCGCTGCGAGCCGAAGTAGTAGCCGAGCCGGCCGAACGCGCAGATCACCTCGTCGGAGACCAGCAGCACGCCGTGCTTGTCGCAGATCGCGCGGACCCGGTCGAAGTAGCCGGGCGGCGGCGGGAAGCAGCCGCCCGAGTTCTGCACCGGCTCGAGGAACACGGCGGCCACGGACTCCGGCCCCTCGCGCACGATGGCCCGGTCGATCTCGTCGGCGGCCCACCGGCCGAACGCCTCCAGGTCGTCGGCCACGAAGCCGGGAGCCCGGTAGAAGTTGGTGTTCGGCACCCGGACGCCACCCGGCGGCAGCGGCTCGAACGGCGCCTTGATCCCGGCCAGGCCGGTGATCGCCAGCGCGCCCATGGAGGTGCCGTGGTAGGCGATCTCGCGGCTGATCACCTTGTACCGGTCGGGCTGGCCGATGGTCTTGAAGTACTGCTTGGCCAGCTTCCAGGCCGACTCCACCGCCTCCGAGCCGCTGGTGGTGAAGAACACCCGGTTCAGGTCGCCGGGGGCCAAGTCGGCCAGCCGGGTGGCCAGCTCGATCGCGCGCGGGTGCGCGTAGGACCACAGCGGGAAGTAGGCCAGCTCGGAGGCCTGCCGGGCGGCCGCCTCGGCGATCTCGGTGCGGCCGTGCCCGACCTGGCTGACGAACAGCCCGGCCAGACCGTCCAGGTAGCGCTTGCCGTGCTGGTCGTACACGTACGCGCCGGAGCCGCGGACGATGACCGGCATCTCCGCGTGGTCGTAGGACGACATCCGGGTGAAGTGCAGCCACAGGTTCCGCTTGGCCGCGGTCTGCTGCGCACTGACGTCCTGGGACGCACTCTCGTCCTGGGCCGCACTGGCTTCCGGGAGGCTGGTCATCTGGTTCCCCATGAGTAGGTTTGCTTGCGGAGTTTCAGGTACATGAACGTCTCGGTGCTGGTCACGCTGGGCACCGAGCGGACCCGGCTCAAGATCTCCAGCAGGTGGTCGTCGTCCTCGCAGACCACCTCGATCAGCAGGTCGAACGAGCCCGCGGTGATCACCACGTAGTCGATCTCGTCCAGCACGGCCAGGTGCTCGGCGACCCGCTCCAGGTCGCCTTCGCACTTGACGCCGATCATGGTCTGCCTGCGGAAGCCGAGCGTCAGCGGATCGGTGACCGCGACGATCTGCATCACGCCGGTGTCGAGCAGCCGCTGCACCCGCTGCCTGACCGCTGCCTCAGACAGCCCCACCGCCTTGCCGATGGCCGCGTAGGACCGCCGGCCGTCCTGCTGCAGTTGCTCGATGATCTGTTTGGCGGTGCTGTCCAGCACGACGGCCTGCCCGGTCGTCCCTGAGTTCGCGCTACGACGCCGTCGGCGGCCGTCCAGTGGCTGCAGCGTGCCGGGAGCATGGGCCATGCGGTTGCCTCCGGGGGGCTTTGCCGGGTCCTGTCTCCCGCCCATGCTTCCCACGATTCGGCCCGTTGTCAACTAATTCCGTCGGGTATTGCACGCTACGCCACTGAATCAATCGTCTCCCTCGCGCTTAACTACGGTGTCCGTATCATCAGGCCGCGCGGAGCGTCGTAATTGCCGGAAATGTGCCCCCAGGCAGGCGCTGTGCGGGCCCAGGTCCGGCCGGGGGCCTCCAGATACGATCCGAAGCATGACCGCCAAGCCGAGGAAGACACCAGAGGAGTTGCGCAGCTACGGATGGTTCGGCGCCGGTCCGGTGGACGGCCTGCGCACGTTCAGCCACCGGTCGCGGATGCGTGGCCTCGGCTACTCGGCGGAAGAGCACCTGGGCAAACCGGTCATCGGGATACTCAACACCTGGTCCGACATCAACCCCTGTCACATGCACCTGCGCGAGCGGGCCCAGCAGGTCAAGCGCGGGGTCTGGGAGGCCGGCGGCTTCCCGCTGGAGTTCCCGGTGGCCACGCTGTCGGAGACGTTTCAGAAGCCCACGCCGATGATGTACCGGAACCTGCTGTCGATGGAGACCGAGGAACTGCTGCGGTCCTACCCGATCGACGGCGCGGTGCTGATGGGCGGTTGCGACAAGACCACGCCCGGGCTGCTGATGGGCGCGGCCAGCGCGAACATCCCGGCGATCTACGTGACCGCGGGGCCGATGCTGCGCGGCAACTACCGGGGCCAGCCGCTGGGCAGCGGCACCGACGTGTGGAAGTACTGGGACGACTACCGGGCCGGCCTGATCGGCGAGTGCGAACTGTCCGAGGTGGAGTGCGGCATCGCCCGCTCGCCCGGGCACTGCATGACGATGGGCACCGCCTCCACGATGACGTCGTCGGCCGAGGCGCTCGGCATGACGCTGCCCGGCATGGCCTCGATCCCGGCGGTGGACTCCGCGCACTACCGGATGGCCGCGGCCAGCGGGCAGCGGATCGTCGAGATGGTCTGGGCCGACCTGACTCCGTCCGACGTGCTGACCGCGGAGGCGTTCGAGGACGCGATCGCCACCGTGCTCGCGCTCGGCGGCTCGACCAACGCGTTCATTCACCTGATCGCGATGGCCGGGCGGGCCGGGGTGGCGCTGACCCTGGACGACTTCGACGCGATCGCCCGGCGGGTGCCCTGGCTGGCCAACATCAGGCCGAGCGGCACGTACCTGATGGAGGACTTCTACTACGCCGGCGGCCTGCCCGCCCTGCTCGGGCGGCTCGCCCAGGTGCCCGGCGCGCTACACCCGGATCGGCTGGTGGTGAGCGGCCGCACCTTCGGCGAGCAGATCACGGACGTTCCCGTGCACAACGACGACGTGATCCGCTCCGCGGACAACCCGCTGGCCGCCGAGGGCGGGGTGGCCGTGCTGCGCGGCAACCTGGCCCCGGACGGCGCGGTGATCAAGCACATCGCGGCCGAGCCCCGGCTGCTCAAGCACACCGGCCCGGCCATGGTGTTCGACAACTACCGGCAGATGCAGGAGAAGATCGACGACCCGGCGCTTGGCCTCACGCCGGACACCGTGCTGGTGCTGCGCGAGGCCGGTCCGGTCGGGGGGCCTGGCATGCCGGAGTACGGGATGCTGCCCATTCCCAAGTACCTGCTGGAGGCGGGGGTCAGGGACATGGTGCGGATCTCCGACGCCCGGATGAGTGGCACCAGCTACGGGGCCTGCGTGCTGCACGTGGCGCCTGAGTCGCACGTGGGCGGCCCGCTCGCCTTGGTCCGCACCGGCGATCTGATCACGTTGGACGTGGCCGCCCGGTCCTTGACTATTGATCTACCTGAACGGGTCATAGCGGGCCGCCGTGCTCAGTGGCAGCCGCCGCCGCCACGGTTCGAACGTGGCTACGGCCTCCTGTACAGCGAGAACATCACCCAGGCCAATCAGGGCTGCGACTTCGGCTTCCTGGCCAGCCGCGGGGCCGGCTCCGGCTCCGGCCCGGAGCCGAACCCGCAGTAGCCGGTCTCTAATTGGTCTGGGTGAAGCCGGGCGGGATGACCACGTTGAGCTTGGCCAGGTTGGCGCGGGTGGGGGGCAGCCACTGGAAGCCGGTCCTGATCGTCAGGACCGGGCCGCCGATCCAGGGCTTCTGCTTACCCAGTGCGGTCATCCGCCAGGTCAGCTGGGCTGGCAGGTAGGTCCTCGGCCGTGACCCGCGGCGTGCTCTTCGTCCAAGGCGTCGCCTCCCTCGTCACTGGCCAAGAACGGCGCAACCCGGCGTGAGGTTGCCTGGGCGGCCCGGCTAACTGGACTCCCGGTACTGTGACGGAATGCCGACCATTCTCATCACCGGCGCGGCCGGCCGCATCGGCAGCATGCTGCGGACCCGGCTGGCCAGTCCGGACCGGACGCTGCGGCTGCTTGACAGCGCGCCGATCAGCGACGTGGGGGAGCGCGAGGAGGCCGTCGACGCCTCCGCCACCGACCTCGACGCCATGACCAAGGCCTGCCAGGGGGTGGACGCGGTCATCCACCTGGCCGCCCAGGCCGGCGAGGCGCCCTGGGGCCGGATCCTGAAGGTCAACATCCACGGGTCCTACGTGGCCTTCGAAGCGGCCAGGCGGGCCCGCGTGCCACGGGTGATCTTCGCGTCGTCCAACCATGTGGTCGGCTACACGCCGCGTTCGAAGTTCCCCGTGCCCGACTACGCGCTCCCGGCGCCCGACACCTACTACGGCGTGTCCAAGGCGACCGGCGAGGCGCTGGCCTCGCTCTACCACGACAGGTACGGCATGGACACCATCTGTGTCCGGATCCTGACCTGCTCCGAACGGCCCTACGACGCCAGGATGCTGTCCACCTGGCTGTCTCCCGACGACGCCGGGCGGCTGTTCGACGCCTGCCTGACCGCGCCAGAGCCGGGGTTCAGGGTGATCTACGGGGTGTCCGCGAACACCAGGGGCGGCTGGGTGTCGCTTGATGAGGCCCGCGCGCTGGGGTACGAGCCGCAGGACAACGCCGAGAAATATGCGGAGGAAGTCATCGAGAGCTACGGTGACACCCAGCCCGGCGACCCGCTCTACGACTATCTGGGCGGCGAGTTCACCTCGCACAGCCTGGACGTGGGGTACCCGACGTGATGATCCAGGGCTACGACCCGCGGACCGGTGCGCCGGCTGGGGAGCCGGTGGCGGAGACCTCGGCCGCCGAGGTGGATTCGATCGTGGCCGCGGCCGTCGCGGTGGCGGGGGAGTGGGGGGCCACAACTCCGGACGTCAGGGCGCAGATCGCGGTCGCGGTCGCGGACGCGCTGGACGAGCACACGGCCGAACTGGCCGCGCTGGCCGACGTGGAGACCGCGCTCGGCGGCACCAGGCTCACCGGCGAGGTGGGCCGCACCAGCGGGCAGCTCCGGATGTTCGGAGATGTGCTGCGCGACGGCGGGTATCTGGACGTGGCGCACACCCAGGCCGCCGGCGGGGGACCGGATCTGCGCCGGATCGACCGGCCGGTGGGCCCGGTGGCCGTGTTCGCGGCCTCCAACTTCCCGTTCGCCTTCTCGGTGGCCGGCGGGGACACGGCCTCGGCGCTGGCCGCGGGCTGCCCGGTGGTGGTCAAGGCGCACGAAGGGCATCCCCGCACGTCGGTGGCGACCGCGCGGGTGGTGTCGGCGGCGCTGGCCAAGGCCGGTGCCCCGGCCGGCGTGTTCGGCCTAGTCCACGGGGTGGACGCCGGGGTGGCCGTGCTGCGGCACCCGGCGGTGGCCGCGGCCGGTTTCACCGGGTCCGCGCGCGGCGGCCTGGCGCTGCAGCGGATCTGTGCCGAGCGCCCGGTGCCGATCCCGTTCTTCGGCGAGCTCGGCTCCGTCAACCCGGTGGTCGTGCTGCCCGGCGCGGCCTCGGCCCGCCCCGAGGCCATCGCCGCCGGCTACGCGGGGTCGCTGACGCTGGGGGCCGGGCAGTTCTGCACCAATCCCGGCCTGCTGTTCGTCCCCGACGACGCCGGGCTGCTCGACGCGATCGCCGCGGCCGTGTCCGCGTCGCAGGGCGGCCCGATGCTGACGGCCAGGATTCACCAGAACTTCACCGCGGCCACGGCCGAGCTGGCCACCCATCCCGCGCTCAGGTTGCTGGCCACCGGGCAGCCGGGCGAGGGGCCCTGGGCGGGCCGGCCGCAAGCCTTCGGCTGTGGGCTGGCCGGCTTCGCCGCCGGGCTGCCCGGCCTGGCGGCCGAGCGGTTCGGCCCGGCCGGCCTGGTGATCACCTACCCCGGCACCGGGGAGCTGGCCGGGGTGCTGGCCAACCTGGGTGGCAACCTGGCCAGTTGCGTGCACCTGGACGAGGCCGCGCCCGGTGACATCGAAGCCGCCCGGCGGGTGCTGGCCGTGCTGAGCCAGACCACCGGGCGGGTCGTGGTCAACGGCTGGCCGACGGGCGTGGCGGTGACCTGGGCCCAGCATCACGGCGGCCCGTGGCCGGCCACCACAGCGCCCGCCTACACGTCGGTCGGCGCCGCGGCCATCAGGCGCTGGCTGGTGCCCGTGGTCTACCAGGATCTCCCGCAGGAACTGTTGCCCAGTGTTCTGCAGGACGGTGTTCTGCGGGACGGTGCTCTGCGGGACGGTGCTTTGCGGGACGGTGCTTTGGGTCAGGCCGGGTAGCCGACCGGCTTGGTCAGCCTGACGTCCTCCGGGGTGAAGCCCAGCGAGGTGTACAGGCCGCGGGCCGGGCCGTTGTCAGCGCCGGTGTGCAGGGTGATGAAGGCCAGGCCCCGGCCGGCGGCCCAGCCCTCGGCCGCCCGCATGAGCCGGGTGCCGACGCCGCGGCCCTCCCAGTCGGCCGCCACCACCAGTTCGCCGACGTAGGCGTCGACCTGCCCGCCGAAGTGCTCCTGCTCGCACACGGTGACCAGGCCCACGACCTGGTCGCGTGCGGCCGCGACGTAGAACGCGTGATCGTCGTCGCCGGCCTTGTCGGCCGAGCCGCTCACCCAGCCGCGGACCGCGGCCAGCACCGCCTCGGGCTGCCGCCAGGCGGAAACCCATTCGGTGAGCCGCGGCGCCAGGACCATCACGCCGTCCCGGTCCACGGCCTGGAAGGGCCGGATCTGGATGGCTGCGCTCTGAGTCTGGGGCGTGGTCTTGGTCGTGGTCATGCTCCACTGTGGCACGCTGGACCCTGGTTGATAAATCGATTCCGTACAGAATTTCGGGTCGGCCGGTGTGGCGTTCAGGCGACTCTGGGGTTCAGGCGGCCGCCGACGTAGAGGTAAGGCGTGCCGTCGCCGAGCCGGGCGAAGACGAACTCCGACCACGGATCCTCGGGCCGGGACCGGGCGGCGAACCGGTCGCCGGTGGCGTCGCAGGGACGCAGGATCAGTTCCTCGGGCTCGGCGTCCACGAGGTCGTCGAGCGTGTCGGTCAGCGTGGACAGCACGTGCAGTTGCCCGTCCCGCACCGACACGTCGAACCGGTGCGAGACGCGCTCGTAGCGGCCGGTGTGCCGGCTCAGGTCCAGGTCCACCGGATCGGCCAGAGGCTCCACCGCGGCCGGCGGGCTGATCCCGGCGAACTCGGCGAACACCTCGGCGAACAGTTCCCGGTACAGGCTGGCCGAACTGGACGAATTGGTCAGCAGGCAGACCGCCACCCCGGCCTCGGGTGCGACCCGCAGGTGCGACGTCTGGCCGATGGTCCCGCCGTCGTGGCCGATCACCGGCTGGCCGTCCCAGCGGCCGAGGTGCCAGGCGAGGCCGATCGCGTTCTGGTCCCGGTCCACGGGCAGCCGGACGCGCGGCGCCTGCATCGCGGCCACCGCGTCCTCGCCGAGCACCCGGGCGCCGTCCTGGCTGAGCCCGCCGTCGAGATGCATCCGGGCGAAGGTGAGCACGTCGTGCGCGCTGGCCGTGATCGTGCCCGCGGGGCCGGCCGACCGGGGCAGGGCCCAGACCGCGAACGGCTCGCCTGAGTTCGGGTGATCCCGGTGCCCGACCGCGGTCCGGTGCACGATCGCCTCTTCGGGCAAAGTGACTGTCTGCGTCAGGCCGAGCGGGTCGATCAGCCGCTGGCGCAGCGACTCGTCCCAGGTGCGGCCGTCCAGCACCTCGATGATCCGGCCGAGCACCGTGAAACCGCTGTTGCAGTAGGAGAAGGCACCACCCGGCGGGAAGACCCGGGCCGCCGTGGCCAGGTCGTCCACGTAGCGGCGCACGCAGTCGTCGCCGCGGCCGGTGTCGCGGAAGATGTCGCCTTCCAGGCCGCTGGTGTGGGTGAGCAGGTGCGAGACGGTGATCTCCGCACTGCCGTCCGGGTCACCCAGCCGGGCACCGGGCAGGAGTTCGGCCACGGCGGTGTCCAGCGACAGCCGCCCCTCCGCGGCCAGCTGCATGATCATCGTGGCCGTCCACACCTTGGTGATCGACCCGACCTGGAACAGTGAGCCGGTGGTGACGCCGACCCCGGTCGCCGTGCTCAGCACGCCGTGCGCGGCCAGCACCTCCTGCCCGCCGGCCCAGATGCCGAGCGTGGCCCCGGGCACCCGCAGCTTGGTCGCGAACTCGGTCAGGCGGGCGGTCCAGCGCGCGGATAGCCCCGATTCAGTGCAGGCGGCGGAGCCGTCGGTGTCAGGCATGCCTCGACGTTAACGCACGGCTATCCGTTGTCCCGGCCGGGATGGCGACCCGTGATGCGTTAGCCGGAAAGCAAATATATATTCACGATTTGGTCATAGCTGGCCGCCTCACCGGCCGATACGGTCTGGTCCATGAATCGACACTTTCGTTATCTGACGGCGGCGGCCGCCGTCGCTCTGGCCGGGGCTGTGCTGCCGGCCGGGGTGGCTGCCGCCTCCTCCCGGACCGCCGCCGCACTCACCGTCCATGCGGTGCTCGGCGGCGGGCACGTCTCGCCGTACGCGGGACAGGACGTGTCCGGGGTGCCGGGCGTGGTCACGAACGTGACCTCCTCAGGGTTCTACCTGCAGGACCCGAAGCAGGTCGGCGGCACGCCGTTCAAGCAGGCCATCGATGTCTACACCGGCAGCAAGCCCACCGTCGTGGCCGGGGACGACGTGACCGTGTCCGGCGAGGTCACCGAGTACTACCCGGACCAGTCCGACACGCCGTCCGCGCTGCCGATCGCCGAGATCGAGCACACCACGGTCACCGTGGTCTCCACCGGCAACCCGCTGCCCGCCCCCGTGATCATCGGCCAGGACGGGGTGCTGCCGCCGGCCCAGAACATCTACGACGGCGGCAGCGCCAGCGTCGACGTGACCACGGACCCGACGTTCCAGCCGCTCCGCCGGGCGCTGGACTTCTACCAGGGCCTGGATAGCACCCTGGTCGAGGTGGAGAACCCGGTCGCGGTGGGGCCGACCAACGACTTCGCCTTCGCGGTCGCCCCGGACAACGGCGCCGGCGCCGGGACCCGCACCGCCGCCGGCGGGCTGGCCGACGTGAACGCGAAGACGAACAACGCCCGCGCCATCGAGGTGTACGCGCCGGACGGCGTCACCCCGCCCACGGTGAATACCGGTGACACCTTCTCCGGTCAGATCGAGGGCATCATGACCGAGTACGAGGGCAACCCCGAACTCGACATGACCTCCTCGTCGGCCACCGGCGTCTCGCAGGGGCTGACCCCGCAGGTGGCGCCCAAGGCCAAGAAGGGCCAGCTCACCGTCGCCACCTACAACCTGGACAACCTGTCGCCGAGCGCGGCGGCCGCCAAGTGGGCCAGCCTGGGCAGCCAGATCGTGAACAACCTCCGGTCGCCCGACATCCTGGCGGTGCAGGAGATCCAGGACAACGACGGGGCCACCGACGACGGCGTGGTGGACTGCACGACGACCATGACCGACCTGGTGAACGCCGTCGTGGCGGCCGGCGGCCCGACCTACGCGTGGACGGAGATCGACCCGGTCAACGACCAGGACGGCGGCGAGCCGGGCGGCAACATCCGCCAGGTCACCATGTACCGGACCGACGTGGGCTTGACCCTCGACTCCATCCCTGGCGGCGGATCCACCGTCGCCGACTCGGTGACCGGGTCGGGTTCGTCCACCGCGCTGGCGCAGAGCCCCGGGCGGCTCGACCCCAGCAACCCGGCCTTCAACGCCGGGTACACGCTGACCTCCCCGGCGACCAGCCGGACCGAGCCGTCCAGCGCCAGCCGCAAGCCGCTGGCGGCCCAGTTCAGCTGGCACGGCCACAGCCTGTTCGTGATCAACAACCATCTCGACGCCAAGCTCGAGGACGACGCGGACTTTGGCCGCTACCAGCCGCCGGTGCTCTGGTCGGAGATCCAGCGTGAGCAGCAGACCGAGGTGATCAACAACTTCGTGACCGAGATCGAGCAGGCCAACCCCAAGGCCTGGGTCATCACGCTCGGCGACCTGAACGACCAGGGTTTCGAGCCGGCCATCAAGCAACTCCAAGCCGGTGGGTCGCTCGTGGACACCATCGACCGGCTGCCGGTGGCGAAGCGCTACGACTACGTCTTCGACGGCGACAGCGAGACGCTGTCCGGCCTGCTGGTCAGCCCGTCCCTTGACCAGCAGGTGGCCAAGGCGCAGCCGGTCCACTTCAACGCCGACTTCGCCAACCAGACCAGCGACCACGACCCGCTGATCGCCTACATCAACCCCCCAGGCCGCAGCCGCTGAACCCGGTCCGATAGCTGGCCCGTTCCCTTCTGGGGGGCGGGCCAGCGGCATTCGGGGGGCCGGTCTGTCAGGTTGCGCAGCCGTTCATTACGAAAAAAGATTGCCGGGGCGCGGCAGAATCGGGGGATGGATGACTTCCCGCCGATGGTCGAGCGGGCCCGCGCGCTCGCCCGCCAGCTTGGCTTCCCGCTGACCCGGCAAGAATCGGCGGCGGGCGGCGGCGGCCCGTCGGCCTGCCTGCCCGGGGTGGGGCGGTTCCTCGGGGTGCTCGCGGCAGGATGCGCGGGCGGCCGGATCGGCGAGATCGGCACCGGCACCGGGGTCGGGGCGGCGTGGATGGCCAGCGCCATGCCCGCCGACTGCGCGCTGGTCACCGTGGAGATCGACGGGCGGCGCGCGGCCGCGGCGGCGGAACTGTTCAGCGGCGACGACCGGGTGGCCGTGCTGTCCGGCGACGCCAGGGAACTGCTGAGCGGCCGCGGCCCGTTCGACCTGCTGTTCGCCGACGGGGGCTGGCGGGACCCCGGCGGCCTGGCCACGCTGGTGGACCTGGTCCGGGTCGGGGGCAGGGTGGTGATGGACGACGTGACACCGCTGGCGGCGTTGCCGGGCGGCTCGCCGCTGCGGGACGGCGACGTCAAGCGTGATCTCTTCTTCGGCAACCCGCGGCTGGTGTCCACGGAAGTCGTGCTACCCGACCTGGCCAACGCCCTGCTGGTTGGCACCAGGCTCAGCTAAGCCCGTGCTGCACTAGGCCCGTGCTGTACTAGACCCCTGCTGCGGCGGCGACTAAGCGGCCGCGACCGACCTGAGCGGGGTTCTGAGACTGGGTGGGGATGGCCTGATTGTGTTCGAGATCCAGCACGTATCTGATGGAGACCACGGCCGGGCGGCTGACCCACCGTAGCCACGTGCCGATGCCGATGACGATCGCCGCGATGACAATGCCCGTGATCATGAATACCGCCGCTCCCCTGGATGTAGGTACACACTCATCGTAACCACTAGCGGTGTTCTTTATCTTACCTAGAGTGATATTTCCTGGCCAGAGTGATTGGTGTTGTTTTCGAGACGTTACAGATATGTAACAGTGAGTTGTACCAGCACCGTATCGCGACAGGACGGCTACGTTCCGTGCAGGTTCTCCCGGCGGCGGGTGAGGAAGGCCCGTTCGGCGCCGTTGGTGGTGCGCGCGATCGCCGCGTCGTAAGCCGCCGCGGCCTCGTCCAGGCGGCCGAGCCTGCGCAGCAGGTCCGCCCGGGTCGAGTGGAACAGGTGGTACCCGTCCAGGTCGCCGCCTGGGGTGCGGCTGCCGAGCTGATCGGCGAGGTCGAGTGCGGCCGCCGGGCCGTGCACCTCGGCCACGGCCACGCACCGGTTGAGCGCCACCACTGGGGTCGGGGCGATCACCATCATCTGGTCGTAGAGCGCGAGTATCTGCCGCCAGTCGGTCTGCGCGGCGGTGGCGGCGGCGCTGTGCACGGCGTTGACCGCAGCCTGGAGCTGGTAGGGACCCGGCTGGTTGCGGCGCAGGCAGGCCCGCACGAGCTGCTGGCCCTCGGCGATCATGGCCGGATCCCACCGGCCGCGGTCCTGGTGGGCCAGCAGCACCAGGGAGCCGCCGGCCGCGGTCCTGGCCTCGCGGCGGGCGCCGGTCAGCAGGAGCAGGGCCAGCAGGCCCATGACTTCGGGCTCGTCGGGCATCAGTTCGAGCAGCAACCTGGCCAGGCGGATGGCTTCCGCGCACAGTTCGGGCCGGCCGAGGTCGTCCCCGGCCGACGCGGTGTATCCCTCGTTGAAAACCAGGTAGACGACCGCGAGCACGAACGGCAGCCGGTCGGGCAGTTCGGCGTCCCGCGGCACGCGGTAGGGGATGCCGGCGTCCCGGATCTTGCGTTTGGCCCGGACCAGGCGCTGCGCGACCGTCGGCTCGGGCACCAGGAAGGCGCGGGCGATCTCCGGCGTCTGCAGGCCGGCGATGAGCCGCAGGGTGAGCGCGAGCTGCGCCTCGGCGGCGAGGGCCGGGTGACAGCACGTGAAGATCAGCCGCAGCCGGTCGTCCTGCACCGGCCCCACCTCCTCCGGTTCCTCCGGCTGCACCCGGGTGGCCACGCCGAGCAGGGCCTGTGTTTCCCTGGCGGCCCTGGCTTCGCGGCCGGGGCGGGACGACTCCCGGCGGAGGCGGTCCAGGGCCTTGTTGCGCGCGGTCGTGACGATCCAGCCGCCGGGGTTCGGCGGGACGCCGGTGGCGGGCCAGCGCTCGGCGGCCACGGCGAAGGCCTCCTGGACGGCCTCTTCGGCGACGTCGATGTCGCCGAAGACGCGGACCAAGGTCGCCACCGCCCGCCCCGCGCTTTCCCGGTAGGCCCGCTCCAGGGCCGCTGCGTCCGCGCTCGGCACTCGCTGCCCTCCTCGTGCGCCTTACTGTGCTTGCTCTTGCTGTGCTTGCCTTTACCGTGCTTGCTCTTGCTGTGCTTGCCTTTACTGGCCGGGGTTGTCCTGGAAGGGGCGCACCTCGACGGGGCCGCCGCAGGCTTCGGCTCCTTTGGCGGCCCAGTCGAGGGCGGCGTCCAGGTCGGTAGCGTTGATGATCCAGAGGCCGCCCAGTTGCTCCTTGGTCTCGGCGAACGGCCCGTCCGTGGTGACGATCCTGCCTGCCTGGGAACGGACCACCGTGGATGCCGAAGACGGATGCAGGCCGCCCGCGAACACCCAGGCGCCCGCGGACTGCAGTTCGGTGTTGAAGGCGTCGACCCTCTTGTAGACCTGCTCGTCGCCCGGGCCGGGCTGGCTCTCGTCGATGTGCACGGCCATCAGGTACTGCCTCATGTCGGGTACTCCTCGTCTTCGTCTGGGGCGGCACCATACCGGCCCCTCAACCCTGTTCACGAACGGGGACACGCGGAATCGACAACGATCCGCGACCCGAAACCGTTTTTCGCGCACGAACCACGGCGCCGCCGTGCCGTCCGCGCGGCCTCCGTGTCGTCCGCGCCGGGGAAAATGAGAGGTAGCCGGGCGTTCGCGGCCTGTAGCGTCCTGAGATGCGACGCGTGAACTACGACCAGCATCTGCATACCGTGTACGCGAAGGGCCGCGAGATGTCGCCGGCGGCCGTGACGGCCTGGATGACCGCCTTCGCCCAGCGCCTTCCGGCCCACCGCCCGCTGTCGGTTCTCGACCTGGGCTGCGGGATCGGCCGCCTGACCCCGGCCCTCGCCGACACTTTCGGCGGTCCGGTCGTGGGCGTGGAGCCGGCCGGGAAGATGCTGGCCCAGGCGCGGGCGGTGGCTGCCCATCCGGGCGTGTCCTACCTGCCCGGCCACGCCGAGTCGCTTCCGTTCGCGGCCGGGGTGTTCGACGCGGCCCTGCTGTACTTCGTGTGGCACCACGTGACGGACAGAGCCGCCGGGGCGGCCGAACTCCACCGCGTGACGCTTCCCGGCGGCCGCCTGCTGATCCGCACGAACTTCTCCGACCGCATGCCGGACCTGTGGTGGTACCGGTGGTTCCCGGCGGCCCGGGTGGTGGACCGCCAGATGTACCGGCCGTTCGACGCGGTGGTGTCGGACTTCACCGGCGCCGGCTGGTCGCTGGTGGCGCTCGACGAGGTAGAGACCACGGTGGCGTCGAGCCGCCGGCAGGACTTCGAGCGGCTGCGGACCCGGGCCCTGTCGACGTTCGAGCATCTGCCGGACGATGAGATCGAGCGCGGCTTCGCGGCCATCGAGGCCGCGCTTGCGACCATGGACGACCAGCCCGTCGTCTCCCGCGGCAACCTGCTGGTCTTCGAGCGCTAGGCCTCTCGGCGCAGGAGGCAGCCTGATGCCGTTCCGTCCAGCGAAACTTATGCGGACGGCGCGAAGAACGTGCGTACCTCTTGTTTCCAGGCTTGCCGGTGAGAGTCGTCGATGAAGGCGGCGTCAAAGGAGTTGAGGGCGAGGGTTTCCATCTGGCCGGGCGTGAGAGCGAACTGCTCGCGGATCGCTTTGTAGTTGGCATCGACGTAGCCGCCGAAGTAGGGCGGGTCGTCGCTGTTGACGGAGACGAGAAGCTCTTCGTTCAGCATCACCGGGAGGGGGTGATCGGCGAGCGTGCCGACGGTGCGCAGGCACACATTGGACAGCGGGCACACGGTCAGGGGCACCCGCTCGTCCCGGAGCCGCTTCACCAGCGCGGGATCCTCCATGGACCGGATGCCGTGGTCCACCCGCTCGACGTGCAGGACGTCAAGCGCGGCCGCGACGGTCTCGGGTCCGCCCTCCTCGCCGGCGTGCGCCACCAGGTGCAGGCCTTCGGCTGCGGCGCGGGCGTAGACGCCGGCGAACAGTTCCGGCGGGTAGCCGATCTCGGTGGAGTCCAGGCCCACGCCGATGATGTCCTCGCGGAACGGCAAGATCGCGCTGAGCGTCTCGTCAGCGGCCTCGGCGCCGAGGTCGCGCAGGAAGCACATGATCAGGTCGCTGGAGATGCCGTGGGTCCGCTCGCTGTCCCGGATGGCCGCCGACAGGCCCTCCATCACTGCCTCCAACGGCACCCCGTTCAAGACGTGGGTCTGCGGGTCGAAGAAGACCTCAGCCCGCCGGACGTTGCACCGGCGCGCCTGGTCCAGATAGCTGGTGGCGAGCTCGAAGAAGTCCTGTCCGGTCCGCAGCACCGACAGGTTGGCGTAGTGCAAGTCGAGGAAGGACTGCAGATCAGAAAAGGAGTAGCGGGCGAGCAGTTCTGCTGGATCGGTCACCCCGATCGGCACCTGGTTGCGCGCCGCCATGGCCACGACGGCGGCTGGTTCCAGTGTGCCTTCCACATGGACGTGCAGCTCAGCGGTGGGCGGGCTCTGCCAGCCTGGTCCGTGCCCGGCGGCGGGGGAGTCCCCGCGGCCCGTCGAAGTCCCGGCAGCGGGCATGGCGCACCTCCGCAACGGTGAAGGTCATCAGGGCAATCTGGCTCCTGCCATTTAACTCCTTCGCGCGGCTCCGTCAGCCTCGCTTGTCTCCAGCAGTGGCAGGAGGAGTTCCGGTGGCCGCGCGATGACCGCCCGGTCCGCCCAGATGACGACCGGGCGCTGGATGAGGAATGAGCTGATGCCGAAGCGCTCGCGCAGGCCGGTGAACTTGCGCGTCAGGTCCTTGATGGTGCCGATGAAGATGTGCGGTGAGTCCAGGATCTCCTCGACGGTCAGCTCGAAGCCCGTCTGCTCGCGGATGCGGTCGGCGCGGCGGCTTGCCTCGGCACTCAGGACTGTGTAGTCGCGCTCAACACCGATTACGGGCGGTTCGGCGCCGGTGCACCGCTGCCGCGGCGACTTCGGGTTAGCCGGCCGAGTAGGCGCGCAGGCCTTTGAGTGTGCTGGCGATGAGGAGGTAGCCGTCGGCGAAGGCGGGCTGGCCGAAGGTCTGGGCTCTGCCGTAGGTGAACTCCTTGAGGATGGCGCCGGTGCTGGCGTTGAGCAGCCAGACGCCGTTCTGGTTGGTCTTGGAGCTGAAGGAGGCGGCGGCGAGGACACCGCTGCCGTCGAGGGCGGGGGTGCCCATGATGGCGCCGGTCAGGCCGGTCTGCCAGATGACCGCGCCGGTGGCCGGGCTGACCTGCATGACTGAGCCGTTGTAGGTGGTGCCGCCGATGGTGGTGCCATTGGTGGCCAGGTACAGGTGGGTGCCGTCCCAGATCGGCGCGGCCAGGCACTCACCCATCCTGGCGTTGGCCGAGACGCCGATGTTCTGCGACCAGACCGGACCCGCTTTCAGGTCGTTGATATTGAACGCGTAGAAGGTGCCGTTCTTGTTGCACGCGCCGGCCAAGGTGGCTGTCGTGCCGCCGATGCTGGCGGTCCAGAATCCGGGTGAGCCGCCGAAGTCGCTGTCGGTGATCCGGTCTTTGACCGGGACGGTCCAGATGCCTTCCCGCTTGGTCAGCGCGGGGTTCAGCTTGATGACCGAGAAGCCCAGGCTGCCGTTGGGGCCGTTGCCGGTGGTGATGTAGACCGAGTTGTCTTCGGTGGCCGGGCTGGACCAGATGCTGGCCCCGGTGGTGCCCTGGGGGGTTGTCCAGTACGTCGTCTCCAGGGCGCCTGTTTTCTGGCTGAACTTGTCCAGGCCGGCCCGGATCAGCGGGACATCGCAGCTCGAGGAGAGACCGACATAGATGCTGCCGCCGTAGACCAGCGGCGAAGCCCAGGCGTAGTAGTTGTTCTTCGTGGTCGATGGCGTGTACACCAGAGCCGGAGCCCAGACGTTGCTGCCGTTCGACGCGTTCATCGCGTACAGGTACCCGTTGGCGCCGTAGGCGTAGACGGTCGGGTCGCCGGTGGCCGGGTCCAGTTTCACGGTGGCGGTGGCGGTGAAGCCTTGCGACCAGGAGCAGGTCAATTTTGGCAGGTAGCCGATGTCGCGGGACCAGATGACTGTGCCGGTGGCTTCGCTGATGGCGTAGAAATACCCGTTCTTCGCGCCGATGTACACGACCCCGTTGTAGATGACCGGGCTAGCCTGGAATCCTTTCAGCCCGGCCAGCGGTCCGGGGGGCGGGTCGTACTTCCAGGCCAGCTGCAGGCCGGGCGCGTTCAAGGCGGTGATTGCGGTGGCCGCCGCGTTATCGGATGAGTGGTTGTTAGAGTACAAATATTCTGGCCAGTTGATGAATGTCTGGCCGCCCGCAGGTGCTGCTGCCGGGAGCGTGAGGCCGAGCAGCGCGCCGGTGGCTCCAAATACGGTACGCAGCCGCCATTTCCGCATCCATGCCTCCAGATGATCCGCCCAGCGCCGGCCGAACCTCAAACCTCCAGGCTGGCTTGCGTGTGTGAGCTGTATTTTACTAGAGGTAATGATTAGGCTCAATGAGCTGATACCGATAGCGCGATCACACGGCCCAGGGTAGGTCGCTGAACGGCAATAGGAACAAATGTTCCAATTCAAGGGATGCCAAACGGTCTTGGCTAATCGATAGTGTGTGGCGTATCGTCGGTACACGTTCTCTGGACACGGGGGGGAACTACGAAGGGGGATCTCAGTTGAGTTTGATCTTAAGTATCCCACGGCGGAGCTCTGCGCTTCTGTGTGCCGTCAGCGTGCTCGCCATTGCGGGAGCCACGCTGGGGGGCACGGCCGCGCAGGCTGGGATATCGTCATCGTCGCAGGCTGACCATTGGGGTTACTTCTTCGGCGATCACCACACACGTGATACTGATGTGATCTTGAAGCCGCAGAAAATGACGTTGCCCGCGGCGATCGCCCAGCTCGGAACGTCTAACTCTACGGAGTATGCCCTGCTCACTAACGGTGAACTGTGGGCGTGGGGACAGGGTACGCACGGCCAGCTGGGCGACGGCCGCGACGCCAACTCGTTCACCGCACCGGTGCGGGTGCATTTCCCGGCGGGCGCGACGATCTCCTACATCCCGACAGACGCCATGCCCTACGACACGGGCCTGGCGGTGGACACCCGCGGCAACGTCTGGGGCTGGGGTTTCAATCAGTCGGGGGAGCTATGCCTGGGGAGTAGACAGTCCTATGACCGGCCTCAGGAACTGCCGCTGAGCGCGGTAACCGCACTGGCGGGGGCGGACGGGCATGCGGTCTTCGATTCCCGCGGCACGGTTTACTCGTGTGGCCGCAATAACGACGGTGGGCTCGGCACGGGCAAGAAAACCAGCAGTACCGTGCCGGTCCGGGTGAAAGGCCTTCCGGCCGGGGTCGTGGTCAAGACTCTGGTCTCCTCATGGGAGAACGCGGGCGCGGTGCTCGCCAACGGCGCTTATTACGACTGGGGTTACGACGGGGCCGGGCAACTGGGCATTGGCACCATTAATGTCTCATCGGACGTGCCGGTCAAGGTCAGCCTGCCCGGGCCGGTAGCGCAGGTCGCCGAGGGCGGCTCGAGTGCCGACAACGGGCAGACCATCGTCATGCTGGCCGACGGATCGCTGTACGCCTGGGGTAATGACACCTGGTCACAACTGGGCGACCGCGGCACTTTCAGGCAGCCGTCCCCGGTGCCGATTCATCCGCCCACGGACGTGACGTATGCGGTGATAGCCAGTGGCGGCGCGTCGTCGTACGCCATCGACACGGCCGGGAATGTCTGGGCGTGGGGAAAGGGCACGCGCGGCGAACTGGGCGACGGGACGACGCAGAAATCGGCGACGCCGGTCATGGCCGATTCCGGCGCCTCGATGGTCTCCTCGACGGCCGGTAACGCGGCCGTGGCTGGCGGCACATCGGCACGCTGAGACCAACTGCCTGCTCGCTGGCGCACTCCGCCGCGCTGGAGTGCGCCAGCCGGCTCAGGGTCTATCTGCCGCTCATGCGTGCGGTGGTGGTGGCAACGGCGGCATCGTGGCCCCCGTCGTGGGGGCCACGAGCTTCGTCACATCGAGCTTGGTGCCGACCATCTGCTTGAGCATGAAGTCGTGATTCAGGTCGAGGATGGCGCGGGTCTCGGCGGCTACCACCGCGTTGCGGTTGAGCGTGAGTTCGTTGTCCTGCTCCGACTCGCCGGATGCCGACCAGTTGGTGGAGCCCTTGACCGTGTACACCCCGTCCACGATGACGACCTTCAGGTGTGAGATCGCGTTGTGCACCGAACTGGTGCCGATGGCGATGCTGTTGCCGAAGGCGTCGTTGTTCCAGCTCGCCAGGATCTGCTTTTCGTGTGCGCCCTTGGACTGGCTGCGGTCCAGGCTCATCTGCACGTAGACGTGCTCGTCGGCGAGTTTCTCCTGGATGATCTTGTTGAGTGCGTCGTCGTCGTAGCCGAACATGTTGACCACGATCGAGTGCTGGGCACTGCCCAGCAGGGCGACCAGCAGGTCGTGGACGTGGTCGCGTGGGGAGAAGAAGGTGCGCTGGTCGTCCGGGTAACCGTCTAAGAACCGGCCCTCCGCCTTGTACTGCGCCAGGGTCTCCCAGGAGAATGCCGAGTCGGCCATGATGCCCCCTTTTCGTGGTCGGTGATTACGGGATGACGTCGGCCACCTGCGGGTCGTGGTCGCTGACCTGGTTGGCGTACTCCGAGTTCACGTGCACGACCTGGTAGGTGTACTTGGCGATGGCCTTGGTCACCAGGATGTGGTCGAGCACCTCGGAGATGCCGTCGAAGTCGTAGGTGTACTGCTGGTTGGCGGGCAGCGTTGTGATCAGGTCGGTCAGCGTCGACTTGCCGGTGCCGTCGGCCGTCCCGGTCTTGAGCACCGCCAGCGAGGGACTGAACTGGTAGTCGTTCAGGTCGCCCACCACGGCCACGGCGGCGCCGGGGCGGACCTTGAGAAGCTGGCCGATGAAATCGTGCTCGACGAGCGCCTGCCCGGCCCGCTGCACCGCCGAAGTCTGCGCCGGGTACTGGAAGCGGCCGTCGGCGTTCTGGTCGCCCAGCTTCGCGTCGAAGTGATTGGCGATCACGAACACGTCCTTGCCCTTGAACTGGAACTCGCCCACCAGCGGCTTGCGGCTGGCCGTCCACACCGGATTGGTCGGGTCGATGCGGCCGGGCGACAGGGTGAGGGCCGGCTCGGCCTTCGGGCTCACGACCTGCGTGCCGGTCGTGGAGCGGTTCACGTCGGATCCGCCAGAGTCGACGAACGACACCTGCGCCGGGTTGAAGAGGAAGACGACCCTGATGTTTCCGCCGGGTTCCCCGCCGTCCTGGTCGTTCACCGGGTCGATCTCGCGCCAGGAATAACTCGGGCCGCCGGCCGCCGTGATCGCGGTGGTCAGCTTCGTCAGCGTCTGATCGGCGGCCACCACGCCGTCGTCGGTCGCGCCGTCGTTGTCCTGCACCTCTTCCAGCGCGATGATGTCCGGCTTGGCCAGGTTGGTCACGATGCCCTGGGCCAGCGCCTGGTATTTGCTGTCCGGATCGGACGGGGCGAGGTTCTCAACGTTGTAGGTCGCGATCGACAACTGGCCCTTGCGGGGCCCGGTGGCGACCACCGGGGGCAGGTGGCCAGGATCGACGGTGCCCAGCGTGGTGGCGGCGATGAAGTAGCCGCCGAATTGCGAGTAGTCCAGCGGGCCGATGGTCGCGCCGCTGAACGTGTCGCCGACGCTGACCTCGGGATTGCTGCCGTCGGCGGGAACGACCTCCAGGCGCCCGGACGGCGTGGCGTTCTCCGCCTCGAGCAGGGTGCCGCCGCGGTAGCTGGTGTTCTGTGTCGGCTTGGTGGTGATGTACTGCTCGCCGAAGGAGTCGGAAGGACCGACGACCTGGGCGTTGTCCACCTCGACGTTCATTCCTTCGATCGACTCGTAGAAGTCGAGCGCCGACCGCGACGGGTTGATCTGGGTCGACTCGATGTTCGCGCCGCCCAGGTCGGGCGCGTAGACGTCGGGCACGGTATCCGGTCCGAGAACGATGGGGGCGGGCACCGGGTTACCGCTCGATACGGTGCTGACGGCGGTCTGGTCGATCTCGGTAATCGACAGGTTGGACGTCGCGGCGACCGTGTCGCCGCTGGACAGCGGATAGAACTCCTGGACCTTGCCGGTGACCAGCACCGAGTCGCCTGGCTGCACGGCCGACGCGCTGCCGGTGAAGACGAAGATGCCCTCGCTGGTGGCCGGGTCGCTGTCCGGGTTCGGGTCCTGGATCCAGTAGCCCTTGCTGGACCCGGTGGCGCGGACGCCGGTGACGATGCCGGGCACGTTGGTCACCGTGTTCCCGGCCTGTGGCGACAGCCAGCCGTCACCCTGGATGTCGTGGATGCGCAGCGGCCCGGGTGAGGTGCCCCCGCCGCTGTTGGCCGCCCCCGGCGTCGGCGCCGCGGCGAAGAAGTCGGTCCCGTTCTGGTCGGTGTCGGGGCCGCTGGTGCGCTGGTCGGACGTGGTATTGCTGGGCGCCGGCGCGTCCGCGCTGCCTTCGTGGATCACGGCGGTGCCGTATCCGACGAGATCGACGATGTCCGGGTCGGCGGCACAGTCGGCGGCCGTCTTGCAGGTCAGCGCGGTGCTGTTGTCGACCAGGGCCACCGTCCCCGCGGTCGAGGACATGTTGATCGTGCCCGTGGCCTGGGTGGGCGGCAGCGCCGTGCCGGTGCTGCCGCCGCTGGCCTCGCCGATCAGGTACAGGCCGCTGGCGTCCACCGATCCGGTCAGCGCGGTGACCTGCCAGGTGCTCGACGCGCCTGGGCTTGCCGAGATGTACTGCACGGACCAGCCGTCGACGCTGTTAGAACTGCCGGCGAGATTGGCGAGTTCGATGAAGTCGTTGGTGTAAGACGCGCCGCTGTTGCCGCCACCGCCGTAGACCTCATTGAGCACAACGCCGGCCGAGGCCGCGGCCGCGGGCAGGGCGGCCAGCCCGCCACCCAGCACGGCCAGGGCCGCGGCCGCGGTGATCGCGATAGTGATACGGACCCGGGGTTTGGGCACGGCTGGTTCCTCCGATGCACGAACGCGGCGAAGTCAAAAGGTCGGTAAAGCCACGGAATAGCGTCTACCACGAAAATGGCCGCAAAGTAAACAAGCGGAACCAGTCGGGGACCAGCCCGGCTACGGTCCCTCTCCGACCCGCCCCTCGGCCCGCGGAGGGGTGTCAGGGTCAGCGCTGCCCGCTAACGTTGTGTACGCGGGCGCTCATATACGGGGTACCGGGAAGATCGTGACAGAGGGGGACCATGGGGCGAACCGACGACCAAGCGGTCACGCCCGGCCAGCCGGGCCCCGCCGCCCAGCGGGTGGCCGACCGCCGTCCGGCCGCCCAGGCCCACGCCGACCGGCCCGCGCCGTACTCCGGCCAGGATCTGCGGCAGCGCCTGGAGCGGCTGCCGCGCGGTCACCCGAGCTGCCCGTACAACGCCGACGGCTCCCGCAAGCCGCCCCCGCCCAACCTTCGCGAACTCGAACTCCCTCCGGGCGACGAACCAGGCCCCGGCGGCCAGGCCGACACCTGGAACGAACAAGCCGAAGGCGACCAGGGGCACCTGAGGCTCTTGATCGACCCCGAGCAGTGAGGCCCGTGCCCCGTGCGCCTGCGTCGGGCCTGGCCTGGCGCAGCCGTTCATTACGAATGACGCAGCAGGCCAGCGGTAACGGTCATGCGGCAGACTAGGGGATATGACTGATCTTCTCGCCCGCCACCGCGCCGTCCTGCCCAGCTGGGTGGGGCTGTACTACGACCACCCGCTGGAGATAACCAGCGGCAAAGGGTGCCGGGTGACCGACGCCGAAGGCCGCAGCTATCTCGACTTCTTCGCCGGCATCCTCACCAACATGCTCGGCTACGACGTTCCCGAGGTACGCGAGGCGGTCGAGCGTCAGCTCGCCACCGGCGTGGTGCACACGTCCACGCTGTACCTGATCCGCCATCAGGTCGAGCTGGCCGAGAAGATCGCCAAGCTGTCCGGCATACCCGGCGCCAAAGTCTTCTTCACCAACTCGGGCACCGAGGCCAACGAGACCGCGCTGCTGCTGGCCACGGCCGCCCGCGGGTCGAACACGGTGCTCGCGCTGCGCAACAGCTACCACGGCCGGTCGTTCGGCGCCGTGGCCATCACCGGCAACAACGCCTGGAAGAGTTCCACGCTCTCGCCGGTCAACGTGCACTACATCCACGGCACCGACCGGCACCTGCCCGCCTTCGCCGCGATGGCCGACGGGCAGTTCATCGAGGCGGCCGTCGCGGACCTGCGCCACCTGCTGGCCGGCGTCGGCCCGGTGGCGTGCCTGATCGCCGAGCCGGTCCAGGGCGTCGGCGGGTTCACCATGCCCCCGGACGGCCTGTTCGCCGCGTACAAGCAGGTGTTCGACGAGAGCGGCATCCTGTTCGTGTCCGACGAGGTGCAGACCGGGTGGGGGCGGACCGGCGAGCACTTCTGGGGCATCGGCGCGCACGGCGTGGTGCCGGACATGATGACGTTCGCCAAGGGTGCGGGCAACGGGTTCGCGATCGGCGGCATCGTCGCCCGCGGCGACCTCATGGACGGCCTGAGCGGCAACGGCATCTCCACGTTCGGCGGCAACCCGGTCTCCACCGCCGCGGCCAGCGCCACCATCGACTACCTGCTCGCCCACGACCTGCAAGCGCGAGCCGCCAAGCTCGGCCCGAAGATCATCGGTGGGCTCCGCGAGGCCGCGCGAGACCTCCCGGCCGTGGGTGAGGTCAGGGGCAAGGGCCTCATGTTCGCCATCGAGATGGTCGACCCCGGCACCCAGCAGCCCAGCCCGCCCCTGGCCACCCGGATGCTGGAGGAGACCAGGGAGCGCGGCCTGCTCATCGGCAAGGGCGGCCTGTACGGGCACGCGCTGCGGATGGCCCCGCCGCTCACCCTGTCCGACGACGAGGCCGACGAGGGCCTGGCCATCCTCACCGACGCGCTCCGTGCGGTCAACGCCCAGGCCACCGACGGCCGCGCCACCGAAGCCACCGCCGTCTCCGAGGAGGCCTCCCGGTGAAAACCGTCACGCACTGGATCGGCGGCAAATCGAGCCCGGGGACTGGCGGCGCCAAGGGCGACATCTACGACCCGGCCACCGGGCAGGTCACCGGCACCGTGGACTTCGCGTCCGTGGCCGAGGTCGATCGCGCCGTCACCACGGCCACCGAGGCCGCCCAGGCCTGGCGCGACGCCTCGCTGTCCCGCCGCACCCAGGTGATGTTCGCCTTCCGCGAGCTGATCCGCGCCAACATCGACCGGGTGGCCGCGCTGATCAGCGCGGAACACGGCAAGGTGGCCAGCGACGCGGCCGGCGAGGTGACCAGGGGCCTGGAGGTGGTCGAGTTCGCCTGCGGCATCCCGCACCTGCTCAAGGGGTCTTACTCGGAGAACGTGTCCACCCAGGTGGACGCGTATTCGATCAGGCAGCCGCTCGGCGTGGTGGCCGGCATCACCCCGTTCAACTTCCCCGCGATGGTGCCGATGTGGATGTTCCCCATCGCGATCGCCTGCGGCAACGCGTTCATCCTGAAGCCATCGGAGAAGGACCCGAGCGCGTCGGTCCTGCTCGCCGAGCTGCTGGCCGAGGCGGGGCTGCCCGATGGCGTGTTCAACGTGGTGCACGGTGACAAGACCGCGGTGGACGCCCTGCTCACCCATCCGGGCATCGCCGCGGTCAGCTTCGTCGGCTCCACCCCGATCGCGCGCTACGTGTACGAGACCGGCACCGCCGCGGGCAAGCGGGTCCAGGCGCTCGGCGGCGCCAAGAACCACATGGTGGTGCTCGGCGACGCGGACCTCGACCACGCCGCCGACGCGGCCGTCTCCGCCGGGTTCGGCTCGGCGGGGGAGCGCTGCATGGCGGTCTCCGTGGTGGTGGCCGAGGATTCGATCGCCGACCAGCTCGTTGCCAAGATCGCCGAGCGGGTGGCCCGGTTGCGCGTCGGCCCCGCCACCGACGACCAGGCTGAGATGGGACCGCTGGTCACCGGCCCGCACCGGGACAAGGTGGCCGGCTACCTGGACACCGGCGTACAGCAGGGCGCCACGCTCGCGGTGGACGGCCGCGACCACCCGGTGCCAGGCGGCGACCCCGGCGGCTTCTGGCTCGGCCCCTCGGTACTCGACCACGTCACCCCGCAGATGTCCTGCTACACCGACGAGATCTTCGGCCCGGTCCTGTCCGTGGTGCGGGTGCCCAGCCACGAGCGGGCGCTCGAACTGGTCAACACGAACCCCTACGGCAACGGCGTGGCCATCTTCACCACCGGGGGCGGCGCGGCCCGCCGGTTCGTGCACGAGGTCAACGTCGGCATGGTCGGCGTCAACGTGCCGATCCCGGTGCCGATGGCCTACTACTCGTTCGGCGGCTGGAAGTCCTCGCTGTTCGGTGACACGCACGTGCACGGCACCGAAGGCGTGCACTTCTACACCCGCGGCAAGGCCGTCACCTCCCGCTGGCCCGAACCAGGACCCGGCACCGTGAGCCTCAAGTTCCCCACGAACAACTAGGCTCACCGGTCCACTAGGCTCACAGCGTGAAGCACGCGATCTTCGTCGCACCGTTCGAGGAACTGGTCGATCCGCGCCTCGTGGCCGAACTCGCGGCCACGGCCGAAGCGCGCGGCTGGGACGGCTTCTTCGTCTGGGACCACATCGTGCACCTGCCCCCGGTCCGGGCGGTGGCCGATCCCTGGGTGACCCTGGCCGCGGTGGCCTGCGCCACGACCCGCGTGCGGATCGGCCCCATGGTCACCCCGCTGTCACGCCGCCGCGTCCACAAGCTGGCCAGGGAAACGGTCACGCTGGACCTGCTCAGCGCCGGCCGTCTCACCCTCGGGGTCGGCCTCGGCGCGGCCACCACCGGCGAACTCGAGCCGTTCGGCGAGGTCGCCGACCCGCGCGAGCGGGCCCGCCTGCTCGATGAGGGCCTGGATCGCCTGGCCGGCTACTGGTCGGGAACGTTCGAGCCGGCTGCGGTCCAGCGGCCCCGGATCCCGGTCTGGGTGGCGGGGGAGTGGCCGCACCGCGCCCCGGTGCGCCGCGCGCTGCGCTGGGACGGCCTGTTCCCGATCCGCCTGCCCGGCCCCGAGGCGCTGGCCGAACTGGCGGCCGAGGTCCGCGCGGCCCGTCCCGCCGGCGAGCCGTTCGACCTGGTCGTGCCGCTCAAGCCCGGCGCCGATCCGGCCCCCTGGGCCCAGGCGGGCGCGACCTGGACGGTCACCGATTTCGGCTCGCACCCCCCGCTGGCCCAGGTGCGCGAGGTCATCGACGCAGGCCCACCCGGACAATCATCATCCTGAACGGTGGCCACCGGGACCTGGCACCGACCCGGACCGTTCCACCACACACGCCCCACCCGTCGTCACCGCCGCCTACCACGGGTGACGGCTTGTGTGGGCGATGGCATTATCGGGCAGGATGTAGCTGCCAACCGAGAGGGACTAGGCCATGACCGTCCCGCCCGCGGACGCAGGCGGTGCCCACGAGCAGCGTGCACTCCTGTTCACTCCCGGGGCCAGGCTGGGCTGGATCTTCCGTGACCGGCGTGAGCTCGCCGCACCCTATTCCGAGTCGCCGCCGGACGAGGCGACCCTGCGCGAGCGGGTCGCCGCCCGGGTGCAGGAGGCGGAGGCCAATTACCAGAGGATGCGCAAGTGGGTGGGTGTGCCCAGCCTCGCCGTGCTGGTGCTGCTCCTGCTGCTGGCCGGCTGCGAGAAGCAGATCAACGGGCAGGCCAGTACCGGCGGCACGCTGCTGACCGCGCTGGTGCTCGGCATTCCCGGGATCATCATCACGAGCGTCTACTGGCAGAAGCGCGAGCAGGCCAAGCAGCTCAAGCCCGGCGAGGACTACGAGCAGGCCCAGCAGGTGTGGGAGCAGGGCGCCGACGCGCACGAACAGACCGAGCTGGCCCGGCTGCACGACGCGGTCGAATGGGGCAGCGCCGAGCCGCCCACCCAGCGGGTGGACGTGTTCGGCGGCAGCCTGTGGGGCTGGCAGGCGCTGCTGACCACGCACGGCGCCTCGATCCTGGCCGCCCAGCCGCTGCTGGCCGTGGACCTGACCGGCGAGCTGGCCTGCGCCGAGCTCATCGAGCTCGCCGAGGCCAACGGGGTGCCGACCGCCGTATACACACTCCCCGCCGACATCGGCCGCTGCGGCCTGCTGACCTCGCTGTCGGCGGGCCAGCTCGCCGACGCGCTGGCCGAGGCGATCCACGCGGGCCAGACCGACGGCAGCCGGACCGACCGTGCCGTGGACATCCGGGTGCTCGAACAGCTCGCCGGGGCGCTGGGCGACGACGTCAGCCCGGTCAGGCTGGCCGCCGCGGCGCAGGCCGCGCTCGGTCACGCCGTCCCCGCGGGCCTGCTGACCCCGCAGGAGCAGACGCACATCGGCGGCGAGCTGTTCCCAGCCGGATACCGGAAGGAGATCGGGCCGAACCTGGTCCGCCTGGACGCGTTCCTGACCGATCTGGCCCGCTACACCAGCGCCGACGGCGCGCCCGACGGCCAGCCTGCCACCGCCCCCGGCTACCTGACCTGCCTGGCCCTGGAGCCCGGCCCGCGCGGCGCCCGCATCGAAATGCTGGCCGCGCTGATCGTTCAGTGGCTCACCGTCCAGGTCACCGGCAGCCACGCGTCCGCCCCGGCGGTGATCATCGCGGGCGCCGACGAGATCGCCCGCGCGCACACCGAGCGGCTGGCCAGCGCGTGCGAGCGCCGCGGCGTGCCGCTCACCCTGATGTTCCGGCACCTGCGCGACGACGGGCTCGGCCTGCTCGGCGGGGGCACGGCCGTGTTCATGCGGCTCGGCCACCACGCCGAGGCCGAGCAAGCGGCGAGCTTCATCGGCCGCCAGCACAAGTTCGCGCTGTCCCAGCTCACCGCCAAGCTCGGCGGGAACGAGACGCACACCCGCACCGAAACCGAGGAGTACGGCGTCAGCCACACCAGCGCCCGGGTCGCGAGGAAGGGCTGGCAGGAGACCCTGGGCCGGCACTCCATGAACTTCGGCCGCCCGCACAGCCGGACCCACTCCCGCAACTGGTCCACCGCGCTGTCCTGGGCGCACGGCACCAACTGGAGCAACGCCAAGGCCACCCAGCGGGTCTACGAGTACACGGTCGAGCCCACCGTGCTGCAGAGCCTGCCCGACCACGCGATGCTGCTGGTCAACCGGGGGACCCCCGGCCCCGACCTGCACTCGGTCGAATGTGACCCCGCGATCATCACCCTGCCCAGGGTCAGCACCAAGCCGCTCGCCCCGGTCCCGCAGCCGGACCAGATAGCCAACCCCGCGAAACCGGCTTCGGGCGCGTGGACCGGCTGGGCCGGCCAGCAGGAAACGCTGGACCGGCAGCCTCTGCCCACGCAGCCCGCCCAACCCGACCCGTCCGCCATACCGGGCCAGCGGGCTACCTCGGGCCAGCGGCCCACCTCAGGCCAGCAGGCCGGGCCGGGCCAGCCCGCCTACTTGCCCACACCCGAGCTGCCCCCGCCGTCCAGGGACCAGTGGAGCCGGCCCGACCCGTCGTGACCGCTGCTCAAAGCCTGCTGTCCGCAGCCGTCAGCAGGGCGCGGATCTGGTTGGCTTCGGGTGCGGCCAGGTAGGTGTAGAGGACAAGCGCCTGCCGCCACTGACGGCGGGCCCGGTCCGGGTCACCCAGCGCGTGATAGGCGTGACCGAGGCCGTTGTGCGCACGGGCCTGATCGAACCTGGCGCCAATCTGGCGGGCCACGCCGAGCGCCTTGTCGTGCTGCATACGGGCCTCGGCGGCCTGACCAGCCGCCAGGAACGCCTCGCCGAGGCCATTGAGCGCCAGGACCTCGCAGTACTGGTCGCCAAGCTGACAGGACAGCGCCAGGCACCGGCGGTGGTTCCTGGTGGCCTGGTCGTAACGACCCTGCCGCAGCTGGGCGTCGCCCAGGTTACCCAGCGCGAGCGCTTCACCACTCTGGTCACCGATCTCCCGGAACTGAGCCGCCGCCAGCTGGAAGTGAGCGGCCGCCGGCTCGTTGCATCCCTGGTGGAATTCGATGAACCCCATGTTGACCAGCGCGCGGGCCTCACCGGCCAGGTCGGCGGCGGCCCGGAAGAGCGGCAGCGACTGCTCAAGGTACGAGCGGGCCTGCTGGTAGAGGTTCTTGTGTGCCTGGGTGACGGCGAGGCTGGTGAGCGCGTGGCCTTCGGCGGCGCGGTCACCCATGGCGCGTGCGGCCTGGTGGGCGTGGCCGTGAATGGCGAGGGCCTCGCTGTAGTAACCGCCGACGTCGAGGTAGCGGAACAGCGTCGCGGAAAGCCTGGTGGCCTGCCGGGGCCAGCCCTGCGTGGCGGCGTGCCCGGCGGCCGCGGCCAGGCAGGCCCGCTCGGCATCCAGCCAGGCCCGCGCCGCGGCCGGGCTGCCGAAGAGCGGTACGGCGCTGGGCGGCCCGGGGTCTGGCCGCCGGTGACGCTCGGCGGGGAACAGCACGTCCATCGCGGCCCCGGCGACGCGCAGGTAGTGATCGAACAGGCGGGTCAGCGCCGCCGCCTGCTCGTCGTGGCCGTCCTGGGCGTCGCAGAGCTCGCGGGCGTAGGCACGCAGCAGGTCATGCAGGCCGTAGTGGCGGGGCCGGGTGGGCTGGATCAGGTACGCGCGGGCCAGCAGGTCGAGCGCCCGGCCGGCCTGCTCGCGACCGACCCCGGTGAGGGTCGCGACGGCGGCAACGTCGAGATCCGGTCCGGGATGCAAGCTGGCCAGCCGGAATGTGTGCACGGCAGCGGGTTCCAGGTGCCGGCAGGACCAGGAGAATACGGCCCGCACCGCGGTGTCCTGGTCGCTGCCACTGTCGAGCAGATCCAGCCGTCGCTCATCGGCCAGCTCGGTAACCAGATCGGCCAGCCGGGTGTGCGGATTGGCCACCACGCGCTCGGCCGCCACCCGTAGCGCCAGCGGCAGCCGGGCACACTGATCGGCGAGTCCCAGGGTGGCAGCTGGGTCGGCCGCCGCGCGATCGCCTATCAGCGCCTGCAGCAGTCCCACCGCGTCCGTGACCTGCAGCAGGTCCAGATCCAGCCGCCGCGCGCCCTCCCGGGCCACCAGCCCGGCCAGCGCATCCCGGCTGGTCACCACCACCACGCAGCCATCGGTGGGCAACAGCGGCCGGACCTGCCCGGCCGACCTGGCGTTGTCCAGCAGCACCAGCATCCGCCGCCCGGCCACCAGGCTCCGGTAGCGGGCCGCGCGCTCGACTTCTCCCGCTGGGATTTCCCGGCTGGGCACACCCAACGCCGTCAGGAACCCGGTCAGCGCGTCCGCCACGGTCATCGGCTCGCCGGGGTCATACCCGCGCAGGTTCACGTAGAGCTGCCCATCGGGAAAGTGCTCCGCCACCTGATGCGCCCAGTGCACGACCAGCGCCGTCTTGCCTACCCCGGGCATGCCGCTGATCGCCGAAATCACCATCGTGCCCGGTGCCGACCCGCTGGCCCGCCGCAGCATCTGCGTCAGTGTGGCCAGCTCCTTGTCCCGGCCCACGAAGATCCTCACCGAACCCGGCAGTTCCCTGGGCACCAGCCTGACCGTGCTGTCCGGCCCCGTGCCATCTGACGCCGTGCTATCTGACGCCGTGCTGGCTGCCTCCGGCGAAACGGGCTCGGGCCCGGACAGCGCGGGGTCGGCGTTCAGCATCCGCTGATGCAGCTCGCGCAGCCCGGACCCGGGCTCGGTGCCCAGCTCGCCAACCAGGACCTCACGGGCGTCCTGGTAGACCGACAGCGCCTCGGCTTGCCGGCCGGACCGGTACAGGGCCAGCATCAGCAGGCCGTGCAGGTGCTCCCGCAGCGGATAACCAGCGGCCAGGTGGCGCAGCTCGGGTATGACTTCCTGGTGGCCGCCCAGGCGAAGGTCCGCGTCCAGGCGGATCTCCAGAGCCTGCAGCCGCATCTCTGCCAGCCGGGGAACCTCACGCCGCGCCAGCTCCTGTGAGTCCACGTCCGCCAGCGGGTCACCCCGCCACAACGACAGCGCCGCCCGCGTCTTGGCTGACGCTAGATCCCACTGGCCAGCCTTCACCGCTGTCTGAGCAGCTTGCAGCAGCGCCTCAAACGCGGTCACGTCCAGCCGAAGCTCGCCCCGGCCGACGCTGAATACGTAGCCGGGCGGCCGGGTGCGGATCGGCGGATCGCCATCGTCGCCTAGGTTTGCCCGCAGCCGGCCCACGCAATTATGCAGACTCGCCCGCGCCGAGGCCGGCGGATCGGCCCCCCACAGCACGTCGATCAGCTCATTGACCGATACCACCCGCCCGGCGTTCAGCAGCAGCGCCGCGAGCAATGCTCGCTGCCGTCCAGCCGGGATCGGCACCACCGCGCTGTCACGGCTCACCAGCAGCGGCCCCAGCAGCCCGAACTCCAGCCCTGCCGTCAACCTGCTCACTCCGCTCATCCGGCTGGGAGTCCCTCGCCCTGCGATGTTAGCGCGGTGTTAGCCAGGTGTTCTCACCGTCCACGACGCTGGCTGCAGTTTGTTCCGGGCCACTTCGTCCCCGGGTGATGAATACTGACACGAGAGGGAGTTTAGCTATGAAGCGCATTACGATGTCGGCGCTAAGCCTGTTCATGGCGATGCCGCTATGCCTGGCGGTCGTTAGTCCTGCCGCCGCCGGACAAGTGCACCCTAACCAGAATAATATTTCCGGGCGGAATTACGTCACAAATTACAATGATTTTCTCACCGATCCCTACGACGGAGGAACCGGGACGGCGATAAAATTCGATTTTAGTATTACCAATGACTCGGCACAATGGGACTTCATAGGCAAGGGGCAGGTCACCAGTAGCACGTTCAGCAATCCCACACTGCTCCAGACGTACGGAGGTGACCCCCTGGTCGAGCTCGACAACTTTGGCGACTTTGATGAGAACGCACTCGGAACCGTGGGGTTCGACGCGGTGATGCGGCCCTACACCGACGGCAACTACTTCGTCGAGCACTCCCTGGGTAACGGTAACTACCGGCTGGTCAGCGTTTACGCCACAAATAACGAGGGGGGCGGGAACGTGGCGTATTGCCTGACCTCAGATGGGGCCTCACAGCAGGCGATTTATAGTCCGTGCGGAGATAGTGGCCAGACGCTGGCAATTACCGGCATTTAAGACCTCGAGCTTTCCTGAGGGAATCTGGCCGGTAAGCCGGCCACCTGCCCGGCGGCTGGTTGGGCACCACGCCGCCGGGCTCGGCCAATTCGACCGCGATCCAGATCTTCCCGGTTAGCTGGGCCTTACAGGGCGCCGAACGCCTCTTCGAGGAGGCCGAGGCCCTCGTCGAGCAGATGGTCGGGGATGACCAGCGGGGGCAGGAAGCGCAGCACGTTGCCGAACGTGCCGCAGGTGAGCACGACCAGGCCAGCCGCATGGCAGGCCGTGGCGACCTGCCCGGCGGCGGCCGGGTTGGGCACCAGGCCGCCGGGCTCGACCAGTTCGACCGCGATCATCCCCCCGCGCCCGCGCACGTCCCCGATCACCGGGTGCTTCTCGGCCAGGGCCTGCAACCGGGGGAGCATGATGTCGCCGATGTGCCTCGCCCGGCCGGCCAGGTCGCCGGCCTCCATGGTGGCGATCGCGCCGAGCGCGGCCGCGCAGGCCACCGGGTTGCCGCCGTAGGTGCCGCCGAGCCCGCCGGGGTGCACGGCGTCCATCAGCTCGGCCCGGCCGGTCACCGCCGCCAGCGGCAGCCCGCCCGCCATCGCCTTGGCCGTGGTCATCAGGTCGGGCACCACGTCCTCGTGCTGGCAGGCGAACCAGTCACCGGTCCGGCAGAACCCGCTCTGGATCTCGTCGGCGATCAGCACGATGCCGTTCGCCCGGCAGAACTCCGCCAGCCCGGGCAGGAACCCGTCCGGTGGCACGATGAACCCGCCCTCACCCTGGATCGGCTCAATGATCACGGCCGCGACGTTCTGCTCGCCGACCTGGCTGTGGATGAGCCCGGTGACCACGTCGAGCGCCTCGGCGGCGCACCGCTCCGGCCCGCCGGGCCAGCGCAGCGGGTAGGCCATCGGCACCCGGTACACCTCGCCGGCGAACGGCCCGAACCCGTTCTTGTACGGCATGTTCTTGGCGGTGAGGGCCATCGTGAGGTTGGTCCGCCCGTGGTAGGCGTGGTCGAACGCCACCACGGCCTCGCGCCCGGTGGCGTGCCGGGCGATCTTCACCGCGTTCTCCACGGCCTCCGCGCCGGAGTTCACCAGGATCGACCGCTTGTCGTGTCGGCCCGGTGTGAGCCTGGCCAGCTCCTCGCAGACCTGCACATAACTCTCGTACGGGGCGACCATGAAGCAGGTGTGGGTGAACCTGGCCACCTGTTCGGTGACGCCCTCGACCACCAGCGGCGCGCTGTTGCCGACGGAGACGACGGCGATCCCCGAGCCGAAGTCGATCAGCGAGTTGCCGTCCACGTCCAGCAGGACACCGCCGCCGGCCGCCTGCGCGAACACGGGCAGCACGCTGCTGACGCCGCGGGCCACGTTGGCCTGCCGGCGCTGGGCCAGGGCGCGGGAGGCCGGGCCTGGTATCGAGGTGACGAGGTGGCGGCGCTGGGGCAGGTCCGGGCCGGTGGCGAGCGTGATTTCTTCCGTCATACCGCCGACAATAAGCCCTGCCCACGAGCCCGCCATAGGCCCGGTACGGCCCATGCGAGGCGGCCCGCAAGAGACGCCGCTGCCCCGCAGGCGGGACGGGCCTGCGGGGCAGCGGCGTGTGCGGGGGGTTAATCTAGCTTTCGTTCTCCCAGGTGTTACTGAAATCACCCGAGCCGTCCATCGAGCTCGTGTTGTCGAGCTGGTCGCCACTCGCGCCGACCATGATGATCTGGTCCGGGCCGTAGTTGGCCATCGACTGCCCGTTGGCCGACGACCCGCCGTAGTTCACCGTGCCGAAGTCGGCCAGCGGCAGCGGGTTGCCCGACGACAGACAGCACGGCGCCTCGGTGATGACCTCGGCGGACGAGTCGGACAGGCCACTTTCCGAAATGTTCTGGGTCTGCGTCCAGCCTTCGCTGTTGTCGGTCAGCACCAGCGTGTACGCGTCACCGCTGACGGAGACCGACGCGCTCATGCTGTCGCCGGGCGAGACCGGGTTGTTGTAGTACACCGGATTAGCCGGATACATCTCATACCAGCCGTAGTAGTCCGGCGAGCCTCCGGAGCAGTCGGAGTCGGTGCCGGTCTGCTCGACCGAGTCGCTGTTGTAGCCGTCCAGGCCGACCCAGAACGCGGCGTACTCGGTGCCACCGTCGCCGCAGTTCGCGGACGGCTCGGTCCAGCTCGACGAGACGCTGGTGAACGATCCAGCCGATCCGGTGGCCGCGTAACCAGACCAGTTGCTGCTTTGTGACTCGTTCCTGATGCCGTGCTCGTGGGTCATCGCACCGGTGGGCTGATGCATCAGCCCACCTGGGTTGAAGTGGTTCAGCGCGCCTCCGGGGCGAACGGTGGTGGTGCCGGGATGCAGGGTTACCCCTGCGTCCGCACTGCCAGTCGCTGCCACAAGCGAGCCGAAGATAAGTGCGACCGCGGCGAGCGGTGCGCACAAGCGGGGGATCATACGGGCTCCTTTGACCGTGGGCAGGCAGGGGGCGAGCCAGCCCCCCGAAGAGAGCCAGGTCGCCGGTCCTGCGGGCTATGCAGGCACCATATGTCAAGACTTCATAACTTTTGAATACCAAGAAGGTAAAAAAACGGCAAGAAGTCACATTGCTTATAGTAAGAATGTAATTAAATCACCACAGAGCCGACGTATTAGACACCCCGCCTACCCCCCGATCCGGAGTTCATGTCTCCATCTCCGGCTTCATTACCGTACGGATGTGCGCAGTGAGAACATGATGTTGTGCGTACCCAGGTTGGGATCGTCGGCGCCGGGCCGGCCGGGCTGCTGCTGTCGCATCTGCTGCACCTGCGCGGCATCGACTCCGTGGTGCTCGAGGCGCACAGCCGCGACTACGTGCAGAAGCGGGTCAGGGCCGGGGTGCTCGAGCAGGGCACGGTGGACACCCTGGTCGCCACCGGGCTCGGCGGCCGGCTGCTGCGCGAGGGTCTCGTCCACCACGGCATCGAGTTGCGGTTCGGCGGCCAGCCGCACCGCATCGCGTTCGAGAAGCTGGTTCCCGGCCGCGCGATCACCGTGTACGGCCAGCAGGAGGTGGTCAAGGATCTGATCGCCGCCAGGCTCGCGGCCGGCGGCCGGATCCTGTTCGAGGTCTCCGGCGTGACGCCCACCGGCTTCGGCACCGCGCACCCGTCGATCGGCTTCACCCACGCCGGTCAGCGGCAGACCCTGGACTGCGACTTCATCGCCGGCTGCGACGGCTTCCACGGCGTGTGCCGGCCCGCCATCCCGGACGGCGTGCTGACCTGCTACGACCGGGAGTACCCGTTCGGCTGGCTCGGCGTGCTCGCCGAGGTGCCGCCGTCGTCGGAGGAACTGATCTACGCCCACAGTGAGCGCGGCTTCGCCCTGCACAGCATGCGCAGCCCGCAGCTCAGCCGGTTCTACCTGCAGGTCGCCCCGGACGAGGACGTGGCCAACTGGCCGGACGAGCGGTACTGGGACGAGATGGCGGCCCGCCTGGAGACCGTGCCGGGCTGGCGTCTGCGCACCGGGCCGGTGCTGGAGAAGGTCGTGGCCCCGATGCGCAGCTTCGTGGCCGAGCCGATGCGGTACGGGCGGATGTACCTGGCCGGGGACGCGGCACACATCGTGCCGCCTACCGGGGCCAAGGGGCTGAACCTGGCCGCCTTCGACGTCGGCGTGCTGACCGAGGCGCTGACCGCCTGGTACGCCGACGGCAGCACCGGTCTGCTCGACGCCTACTCCGACACCTGCCTGCGCCGGGTCTGGCGGGTGCAGCACTTCTCCTGGTGGATGACCACGCTGCTGCACACCTTCGACAGCTACGACGGCTACGACCGGCGGCTGCAGCGCTCTCACCTGGACTACGTGTGCGGCTCGGCGGCGGCGTCGGCCTCGCTGGCCGAGAACTACGTCGGGCTGGCGCATGTCTGAGCCCGGCGGCCTGTTCAGCGGGGTCTTCGCGCGCGGAGCCGCCCACGGCGGTGCCGACACCAGCGACCGGGCCTGGCTGCAGGCGATGCTGGACACCGAGGCCGCGCTGGCCCGCGCCCTTGAGCGGGCCGGGCTGGCGTCCGCCGGGGCGGGCGCGGCGGTCACCGCCGCCGCCAGGGCGGGCGACTTCGACCCGGCCGAGCTAGGCCGGCAGGCGGCGCTCACCGGCAACCCGGTACCCGCGCTGGTCCGGGCGCTGACCGGACGGCTCGGGGCGGACGCCGCCGCGGCCGGGGCTGTGCATCACGGCGCGACCAGCCAGGACGTCATCGACACCGCGATGATGCTGCTGGCCAGGGCCGCCGCCGACGCGATCGTGGCCAGCCTGGCCGACGCGGCCACCGCAGCCGCGGGCCTGGCCGCCGCCCACGCGGGCACGCCGATGCTGGGCCGGACCCTGCTGCAGCAGGCCGTCCCGGTCACGTTCGGCCTGGTCGCGGCGGGCTGGATGACCGGCATCGACGAGGCCACGGCCCGCCTGGCCGCGGTGCGGCGCGAGCGCTTGGCCGTGCAGTTCGGCGGCGCCGCCGGGACGCTGGCCTCGCTCGGCCAGGACGGCCCCAGGGTTGCCGGGCTGCTCGCCGCCGAACTCGGGCTGGCCGACCCCGGCCTGCCCTGGCACACCAACCGGCTGCGCGTCGTCGAGCTGGCCGCGGCCCTGGCCGGGGTCTGCGCCGCCACCGGCAAGATCGCGCGGGACGTGACCCTGCTGGCCCAGACCGAGGTGGGCGAGCTGCGCGAGGGCGGGAACCCGGGGCGAGGAGGCTCGTCGGCCATGCCGCACAAACGCAACCCGGTGGCCGCGGTCGCGGTCCTGGGCTGCGCCAGGCAGGCGCCTGGCCTGCTCGCCACCCTGGCCGCCGCCGCCGAGCAGGAGCAGCAGCGCGCGGCGGGCGCCTGGCACGCCGAATGGCAGCCGCTGGCCCACCTGCTCGAGCTGACCGCCTCGGCCGCGGCCTGGAGCGCGGAGCTGCTGGCCGGGCTCGAGGTCGACGCCGCCGCGATGCGGGCGAACCTGGCCAAGGCCGGCGGGCTGCCGCTGGCCGAGCACGTGACCGCCGTGCTCGCGCCGGCCCTCGGCAGGCTGCCCGCGCACGACCTGGTGGCGGACGCGGCCGGCCGCGCGGCCGCCAGCGGCCAGCCGTTCAGGGACGTGCTGCTGGACCTGGCCGAGGGCGTGACCGCCGAGCAGATCGACGCGGCCCTGGACCCGGCCGGCTACCTCGGCGCCACCGCCATCCTGATCACCCGCGCCCTAGCCGCGCACCACGCCGCCGCCACCGGCCCCAGCACCACACCGGCCCGCTTATTTACCCCGTGCTCATTTACCCAGTGCCTACTGACCCAAGGCGTCGCGCAGGTCGATGACGTGGTCCTGGGTCTGCTGGAGCAGCGGGCGCAGGGCCTCGGCCACGTCGGGCAGCCCCAGCTCGCTGGCCTCGGCGACCCGGTCGCGGTACCGCTGGAGCTGCTTTTCCTCCAGGTCGAGGTCGGCCTTCAGCGCCGCCTCGCCGTCCGGGCAGTCCGGCACCGGCGGGACCGCCACCGTGGGGGTGCCGCCGAGGAAGTCGATCTGCATGGCCAGCGTCTTGGCGTGCTCGAGCTCCTGAGCCAGATGGGCTCCGAGCTCCTCGGCGATGGACCGGTACTCGGCGCCCTTGATGGTCGCCGTGTGCTGCACGTACTGGATGATCGACTGGAACTCCGTGCCGAGATCGGCGTTGAGCCGCTCGACGAACTCCTTCTTGTCCATGTCCCCTCCCTGGGTTCGGCTGGACCTGCGTGCCAGCTCAGTGGGCTACCCGCCAGCCGGCCGCCAAACCCTGGGAGACTGTCCGCGCCCCTGGATCTCCCCGTCGAGGAGGAAGCTACGTGCCAGACCACGATGGCCCAGACCGCGATGGCCCAGACCGCGATGAGCCAAGCCGGGACCGGGCCGAACAGGGCATGCGGGTTCGCCGCGAGGTGCTCGGTGACGAGCACGTGGACCGGGCGGTGGCCGGTGCCACCGAGTTCACCGCACCGTTCCAGGACCTGATCACCCGGTACGCCTGGGGTGAGATCTGGTCGCGGCCCGGCCTGTCCCGGCCCGAGCGCAGCATCGTCACGCTCACCGCGCTCGCCGTGCTGCGGCAGGAGGAGGAACTGGCCATGCACGTGCGCGCGGCCCTTCGCAACGGCCTCACCCCGGCGCAGATAAGAGAGGTGCTGCTTCAGGTCGCCGTGTACGCCGGGGTCCCGGCGGCCAATCGCGCCTTCGCGATCGCACAGCGTGTGCTGGCCGAGGAAGGAATAACCGGCTAGCGTACGTATGGGCGGAGGGCGCACAGCGCCACCGGCGCGGTTGGCTCGCACCAGCATGCATCAGCGGGAGAGACATGGCGGGAACCAGGGGGAGGGGGCCGGCCGGGGGCGGAGGTTACACCGCCGACGAGATGATGACCGTGGCAGCCGCCCGCGCGCTGCGCGACGGCATGACCTGCTTCGTCGGCATCGGCCTGCCGAGCGCCGCGGCAAACCTGGCCCGCGCCACGCACGCCCCGCGGCTTGTGCTCGTCTACGAGTCGGGCACGATCGGCACCAAGCCCGGCTGGCTGCCGCTGTCCATCGGCGACGGCGTGCTGGCCGAGACCGCCGACTCCGTGGTGAGCGTGCCAGAGATCTTCAACTACTGGCTGCAGCCGGGCCGGATCGACGTCGGCTTCCTCGGCGCCGCCCAGATCGACAAGTTCGCGAACATCAACACCACGGTCATCGGCGCGGACTACACCAAGCCCAAGGCCAGGCTGCCGGGCGCGGGCGGCGCACCCGAGATCGCGGCCTCCTGCCGGGAGGTGATCGTCGTCACCAGGCAGGCCAGGCGGTCGTTCGTGGACCGGGTGGACTTCGTGACGTCGGTGGGCTTCGGCGCCGGCCCCGGCGACCGGGCGCGGCTCGGCCTGACCGGCGCCGGGCCCAGGCGGGTGATCACCGACCTGGGCGTGCTCGAACCCGATCCCGGTAGTTGCGAACTCGTGCTGACCGGGCTGTACCGGGGTGTGTCAGTGGCCGACGTGCGGGCGAACACGGGCTGGGAACTGGCCGTCGCCGGCACCCTGGAGCAGATCCCGCCACCCGGCCCCGCCGAGCTCACCGCCCTGCGCGCGCTGCGCGCCGCCAGCGACGCCGAAGGAGCGACCCGATGAGCAGCCCCGCAGGCGGCTTTACGCTGGGCCCCTACCAGCGCCCGCGCGGCGTGCACCCGCCGCTCGACTTCGCCGGGTACCGGTCGTCGGCGCTGCGCACGCCCAAGCAGCCGCTGGTGCTGCTGCCGCACCGGCTCACCGAGATCACCGGCCCGCTGCTCGGCGAGGAGCGGGTCAAGCCCGGCGACGCCGACCTCACCACCCAGCACGAGGGCGAGCCGCAGGGTGAGCGGATCATCGTCACCGGCCGGTTGCTGGACTCCGGCGGCCGCCCGGTCACCCGCAGCCTGGTCGAGATCTGGCAGACCAACGCGGCCGGCCGTTACCTGCACCGGGCGGACAACCACCCCGCGCCGCTGGACCCGAACTTCACCGGCCTCGGCCGCTGCCTCACCGACGACGAAGGCCGGTACCGGTTCGTCACGATCAAGCCGGGCTCCTATCCGTGGCGCAACCACCCCAACGCGTGGCGGCCCGCGCACATCCACTTCTCCGTGTTCGGCCGCTCGTTCGCCCAGCGCCTGATCACCCAGATGTACTTCCCAGGCGACCCGCTCCAGGCGCTGGATCCGGTGCTCAACTCGGTGCCCGACCCCGCCGCCAGGCAGCGGCTGATCGCCCGGTTCGACCTCGCGCTGACCGAGCCGCAGTGGGCGCTCGGCTACGCCTGGGACATCGTCCTGCGCGGCCGCGCCGCCACCCCCTTCGAGACGGGGGGGGACCAGTGAGCGAGCCGAAGGCGAGCGACCGGCTAGCACCGAGCGAGCCGAAGGCGAGCGACCGGCTAGCACCGAGCGAGCCGAAGGCGAGCGACCGG
>DATAWQ010000113.1:0-1584 GCA_036267135.1 Streptosporangiaceae bacterium | reverse complement strand
CGGACCGCACGGCATCCGCTCGATCTCGCGCTGGCACCTCGACGACCCGTACACCCTCTCGATCGACGGCGTGGAGCACCAGGTACGGTACGAGCCCGCCGAGTCCACTAGCGGGATGTTCGGCGGCAACTCCAACTGGCGAGGCCCGGTCTGGTTCCCGGTGAACCTGCTCTTGATCAGGGCCCTCATCTCCCACTACCGCTACTACGGCAACGAGTTGAAGGTCGAGTGCCCGACCGGGTCGGGAACGATGATGAACCTGCTTGAGGTGGCCAAGGAACTGGCCCGCCGCCTCGTGGGGATCTTCGTACAAGACGAGGACGGTCGCCGGCCGGTGTACGGCGGCAACCGGCTGTTCCAGGAGGACCCGCACTGGCGGGACCTCATCCTGTTCTACGAGTACTTCCACGGCGACAACGGCGCGGGCCTCGGCGCCTCCCACCAGACCGGCTGGACCGGCCTGGTGGCCACCCTTATCCAGAGCTTCGCCGACCTAGACGCCGACGCGGTCCTCGAGGACACGCACTGGCCGCTAGCCCGCCCCTACCGCCCCGACCAGTGACCAGCCACCTAGGCCCGCCCGCCGCCCGGCCAGGGCCGTTCGGGTGATGGTGGATCGTTAGGAGCAACGGGCTCCTCCCAAAGATCCACCATCACCCGGCCAAGCCGCTCAGTGGACCTCGCGGCGGATGGTCCGGAAGGTGCCCACCGCCAGCGGCAGCGCGATCCACAGCGCCGCGGAGACGGCAATCTCGGCGACGTGCCCGGACCAGTCTCCGGTGAGCATCCAGCCGAACGTCTGCCCCGTGTTGATCCAGTCGCCGACCTTTTCCAGCGCGGGGATCATCAGCAAGCTGAACAGGCCGGCCAGCACGAAGTAGGTGACGATGGCCGCCGCCGTGTTATGCAGGGCGGCGCCGATCGCCATGCCGACCGCGCTGGTGAGCACGATGAACAGCGCGAACCCGGCCAGCTGGGACCAGTCCCAGCCGCTTGCCACGACCCGGCCGGAGTGGCCGGCGGCGAGCACCGCGACCGTCCCGGCAAGCAGGGCGAACAGGCCGGCGACCACGCTAATAGTCAGCCCCGCCAAGATCTTGGCGGCCAGTACCCGGCCGCGGCGCGGCTCGAGGGTAAAGGTGGTCATCGCGGTGCGCTGGCTCCATTCGGCGGTCATCGCCATCAGCAATACGAGCGGCAGCACCCGGGACACCCCGAGGGCGGCCCAGGTGAGGTAGCTGGCCCGGTCCTGGGTCACGTTGTGCGGGAACACCAGCGGGACAGCCTCGGCGCCCGCGGCGAGCAGCGCGGCCGCGAGCAGCAGCCAGCGCGCGGCGCGGACGTCGACGGACTTGCGCAACTCGGCGCGTACCAGGGTGCCGAAGCGAATCATCGGGAGCCTCCAGAGGTGAGGGAGGTGAGGGAAAGGAACATCTCTTCAAGGTTCTGGCCGGTCCCGGCCAGCAGCTGCTGTAGCGTGCCCTGGGCGGCGATCCGGCCGCCGGCGATGATCACCAGCCGGTCGGCGGTCGCCTGGACCTCGGCCAGCAGGTGGGAAGACAGCAGGACCGTGCCGCCGCGCGC
>DATAWQ010000112.1:0-50324 GCA_036267135.1 Streptosporangiaceae bacterium | reverse complement strand
CGCCGACCTGATCGTGCGCAACTGGTCCGGGTTGGCCACGCCGCCGGGGAGGACCAGGCCCACGTAGTCGCTGGTGCGGGCGTCGGTGATCTGCACGTCCACGGCCTGGGTCTCGCCGCGGTCCAGGTGCTCGAACATCTGGATCTTGTCCTTGGCGGCAGAGATGAGCACGGGCCGTCCGCCCTGCTCGATCACGGCCTGCCACGGCCGCTGCAGCTCGGCCTGCTCGGCCCCCTCGGCGGCGGCCAGAAAGGCCACCGTCGCTGACTTCAGCGCGCTCCCCATGTCTTTCCTTCTTTTCGTCCGCTTGGGTAGTGAATCTGTCCATCTACCCGTCTGGCCACGGCCAAACGTCGAGCCGGCGGCCAGGTATCGGTAGAGTCGCTCCCGTGGCAGACGAAGACTGGCGAGTGACGGTCAAGCTCCCCGACGAGGGGCACGTTCAGCGGGTGGCGCAGGCCGTACGCGAGCACGAGGTGGAACAGGACGTGCGGCACCGGCTCGGGCACCGGGTCGCGGTGTCCGCCGACGGCCCGCGCATCTTCCTGTACGCCGCCACCGAGAACGCGGCGCGCGAGGCGGAGCGGGTCGTGCGTGACGTGCTGGCGGGCAAGCAACTGGCCGCCGAGTTCGCGCTGGACCGCTGGCACCCCATCGAGCAGGAGTGGGAGGACGCCGGCGCACCCCTGCCGGAGACCGCCGAGCAGCAGCAGGCCGAGCGCCAGCGCCGGGTGGACGACGACACGCAGGAGTCGCTGGCCACCGGGCAGGCCGAATGGGAGGTGCGGGTCGAGTTGCCCTCCCGGCACGAGGCGGTCGAACTGGCCAGGCGGCTGGAATCGGAGGGCCGCCAGGTGGTCCGCCGCTGGAAGTACGTGGTGGTGGGGGCCAACAACGAGGACGAGGCGGCCGAGTTCGCCCGGGCGCTCGGGCGCGAAGCCCCGGCCGGCGCGACCGTCCACTCCGCACCGGTCCCGTTCGTCCCGTTCGGCCTGGCCCGTTTCGGCGACATCCCGCTCATGGACAAGCTCTGAACGGCCTGCTTACGGACAGGCACTAGCCCGCACGAGGACCTCGATACCGTCCAGGATCCGCTCCAGGCCGAAGCCGAACTCCTTGTCCGGCGCGTCGGCCTGGTCGAAGACCCCGGCCGCGATGGCCGCGCTGATCGCCGGGAAGCGCTGTGGGTCGGTCAGCGTGGTGAGCAGGCGGCCGTAGTACGCCATCCACTCGTCCGGTGGCATCCCGGATGCCTGCACGGCCGCGCTGAGGTTGACGTTGATCGTCGCCTCGGACCTCGTGTAGGTGTTGATGAGCAGCACCACCGAGGTCTTCACCTCCTCCATCAGCCCGGTCGCGGCCAGACTGCTCAGGCCGTTCTCGAACCAGCCGACCTGGTTCGGGGTGACGGGCAGGCTGCTGATCGGGATATGCAGGGCCCACGCATTGCGGTAGTAGGTGGCGCGCAGCGCCCAGGCCCACTGTGACAGCCCCTCCCGCCAGCCCTGGCCCGGCTCCGGCGGGGGAGGCGGGGGACCGTAAGCCTGGTCGGCCATGAGGTCGAGCAGTTCGTCCTTGGCCGCGACGTACCGGTACAGCGACATGGTGGACGCGCCGAGTTCGGTGGCCACCCGGCTCATCGACACGGCGGCCAGGCCCTCGGATTCGGCCACCCGCACGGCCGCGTCCACCACGCGGCCCAGCGTCAGGCCCGGCTTCGGTCCCTTGTGCGGGCGGTCCCTGACGCCCCAGACGGCCTCGATGCTGGCCGGCAACTGCCAGCCAGCGGCCCGCGTAGCGCTGTGATCGGTGTGATCGTCCATCGTCTCGGCTCTTTCTCGGTTGACACCCCATCCTAGAGCTGCGTATGGTCTACGCAATAGAGCGTATGACATACGCAAAAAAGTGTATACCGCACGCAGAGGAGAGACTCATGGGGGAACAACCGGCGATCGAGGCCATCGGCCTGGAGAAGTCCTACGGCGACACCAAGGTCCTGACCGGCCTGGACTTGAGCGTGCCCAAGGGCAGCCTGCTCGCGCTGCTTGGCCCGAACGGCGCGGGCAAGACCACCACGGTGCGCATCCTGTCCACCTTGCTGCGCGCCGACGCCGGGCAGGCGCGGGTGGCCGGGTTCGACGTGCGGGCACAGCGGCGGGAAGTGCGGTCGCGGATCAGCCTGACCGGGCAGTTCGCCGCGATCGACGGGCTGCAGACCGGCGAGGAGAACCTCCGCATGATGGCCAGGCTGTCGGGCCTGCCGCCGGGCCAGGCCCGTCGCCGCGCGGCCGAACTGCTGGAGCGGTTCGACCTGACGGCGGCCGCTAAGCGGCGGGCCGAGACCTACTCGGGCGGGATGCGCAGGCGGCTGGACCTGGCCGCCGGCCTGGTCGGGCAGCCCGAGGTGATCTTCCTTGACGAGCCGACCACCGGCCTGGACCCGCGCAGCAAGCAGCAGATGTGGGAGGTCATCACCGGCCTGCTCCGGGCCGGGGTGACCGTGTTGCTCACCACCCAGTACCTGCTGGAGGCCGACGAGCTGGCCGACCGGGTCGTCGTCATGGACGGCGGGCGCAAGATCGCGGAAGGCACCCCCGCCCAGCTCAAGCACGATCTGGCCGGCGCCCGGCTGGATATGGAATTCACCACCGCGGCCACCTTCGGCGAGGTCGCCGGGCGGCTTGGCCACCGGGCCGTGCACGCCGACCAGGCCACGCTGACCATCGGTGTGCCCACGGACGGCAGCTCGGCCCACGTCAGGAACGTGCTGGACGAGCTCGACCCGCGGCGCATCTCGGTGACCAGGTTCAGCGTGCACACCCCCACCCTCGACGACGTGTTCCTCACCCTGACCGGCCACGGCGCTGCCGGGCCGGCGTCGGGCCTGACCCAGAAGGAGAGTTCCCATGTCTGACCTCACCCTGACGGCCCCCCGAACGGGGCTCACCCCCGCGCTGGCTCTGACCGGGCGCTGCCTGCGGATGTCCAGGCGCCAGGTCGACACGCTGCTCACCTCGCTGATGCTGCCGGTCATGCTAATGGTCTTCTTCGTCGTCCTGTTCGGCCACGCGATCAGCACCGGCACCAAGTACGTCACCTACGTGGTGCCGGGGGTCATGCTGCTCTGCGCGGCGGTCGGGTCGGCGGGCACGGCGGTGGCGGTGAGCCAGGACATGGCGGGCGGCATCATCGACAGGTTCCGCTCGATGGACATCGCCGCCACGCCGATGCTGACCGGGCACGTGGTGGCCAACGTCGCCCGCAACCTGGTCTCGGCCGTGCTGGTGCTCGGCGTGGCATTCGGCCTCGGCTTCCGGCCGCACGCGGGGGTGGCGGCCTGGTTCGGCGCGGCCGGCCTGCTGGTGCTGTGCCTGATCGCCCTGTCCTGGCTGTGCGCGGCGTACGGGCTGCTCACCAAGTCACCGGAGGCGGCCAACAGCTCCATGTTCGTGATGATGTTCGCCATCTACGCGAGCAGCGCCCTGGTGCCGGTCCACACCATGCCCAGCTGGCTGCGCGGGTTCGCGGCCAACCAGCCCGCGACCCTGGTGATCGAGACGCTGCGCGGCCTGCTCCTGCACACCCCGGCCGGCCCGGCGCCCTGGCGGGCGGTGGCGTGGTGCCTCGGGATCCTGGTCGTTTCGGTGGCGCTGTGCGGCGTCCTGTTCCGCCGCCGCACCAGCTAACGCCCGGGGAGTCAGCGCCCGGCCCACCCGCTTCCTGCATTACCGTGCGAACGTGAGCAGCTATCCGGCCGGCGGCGCCCGCCGCGCCACGCTGGCCGGAAAGCTGGCCCGGCTGGGGTTCGCCGACGCCGGCCGGGCCGAAGGCGTCGTCGCCGAAATTGACCTCGACCCCGGTCCGGTAGCCACGATCGCCGCCGCGGCCGATCCCGACCTGGCGCTGACCGGGCTGGCCCGGCTGCTGCAGGCCAGTGACGGGGCCCCGGCCGGGCTGCGGGCGGCCCTGGCCGGCGACGAGGAGTTCGCGACCCGGCTGGCCGCGGTGCTGGGCGCGAGCGCGGCCTTCGGCGACCACCTGGCCAGGCACCCCGCCGACTGGCGCATCCTGCACGGCCCCGGGGCGCTGCGGCCGCCGGACGCGGCCGGGCTGCGAGCCACCCTGCTACGCGCCGTCGGCGCCGGTCCGGGCGAGGCCGAACCCGTGGCGACCGGTACCGACGCCGATCACGCCGCCGCCCTGTGCGCCGCCTACCACCGCGCGCTGCTGCACCTGGCGGCCAGGGATCTGACCGGTGCGATCACGGTGGACGAGACCGCCGCCGAGCTGGCCGACCTGGCGGCCGCCGCGCTGGAGGCGGCGCTGGCCGTCGCGCGTTCGCGGCTGCCCGGCGGCGACCCGCCGGCCCGGCTGGCCGTGATCGCTATGGGCAAGTGCGGCGGCCGTGAGCTCAACTACGCCAGCGACGTCGACGTCATCTTCGTGGCCGAGCCCGCCCCCGGCGCCCCCGCAGACACCGGCCAGGACGCCGCGCTGCGCACCGCCACCAGGCTCGCCACCGGCCTGATCGGCGTGTGCGCGCAGAGCACCGGCGAGGGCATGATCTTCCCGGTCGATCCGAACCTGCGGCCCGAGGGCCGCAGCGGCCCGCTGGTGCGCACCCTGGCCAGCCACCGCGCGTACTACGAGCGCTGGGCCAAGACCTGGGAGTTCCAGGCGCTGCTCAAGGCCCGTCCGGTCGCGGGCGACCTCGCCCTGGGCCGCGATTACGTCGAGATGATCACGCCGATGGTCTGGCAGGCCGCCCAGCGCGAGAACTTCGTGGAGGACGTCCAGGCCATGCGCCGCCGGGTGGAACAGAGCCTGCCCGCCGGCCAGGCGGGCCGCGAGCTCAAGCTCGGCCCCGGCGGCCTGCGCGACATCGAGTTCACCGTCCAGTTGCTGCAGCTCGTGCACGGCCGCGCCGACGCCGCGCTGCGCCGCCCCGCCACGCTGCCCGCGCTGGCTTCGCTGGCCGACGGCGGCTACGTGGGCCGCGACGACGCGGCCGCGCTGGCCGCCGCCTACCGCTTCCTGCGCCGGGTCGAGCACCTGCTGCAGCTCTACCAGCTCCGCCGCACTCACGTGCTGCCCGATGATCCGGTGACCGTGCGCCGGCTGGCTCGCGCCATGCAAGTTCTTTTCGTAATGAACGGTGCCACCGGAACGCCGGCCCGGGCCGCGGACCCGGGTGCGGATTTCACCGCCCAGTGGCGGCGTCACGCCACCGAGGTGCGCCGGCTGCACGAGAAGCTGTTCTACCGGCCGCTGCTGCAGGCGGCCGCGCGGCTGCCCGGCGAGGGGCCCGTACTGACCCCGGCGGCGGCCACAGCCCGGCTGGAGGCGCTCGGCTACGTGGACCCGGCCGGTGCGCTGCGGCACATCGAGGCGCTGACCGCGGGCGTGTCCCGGCGGGCCGCCATCCAGCGCACGCTGCTGCCCGTGCTGCTGGACTGGTTTGCGAGCGCGGCCGAGCCCGACGCCGGCCTGCTCGCCTTCCACCAGGTGAGCGACGCGCTCGGCCACTCACCTTGGTACCTGCGGCTGCTGCGCGATGACACCAAAGTGGCGCAGCGGCTGGCCCGGCTGCTGGGCTCCAGCCGGTACGCGACCGGGCTGCTGCTGCGCGCGCCCGCCGCGGTGGCGATGCTGGCCGACGACGCGGAGCTCACCCCCAGGTCCTACACCGGCCTGGCCGCCGAGGTCGCGGCGGTGGTCGGCAGGCACTCCGAAGCCGAGGACGCGGTGGCCGCGGTCCGGGCGATCAGGCGCAGGGAGCTGCTCCGCATTGCCGCGGCCGACCTGCTCGGCCTGTCCCAGCCCGCCCACACTAGGGAAGCACAGACCAGAGCAGGGCTGACGGCACTGGTCGCGGTCACCGTCGAGGCGGCCCTGACCGCCGCCACCAGGGTGGTCGAGGCGAAGCGGCGCGGCCCGCTGCCGACCAGGATGTGCGTGGTCGCGATGGGGCGGTTTGGCGGGCACGAGAGCGGATACGCCAGCGACGCCGACGTGATGTTCGTGCACGACCCGCTGGACGGGGCCGACCCGGAGGAAGCCACCAGGGCCGCGCACGCCGTGGCCGAGGAGCTGCGGCGGCTGCTGTCCCTGCCCGCGCCCGACCCGCCGCTGCTCATCGACCCGGATCTGCGGCCGGAGGGGCGGCAGGGCCCGCTGGTCCGGACGCTGGCCTCCTACCTGGCCTACTACCAGCGCTGGTCGGGATCGTGGGAGGCGCAGGCGCTGCTGCGGGCCGAGCCGTTCGCCGGGGACGCCGGGCTCGGCCTGGAGTTCATCGCCATGGCCGACGAGTTCCGCTACCCCGACGGCGGGATCGGCCAAGCCGCGGTCACCCAGATCCGGCGGCTGAAGGCCCGGATGGAGGCGGAGCGGATCCCGCGCGGCACCGAGCCCGCGCTGCACCTCAAGCTCGGTCCGGGCGGCCTCACCGACGTCGAGTGGGTGGTCCAGCTCCTGCAGTTGCGGCACGCGCACGCGGCACCGGGCCTGCGCACCACCCGCACCCTGGACGCGCTGGAGGCGGCCGTCGTCGCCGGCCTGCTGGCCGCGCCGGACGCGGAGATCCTCGGCACGGCCTGGCGGCTGGCCGCCCGGATCAGGGACGCCGTGATGCTGGTGCGCGGGCGGCCGTCCGACGTGCTGCCCACCCGGCCGCCCGAGCACGCCGCGGTGGCCAGGCTGCTGGGTTACGACCCGGGCCGCCCCAGCGCGCTGGAAGACGACTGGCGCCGGGCCGCCCGCCGCGCCCGCACCGTCATGGAACGCGTCTTCTACGGATAACGGACCGCTCCCAGACCCGCCCGCAGGCCGACCACACCTCGTCGACGCTGGCCACAGTACGCATCGGTCAATATTCCCAGTTCACAAGCGTCCGTAGGCGCGCAACGTGAGCAAGGCCTCCACGGTGACGCAGCCGCGCCAGTCGGCCTGCGTGGCGGGTGACCAGGCCGGCCAGTTGAACGTCCAGCCGCCGTCGTCGCTCTGGGCCCGGGCCAGGTGGTCCAGGTTGGCCTCGAGCGTGGCGCCGTCGAACAGGGTGGCGGCCAGGCCGGGGGCGGGGGCGAAGTCGAGCGGGCCGTGGGTCTCCCCGGGCGCCTCCGGGTCAAGCTCGACCAGGTTGAGCTTGAACAGCACCGCGCCCGCGGCCGGCAGGGCCTGCTCGGCCCGGCTCCGGTCAGGTACCTGGTCCAGGAAGCGGAGCACACCGCGCAGGTCGTAGGGGCCCACGTCGGCCAGGTCCTCGATCCGCGCCCACATCAGCTCGGTGGCCCGGTCCAGCCAGGGATGCCGGACGCCGCGGGCATGCAGCGTGCCGGCGATCATGCCGGTGGGCAGGAGCGCGGCGGGCCTGCCGTCCTCGGGCACCCACCAGGGCGCGTGCGGCCAGCCCTCGATCGACGGCTCGACAAACGCGGCGCCGCCTTCGGCGGGCGCGATGGCCTGCAGCCAGTCGCAGGCCCCGGCCACCAGGCCGGCGTCCCAGGCGTCGGCTTCGTGCAGGATGCGGAGGGCCTGCTCCATCGCGGCCCCCTGGCTGGCCGGGGCGCGGCCGTCCGGTTCGAGGGCGTGGCCGAACCCGCCATCGGCGTTGCGGTAGGCGGCGACCGCGTCCCGCACCGGCTCGGCCGCGCCGTCGCGGAACAGCCGGTCGAACCTGCGCCAGTCGAGTACCCGCCCATGGGCGGCCAGGAATTGTTCTGCTGCGTTCACGTCAGGAATGCTCATGAGCCCATCTCAGCACCGGGCCTGACCCGCGGTCTTGAAGGAAACGGCCATCCGGGGGCGCGCGGCGGGCGGTGAGGTCCGGCTGTCTGCCCCTGATGCCAGACTGGGGGTCATGGAGCTTCGGCCTGGGTACCGGGAGTGGGCGCCACCGCCTGCGCTGCGCCCGGCCGTGAGCTGCCTGTGGACGTCGGTCGTCGCCACCGGCGATCCGACGATCGTGCTGCCCGACGGCTGCATCGACCTGATCTGGCAGCGTGGCGAGGGTGCGTTCATCGCCGGGCCCGACACCGGCCCGGCGCCATCGGCCCTGCCCGCCGGCTCGATGCTGGTGGGGGTGCGGCTGCGGCCGGGGGCGGGCGGGCCTGCGCTGGGGCTGCCGCTGGCCGAACTGCGTGACCAGCGGGTGGACCTGGCCGACGCGCGGCCCGATCTGGCCCGGCTGCCCGGTGACCTGCCGCCCGGCGTGGCGCTCAGCCGGCTCATCGACCTGACCGCTGGGCTGGCCGCCACGGGGCCGCCGGACCCGCTGGTCAGACAGGCCGCGCGGCTGCTCGCGGCGTCGGGTGAGCGCACCGACGAACTGGCCAGGGAACTCGGGGTGAGCGAGCGGCAGTTCCGCCGCCGCTGCCTGGACGCGGTCGGCTACGGGCCCAAGACGCTGCAGCGGGTGCTGCGGTTCCGCCGGTTCGTGACCCGGCTGGACGCGGCCGACGACCGGCTGGACCTGGCGCTGGTCGCGGCCGAGACCGGGTACGCCGATCAGGCCCACCTGACCAGGGAAAGCGTCCGCCTGGCCGGCCTGCCACCCACCGCGCTGGCCCGGGCGCGGCGCGGCTGAGCCCGTTATCCGGGCGCCGCGTATTCGGGTGCCGCGTAGTCGGGTGCCGTGTAGTCGGGTGCCGGGAGCAGCCCGGCCGCGTCGAGCATGTGCCTGGCGCGCTCCATGGTGCCGTCGCGGGCGATCAGGTCGTAGCGGGTGGCCGACAGCCCGCGGATGGAGCTGAAGTCACGCTGGCCCCGGGTGGCCGCGTGGGCGGCGAAGCCAAAGACGGCGCCCCACAGCGCACCGAAGCCGGCCGCCGCCAGGACCACGCCGAGCCAGGTGTGGCCGGTGGTGAAGAGCCCGAGCAGCAAGCCGATCAGCAAGCCCGCCCACATCCCCGTGATCGCGCCCGCCCCGGCCGCGCGGGCCTTGGTCAGCCGTCCGGTGACCCGCTCGACCAGCCGTAGGTCGCTGCCGATGATGTCGAGCTTGTGGACGGGGAAACCTTCGTCGGCGAGTTCGTCGACGGCCCGCTGGGCGGCCTGGTAGTCGTCGAACCGCGCCACCGTGTTCCAGGCGGCGCTGACCGGGTTGAGTACGGGTGTGCCGGTGCTGTACATGGCGGTCCTTCCTGGTGAATTGACACCCCCAGGGTGGGCCGCCGGTGTGCAGGGCCGTTGCGCTGCGTATGGAGCTGGGATGGAGACGGCCCGGCTCCGATACACGCCTCCCCCCGGACGGGTTGTGTCCTACCTCGGCTCGGCGATCATGGCCGTGCCGATGCGGCGAAAGCCGATGCCGGCGTAGATCCGGGCGACCTCGTCGTCCGAGGCGGACAGGAAGACCGTGTGAGCCCCGCGGCCGAAGGCGAGAGCGGCGAGCCGCGCGGTCACCGCCGCGCCGAGCCCGCACCGGCGGGCGCTGGGCAGCGTGCCCACTCCGGTGATCTCGGCGACGCCGTTCACCCGCTGGCAGCTCCCGGCGGCCAGCGGCCCCTCGTCGCCGAACGCCGCCGCCAGCACCGAGTGTCCCGAGGCCAGCAGGTGGCGCAGCCGCTCCAGGCTCGCCGGGTCGCGTTCGGCCGCGAGCTTGTCCCGCTCGGCCGGCCCCGGTGAACCCGGGCTGGTCCCCGGATGGCCGAAGGCCACGTCGGGAACGGCCACCACGCTGGCCAGATCCGGTTCGTCCGGCGGGACCTCGCGTACCGTGAACCAGGCCGCCAGCTCCGGCGCGGCCACCAGGGTCTGCGAGATCATCAGCGGATGGGCGGCGACGTCGAGCCCGGCCGCGGTGGCCGTTCTGGCCAGCCCGGGCACGGTCTGCGCGATCCATTCGAACGACTCGGGCACGCCGAGCTGCCGCTGCCTGGCCCGCACCTCACGCACGTGCGCGGCGGTGATCGTCTCCCGGGTCCCGCGCCGCGGCCGCGCGTAGTACGGCCAGCCCGGCCCGCCGCCGCCTTGACTCTCGCTGACGAACAGCACGAGCGGCCCGTGCGCCTCGGCGCGGGCTAGCCGCCGCGGTATCGCGTCGCAGAAGGCGTCGACCTGGTCGATGGCCGTCGCGTCGTCCTGATCACTCGCCTGCGTTGTCACCGAGGTCGATGATAAGGGCTGAGCGGGCGACAACGATCTCCCCGTCGTAGTGCCGGGCGGCGGCCGCCACGGCGGCGGCGGGATCGGTGCCCGGCCATAGGTGCGTGAGCATCAGCCGCCTGGCGCGGGCTTCGGCAGCGTCCCGGCCCACTTGGGCGGCACAGGACAGCTGTCTGGCGTGTTCGGCGGGGACCTCGTCGACGTAGGTGGCCTCGGCCAGGAACAGGTCGGAGCCACGGGCCAGCGTGACCAGATCCGGGCTGGGCCCCGAGTCGCCGGTATAGGCCAGGCTCTGGCCGCCCGCGGTCACCCGCAGGCCGGCGTTCGGGACGGAGTGCGGCAGCGCCCAGGTGGTCACGCCGAACGGCCCCACGGTGAACGCGTCACCCGCACCGAACTCGTGCATCTCGATCCCCGGGCGCATCATCTCGGCTTTGTCCAGGGCCAGTACCTGGTCCAGGGCGCCGGGCAGTGAGTACACCGGCAGTGGGGGCGGCCGGTCCTCGCTCATCACCCTGGCCCGCAGCAGCGGGTTCAGGTCCGCGCAGTGGTCCGGGTGGCCGTGGCTCACAAGCACCGCGTCGACGGCCTCGGCTGGAGTGAACCGCAGCAGCCTGGGCAAGGTGGCGTAGCCCGGGTCGATGAGCAGGCTGAAGTCATCTTGCTCGATCAGGTAACCGCTGCACGCCTGCCCGGCCGCGGGCCAGGCGCCGCAGCCGCCCAGCACGATGAGCCTCATGCCACCCACGGTAGACCCCGCCGGGCGGCGTCCGTGCTGACCGGCCGCCATAAAGGTATTGATTTGTCAAAGAAAGCCTACGTAATCAGCAAATTAGGGATCCACGGCGAAGTTCTCTGATTCCCAGCCCTGCAGGGCGTCTGATATGATACTCATGTATTTCGATCGTTAAAGTAGGGAAGGCGAGATCTTAACGCGCTGAGGGGAATGGCTGTATTGTCCGAACTGAGGGCATTCACATCGATTTGCGACTCCCCGCGTTGAACAGGAGCCGCCAGTAAACGTGGGTAGTCATGGCGCTTACGGCGCCGTTAACAATTCTTGACGTCTGCATACGCTTCCGCGTCGATGCATGACCGGAGTGGCGGATAAAGCTGCCCAACCCAGGAGAGGCAGATCATGTGTGATGACCACCCCGTGACCGGTCCGCCCGCGGCCGACGGGTCGGTGCTGTCCCGGCGGCACTTCTTGCACGGCTCGGCGGCGCTGGCCGCTGGCGCGGCGCTCATCGGTCATCGGTCACCGGCGCCGGGCCGGCTGCCGTTGCGGTCGGCGGCACGCCCTGTGGCCGCGGACAGCAACTCCGCGTATTCGATGGCCATGCACGTGCACTCGTCGTTCAGCGAGTTTGAAGGCTCGATGGACGCCCAGCTCTACCAGGCCACGGCCAACTCCGTGGACGTGCTGTGGTGGACCGACCACGACTTCCGCATGGACGGCACCGAGTACCGGGACACGGTGCACTTCACCAGCCTGACCACGGAGAAGGGCGGGCCGGGACAGGGCGCCGCCTGGGACTGGCAGGTGCAGCGCAGCGGGCCACTGACGCGGGGCTCAGGCGGCGGGATCGTGTCGTCTCCGGTCACCCCGAACGATCCAGAGCCGCACGGCAGCCTGAGACTGAGCGCGCAGACCCAGTCCAGCGGGCAGCGCGCCGCGTATGGCTACTACGCGAACTGCAAGCCGGCCCACTGGAACTACCGGGACAACCTCACCGGCCAGTCGCTCAGGATCGACGTGCTGCTCAACCCCGGGTGGGACAGCGGCTACCTGGAGATGCTGATCTCTACCTCCTACCACGAGGCGTCGGCGGGACGTCCGGCGGGCCAGTACTCGCTGGCTTACCGGCTGGTGCCGTCGGGTGGCCAGAACCGGGAGGCTCAGCGCAACGATGGGGTCATCACCATTCCCGTGCGGCCCCAGGCGGCGGGGGAGTGGACGACGATCACGGTCACGCCGTCGGACGACATCGCGGTCCTGTGGCCGGATCTGGACTACCGTGACTTCTCGCTGTACGGGCTGACGCTGAGCGCGGTCAGCACCGGTGACGACGTGTCGGGCTACTTCGACTACCTGAACTTCAAGCGGACCAACAGCGGTGGCGAGTTCTTCGCCCAGCAGGCCGACATGATGACCGGCCTCAGTAAGCGGTATCCAGCCGTGTCGCAGCAGCAGGGGCTGGAAGTCTCCTGGCGCTCCCCGCACGTCAACTGGTTCGGCAACGACATCGTCATGCCCGACTACAGGAGTATGGGCACACGGCAGTGGGCTCCCTACCTCGAGGACACCCTGATCCCGGAGATCCACAAGGATGGCGGCCTGGTCAGCTACAACCACCCCTTTGGGTACACCGGTGGCCCGCCGTTGCCCGTCGACAGGCAGAACAGCATGATGTCCCAGCTCGCGCTGTCGATGCTGCCCGGGTCGAGGGGGGTGGGCGCGCTCGGCGCCGACCTGCTGGAAGTCGGCTACGTGCTGCGCGGCGGGGCGAATCTCGCCCACCACGTCGGCCTGTGGGACGTGATGTCGCGTAACTCGGTGTTCCTGACCGGCAACGGCACCAACGACGACCACCACGGGCTGAACTGGTACGGCCTGACCAACAACTGGACCACCTCGGCCTGGGCCGCCAGCATCGCCCGGGCCGACCTGCTGAGCGCGCTGGCCGCCGGGCGCGCCTGGTGCGGTTCGCTGGACGGGTTCGGCGACGGCAGCAGCCTGGACCTGCTGGTGGACGGGTCATGCCCGATGGGTTCGGTCAGCCTGTCCAAGCTGCCCAGCCGTCACCTCACCGTCATGGCCAGCGGCCTGCCCCGCAACGGGTCGCTGCAGGTGCTGCAGGGCACGGTGGACTACGCGGGCGGCGCTGATCCGCAGCCAGACACCAGCGTGATCGCCAGCTACCCCGCCATCGAACTAGCCCTGGGGGAGATCGGCCTGACCGTGGACACCGGCCAGGAGAGCTTCGTGCGCACCCAGGTGCTGGACGCTGGGGGCAACGTCATCGCGCTGTCCAATCCCGCGTGGCTGCTGCAGAACGTGCCGCCCCACGGGATCCCCGGGCCGCGGGCCGTCTAGAGCCAAGGTCGCACTCCCGGTATAGATGCGTCAAAGAGACCGTATCTATTGGTTAAATGGCAAACCAGGGCTGGACCATTTTGGCATAAATCCTTGGCCCTTGGACTCGCGATGACCGAAGGATATTTACGTCCGTTTCCGCTCTTCCCATGAGCCAGGGCGATATGAGTAGAGCGGCGTATTCATAACGCTACACGGCGCTATTGGAGTAAGGCTGCCGCGCGCGTCTGACAGTTACACTGCGAGTATTTGTCCGTACTGTCCGTGACCAGCCGAGAAGTTCCGGGTATTGCCCCTCGGCGGCGGTCAACCCTGGTGCAGAGTTGAACGTCTACTGAACGTCCCTGCTCTGACCGATGTGAGGCTGCTCGTGTGCCAGGACCACTCCCCGTCTCTTCCCCGCCGCCAGTTCCTGCACGGGGCTGGCGCGCTCGCTGGCGCTGCTCTCCTGGCCGGCCGCGCCCCGGCGGCGTCCGCCGCTGTCCGCCCGCGTCCGCGCCCGCCCGCGCGACCGGTCACGTTCGACGGCACGAGCGCGTTCAGCAACGCGATGCACATCCACTCGTCGTTCAGTGAGTTCACCGGCTCCATGCAGTCCCACCTGTACCAGGCCACGCTGAACGAGGTGGACGTGCTGTGGTGGACCGACCATGCCTACACCATCGACAGCAAGCCATACCGGGACGTGGTGCACTTCACCTCCCTGAACGAGGAGAAGCCCGCGGCGGGGCAGGGCAACAAGCCGTGGACGTGGGTGCGGCGCGAATCCGGCCCCAACGGCGCAGCCTCCACGGGCGGCATAGTCACCACACCGTGCTCACCCAACGACCCGGTGAGCGGCGGCGCCCTGGCGCTGACGGCCCAGTCCACTTCTACGCAACTGGCCAGGTACGGCTACCTGGCTAATGCCTCACCGGACGGGTGGAACTACCGGGACAACCTGAACGGGCAGTCCCTGTCCATCGATGTGATGCTGGAGCCGGGCTGGTCGCGCGGGTACCTGGAAATCCTGGTCGACACCTCCTACCACCAGGCCTCCGGTGGGCGGCAGGCCGGCACCTACAGCCTGTCCTACCGGATAACACCCTCGGGGACGGCACACCGCAGCGCGAGCCAGCGCACGGGCGTCGTCGTCACCCCGGTGACCGCGGACGGCCAGACGTGGACGACGATCACCATCACCCCGGCCGACGACATCGCCGCGCTGTGGCCCGACCTGGATTCCCGTGACTTCGCCCTCTACGAGCTGTACCTGCGCGCCTCATCCACCGGGGACACGGTGACCGGGTACTTCGACTACCTCAGGTTTGACCGGGCGCTGGACGGCGGCGAACTGTTCGCCCAGCAGGCTGACATGGCCGAGGCCCTCGCTCCGCAATTCCCGGCCGTGACCCAGTACCAGGGGCTCGAGCTGTCGCTGGGACTGCCGCACGTCAACTGGTTCGGCAGCAACGTCGCCGTCCCCACCCTGGACGGGATCGGTTACAAGAAGTTTCCGGCGTGGCTGGAACAGAAAGGCATCCCGGCCATCCACCAGGCCGGTGGGCTCGCTTCCTGGAATCACCCGTTCGGCTACTCGTGGACGAAGGTGCTCAAGACGCAGGCCCAGCAGGACACGCTCTTGCAGCAGGTGGCGGCCCAGTTGCTGGCCACCGGCGTGTATGCGTGCGACATCCTCGAGGTCGGCTACCCGAAACGGGCCGGCGTGGACCTGACCCACCACGTCGCCCTGTGGGACGTCCTGTCCCGCAACGCCGTGTTCGTCACCGGCAACGGCGCTTCGGACGACCACTGGGCGACGGACTGGGCCGGGCTCACCTGGAACTGGGCGACGAGCACGTGGTCAGCCTCCACGGCCCAGAGCGACCTGCTGGCCGCGCTCGCCGCCGGGCGGGCCTACACGGGGTCCCTGGCGGCCCCCCCGGTCGCCCTGGACCTGCTGGTGGACAGCGAGGTGCCGATGGGCGCGGTCAGCGTGTCCTCGCTCACCTCACGCTCGCTGGCCGTCACCGCGGCCGGGCTGCCCACGGGCTCCACGCTCCAGGTGCTCCAGGGCGCCGTGGACTACGCGGGCGCCAGCGGGCTCGCCTCCAACACGGTGCCGGTGGGCTCGTTCGGCCCTGGCGACCTCGACAGCAACGGGCAGGCCACGCTCAGCCTGGACACCTCGGCCGGGAGTTTCGTGCGGACGGCCGTAGTCGACTCCACCGGGACCGTGCGGGCGCTGTCCAACCCGGTGTGGCTGCTCGACACCGCGCCGCCGAACGGCATCCCGGCACCGAGGGCGGCGTAAGGCCGCAGCACAACCCCGAAAACGTCTCGCCACGGGGGCGAGCGGGAGAACGGAGAAATCCTTTGCGCATCACATTCAGGGTCGCGGCGCTGGTCGCGGCCGCCGCACTGCCGCTGGCCATGGCCAGCAGTGCCAGCGCGGCCCCGGCGCCGCGCCATCCCGTGTTCGGGCACGCCGCCAGCATCCGCCCGGCGAACGTTCGCCCGGCGTCGACAGGGGGCCGCGCCTACATCGAGGGCCTGGCCGGGTACCTGGTCAGCGGAGCCCAGTTCCGGCTGGCCGCCCAGTCCACCTACCTCCGGAACCCGGACCAGTACGCGGACATCACGAACGGCCTCGATGAGGGCGTCATCCTGGTCTCGTCCGACTGGGAGATCGACATCAGCGTCGGCGCCGACACCACCACCGTGGGCGAGCCGTACGGCCCGGCGTTCTACGTCTACCAAGGCGACACGCAGGTGTCCGGGCCGTACGGCAATGGCATGTGGTGCCCGGTGGGGGGCTCCTGCGCACCGCTCGCGGACGGCGAAGGCTTCGCGGTAGGCGCCACGGTGCGGCAGAGCGTCTACTACGACCAGGCCACCGGCACCGTCGATTACAGCGCCACGGACACGGCCGGGAACCGGGCCTACGGATCCTACTCGGTGGGCAAGGGCGTGGCGTTCTACGGCGCGATCCTCGGCGGCGGCTGGGGCGACTTCACCGCTCCCGCCGCGGCGACCAAGCTGTTCGCGTTCAGCGGCGCCGCGCTCACCACGTACAGCGGCCACCACTCGGGCCTGTCATCGTGGTTCTCACACTCCAAGGTGATCGGCACCAGCGACGGCACGAGCACCGGGACGGTGCAGGGTGAGCCGACCGACCTGGCCAGCAACGGGTCGGCGTTCAGCGTAAATCTCGAACCGGCGCCCGTGCAGCCACGCCAATAGGCATAACAACGGGGGGACGCCAGAGCGCCCCGCCTGCCTCCCTTGGGGAGCAGGCGGGGCGCTCTGGGTTACCGGGACTCAGACGTCGTAGTAGAGCTCGAACTCGTGGGGGTGGGGGCGCAGCCGGATTGGGTCGAGTTCGGTGGTGCGCTTGTAGTCCAGCCAGGTCTCGATCAGGTCGGGGGTGAACACCCCGCCGTCGAGCAGGTAGTCGTGGTCGGCCTCGAGCGTGTCGAGGACCCTCTCCAGCGAGCCGGGCACCTGCGGGATCGAGGTGGCCTCGTCCGGCGGCAGCTCGTACAGGTCCTTGTCCACCGGCTCCGGCGGTTCGATCTTGTTCTTCACCCCGTCGAGGCCGGCCATCATCATGGCCGAGAAGGCCAGGTAGGGGTTGGCCGACGGGTCCGGGACCCGGAACTCGATTCGCTTGGCCTTGGGGCTGGACCCGGTGATCGGGATACGCACGCAGGCCGAGCGGTTGCGCTGGGAGTACACCAGGTTGACCGGGGCCTCGAAGCCGGGCACCAGGCGGTGGTAGGAGTTCACCGTCGGGTTGGTGAAGGCCAGCAGCGACGGCGCGTGCTTGAGCAGCCCGCCGATGTAGTAACGGCCGATGTCGGACAGGCCCGCGTAGCCGACCTCGTCGTAGAACAGCGGCGCGCCGTCCTTCCACAGGCTCTGGTGGCAGTGCATGCCGCTGCCGTTGTCGCCGAAGATCGGCTTGGGCATGAACGTCACGGTCTTGCCTTGCGCCCTGGCCACGTTCTTGATCAGGTACTTGTACAGCATCATGTTGTCGGCCATCGGCAGCAGCGGGCCGAATCGCATGTTGATCTCGGCCTGGCCGGCCGTGCCCACCTCGTGGTGCTGCATCTCGACGCCGATGCCGGCCTCGATCAGGGTCCGCACCATGGCGGAGCGCAGGTCGGCGTAGTGGTCCATCGGCGGCACCGGGAAGTAGCCGCCCTTGTACCTCGGCTTGTAGGCCAGGTTGCCGCCGGCCTCCTCACGCCCGGTGTTCCAGGCGCCTTCCTCGGAGTCGATGTAGTAATAGCCGGCGTTCGGGCCGGTCTCGAACCGGGCCGAGCCGAAGATGTAGAACTCCGCCTCCGGGCCGAAGTACACGGTGTCAGCGATGCCGGTGCCGCGCAGATACTCCTGGGCCTTGCGGGCGACGTTGCGCGGGTCCCGGCTGTACGGCTCGCGGGTCAGCGGGTCGTGCACGAAGAACGTGATGTTCAGCGTCTTGTGCGTGCGGAACGGGTCGAGCACCGCGGTGGTCACGTCGGGCAGCAGCAGCATGTCCGACTCGTGGATCTGCTGGAACCCGCGGATCGACGAGCCGTCGAACATCAGGCCGTCGGTGAAGACCTTCGCGTCGAAGGCCTCGGTCGGCACGGTGAAGTGCTGCATCGTGCCCGGCAGGTCGCAGAACCTGACATCGATGAACTGCACTCCTTCGTCGGAGATGAATCTGAGAACCTCATCCTCACTGCCGAACATTGACCCTCCATAGACGCTGCTTGGCCCGTGTGGCCTGCGGCGGGATCCGCCTAGGACGCTAGACGCCGACAGTTTCCACCCCGTGTCCCGTGTGTTTCGCACGTGTTACGCGGCGGCTGGCCCCGCTGCCGAGCCTTCCGCGTGGTCAGGTGCGAGCCGGGGGCGGGCACCGGATACCGTTGACCCGTGGCCGAACAAAGGCGGATGGGTGACTGGCTGACCGGGGTGTTCACGCCCGGCCGTCAGTCGCAGTACCCGGGGGAGGAGCTCGGGCTGCCCGAGCAGGGGCCCCGGTCGGTGGCCCGGATGGGCCGGCGGATCGCGGCGCTGTTCGTGGACTGGCTGCTGTGCCTGCTGATCACGCTGTCCTTCACCAGGCACCCGCAGGCGCTGACCATCGGCGTCTTCGCGGCCGAGATCTACGTGCTCACCGCGCTCACCGGGTTCACCGTGGGGAAGCGGCTGCTCGGCATCAGGGTGGCCAGGCTGGACGGCAAGCCGGTCGGGTTCTGGTGGGCACTGGTCCGCACCGTACTGCTGCTCACGCTGATTGCGCCGCTGGTCAACGACAGCGACCTGCGCGGGCTGCACGACCGCGCCGCGAACACGGTGGTTATCAGGATCTGACCGGTGGTGGTCAGAATCCCCGTGGTTGTCAGGATCAGAGGAGCCGTGGCGGCTCAGCGCATCTTCGGCCTGGGCATCTTGGGCTGGCGGCCTGCCCGCGGCATCGGGCCCTTGGGCGCCTGGAACGACTGCGGCAGCGCCTTGAGCCGGTAGTTCAGGTCCGACACCGCACCGCTCTTCAGGTTGCGCGGCATCTTCATGATGTGCCGCTGCAGCTTGCGGATCGAGATCTGGCCCTCGCTGTCGCCGACCTGGATGTCGTAGATGGGGATGTCGTAGGCCACCCTGGCCACCCGCTTCTTCTCCGCCGCGAGCAGGCTGGGCAGCCGGGTCGGCGAGCCCTCGCCGATCAAGACGACGCCGGGCCTGCCGACGGCCCGGTGCACCACGTCCATGTTCTTGTTGGCGGCGATGGCCGGGGTGACCGTCCAGTTGCCGCGCATCGTCTGCAGCACGGCCGCCGCCGCGCCCGGCTGCCCCTCGATGGCCGAGTACTGCGCGGCCTGGGCGAACCGGCCGAACAGGAACATGGCCACGAAGAGCCCGAGCAGCACGCCGATCGGGATCAGGAAGTACAGCCCGAGCAGCACGCCGAGCAGGACAATGACGACTAGCGTCCCCAGGCCCGCCGCGGCCACGATGGGCATGGCCTTCGGGTTGGCCTGATGCACCATGCCGGCCGCCATGCGGAGCTGCTTGATCCGCCCCATGGACGCGGGGTCGGGCGTGCCGCCTTTGGCGGTTCCGCTCTTGGCGGGCGTGGTGTCAGGGGACTTCTTGGCCATGCCCTGAAGCTTATCGGGGGGATCCGGGGGGTCGTCCCCCCGGGCTAGCACTATATGGGGGAGTCCGGGGGATCGTCCCCAAGGCGGCCGATCACGTCGGCGTAGTAGGTCACGTTGCTCACGTGATGGACGACCTCTCTGATCGTCCACGTGCTCTCGTCCGGACGATCGTCCACAGCGGCCGGGTCCAGACCCGACAGCCTGGCCCGGTAGCAGGCGGCCAGCCTGGTCAGGCGGCTGGTGACCTCGTCCAGGTCGATCTCGGTGAACACGGCGAAGTCGGCGGCGGTGGTGACCCTCCGGCCGTGCCACTGGTCGGGCAGGGTCGGCTGGCCGGCCAGCCTGCACTCGATCTCGGTCAGGTGGTCGAGCAGGTGATCGTTGACGCGGCGCAGGGCCTTGTGCGGGGTCCAGGCGTTGCCGTCCCGGTACACCGGCCGGCCGTCCCAGCCGAGCCACGTCTCGGCCACGCCGAGCACCTCGGCCACCGCGGCCGGGATCAGTTCGGTGACGTCACGGCCGTCGATCTCGGGCCGCTCGGCGTAGTCGTCGGCGTACTGGGCGCTGGTGAGATGCCTGACCATACGCCGAGCCTAACGCCGGGACACTTCGACGCCCGTCGAAGCGTGCTCGTCGCCGGTCGCCCCTGGAGCTAAGCCCGCTGGCGGGAGGCGATCGCCTCGCGGTACAGGCGGCCGGCCCGGTAGGACGAGCGGACCAGCGGGCCCGACATCACGCCGGCGAACCCGAGGCCGAGCGCGGCCTCGCGCAACTCGACGAACTCCTCCGGATGCACCCAGCGCTCCACCGGGTGGTGGCGCGGCGACGGCCGCAGGTACTGGGTGATGGTCAGCAGGTCGCAGCCGGCCTCGCGCAGGTCGGCCATGGCCGGGACCACCTCGTCGCGCTCCTCGCCCAGGCCGAGTATCAGGTTGGACTTGGTCACCAGCCCGGCGGCGCGGGCCTGGGCCAGCACGTCCAGGGACCGTTCGTAGCGGAACCCGGGCCGGACCCGGCGGAAGATGCGCGGCACTGTCTCGATGTTGTGGGCGAGCACTTCGGGAGCGGCGTCGAAGACTTGCGTCAGACGTTCAGGCTGAGCATTGAAGTCAGGGATCAGGACTTCCACGCCGCAGCCCGGGACAGCCGCATGGATCTCGCGGCAGGTCTGCGCGTACAGCCAGGCGCCGCCGTCGTCGAGGTCGTCGCGGGCCACCCCCGTCACCGTGGCGTAGGCCAGGCCCATCGTGGCCACCGACTCGGCCACCCGGCCGGGCTCGCCGACGTCCAGCGGGGCCGGCTTGCCGGTGTCGATCTGGCAGAAGTCGCACCGCCTGGTGCACTGGTCGCCGCCGATGAGGAAGGTGGCCTCGCGGTCCTCCCAGCATTCGAAGATGTTGGGGCAGCCGGCCTGCTCACACACCGTGTGCAGGTTCTCCCGGCGGACCAGATCCTTGAGCTCGGTGTAGTGCGGCCCGGTGCGCACCCTCGTCTTGATCCACGGGGGCTTGCGCTCGATCGGAGTCTGGCTGTTGCGAGCCTCCAACCGGAGCATCCGGCGGCCTTCGGGAGCGAGTACCACGAATCCAGCCTAAGGCCAGTGCCCGGGTCAGCCGGCCACCGCGGTAGTGACCATCGCCACGTCGCGGCGCCAGGCCGGGGCGGCCAGGGCCTCGGCCACCGCCCGCTCGGCCACCGGGAGCACGTCGGCCACGGTGATGTGGCGGCCGGTCTCGGCGGACAGCGACGTGGTGCCCACGTCCTTGAGCCCGCAGGGGATGATCTTGTCGAACCAGGACAGGTCGCAGTCGCAGTTGAGGGCGAAGCCGTGCATGGTGACGCCGCGGGAGACCCTGGCCCCGATGGCCGCGACCTTGCGATCCGGCCCCGTGTGGTCCGGACCTGGGCCGCCGCGCACCCAGGCGCCGCTGCGGCCCTCCACCCGCTCGGCGGACACGCCGAACTCGGCGCAGATGCGGATCAGGGCCTGCTCGATGGCGCGCACGTAGGCGATCACGTCGATCGGCTCGGCCAGCTTGACGATGGGGTAGCCGACGAGCTGCCCAGGGCCGTGCCAGGTGATCTTGCCGCCGCGGTCCACCTCGATCACCGGGGCGCCGGGATCGCCGAGCGGGCGGTCGGCGGGCTCGGTCCGCTTGCCCGCCGTGTACACCGGCTCGTGCTCGAGCAGCAGGCAGGTGTCGGGGATCTCGCCGGCCACCCGCCGCGCGTGCGTGTGCCGCTGGAGATCCCAGCCGCGCAGGTAGGGCACTGCCGCCGCGCCGAAGCCGGCCTCACGGAACACGAGTTCGCCGGTCACGCCATCAGCATATCCAGGGGCGGTCCCAGTCAGATCAAGGAGGAATCCCAGCATTTGTCCGGGCCTACGGGGAAGAACGTTAACCGGTTGCGGTGTTTTGGTGGATGGCTGGGGAAGTGGAGGAGCGGGTGTCGGAGACGACGCTGCGGGTGCCGCCGGGCGACCGGGCGGACCGAGAAGGGGCGGTCAGGATGATTGACGAGGCCGACCTGCGGCTGATGAGCCCGGAGCAGCGTGCCCGTCTGGCCCGCACCATCGCCGCGCTTGACCTGCCGCGCTCGCGCCGCGATCCGAAGGTGCGGATGCGCCGCCGGATCGCGCTGGCTGTCGTGATCGCCTGCTGCCTGTTCCTGGCCGTCTGGATCGTGGTGCTGGCCCTCACGCTGCCCACCAGGTACAAGGCCGGCGGCTGGCGGGGCGCCTGGGTGGGGCTCGACATCGTGGAACTGCTGGCGCTGGCCTCGGTCGCGTGGACGGCTTGGCGCGGCAAGCAACTGCTGATCGTGTGCATGATCGTCACCGCCACGCTGATGTGCTGTGACGCCTGGTTCGACCTGACCCTCGACTGGGGGACCAGGGCTTTCTCCTTCAGCCTGCTGTCGGCCATCTTCGCCGAACTGCCGGTGGCCGTGATGCTGATCCTGGGCACCCGGCGGCTGCTGCGGCTGACGATCGCGACCACCATGGCGCTGCAGGGTGACCGCGGCCCGGTGCCGCCGCTGTGGAAGGTGCCGCTGCTCGGGACCGGCCCGGGTGAGCCCGCTGACTCGCTGCGGCCACGGGCCCGTGGTTCAGCCGAGGGCGTACCGCAGGGCGGGGGTGATGTAGGGGTGACTGAAGTGGTAGTCGGCCTCGATCAGGCGGTGCGGCAGCACCCGCGCGCTGGCCAGTAGCTCCCCGGCCATCTCACCCAGGGCCAGGCGCAGCGCCTGGCCGGGCACGCCCACCCCGCCCGAGGGCAGCCGCAGCCGGGGCACCGGCAGCCTGAGCACTTTGGGCCGGCCGAGCGTGGCGTCGAGCGCGGCGGTGAACTCGGCGTTGGTCACCGGGTTGGGCGCGGTCAGGTTGACCGGGCCGGCCACGTCGGGGCGGTCCAGCAGGAAGCGGATCGCGCCGATCTCGTCCGCCAGCGAGATCCAGCTCATGTACTGGGTGCCGGAGCCGAGCCTGGTGCCGAGGCCGAGCCTGAAGACCGGCACCATCTTGGCCAGCGTCCCGCCGCCGGCCGCCAGCACCAGACCGGACCGCAGGTGCGCGGTCCGCAGGCCGGCCGTCCTGGCCGGGTCGGCGGCCGCCTCCCAGTCCCTGACCAGGGTGGGCAGGAAGCCGGATCCGGCCGGGGACTCCTCGTCCACGTCACGCCCGCTGGTGTCGCCGTACCAGCCGACGGCCGACGCGCACAGCAGCGTGGCCGGCGGCTCGGCCAGCCTGGCCAGCCCGGTCGCGAGCGCCCGGGTGGCCTTGATGCGGCTGTCCCGCAGTTCCGCCTTGCGCGCGTCGTTCCAGCGCTTGTCGCCGATCCCGGCGCCGGCCAGGTGCACGACGGCGGTGACACCGGTCATGGCAGCCGGATCGAGCCCGCCGTCCGCCGTCCGCGGGTCCCAGCGGGACACGCTGTCGCCCTTGGCCGGGGCCGGCAGCGACTGGAGGCGCACCAGCCTGATCACGTCGTAGCCGTCGGCCCGCAGGCTTGCCACCAGGGCGCGGCCGATCAGGCCGGACGAGCCGGTGACGGCGACCCGCGCCCTGGTTACTTGCTGGCCCGTGGACGGGGAGGCGCCCGCCTGGCTAGCGGGCGGGGGTCCCGCCGGGCTAGAGGCCAAGCTCGGCCTCGAACGCGCCTTCCTCCAGGCGGCTCTGGACGGTGGTCAGGAACCGGGCCGCGTCCGCCCCGTCGACCAGCCGGTGATCGTAGGTCAGGGCCAGGTAGACGATCGAGCGCACCGCGATCACCTCGCCGAGCGTCGGGTCCTCCACCACGACCGGCCGCTTGACCACGGTGCCGGTGCCCAGGATGGCCACCTGCGGCTGGTTGATGATCGGCGTGTCGAACAGCGCGCCCCGGCTGCCGGTATTGGTCAGCGTGAACGTCCCGCCGGCCAGTTCGTCCGGGCTCACGTGGCCGCTGCGGGTGCGCGCGGCCAGGTCGGCGATCTTGCGGGCCAGCCCGCCGATGTTGAGGTCGCCGGCCTGGTGGATCACCGGCACCAGCAGGCCGCGCTCGGTGTCCACCGCGACGCCCAGGTGCTCGGCGTCGTGGTAGGTGATCTGGCCGGCCTGGGTGTCGATGACCGCGTTCAGCTTCGGGTGGACCTTGAGCGCCTCCACCGCGGCCAGCGCGAAGAACGGCAGGAACGACAGCTTGACGCCCTCGCGCGCCTCGAAGTCACGCTTGGCCCGGTCCCTGAGCCGGGCGATCGCGGTCACATCCGCCTCGACCACGGTGGTGAGCTGAGCCGAGGTCTGCAGCGACTCCACCATCCGGGTGGCGATGACCTGACGCAGCCGCGAGATCCGCTCGGTGGTGCCGCGCAGGTTGGACGGGACGATGTCGGGTCGGGCCGCGGGCGCCGGGGTGGTGGCGGCGCCGCCGGGGGCGGCCGCGGGCTGGGCGGCGGCGCTGGCCGTGGCGTCGCGCTTGACCCTGGCCGCGTCGATCACGTCCTGCTTCCTGATCCGGCCGCCGACGCCGGTGCCGGACACCTCGCCCAGGTCCACGCCATGCTCGGAGGCGAGCTTGCGGACCAGCGGGGTCACGTACGGGCCGTCGGGACCGGCCGGGGCGACAGGATCGGCAGGCGTGCCCGGTGCGGGCGCCTGGGCCTGCGGCTGAGCCGGAGCCGGGGCCGGAGCTGGAGGTGGTGGCGGCGGCGCGTAGGCCGTGGGTGCCGGGGCTTGGGGGGCCTGCGCTGGCGGAGCGGGGGGCTGGGCCGGAGGCGGCGGGGGCGCCAGGGTGGCGGGCGGGGGCGCCTGCGCCGGGGCGGAGGCCTGAGCCGGAGCCTGAGACGGCGCGGCGGCCTGGCCGTGCGCTTCCTGGGCTGGGGCCGTGTCCTGGGCGGGCCCGCCGGAGGCCGCGGCGCCGTCGCCCTCGTCGATGGTGGCGAGCTCGGCCCCGACCGCGACGGTCTCGTCCTCGGCCACCGTGATGCTGCGCAGGATGCCGGCGGCCGGAGAGGGGATCTCCGTGTCCACCTTGTCGGTGGAGATTTCGAGCAGCGGCTCGTCCCTCTCCACCCGCTCGCCTTCCTTCTTCAGCCAGCGTGTGACTGTGCCCTCGCTGACGCTCTCGCCGAGCTGGGGCATGGATACCGAGACCGCCATGGTCGTTCCCGACTCCTCTGCTGCCAGTACCGGTGTGTGCCGCCGGTACTTACCTGGTCATTGTCTGCCGGTGCTCACGCATGCATGTGCAGCGGCTTGCCCGCCAGCGCGAGGTGAGCCTCGCCGATGATCTCCGACTGGGTGGGGTGGGGGTGGATGAGCTGCGCCACGTCGGCCGGCACGGCCTCCCAGTTGTAGATGAGCTGGCCCTCGGCGATCAGTTCGCCGACGCGGTCGCCCACCAGGTGGATGCCGAGCACAGGCCCGGGCTGCCCGCCCTCTTCCTCCGGCGCGGTGGCGATGAGCTTCGCGCCGCCCTGCGTCTGCAGGATCACGCTCTTGCCGTTGCCGCCGAGTGGGTAGTTGAGCTCGACAGTCGCAATCCCGCGCTCGGCCGCCATCGCCGACGTGATGCCGACCGAAGCGACCTCGGGGTGGCTGTAGGTGATGCGGGGCACGCCGTCGTAGTCGATCGGGGTCACCGGCAGGCCGGCCAGCCGCTCCGCGACCAGAATGCCCTCGGCGAACCCTACGTGGGCGAGCTGCAGGCCCGGCGTCAGGTCGCCCACCGCGGAGATCGTCGGCACGTGGGTCTGGCAGTACTCGTCCACCATGACGAAGCCGCGCTCCACGTGCACCCCGGCCTCCTCGTAGCCGAGGCCAGCCGACACCGGCCCGCGCCCGACCGCGACCAGGAGCAGTTCGGCGTCGATGGTCTTGCCGCCCTCCAGCGTGACGGTCACGCCCGCGCCGGTGTCCTTGACGCTCTCGAACTTGGCCCCGAGCTCCATCGCGATGCCGCGCCGCCGGAACGCGCGCTCCAGGTGCCGCTGGCTGGACTCGTCCTCTGGCGGCAGCAGGTGCGGCAGCATCTCCACGATCGTCACGTCGGCGCCGAACGACCGCCACACGCTGGCGAACTCCACACCGATCACGCCGCCGCCCAGGATCACCACCGAGCGCGGCACCCGGTCGAGCCGCAGCGCGTGGTCGCTGGTGATCACCCGGTTGCCGTCGATCTCGAGCCCGGGCAGGCTGCGCGGCTGCGACCCGGTGGCCAGCACGACGTGCGCGCCTTCGTAGGTGGTGTAACCGACCCTGACCTGGGTGGGCGAGACCAGCCGGCCCTCACCCTGGATGGTCTCGATCTTCCGGCTGGCGATCGTGGACTGCAGGCCCTTCCAGAGCCGGTCCACGACCTTGTCCTTGTAGTCGTTGACCTTGGGGACGTCGATGCCGTCGAACGTGGTCTTGACCCCGAACGACCCGCTCTCCCGCGACAGGTCCGCGACCTCGGCCGCGTGCAGCAAAGCCTTGGTCGGGATGCAGCCACGGTGCAGGCAGGTGCCACCCACCTTGTCGCTCTCGATCAGCGCGACGCGCTTGCCGAGTTCGGCCGCGCGCAGCGCGCAGGCATATCCGCCGCTTCCCCCGCCGAGCACCACAATGTCGTAGGGCCCGTTCGCTTCCGCCACAGAATGCTCCTTGTCGTTGTCCACTCAGGCCTAGAGCTCCGCGCCTAGAGAAGGCCGTCCGCGACGTCCTGCGCGATCTGGGTCAGGGTGCGCACGGCCGCCCCGGTTCCGCCCTTGGGCGTGTACCCGTGCGGGTCGTCTTCGTTGAAGGCAGGCCCGGCGATGTCCAGGTGGGCCCAGCGCACGCCGTCGGCCACGAACTCGCGCAGGAACAGGCCGCCGACCAGCATCCCGCCCTGCCGGTCCTGGGTGATGTTGGCCAGGTCGGCCACGTCGGAGTTGAGGCCCTCGCGCAGGTCGTCGGGCAGCGGCATCGGCCAGAACGCCTCACCGGCGCGCCGCCCCGACTCGGCGATCCCGTCCCTGACCGCGGCGTCGTTGGCCATCACGCCCGCGATCCGCCGGCCGAGCGCGACCGTCTGCGCACCGGTCAGCGTGGCCACGTCCACCAGCAGGTCGGGGGAGTCCGCGCCCGCGCGGTCGAGCGCGTCGGCCAGCACCAGCCTGCCTTCGGCGTCGGTGTTCAGCACCTCGACGGTCTTGCCGCCGTGAATGGTAATGATGTCGGCAGGCCGCTGCGCGGCGCCGCCCGGCATGTTCTCCGCGGCGGCCAGATAACCGATCACGTTGACGGCCGGGCGCAGGTCGGCAATGGCCTGCAGCGCGCCGAGCACGGCCGCGGCCCCGGCCATGTCGGACTTCATGTGCTCCATGGCCTTCGGCGGCTTCAGCGAAAGACCGCCGGAGTCGAACGTGATGCCCTTGCCCGCGAACACTACGGTCTTAGTCGCCTCGGGATGGCTGTAGGCCAGCCGCACCAGCCGCGGCGGGTGCACCGAGCCCTGGCCCACGGCCATGATGCCGCCGTAGCCACCCTCGGCCAGTTCCTTCTCGTCCAGCACGTCCACGTCGAGACCGTGCTCGGCGGCGACCCGCTCGGCCACCTCGGCCATCGTGGCCGGCACCAGGTCCGAAGGCCCGGTGTTGACCAGGTCGCGCACCAGCGCGATCGCGTCGCCCAGCGCCACCGCACTCGGAGTGGCGGGCGGGTTCCCGCCGGCCATCGTCAGCTCGATCGGCGGCGGCGCCTTCACCGTGGTGCGGTACCTGGAGAACCAGTAGCCGCCCAGCAGGCCGCCGAGCGCGACCGCATCGGCCTCGTCCTCATCGCGCGCGGGCAGGGCCAGGGCGATGCGGTAGGCGCCGGAACCTGACCCGTTCGAAGCATGATTTTCAACCTGAACGGCCCGGGACAGGCCCTTCACGATGTGACGGACCGCGGCACCAGCGGCCCTGCGCAGGGTCTCCGGGTCGAAATCAGGAGTCCGCTCGTGTCTGGCGTGGCCTGGGGCGTGCGGGCCGAGCCCGACCGCGACGATGAGCGGGGCGACCGCAGGGCCGGACGCGGCGGCCTGGCCGGCCTGCGCGCCGAGCAGCGGCGCGGACGCGATTTTGAACGTCTCCTCCACCCTGCCGGTCGCGCCGAGCGCGGCCAGCGCGGACGTCAGCGCGCCGCCGAGCGCCTCGTCGGTCGGTTCGGTGCCAGGGGCGAGCCGGGGTCCATCCGTGCCCTGGACAATCCCGACGACAATCGCGTCAGGCTTGGCGTTACCGCGGGATGCTTCGCTGGTCAGCAGTCTCGTTGTCACTCGTCAGATGCTAGTGCCTATGCCAGCTTGCCAGGACCGGTAGGGCCTGACGGCGCTGAACGGCACCCGCGAGAGGCGCCGGAAAAGTAACGACTGTTATGTGTACGATATAACCGGAGATAACCCGGACCTGGCCGGATGGGAGGCGCGGATGGGAGCGGGCGCGCTGTTTGTCGCGGTCTTCCTGGCCTGCGCGGTGGAAGCCGTGGAGGCGACCACGATCGTGCTGGCCGCGGGGACGGCACGGGACTGGCGATCGGCCACGACCGGCCTGGTCGCGGCGCTGGCCGTCCTCGTCATTGCGGTCGCGGCGCTCGGGCCGGCCGTCTCCGCGCTGCCGCTGCGGGAACTGCGGCTGGTGGTGGGGGCGCTGCTGCTGATCTTCGGCCTGCAGTGGCTGCGCAAGGCGATCCTGCGGGCCAGCGGCCATAAGGCGCTGCACGACGAGGACGCGATCTACCGCAGGCAGTTCGGTGCGGCGCAGGCCGCGCCGGCCAGGCGGTTCGGCTCGGTGCCGGACTGGTACGGGTTCACGCTCTCGTTCAAGGGCGTGCTGCTCGAGGGGCTCGAAGTGGTGTTCATCGCGCTCACCTTCGGCGGCAACGCCCACGACATCCCGCTGGCCGGACTGGCGGCGGTCTGTGCGGTGCTGGTGGTGGCGGCGGTGGGGGTCGCGGTGCGGGCCCCACTGGCCCGGGTGCCGGAGAACACGCTGAAGTTCGTGGTCGGGATCATGCTCACCGCGTTCGGCGTGTTCTGGGGGGCGGAGGGGGCAGGCGCGCACTGGCCCGGTTCGGACGCGGCCCTGCTGGCCCTGGTGCCGGTGATCGCCGGGTTCGCGCTCGGGCTGACCGGGCTGCTGCGCCGGATCGAATCGGGCCAGCCGGCCGGGGCCCGGCTGGCCGCGGACCGCCGGCCGGTGGCGGAGGCCGACACCCAAGGGCAGCACTGAGGTGGGCAGCACTGAGATGGGCAGGCGGCTGCGGGCGTTCCTGGCCTTCCTCTACGACTTCGTGATCGGAGACGACTGGCGGATCGCGGCCGGGGTGGTGGTGGGCCTGGCCCTGACCTACGCGGTCGGCCGGGCGGGCGTGCCGGCCTGGTGGCTGCTGCCCGTCCTGCTGGCCGTGCTGCTCCCGGCCAGCCTGTGGCTCGCCGTCCGCCGCCGCTAGTCCTTTTCCACCTCTTCGGCGTAGACCCGGGCGGCGTAGTCCTCCAGGGTTTTCTCACAGCCCGCGATCGCGGTCTCGGCCTGCTCACGCCCGGCCGCGCCGAACACGTCGCGGTCCCTGACCTTGGCGAACCAGTTCCGCAGCTTGACCAGGTCGACCTCGTTCTCCTCGAGTTCGGCGTAGGTGAAGTGGCTCGCGGTGTACTCCTTGCGCACCTGGGCCTGGAAGTCGTCGCAGCGGTCGACGATCTCCTCGAACTCGTCGTCCCTGGCCGCCTGGAAGGCGGCGCGCACCTCCGGCTCGCCGGCCAGCACCCGGCAGGACAGCAGCGCCGCCGTGCCGGACATGTCGATGATCTCCCGCCGCAGCTTGCGCAGGGCATGCTCGGCGGCACTGCTGGCCGGCAGCGCCGCCGCCGAGTTCTGCAGGTAGATCGCGCCCAGGCTCTTGATCCTGCGCCACACCGCCGCGCGCAGCCTGGTCGGCTCCGGCGGCACCCGGTAGACCAGCAGCAGCCACTCTTGGCCGTTGTCCTCGCTCACCCAGCCATTGTCCCAGCGCGAGCGCTGCGAGAATGTCGGCCATGCTGCGCACAGCGTTCACAGAGATGTTTGGCGTCGACGTGCCGGTGGTCGGCGCGCCCATGGCCGGGGTGTCGGGTGGCCGGATGGCCGCCGCCGTCACCGCTGGCGGCGGGCTCGGCATGATCGGCGTGGGCAACTCGACCACGGCGGAGACGATCAGGGCCGAAGCCGGGGTGGCCTGGCAGGGCGGCGGCCCGTTCGGCGTCGGGCTGATGGCCTGGGCGCTGTCGGCCAACGCTGCCCAGTTCGACGCCACGCTGGAGGCCGGGCCCGCGCTGGTCTCGCTCAGCTTCGGCGACCTCATGCCCTGGGCGCTGCGGTTCCGTGAAGCCGGGATCCGGGTCGCCATGCAGGCCGGGCACGTCGAGGAGGCCAGGGCCGCCGCCGCCGAGGGGGTGGACATCATCGTGGCCCGCGGCGCCGAGGCCGGTGGCCACGGCCGCGACGCGGTGGCCACGCTGCCGCTGCTGCAGGGCGTGCTCGACGCGGTCGATGTGCCCGTGCTGGCCGCGGGCGGGATCGTCACCGCCCGCGGGGTCGCCGCCGTGCTGGCCGCGGGCGCCGCCGGCGCCTGGATCGGCACCGCGCTGCTGGCCAGTCCCGAAGGCACGAACACCGCGGCGGCCAGGGACCGGGTCCGCGCCGCGCGGGAGACCGACACCAGCTACGGCCGGGTGTTCGACGTGGCCCAGGGCATCCCGTGGCCGCGTGAGTTCGGCGGGCGGGCCCTGGCCAACGAGTTCAGCCGGCGCTGGATCGGGCGGGAGGACGAGCTGGCCACCGACCAGGACGCGCGGGCGCAGCTTGCCGCCGCGCGCCGGGCCAGCGACTACGACACGGCTTATCTGTACGCCGGGCAGGGCGTCGGGCTGGTCACCGAGGAGCGCCCGGCCGCGGAGATCGTCGCCGGGCTCGGCGCCGGCGCCGAACGACTACTGCGCGCCTGGGGATGATCCGGGCCGTGAGATTGGCGCGCAGAGATCCGCGCCGCTATGGCGGGCCGGGGTGAAGCACGACCGCCGGCAGGGCAGGATGGACGGATGAGGGAAACCCCAGCCACCGCCGAGGGCCTACGGTCGGCCATCGAGCGCAGCGGCTACTACCCCGGCCTGGTCGCCGACGCGGTCGCGTCGGCGCTCGGCCCCGAACCCATCGTTTCCTACGTCGTGCACCACGACGCGATGTTCGACCCGGGTATGGAGGTGCGCAGGCATATCACCGTGCTCGTGCTCACCGATACCCGTCTGATCCACTCGCACACCGACGAGTACCCGGCGGCCGAGCCCGAGGGCAGGCCGCAGGCCGAGACGAGCACCGAGGCCGTCAAGTTCTCCCAGATCTCGTCGGTCGCGCTCACCCGGGTGGTGCCCGACCCGGCCAGCTACGTGCCGGGGGTCACGATGCCGTCCGAGGTGCTGCTCACCATCGGCTGGAACGTGGTGTCGCACGTCGAGCTGGAACCCGCGCACTGCGGCGACGAGAACTGCGAGGCGGACCACGGCTACACCGGGACGATCACGGCCGACGACCTGGCCATGCGGGTCAGCGAGGCCGCCGACGGTGAAGACGGCGTGCGCCAGGTGCTGTCCTTCGCCAGCGCGCTCAACGCGGCCACGGCCAAGGTGTAATACGGCGGGCCGCGTTGCCGGCCGCCGTGGGCAGTGGCACGATGATCGGTTGAACGATGCGCAAGACGAGACGAAGCGGCGCTTCATGGGGCAGACAGATGCCCTACGCCGGAGTATCTAAGACAAGGGAATAGCCCCCGATGACGGATGAGCCCAGGACCCAGCCGACGCTGCCGTCCTACGGCGACGCCACGCTGGCCGACCTGGCGACGTCCCTGCTGGGATCGCTCGGAATCGCCACCGAACCCAACCCGCTCGGCCTGCCCGAGACCACCAGGGCCTGCCTGCTGATCGTTGACGGCCTCGGCTGGGAGCTGCTGCGCGACCATCAGGCCGCCGCCCCGTTCCTGGCCGAGCTGACGAGGAACGGCCGCGCGCTGACGGCCGGGTTCCCGTCCACCACCGTGACCAGCCTCGCCTCCCTGGGCACCGGCAGGCCGCCAGGAACGCACGGCATGGTCGGTTATCAGGTCGCCGTGCCCGGCGAAGGCAGGCTGCTGAACGGGCTGCGCTGGGACGACCGGGTGGATCCGGTGAGCTGGCAGCCGGGCAGCACCATCTACGAGCGGGCCACGGCCGCCGGGATCAGCGCCCACTGGGTGGGCCCCCGGGCCTTCGCGAAGTCCGGGCTGACCAGGGCGGCCATGCGCGGCGCCCGGTACCGGCGCGCGGACAGCCTCGGCGCCACGGTGGGCGAGGCCGTGGCCGCGTTGCGGGAACCCGAGCCGGTGCTGGTCAGCGCCTATGTGCCCAGCCTGGACGCGACCGGCCATGTGTACGGCTGCGGCTCCGACGCCTGGTACTACCAGCTCGGGCACATTGACAAGGTGGCCGAGCAACTGGCCTCCGCGCTGCCCAACGGCACGCTGATGTACGTCACCGCCGACCACGGCATGCTGGACATCACCCAGGCGCAGCGGGTCGACGCGGACGCGACCGGGGACCTGCGCAAGGGCGTGGCGCTGCTCGGCGGCGAGGCGCGCTGCCGGCACGTCTACGCCGAGCCAGGTGCCGCCGCAGACGTGCTCGCCAGCTGGCAGGAGACACTGGGGGAGCGGGCCTGGGTGCTGCCCAGGGATGAGGCCATCTCCAGCGGCTGGTTCGGCCCGGTCGCGCCTGGCATGGCCGAGCGGATCGGCGACGTCGTCGCGGCCGCGGCCGGTGGCTACGCCGTCGTCGCCACCCAGGCCGAACCGCATGAGTCCGCCCTGGTCGGCATGCACGGCTCGCTGACCTCGGCCGAACAGCTCGTCCCGCTGCTGCTGCACCGGGCGCTGTGAGCCCGCCGCCCGGCGCCGCGACCCCGGTCGTCGGCGTGGCGGACCTGGCCCGTGAACTGGCCGAGGGCCCGGTGCCGGTGCTGCTCGACGTGCGCTGGCGGCTGGCCGGGCCGCCCGGCCTAGACAGCTACCGCGCCGGGCACTTGCCCGGCGCGGTGTTCGTCGATCTCGACCGCGACCTGTCCGGGGCGCCGAGCAGCCGCACGGCGGGACGCAGATTGCTCTCACCCAGGCGGGTTTCTCCCAAGCCAAGGTTCTTGGCCTCGTCCGGCTGGACGACCAGCAGGTGCACGGGCATGCACACCTGCACCGGATCGTTCCCGATGCCCTCCAGGACTTCCGGCCCCAGTCCCTCGTAGCCATTTGGACGAGGATCGCCTGTAGCCGCAGGTGCGTGTTGCCGGGGGAGTGTTCCTGCTGCGAGGCTTGGTTCGTGGCGATCTTGGTGAGGGCGGCGAGGGTCCAGGATGTGCCGGTGCTGGTGCGGTTGCGCCTGGCTAATGCCGAGCGGCACACCAGCCTGGATTCGGCCGGGCACCGGCTGCCCGAGGAAGGTGCGGTCCGCCGGCACTTCGAGGAGTTGCTCGGCGATTCCGGCGGGACTGACGTCCTGGTGCTGGTGGCCGAGGTGTCGGGATCCGTCGTGGGGATGAGCGAGATCGTCATGATGCCCGCGCCGCCGGACCACCAGATTCTGGTTCCCCGCCGCTCAGCGCAAGTCCACACCGTGGTGCTCGAGGACTACCGGGGCCAGGGCGTAGGGAAAACCCTGGTCGCGGCGGCCGAACGGCGGGCCGCGCAGTGTGGCGTGTCCCACCTGTTCGCCCCCATCCTCGCGCCGAACACCGAAGCGATCAGCTTCTACTCCCGGGCCGGCTTTGGCCAGCACGGGATCATCCTGGCCAAGGAACTGCCCGGGCACGGAAGCGGGCCAACGCCAGCTGTCCCTGACCGCCGGGCATGATCTTGTCGCATACTGGTCCGGTGGCACAGGCAGCTGATTCCGTAGGGGGCCAGATCTGGTCCGCCGCGGTCCGCCGCGGGCGGTCACGCCACCCACGGTTAGCAGGGCCATCTGACCAGGCCCTGCACTGGCTGGCCGGCTGGTATGCGATAGCCCTGCGCCTCGGCGGCGCGCTCCTGTTCACCGCGGTAGCTGTGCTGGCCGCGACGAAACCGATCTCCGGCTGGTGGCTGGGCGCGCTGCTGACGGCGCTGTGCTTGTGGTCAGCCGTCTTCGCCTGGCGGGTCCGGCGGTCCGGGTTGACACCGGCTGTGGTGCTGGCCGACGCCGCGGTTATCTCGGCGCTGGCGCTGGCGCAGCAGCACCTCGTCCCGGCCGTGCTGATCAAGGATGACACGACCTGGATGCTCCCGCTGGCCTGCACGTCGGTGTACATCCTGCAGATCGCGCTGCGGCCGTGGCTGGGGCTGCCCGGGGCCGCGATTGTGATCATCGCCTACGGGCTTGGCTCCGGCCACCCGATCGATGCGTGGCTGCTGGGGGTGGAGACGATCGTCGCCCGCGGGCTGGTGGCGGTGATCCGCGGCGGCGCCCGGCAAGCGGACGCGATCGTCGCCGCGGGGCTGGAGACCGAACGGCGGATCCAGGCCGAGGAGGCCAGGCGCGCCGACGAGCGAGAGCAGCACCGCCAGCTGCACGACACCGTCCTGTCCACCCTGACCATGGTCGCGGCCGGTGCGTTTGCCGGACCGTCCCCGGCGCTGACCGTGCAGGCGGAGCGGGACCTGCGCGTGCTGCAAGGACTCGAGGGCGCCCCAGCCGCGGCGGGCAGGTCGATGGCGCTGACCGATCTGAGGCCGAAGCTGGAGCAGGCCGCGGCCAGCACCGATGACCTGGCCGTGCGGCTGAAGCTGGTCCCGGTCACGCTGCCGTCTCCGGTCGCGGATCAGCTCGCTGCCTGCGTGGGCGAGGCGCTCCGCAATGTCGAGCGGCACGCCGGAACCGGCCAGGCGGAAGTGACCGTCACCGGCGGTGCGGGCTGGGCGGTGGTCGAGATCGCCGACCACGGCCGCGGCTTCGACCCGGCCGCCACCCCGCCGTCCCGCCGGGGCATCCGTGAGTCGATCACCGGGCGGATGCTGGCGGCTGGCGGCCTGGCCGCGATCGCCAGCCATCCCGGCGCGGGCACGACCGTCACCGTGAGCTGGCCGGCATGACCCCGGCCGGCCGGACCGCACTGCAGCCGACGGGGATGCTGTCCGGCCGCTATCAGCGGGCCTTCACCATCGCCGTGGTGTTCCTGGTCGCGGGCTGGCATCTGGCCGGAGCGGGCGGGCAGTTGCTGCGCAACCGGCCGGACTACGGCTCGTTCGCCTTGCAGTGCGCCATGTGGCTGGTCATGGCGCTGGCGATCACCGCCGGGTCGGTCATCGTGCTGCGCGGAGCGCCCGGCTGGTGCCCGGCCTGGGCGGTAGCCGTGATAGCGCTGGCCGCGAGCACAGTAGCGGCGGCGGCCAGCCCGGCCGGTCAGATGCTGGCGGTCAACTGGGCATGGGGGAGTGCCGGCTGGGTGGGCTTGCTCGTGCTGCTCCGTCGCCGGTTCGCCGAGCTGGCCTGGTTCCTCGCCGCCGAGGCCCTGGCCATCGCGGGCGTTCAGGTGTGGGACGGGCTGAACCGCCTCGACCTGGCTGGGTACCTCGCCCTGCTGGCCTGGTCGACCGGCGCCCAGATGGCCGTCGCCGCCGGGGTCAGGGCGCTGGATGTCGCGGCCGGCCAGGCGGCCGCGGCGGCGCGCAGTGAGCACGCCGCGCGGGAGCGGGCCGCCACCGCGGAGATCATCCGGGCCGCCCGGCACGCCCGCTGGCTGGCGCTGCAGGAAAGCGCGGTCCCGCTGGCCGCCGAGCTGGCGGCGGGGGCGGCCGACCCGGGCGACGCGCAGGTGCGCACCAGGTGCGCGGTCCAGGCGGCCCGGCTGCGCCGGCTGCTGGCCGAGGGCGATGAGGTGCCCGGATCTCTGGTGCACGAACTTCACGCGAGCGCCGATGTGGCCGAGCGGCGCGGGGTGGCCGTCGAGATCGAGACGGCCGGGCCGCTGCCGCGGGTGCCGGGCCCGGCCCGGCGGGTGATCACCGATGCCGCCATCGCGATTCTGATCGCCGCGCGCAGCCAGGCGCGGATCACCCTGGCGGCGGTGGCCGCCGGCATCGCCGTCAGCTTCGTCGCCGATACCGGCGTGGCGGTCCGGCTGCCCGCGGCGGGCGAGGGGGTCGCCATCGAACAGCAGCAAGACGGCGGCGTGCTCTGGGCGGAGGCACGATGGAACAGCCGGTGACGGTGGCGATCATCGAAGACCATCCGGTCGTCGCCGAGGGGGTGGCGTCCTGGATCCGGGCCGATCCTGGCCAGCGGGTACGGCTGGTGCGGACGGCGCGCGACCTGACCGGGCTCCGCGCGGAGCCCCGGCCGCCGGCCGACGTGGTCATCCTGGACCTGGAGCTGTCCGGCGAGCTGGTCACCACGCAGATTCCCGGGCTGGTGGCCGCGGGAAACCGGGTGGTTGCCTTCTCCGGGCACAGCGACCCGGAGATCGTTATGGAGACGCTGGACAACGGCGCGCACGCCTACGTGTCCAAAGAGGAGGGCTGCGACCATCTGGTCGAGGCCGTGCTGGCGGCGGCCGCCGACCGTCCGTACGTCACCCGCTCGCAGGCCAGGGCCATACTCGCCGACCAGCACCCGGCCCGGCCTGCGCTATCGCAGCAGGAGCAGCAGGCGCTGTTGCTGTGGTTCCAGGGCATGTCGAAAGCGTCCGTCGGGCGGCGCATGTCGATCAGCGAGAACACGGTCCGGCAGTACATCAGCCGCGCCCGCGCCAAGTACGCGGCCACCGGGCGGACCGCGCCGAGCAAGGACGCACTGCTCGCCCGCGCGATCGAGGACGGCGTGATCACGCCCGGCGAGATCAGGCCGTATCAGTCATTCGCCCGTCCCGGGGCCGACGGCCCAAGCCAGGGTGTCCCAGGCCGCTGAACGGCCCGGGACACCCAAGCCCCCCCGAACCTGCCCCCAACAGGCGAATCGACGCATAGCTAGGATTCCCGATCGAGGGCGGCATTGTCACGACGCCCGATCGGGTGACACGGCGGCGGGCCGACTGCCGCCTAGAAAATGCTGGTGCCCGGGGGGACCTCACGGTCGGGCTGGATGAGGGCCACGTTCGTCCGGCCCTCCACCGGGACGCCGAGGACGAGGACTTCGGAGGCCGGGTTGCGGGCCTCGGGGAATTCCTCGGCGCGCACGACGAGCCCGACCCGGATGTCGGCGCGGAAGAACTCGTCCGGGCTGATCACCTCGGGATCGATCGCGGGTTCAGAAGCCACGGCCGTGATCGTAGCGCCGCGCAACCCTCGCGGGCTACGCGGTCTTCTCGGGCAGGCGGACCAGGACCGCGGTGGGGCCCAGGGTGGCCGCCAGAGTCAGCGCCAGCACGATCCCCACGATCGCCAGCGCCGGGCCGGCCGGAACGTACGGCATCCAGCTTCCGGTGAGCGCGCGCGCCACGCTAGCCAGGGCGGCCGCGCCCGCGGCGGCGCCGAGCAGCACGCCGGTCACGCTGACCACCGCCGACTGCCACGCGGTCACGGCGGCCAGCTGCCCCTTGGTCGCGCCCACCCGGGCGAGCAGGGCCAGCTGCTCCCGCCGCTCCACGGTCGCCACGACCAGCGTGTTCACCAGCGACACCGCGGCCAGCAGGGCGATCACCAGCAGGACCATGTTGTTGATGAACGAGTCCTGCTCGTACTGCCGCTGCGCCTGCGCGTTGACCACGCTCCGGCTGGCCACGCTCAGCCCCGGGTACCGGGCCGACAGATGAGCCAGTTCGGACGCCAGCACCGCCTGGCTGACCTTCCCGTTGCCCCGGACCAGGATCTCCCCGTACGTCTGAGCACCGTTGTGACCGGCCGCCGCGGCGGCCGGGATCAGGACGTCACCGAAGCCGATCGAGTCCGAGTACATCGCGGTCACCCGCGCCCGGTAGGGCGTCCCGTCGGCCAGATAGATCGTGGTCATCTCGCCCACGTGCACGCCCATCACGCCGGACCCGCCCTCCTGGGTGCTCACCGCGACGTCGCCGGGACCGAACCGGTCCAGGCTGCCGGAGACCACACCAGGCGCCAGCACCGCGGTCAGCGAGCCGGGGCTCACCACCTCCCCGGTGTCGGCCTCGAGGTCGGGGTCGAACAGACCGACGTTCGCCGCGGCCAGGCCGACGGCGGAGCGCACGCCTGGCTGTGCCTTGATCGCCGCCAGCGCACCCTGCGCCAGGCCCGGGCCCGGCGCGGTCACCACCTGGTCGGCGACCAGCCGCTGCTTGCCTTGGGTGACGGCGGCGTGCGCGATGGTGGTGTCGACGAAGTACACCGTCCCGACCATGGCCACGGCCAGCGCCACCGGGATCACCGCCGACGCGATCCGGCGCGGCCGCGCGGCCACATCGGCCAGGGCCAGCCGCCCGCTGATCCCGCCGAGCAGCCGGGCCGGGTACTTCAGCACCAGCGCGGCCAGTGCCACCAGCAGCGGCCCCAGCAGCGCCACCGTCCCCATCACCGCCAGCAGCAGCGGGAACGCCAGGCTGAGCTGGTTGCTGCCGCTCGCGTGCAGCGTCACGGTCATCAGCGTGATGCTGCCGCCCAGCCCGCCCAGCCCGAGCACAATCCGCACCGGGTGCGGCCACCACCGCTCCGTGAACGACTCCCGCAGCGCCTCGGCCGGGTTCGCCCGCCCGGCCCGCCGCGCCGCGATCCACCCGGACGCAACGGCTACGATCAGCCCGGCGCCGGCCGCGGCCAGCAGGATCCACGGGCTCAGCCAGGCCCGTGCCGAGACCGGCAGCAGATCGTGCGCGGCCAGCGCCCGGACGGCCAGGGTGGCCAGCCACTGGCCGGGCAGGAAGCCGAGCACGCCGCCCAGCAGCCCCAGCAGGGCCTGCTCGCCCAGCACTCCCCGGCGCACCTGGCCGCCGGTCGCGCCCACGGCGCGCAGCAGCGCGAACTGCCGCCGCCGCAGCCCCACCGACAGCGCGACCGCCCCGGCCACCACGAACAGCGCGATCAGCATGATGTCCACGCCCACGCTGCCGGCCAGCGGCACGAGCAGCGACGAGTCCCCGGCCGCGGCCAGGTTCTCCAGCGACCCGCGCGCCGCCCCGGTGGCCACCGTGTAACCGCGGGGCAGCTCGCCGCGGATCCGGGCCGCCAGCGCCTGGGCGCTGACCCCCGGCCTGGCCACGACCCCGATCAGGTCGGCCTGGCCCGGGTGCCCGTACAACGCGGCCGCCTCGGCCCCGGCGAAGAACACCGAATCGCGGCTGGCCGCCGCCGCGGGCCCCCGGGCCGCGGCGACGCCGGTCACGGTAAAGAGGGGGGAGGGGGAGGCGGGTGGGAGGCCGAGCCCGGCCAGCCGGACCCGGTCGCCCACCCGCAGCCGGTCGGCCGAGGCCACGCCCGAGCCGATCACGATGCCGCGGTCGCTGACCGGCGGCCGGCCCGCGACCAGCCGGAACGGGGTCAGCGCGGCGCTGGCCCAGCCGTGCCCGGTGAGCGGTGCGGCGGCCGTGCCGCTGTCGAACCCCCCGCCGCGCGACCCCAGCGCCACCGGGAACGACACGTCGCCGGTCGCCCTGGCCACGCCGGGCACGGCCGCGACCTGCCCGGCCAGGCCGGCGGAGAGCCGCCGGTAGGCGGGCAGTGTCAGGCTTTCGAGCTGAGCGTTCTGGCCCCGGCCCACGGTGACGGCCGCGCTGGGCGCGCCAGCGATCACCACGGCCGAGCCCGCCAGCCGCTGCACCGGCGGCTTGACCTGGGCGCCGGTCCCGATCAGCGACATGGTCGCGGTGACCATGGTGGCCGCGACGGTGAGCGCGATCAGCGTCCCGGCCAGCGGCGCGGGCCGGCGCCGGAGCGTCGCGATCAGCGGCCTCACGCCGCCACCCCCGCCAGGTCACGCAGCACCGCGGCGGCCTGTGCGGGCTGCGGCGCCTGCGCGTCCAGCACCACCTGCCCCTGGTCGAGGAACAGCGCCCGGTCGGCGTACCTGGTCACCGCCGGGTCGTGCGTGACCACCACCACGGTCTGGCCGAGATCGTCCACGGCCGCGCGCAGCAACCGGAGCACCGCGTCCGCCGTGCCGAGGTCAAGCGCGCCGGTCGGCTCGTCGGCGAAGATCACGTCAGGGTCGCTGGCCAGTGCCCGGGCGATGGCCACCCGCTGCTGCTGGCCGCCGGACAGCGTGCCGGGCATCCGGCGGAGCTTGTCGCCCAGCCCGACCCTGGCCGCGAGCTGGCCGATCACGCGGGAGTCGGCCCGGCGCCGGTCCAGCCGCAGCGGCAGCGCGATGTTGTCGGCCACCGACAGCGTCGGCACCAGGTTCAGCGACTGGAACACGAAACCGACCCGCCGGCGCCGCAGCACCGACAGCTTCCTGCGGCTGAGCCCGGACACGTCCACGCCGGTCAGCCGGACGGTGCCGGTGGTCGGCTTGTCGAGCCCGGCGGCGCACTGCAGCAGCGTGGACTTGCCCGACCCGGAGATGCCCATGACCGCGGTGAACGTGCCACGGGGGAAACTCACCGACACGTCTTGCAGCGCCTGCACGGCCCGGCGGCCGCGTCCGTACCGCTTGCCCACCCGGTCGAGCACCACCGGCGCGGCCGGCGTGACCGAAACGCCGGATTGGCCACCGTTCATGAATTGGTTGTTGACAGGGACGGGTCCGTCGATCCGCGCGCCTGCGTGGGGATCCGATGTGCGAATTGGCATACGTGAATGGTTTCCTGAACGGCTGCGCAAGCCCATGGGGCACGCCCCCGAATCGCCGCTGGTGCTACCCCCACCGGGGCTGGTCAGGTTGTCCCCAGGAGGGCCGGCACGGCAAGGTGGAGACATGGACGCGGACAGCGCATCGGGGCCGGACGGGGAGCGGCGGCTGATCGACGGCAACCCGCTGCCCGGCAGCATCGGCCCGCGGCTGCGCCAGCAGCTCGCCTTTCTGGTCGAGGCCGACCGGCTCAAGACCGTGCTGCGGCGCTCGCCGCTGGCCGCGGCCGACCGGCGGGAAAACGACGCCGAGCACTCCTGGCACCTGGCGCTGATGGCCGCGGTGCTGGCCGAGCACGCGGACGAGGAGATCGACGTCGGGCACGTCATCCAGCTCGTGGTCGTGCACGACCTGGTGGAGATCTACGCCGGGGACACCTTCCTGTACGACGACGCGATGGCCGCCAGCCAGCGCGAGCGCGAGACCGCGGCCGCTGTCCGGCTGTTCGGCCAGCTCCCACCCGACCAGGCCGCCTGGATGCGGGCGCTGTGGGACGAGTTCGAGGCCAGGCAGACGCCGGAGTCCCGATTCGCCAAGGCCATGGACCGGCTGGAGCCGATGCTGCTGAACTGGATGGCCCGCGGCGGGACGTGGGAGGCGCCCGGCGTGACCGCGGCCGACGTCAGGACCCGCACCACGGCGATCGGGGAGGCCTCGGCCGCGCTGGGCCGGGCCGGGCGGGCGCTGATCGACGAGAGCGAGCGCCGGGGCTGGGCCAGGCCGGGCTAAATGCCCCGTTCTGCGGAGCCCACGATAATCGCCGTTTCCCTTGACGAGGATTTCTGGCGGGACGATTATTAATGGTTCCACTTTAGGATCTTGAATTTGTTACGGAATCGGGGATTGATGTTCTGCGCGAAATGCGGCAATGACGTCGGGGACGGGTCTGCGGGGGCTTGCACGCGCTGCGGCGCCCAGTTGCCCGGCGCCAGGCCCGCCCAAGCTGGCTCTGCGCCGCCCGGTCCTGGTCAGCCCGGGCCCGGTCAGCCCGGGCCCGGGTATGGTGCGCCGCCTGCCGGGGAGCCGCAGTATGGGCCGCCGCCGGGGGCGCCCCAGTACGGGGCACCGCCCGAGGGGCAGCAGTACGGCGCTCCGCCGGGCGGCTACGGCACGCCGCCTCAGGGGCAGCCGTACGGCCAGCCGTCCGGTGGGCAGCCGTACGGCGGGCCGGGCCAAGGTCAGCCAGCACCGGGCCAGCCATCACCGGGCCAGCCAGCACCGGGCCAGCAGGCTCCGGGGTGGTCGGCGGGGCCGAGGTCAGGCACCCCGGCGTTCGCGTTCGACGCCAAGCGGTGGTCACGCGGTGACCTCATCGTGGGCGTGGCCTCACTGGTCCTGCTGATCGCGCTGTTCCTGCCCTGGTTCGACGCCAGCGTCAGCGGGCTTGGCAACGTTGGCTCGCAGGTGGGCGGTTCTGAGTCGGGCATGAATGCGCACGGCTGGCTGTGGATCGTCTTCATCGTGGTGCTGGCGATCCTGGCCTACCTGGTGCTGAAGGCGGGCTTCGCCCGCCTCCCGTTCACCATGCCGGCGCCGCAGGAACTGATCCTGCTCGGTGCCACCGGCGTCAACCTGTTGCTGGTGCTCATCGGCTTCCTGCTCAAGCCGTCGGTGGGCTCGGTCCTCGACCTCCATGTGTCGATCGGCTGGGACATCGGATCGTTCCTGGCGCTGATCGCCGCGGTCGTGGCCGTGGTCCCGCTGGTCCCGGCGGCGCGCAACCTGGGGTCGGCCACCCGCAAGCAATAACCCATGGCGGGGCGGCCACCCGTTGCCCAAGGTGGCCGCCCCGCCGCGGATTGGCCTGCTCAGCCGCCCTGGCCGATGGCGTCGATCTCCTGCTGGCTCAGCTCGATCGACGCGGCCGCGATGTTGTCTTCGGCGTGCCCGGGCGAGCCGGTGCCGGGGATCGGCAGCATCCGCGACGATCTGGCCAGCAGCCAGGCCAGCACGATCTGCCGTGGGCTGGCGCCGTGGCGCTCGGCCGCCACGCGTACTCCCACGTTGCCGTCGGTCTGCTGGATCGGCGCCCACGGCAGGAACGCGATCTCCTCCAGTTCGCACACGTCGATGACCGCATCGGAATGGCGGTCGGTCACGTTGTAGCGGTTCTGCACGGACACGATCGGGGTGACCTTCTGCGCCGTCTTCAGTTGGTCCTCGGACACGTTGGAGATCCCAATGTGCCGGATCTTGCCCTGGTCCTTGAGCTCGACCAGTGCGCCCAGTGACTCCTCGAGCGGCACGCTGCTGTCGGGCCGGTGGAACTGGTACAGCGGGATCTGCTCCAGCCGCAGCCGCCGCAGGCTGCCGTCGCAGGCCTCGCGCAGGTGCTCGGGCCTGCCGTTCTCGTTCCAGACGCCGGGGCCGGGGCGCACCAGGCCTGCCTTGGTGGCGATGACCAGGTCGTCCGGGTACGGGTAGAGCGCCTCGGCGATCAGCCGCTCGCTGACCTCGGGGCCGTAGGAGTCGGCGGTGTCGATGAAGTTCACGCCTAGCTCCACCACCCGCCGCAATGTCGCCTTGGCCTGGCCGGCGTCCGTCGGCTCGCCCCAGATGCCGTCGCCGGTGATCCGCATAGCCCCGAAGCCCATCCGCCGCACCACCATGTCCCCACCGATTTCGATGGTTCCCGCTGCCGCCGCGCTGGCCGGACTCGTCATGGTCTGTCCTCCTGGTAGGTAAGGCTGCGCTGAAAGTCTCGCAGGCCCCCGGTCCGCCTTTGCCGCTGCCCAGTGTTATGGGCCTGGGCTAGTCGTTGCCCTGGACTAGGCGTTGACGAACGAGACGATGTCTTCGAGCGCGGGGCGGTAGCCGTCGGTGGTGTCGACGTCGAGCGAGGGAACGTCGAGGGCCAGCCTTTTGAACGCGGCGTGGCGCTCGGTGCGCTCGGCCGCCTCGTGCGGAGCGGGGTCGGCGTGCGCCCGGCGCAGCGGGTTCTCCGCCCGGCGGCGCAGGCTCCGCTGGACGGCCACGTCGGCGTCCACCGCGCACTGCACCACGCGGACCTGCGCCAGGCCGCGCAGCGGCTCGAGCCTGGGCCGCCACACGTGGTCCTGGAACGCGGCCTCGGCCACGGTCGTCACCCCCGCCCGCAGCAGCAGTTCGAGCACGGCGAAGAACACCGGAAAAGTCCGCGCGGTCAGCTCGTCGCCCTCCGCCGCCACGAATCCGGGTGTGGCGTGCACCATGCCCTCTTTGATCTCGTCCCGGCAGATCGCCGGGCACCCCACCGCCGTCGCGATCCGGTGGGCCAGCGTGGTCTTGCCCGATCCCATCGGGCCGCTGACGACCACGAGCGTGGGGCTGATCATGGGGCCTGACTGTACTCAGCGGGCTACCTGCGGGTCATCTCATCTAGCTGTCCCTGGACCGTATCGACCAGTTCCTGCCAGGACGCTGCGAACTTCGCGACACCCTCATCTTCCAGGACGGCGACCACGTCGTCATAGGAGATGCCGAGCTGCTGCAGGTCGGCGATTACTTTGCGGGACTCGTCGTAGGTGCCGTGGATCGTGTTCCCGCGCAGGTGACCGTGGTCGGCCACGGCGTGGATGGTGGCTTCGGGCATCGTGTTCACCGTGTCCGGCGCCACCAGTTCCACCACGTACATGGTGTCCGCGAACGACGGGTCCTTGGTGCCGGTCGACGCCCACAGCGGGCGCTGCGGCTGGGCGCCATTGGCTTTGAGTGCTTCCCAGCGCGGCGTGGCGGTCCGCTTCTCGAATAGCTCGTACGCCAGCCGGGCGTTGGCGATGGCGGCCGTGCCGCGCAGCGCCTTGGCCTCCTGCGTGCCCAGCTTGTCCAGCCGCTTGTCCACTTCGGTGTCCACCCGGCTGACGAAGAACGACGCGACCGAGGCGATGTGGGATAGGTCATGCCCGGCTTCGGCGGCCTTCTCCAGGCCCTGCATGTAGGCGTCGATGACCGCGTTGTAACGATCGAGGGAGAAGATCAGCGTGACGTTGACGCTGATGCCCTCCGAGATCGTCTGCGTAATCGCGGGCAGGCCTTCCCGCGTGGCCGGGATCTTGATGAACAGGTTCGGCCGGTCGACCTTCCACCACAGCGCGCGTGCCTCTGCCGCCGTCGCCTCGGTGTCCTTGGCCATCCGGGGGTCGACTTCGAGGGAGACCCGGCCGTCCTTGTGCCCGGTCTCGTCATAGACGGGCCGGAGCACGTCGCAGGCCCACCGGATGTCGTAGGTGGTGATGTCGCGGACAGCCTCGTCGACCGCGACGTGACGGATGGCCAGGTCGCGGCTCTGGTCGTCGTAGGCCGCCCCCTTGCTCAGCGCGGCGGCGAAGATCGTCGGGTTGGACGTCACGCCGGTCACGTGGTCCTCGCGGATCAGCTCGGCCAGGTTGCCGGCACGCATCCGCTCACGGCTGATGTCGTCCAGCCAGACCGCCACTCCTTCGGCGGTCAGCTGGGCGAGGACGTCTTCTGACTGGGAGGTCATCTGTTTTCTTCCTTTCCTACACGTGCGCCTCATGGCGCGCTGGCGCGGTCCAGGGCGGTGCGTGCCACGGCGGCCACCCGCTCTGACGTGAGCCCGAATTCGGCGTAGAGCCGCTGATAGGAGGCGGAGGCGCCGAAGTGTTCCAGCCCGACGGATTCACCCAGTTCACCGACGTAATCCCGCCAGCCGAGGGTGATGCCTGCTTCCACCGAGACCCGTGCCCGGATCCGGCTGGGCAGAACCTGTTCCCGGTAGGAGGCTTGCTGTTCGCTGAACCACTCCACGCAGGGCATGGACACCACGCGGGTCGGTGTGCCGGCGGCCTGCAGCTGATCGCGGGCGGCCAGCGCGATCTGCACCTCGCTGCCGGTGGCGATGATGATCACTTCCGGGTCACCATCGGCCTCGGCCAGCACGTACCCGCCGCGGCTGGTGCCCTCGGCGCTGGCCAGCCCGGCTGAACGGTCGAACACTGGCAGGTTCTGCCTGCTCAGGCACAGCGCGGACGGTTTGCTGTTCCGCTCCAGGATCGTCTTCCAGGCTGCGGCTGTCTCGTTCGCGTCGCCGGGCCGGACGACTTCCAGGTTCGGGATGGCCCGCAGCGCCCAGAGGTGCTCGACTGGCTGGTGGGTCGGCCCGTCCTCGCCTAGCCCGATCGAGTCGTGTGTCCAGATGTAGGTCACCGGCAGCTTCATCAGCGCCGCGAGCCGGACCGCGGGCCGCATGTAGTCACTGAAGACCAGGAACGTCCCGCCGTACGGCCTTGTCCCGCCGTGCAGCGCGATACCGTTGAGAATCGCGCCCATGGCGTGCTCGCGGATACCGAAATGCAGCGTCCGGCCGTACCTGCTGCCGGGGAACATGCTGGTCTGCTTACTCTGCGGGATAAAGGACGGCTCACCCTTCATCGTGGTGAGGTTGCTCCCCGCGAGGTCGGCGGACCCGCCCCACAGCTCGGGCAGCATCTGCGCGAGCGCGTCGAGCACAGCTCCGGACGCCTTCCGGGTCGCCATACCCTTCTTCAGGTCCGGCTCGAAGGCCGGCAGCGCCTTGTGCCAGCCGCTGGGCAGCTTGCGCTGGGCCAGCCGGTCGAACAGTTCTTTGCGCTTGGCGTTCGCCTTGGCCCACTCGGCGAAGACCACGTCCCACTCGGCCTGCGCGGCCTTGCCGCGCCCGATGACGCTGCGGGCGTGCGCGACCAGGTCCGGCGCCGCGGGAAAGGAAATGGCCGGGTCAAAGCCCACCACCTTCTTGGTCGCCGCGACCTCCTCCGCGCCGAGGGCCGAGCCGTGCGCCGCGCCGGTGCCCGCCTTGTGCGGCGACGGCCAGCCGATGATCGTCCGCAGCGAGATCATGGACGGGCGGCTGGTCTCGCTCTTCGCCGCGAGCAGAGCGTCGTAGAGGGCCTGCACGTCCTCGATGTAGCTGCCATCCGGTTTCCGCCAGTCGACCCGCTGCACGTGCCAGCCGTAAGCCTCGTACCGGGCCGGGACATCCTCGGACTTGGCGATTTCGGTGTCGTCTTCGATGGAGATGCGGTTGTCGTCGTAGAGCAGGATCAGGTTGCCCAGCTCCTGGTGGGCGGCCAGCGAGGAGGACTCGTGCGTGATCCCCTCCTCGATGTCACCGTCGGAGGCAAACACGTAAATGTGGTGGTCGAACGGGCTCTCACCTTCGGCGGTGTCCGGGTCGAACAGGCCGCGCTCGCGGCGGGCGGCCATCGCCATGCCCACGGCGGTGGACAGGCCTTGGCCGAGCGGACCGGTCGTCGTCTCCACCCCGGCGGTCAGTCCGTGCTCTGGGTGCCCGGGGGTGATACTGCCCCACGAGCGGTACTGCTTCAGGTCCTCCAGGCTCAGCCCGTAACCCGACAGATAGAGCTGGATGTAGAGGGTCAGGCTGGAATGCCCGCAGGACAGCACGAAGCGGTCCCGGCCCGTCCACGACGGGTCAGCCGGATCGTGCCGCAAGATCCGCTGGAACAGCAGGTACGCGGCGGGCGCGAGGCTCATCGCTGTACCGGGATGGCCCGATCCTTCCTGCTCCACCGCATCCATGGCCAGAACCCGGACCAGGTTCACCGTGCGCTCGTCTAGGTCAGACCACTCCAGCTTGTTCGTCTTCTGGCTGCTCACCGTTCAGTCAGCGCTCCTTCTCAACGAGGCAGAGTTGTGCCCGCCGCCTCCATGGGCTGTAGCGGACCCCAAGGGCGCAACCCACTACCCGCGCCGAGGCCGCCGAAAAGTTCCGCACACGAGAGGGGGACTTCGCCGCCCGCGGTTCAGCTCCGACCTTGCCGACGATGGGGCGCTTGGATCTCAGCTCACCACGGCTCATGCCGGGCTGCCGCCGAGCCTGGCAGCATGGCTGGGTTCAGGGTGACGCCACCCAGTGGGTGCGGATGGTGATACCGCCCTGGGGGCGGCCGCCGGCCAGTTCGGCGGCGCGGACGCAAAAGTGCGACCACATGTTGAGCTGGATCTCTTTGGCCAGCCGCAGCCTGTTGTAAAGCAGGGCCGACAGCCGGTCGCCAGCCCTGGCCCACGACTCGATCTCGAAGTGCAGCGTGTCGCCATCAGGTTCTGCCCGGAACTCGATCTCGCCCGCCTCCAGGTGACCTTCCAGGGTGGCGAGCCGGAACGAAGTGTCCTCACGGCGCACCACCCGGACGGGCCCGTCCCACGGCCCGGGCATGCGGACGATGAACTCATCGCCCTGCCGCAGCGCGCTGCGGGCACCACGCGTCTTGCGGAAGACCGCCATCTCCGGAGATGCCTGGTTGAGCCTGGCCGACACGACGTCGATCAGCGCCTGGGGGCTCATGCTGCTGCCGGCGATCCGCACTGCGTACGTGCGGTGCAGCACTGGTCCCACACCGGCGTCAATCCGCTGGTGCCGGTCGGCGAACCCGCTGGTGTCATACGCGAGATCCGGCAGGTCGGCGCGCGTGCCCGGTTCCTCGGACCGGTGCAGCGGTATGGTCCGCCACATGTAGCGCCAGCTGACCAGCGCGATCCCGGCGGGCCAGGCCAGGACGGTCCGCAGCCGGGCTGAACGGCTCACCGTGGTCATGCGTAAATGGTCGCACAGCGGGCAGCCACCGCCCTGGCGGTGTTTCACCGGAGCCCAGGGGGTGGCCCATGAGAGTCAGCGAAGCCGTGCAGAGAACCGGAGGGCGCAGCACGCACTTTTATGCGGCGTCGCTCGGCTCGATCGGCTTGTGCATCGGGCTGTGGATCCGGGCCAAGACCGTCGACCAGGACGAGCGCGGCAACGCCGAGCGCAGGGCCTTGTTCGTCGGCCTCTGGCCGCCGATGTTCTGGCTGATGGGCGACTCGCTGAAGGACAGCGAGTAAGTGCGCGAGCAACTATTCACACACATCGGCGAACCTGCGGCGCTCGATGAACTGGCCAGTCTCCAAATCAACTACGACCCGGCGCGGGCGCCAGAGCATGGCACCGAGACGGTCGAGGGACACTGGCACGTCGACTCCGGCGCCACGGTCATCGGTCACGAAGGGCCGGGACCACCCGAGCAAGACGGCGCCTGGGAAACCGCGCGCCGCCTGGTCAGCGAGTACGAGTTCGCCGACGCCCGAATCCTGCGCGGCATCTACCGGCGCGACAGCGAACTCCTCGGCCGGGACATGCTGCTGGAGGCACGGTTCTTCGGCCTGCGTTTCTACCTGGGCGTCCGGGTCACCGGGATCCTCGACGAGGAACGGGACACCGGCGAGGGTCTAGAACGCGTCTGGGGCTGGTGGTACCAGACACTGGAAGGCCACCTAGAGCAAGGCAGGCTCAGCTATGAAGTGATCAAGAACCTGAGCACCGGGCTGGTCACCTTCCGCGTCGCCGGATACTCGCGCCGCGCGCCTATCCGCAACCCCATCATCCGGAGCGGTTTCCTGATCTTCGGCCGGTGGACGCAGCAGCGCTTCTACCGCAACATCCAGGCGCGGATGGCCGAGCTGGTACGGACGGCGCAGCGAGGCGGGCCGCTTCCGGCACCCCAGACCCGACCAGACGGCATCGCGCTCGCGCCGTCCGGCGTCCGGCCGCACCCGCTGGAACACCTCGCCCGCGCATGGAGCCACCCAGGAAGCTGAACAGCTGGCCGCACACATCACGGTCGGCCTCCTTGGGATCGCGGCAACATCGTTTAGCCGCAGGCACGCGGGTAGACAGGGGTGCGCCGGGCCCTGACTGACCGACCGGGGGAACCATGACATCTGATGCGATTGTCTTGCTAAAGGCCGACCACAAGGAGATCCGCCGCCTGTTCCGCGAGTTCCAGCAGGCCAGCGATAGGGCGGTCAAGACGAAGGCCAAACTCGTCCAGCAGATCCTCCGCCTGCTCACCGTGCACACCTACATCGAGAACGAGATCATGTACCCGCGGGTGCGCGCCTTGCTGCCCCAGCTCGAGGATGACGTACTGGAGTCCTACGAAGAGCACCACGTCGCCGACGTGCTGTGCGCCGAACTGGCCGCCATGTCCGCCGACGCGGAACGCTTCGACGCTAAGACCACCGTGCTGATCGAGTCAGTCACGCACCACATCGAAGAAGAAGAGCAGGACTGGTTCCCGAAGGTGCGGGCCGGGCTGGGCCGCAAGCAACTGCAGGAAATCGGGGCCGAACTCGAGCAGGCCCGGCAGAAGGCACCCACCACACCAGCACAGCCCAGTGCGCTGAAGAAGGCCGTCGACGCCGTCATCGCCTGACCAGCCAGCACAATCAGCCGCCTTCTGCGTTGCGATCATGACCTGCCGGGTGGGTGGCCGGAAATCCGGTTGGGCCGGGAGGAGTGAACCGGGCATTACCGGGCGGCAAGCCCGCTCCGGTTGCGGCTCAGGCAGCGGGCTCGTGCCGGGGCCCGCACGTGCTCTTCCCCGGGCATGGCGGGTAAATGACCGGCAGCAGGGTTCGGGCCTGGACGCGATCGGCGGCCGGGTGAGTATCACCAGAGATGAGTACAGGTGTACCCATCCGGCCGGGAAGGTGATCGGCATCATGGACGACACCGTCTCCTGGGGCAGCTCCCGGCGGCCAGCCAGCCGCTGCACCTTCGCCCGCTGATGGCTGAGTGATTCGCAGTGCGCGGCGTACACGCGCCGGGCAATGCCGAACACCCAGGCACGCGCGGTGCCTTTGCGGGGGTCGAAGGTGCCAAAAGAGGTGATCGCCGCGGTGAACGTGTCCGCGGTCAGGTCGGCGACGGCCTGCGGGTCGGTGCTGCGCCGGGCGAAATAG
>DATAWQ010000111.1:0-1954 GCA_036267135.1 Streptosporangiaceae bacterium | reverse complement strand
CTAGGTGGCTGGTGTTAAGCGGGTGGGTTCGCGCTGGATCGTGATCGTGTGTCAGGCTGCTGGGTGTTGGCCGCCGGGTGTGGGGAGAGGTTGAGCGATGGCAGTGGGTCTGACTCCGATGCAGCCGGGGTTGCTCTCCTCCACGGCGGGTTTCTGCGAGGGTCGGCTGGCGCCGAACTCGATCTACGCGGTGCTGCACCGTGAGTGTCGGGCGTTGTTCCCCGATGCGATGTTCGCCGACTTGTTCGCCTCGGATGGGCGCAGGTCGGTGCCGCCGATGATCGTGGCGGTGGTGATGGTGTTGCAGCGCCTGGAGGGCTTGTCGGATCGTGAGGCGGTGGAGCGGTTCGCGTTCGATGTGCGGTGGAAGTACGCCGCCGGCGGGCTGGATTTTGATCATCCGGGGTTCGTGCACACGGTGCTGGTGGACATGCGGGCGCGGTTGGCCGTGTCCGAGCGCCCGGACCGGATCTTCGAGCGGACGGTGGCGGTGGCCGCGCAGGCCGGGCTGATCGGGCGTCGTCGGGTGCTGGACTCGGCGCCGATCTATGACGCGGTGGCCACGCAGGACACGATCACGCTGATCCGCTCGGCGATCCGCGGCCTGCTGCGCTCGGCCGACCACGTGCTGCGCGCGCAGTTGCGGGCAGTGCTGGCCAGTGGCGACGGGTACACCGACACGGCCAAGCCGGTCATCGACTGGACGGATGCGGCCGAGCGCGAAGCCCTGGTCGATTCGAGGGCCCGGGACGGGTACGCGCTGCTGGCCGTGCTCGACGGCCGGGTCCTGGCGCCGGAGGTGGAGCAGGCCGCGCGGTTGTTGGCCACGGTGCTGGGCCAGGACCTGGAGCAGGACGGGGACGTGTTCGCGATCGCCCGGAAGGTGGCCGCCGGCCGGGTGATCTCCACCGTCGACCCCGAGGCCAGGCACGGGCACAAGACTGCGCGCCGGTCCTTCGACGGCTACAAGGGCCACCTGGCCGAGGACCCCGACAGTGAGATCATCACCGCGACCGAGGTCACGGCGGGCAACGCCGGGGACGGCGAGCCGGCCGCCGGGCTGCTGGCCGACATCCTCCACGCCCCGGACGAGCGGGCAGGCCAGGCGCGGGCCGAGGTCTACGGCGATGCCGCCTACGGGACCGGGCCGCTGCTGGCCGAGTTGGACGGGGCCGACATCGAGGTGATGGTCAAGGTGCAGGCGGCCAACGCACCGGGCGGACGCTTCTCCAAGGACGCCTTCACCATCGACCTGGAGGCCGGGCAGGTCACCTGCCCGAACCAGGTCACCGCCCCGATCCGCCCGAGGCCCGAGGGCGGTGGGGCGGCCCATTTCGCAGCCGCCTGCGCCGCCTGCCCGCTGGCGCACCTGTGCACCACCGCCAAGAACGGCCGCGTGATCACCATCGGCCCGTACGAGGAATACCTGGCCCGGGGCCGGGCCCGCAGCAGCGACCCGGTCTGGCTGGCCGCCTACCGGGCCACCCGCCCCAAGGTCGAACGCAAGATCGCCCACCTCATGCGGCGACGGCACGGCGGACGCCGCGCCCGGGTACGCGGCCGGACCAAGGTCGCCGCCGACTTCTCCCTCCTGGCCGCCGCCGCCAACATCGCCCGCCTCGGCGTGCTCGGAATCATGTCCACAGACTGTGGAAACTGGGCGATCACCGCCGGATAACCCCCGGGAGCCGAGCCCCGGCCGCTCACAGCAGGCCAAATGGGCCCGGCACAGCCAAACAGGCCCTGCGCACCGGCCCAGATGCGGACCCAGGCCGACAGCCGACCGGCCCGGACCGCGGCCGCACACAGGACCTGACGCCCTCGGCCGTGAACCGACACGCTCAGAACGACCCGCTTAACACCAGCCACCTAGAAGGGGTGCGGTCCGGTCCAGCCTGCGCTGTGCGCGCTGTAATGGATCGGCGCGCCGGGGTGCTGCGGCAGGACGAACACG
>DATAWQ010000110.1:0-68607 GCA_036267135.1 Streptosporangiaceae bacterium | reverse complement strand
GTTGGCGGAGATAGTTATGTTCTGGACAATTCTTCTGCCGTCGTGTGATCCTGCCGGTATGGGTACGGCGGATCCGCTTCTGGTTGGGCGCAGGCATATAGACCTGCAGCGCGTCCGCAGTGCCATCTGTTGCGGCGGTCGCTGATCACCCGCCCGTGAACACACCGGGCGCGTGCGGCGAGCCGCTGCGGACCAGCGCCTGAACGACTGTGGGCCGCCCTTCCGCGGCGAGCCTGGCCGCGCGCGCCGGGACATCCCGGAAGGACGCGCCGCATGACAGCAACGACCCAGGACGCACCCGTCAGCCCGCCGCCGCCGGGTAAACCCCGTGGCGGCCGCTCTCCGTCTCGCCGCGGCGAGGGGCAGTGGGCGCTCGGCTACCGCGAGCCGCTGAACAAGAACGAAGAGAGCAAGAAGAACGACGACGGGCTCAATGTCCGCCGGCGGATCATCGACATCTACTCCAAGTACGGCTTCGACTCGATCGACCCGGCCGACCTGCGCGGCCGGTTCCGCTGGTACGGCCTCTACACCCAGCGCAAGCCCGGTGTGGATGGCGGCAAGACCGCGGTGCTCGAACCGGAGGAGCTGGACGACCGCTACTTCATGCTGCGCATCCGGATCGACGGCGGCCAGCTCGACGAGCGCCAGCTCCGCGCCATCGGCGCGGTGTCGACCCGCTACGCTCGCGGCACCGCCGACGTCACCGACCGGCAGAACATCCAGCTCCACTGGATCCGGATCGAGGACGTCCCCGCGATCTGGGACGCGCTGGAGTCCGTGGGGCTGTCCACCACCGAGGCCTGCGGTGACACGCCGCGGGTGATGCTCGGCTGCCCGGTGGCCGGGCTGGACGCCGGCGAGATCATCGACGCCACGCCCGAGATTCAGGAGACCTCCGCACGGTACGTCGGCGACCCCGAGTTCTCCAACCTGCCGCGCAAGTTCAAGACCGCGATGAGCGGCTGCGCCGCCCAGTGCACGGTGCACGAGATCAACGACGTCGCGTTCGTCGGCGTGACCGGGCCTGACGGCGAGCCCGGCTACGACCTGTGGGTGGGCGGCGGCCTTTCTACCAATCCGAAGATCGGGGTGCGGCTCGGCACGTTCGTCCGGGCCGGCCAGGTGGCCGACGTGTGGGCCGGGGTCACGGCGGTGTTCAGGGACTACGGGTACCGGCGGCTGCGGCACAGGGCCCGGCTGAAGTTTCTGGTGGCCGACTGGGGCGCGGAACGGTTCCGGGAGGTGCTGGAGAAGGAGTACCTCGGCTACGCGCTGCCGGACGGGCCGCCGCCGGGGCCGCCGCGGGCCGGCCGCCGGGACCACGTGGGGGTGCACCGCCAGCGGGACGGCCGCTGCTATGTGGGCTTTGCCCCGCGGGTGGGCAGGCTGTCCGGTGACCAGCTCGGCGTGATCGCCGACCTGGCGGCCAGGTACGGCAGCGGCCGGGTGCGGACCACCGCCGAGCAGAAGATGATCATCCTGGACGTCCCCGAGGCCAGCACCGGGCCGCTAGCCGCCGCCCTAGCCAGGGTGGACCTGCAGGTCAGCCCCAGCGCCTTCCGGCGGCACACGATGGCGTGCACCGGCATCGAGTTCTGCAAGCTGGCCATCGTCGAGACCAAGCAGCGGGCGTCCAGCCTGATCGACGAGCTGGAGCGCCGCCTGCCCGGCTTCGACGTGCCCGTCACCATCAACGTGAACGGCTGCCCGAACTCCTGCGCCCGGATCCAGACGGCCGACATCGGCCTCAAGGGGTCGCTGGTCACCGGCGCGGACGGACAGCAGACCGAGGGGTTCCAGATCCATCTGGGCGGCGCGCTGAACGGCGGTGACGCCGCCGGTTCTGGGTTCGGCCGTAAGGTGCGCGGGCTGAAGACCACCGCCGAGGAACTCCCCGACTACGTGGAACGGGTGCTGCGCCGGTTCGTGGCCGCGCGTGAGCCCGGCGAGGCCTTTGCCGCCTGGGCGGCCCGGGCCAGTGAGGCGGATATCTCGTGACCGAACGTGCCGTACCGTTCTACTGCCCGTACTGCGGTGAGGAGGATCTACAACCGGACTCTCAGGAAACACAGTGGCAATGTCGCAGTTGCACAAGGTCTTTCCAGCTACGCTTTGCCGGAATCGGAGTTCTGCCCATGACGTCGGCGATGACCCGGAGGGAAAGCCACGCATGACAGCACCATCTTGGGGGGACCGCTCCCCAGACCCTGCTGAGGTGCTAGACACGCAGACGCTCGACCCACAGACGCTGGTCACCCGGGCCGCACAGGCGCTCGAGGGCGCCTCCGCCGAGGAGATCATGCAGTGGGCGGCGGACACGTTCGACGACCGGATGTGCGTGGCCTCGTCGATGACCGACGCTGTGCTCATCCATGTGGCCTCGCTCGTACAGCCCGGCATCGACGTGGTCTTCCTGGACACCGGTTACCACTTCGCCGAGACGATCGGCACGAGGGACGCGGTCGCGGTCACCTATCCGGTGAACGTGATCAGTGCCACACCTGAGCTTCCCGTGGCCGAGCAGGACGCCAAGTTCGGTCCCCGGCTGTACGAGCGGGATCCAGACTTCTGCTGCCAGATGCGCAAGGTGGCGCCGCTGAACCGCGCGCTGCGGCGCTACGACGCGTGGGTCACCGGAGTCAGGCGGGCCGAGACGCAGGCCCGGCGGCAGGCCCAGCCGGTGGAGTGGGACGCCAAGCACCAGATGGTGAAGGTGAACCCGCTGGTCGCCTGGACCGACGACGACGTGGACGAGTACATCGCCGAGCGAGGCATCCTGGTCAACCCGCTGGTCTACGACGGATACCCGTCCATCGGCTGCGCCACCTGCACGCTGCGCGTCGAACCGGGCGCGGACCCACGCAGCGGCCGCTGGTCGGGCACGGGCAAGAGCGAGTGCGGGATACACGAGTAACCGGGCCGCTTGCACCGCTGGTCGCCGTCGCGCACGGCAGCCGCGATCGCAGGGCCGCCGCGACCGTCGACGAGCTGATCGGCCTGGTACGGCGGCGCGCCGCCGCCCGTGGGCCCGGCGGGCTGACCGTGCGAGCGGCCTACCTCGGGCACGCGGCGCCGTCACCCGGGCAGGTGCTTGACGCGCTGCCGCCCGGCCCGGTGGTGGTCCTGCCGTTGCTGCTGACCGCCGCCTATCACAGCAAGAGCGACCTGCCGGCGGTGCTGCGGGCCGCGTCCACCCGGCGCGGCGGGCAGCTGCGGATCGGCTACGGCGACCCACTAGGCCCGCACCCGCTGCTGATCGCCGCGCTGGAACGGCGGCTGGCCGAGGCCGGGGTGACGCCCGCAGAGCCCGGCACGTCGGTGGTTCTGGCGGCGGCGGGATCGAGCGACCCGGCCGCGTGCGCCGAGGTGGCCGCCCTGGCCGCGCGCTGGCGGGCCCGGCGCGGATGGCGGGACGTGGTGCCCGGCTACGCGAGCGCCGCCGGGCCCGGCCCGGCGGCGGCGGTGACGGCGCTGCGGGACGGTGGCGCCCGCCGGGTCGTGGTGGCCAGCTACCTGCTCGCCCCGGGCAGGTTCGCCGCACAGATCAGGGACCAGGCGCTGGCCGCGGGCGCGGCGGCGGTCTCCGGCGTGCTGGGCGCGGCCCCCGAACTAGCCGACATCGTGCTGCAGCGGTACACCACGGCTGCCCTGGCCCAGTTTCAGACGGCACGCCGCCGGATAGCCTGAGGTCATGACCCCGACCCACGAGGTGCTCAACCAGCCGCCGCCGCTCACCGGGCACGACGTGGCCCAGGACCCGGCCCTGCTGGAGGCGCTCGACCGCGAGGGGGCAGGCGCGGTGCTGGCCGAACTGCACGAACTCGGCGCCCTGGCCGGCGCCGAGCAGACGCAGGAGCTGGGCCGGCTGGCGAACGAGTGCCAGCCGAGGCTGCGCACGCACGACCGGTTCGGCCACCGGATCGACGAGGTCGAGTTCCACCCGGCCTGGCACGCGCTCATGACCACGGCGGTGTCGCACGGCCTGCAGGCGGCCCCGTGGGTGGAGAACCAGCCGGGCGCACACGTGGCCCGCGCCGCGAAGTTCTACGTGTGGTCGCGCTCCGAGGCCGGCCACTTCTGCCCGATGTCGATGACGTACGCGGCCGTGCCCGCGCTGCGGCACGCACCGGAACTCGCCCGCCGGTTCGAGCCGCTGCTCGCCTCGCGCCACTACGACCCGGGCTTGCGGTTGCCAGAGACCAAAGCGGGCCTGCTGGCCGGTATGGGCATGACGGAGAAGCAGGGCGGCTCCGACGTGCGGGCCAGCACGACCAGAGCCGAGCCCGCGCCGTCGCTAGGCGACGGCGCGCACGTGCTCACCGGCCACAAGTGGTTCAACTCGGCGCCGATGTGCGACCTGTTCCTGGTGCTGGCGCAGGGGCCGGGCGGCCTGACCTGCTTCCTGCTCCCCCGGGTGCTGCCGGACGGCACCCGCAACGCAATGCGCATCCAGCGGCTCAAGGACAAGCTGGGCAACAGATCCAACGCGTCGGCCGAGGTCGAGTACGACGGGGCCGTCGCCTGGCCGGTCGGCGAACCAGGCCGCGGCGTGCGCACGATCATCGACATGGTGTCGGCGACCCGGCTGGACTGCGTGGTGGGCGGCGCCGCCGCCATCCGGTACGGCACGCAGGCGGCCGTGCACCACTGCGGCTGGCGTGAGTCGTTCGGCAAGAAGCTCATCGACCAGCCGCTGATGACCTGCGTGCTGGCCGACCTGGCGCTGGAGTCGGAGGCGGCGACCACGCTGGCGATGCGGCTGGCGGGCGCGGCCCAGCGGGCCATCGACGGAGACCGGGCCGAGGCCGCGCTGCTGCGGGTGGCACTGCCTGCCGCCAAGTACTGGGTGTGCAAGCGCGCCGTGGCCCACGCCGCCGAGGCGCTGGAGTGTCACGGCGGCAACGGCTACGTGGAAGAGTCAGGCATGCCCCGGCTGTACCGCGAGGCGCCGCTGAACTCGATCTGGGAAGGCTCGGGCAACGTGACCGCGCTCGACGTGCTGCGCGCCCTGAGCCGGGAGCCGCAGACCGGGCAGGCGCTGCTGGCCGAGATCGAGCTCGCCGCCGGGGCCGACGGGAGGCTGGACGCCGCCGTGGCCGCGCTCAAGGACTCGCTGGGCGATGTCGCGACGATCGAGCCGCGAGCCCGCACCGTGGCGGAGCGGATCGTGCTGGCCCTGCAGGGGTCGCTGCTGATCAGGTACGGCAAGCCGGCCATCGCCGACGCCTTCTGCGCCTCCCGGCTCGGCGGCGACTGGGGCCGGTCCTTCGGCACCCTGCCACCCGGCCTGGAGCTGACCGCGATCATCGAGCGGGCTGTCCCGGCCGTCTGAATGCGCGTCTGGCACGGCCGGCCCGCTCCGCTGGGCGCGACCTGGGACGGCGCCGGGACCAACTTCGCCCTGTTCTCCCGGGTGGCCGAGCGGGTGGAGCTGTGCCTGTTCAGCGGGGACGGCGGCGTCCACTCGGCGGCCGAGACCCGGGTCGGGCTGACCGAGCGGGACGGCTTCGTCTGGCACGCTTACCTGCCCGGCATCGGGCCGGGCCAGCGGTACGGCTACCGGGTGCACGGGCCGTACGAGCCGGCCAGCGGACATCGGTGCAATCCGGCCAAGCTGCTGCTCGACCCGTACGCCACGGCGGTCGAGGGCGAGGTCAGGTGGTCCAGGCGGGTGTTTGGCCACCGGACGGCCAGCCCCGCGGTCGCCAGCGCCTCCGACAGCGCGCGGTTCATGCCGCGCAGCATCGTGACCAGCACCGAGTTCGACTGGGGCGACGACAGGCCGCCGGTCATCCCAGCGCAGGACACCGTGCTCTACGAGGCGCACGTGCGCGGCCTGACCCGCTGCCACCCGGGGATTCCCGCCGCGCTGCGCGGCAGCTACGCGGCGCTCGGCCATCCCGTGATCATCGAGCATCTGCGCGGGCTCGGTGTCACCGCGGTGGAACTGCTGCCCGTCCACCAGCACGTGGCGGAGGCCGCGCTGGCCCAGCGGGGGCTCACCAACTACTGGGGTTACAACTCGATCGGTTTCTTCGCCCCGCACAACCGGTACTCGTCGTCCGGCCAGCGGGGCGGGCAGGTAAGCGAGTTCAAGTCCATGGTGCGCACGCTCCACCAGGCCGGCCTCGAAGTGATCCTGGATGTCGTCTACAACCACACCGCCGAGGGCGGCCCTGGCGGCCCGACGCTGTGCTTGCGCGGCATCGACAACGCGGCCTACTACCGGCTGCACGACGAAGACCCGCGCCGCTACGCCGACGACACCGGCTGTGGGAACAGCCTGAACGTCCGGCACCCGCGCGCACTGCAACTCGTCATGGACTCGCTGCGGTACTGGGTGACCGACATGCACGTGGACGGCTTCCGGTTCGACCTCGCGCCCGTGCTGGCCCGCGAGCGCGGTCCGGTGGACACGTGCGCGGCATTCCTGCGGATGGCCGGCCAGGATCCGGTGCTGTCGCGGGTGAAGCTGATCGCCGAGCCGTGGGACGCCGGTCCCGGCGGCTATCAGCTCGGCAACTTCCCGGCGCCGTGGTCGGAGTGGAACGGCAAGTACCGCGACGAGATCAGGGACTTCTGGCGCGGGCACCCGGGCACGCTGCCCGCGCTCGCGTCCCGGCTGGCCGGGTCGAGCGAGATCTTCGAACCCAGCGGGCGCAGGCCGGCCGCGTCGGTCAACTACGTCACCTGCCACGACGGTTTCACCCTGCGCGACCTGGTCAGCTACGACCACAAGCACAACGAGACCAACGGCGAGGGCAACAGGGACGGCAGCGACGACAACAGATCCTGGAACTGCGGGGCCGAGGGGCCCTCGGCCGACCCGGAGATCACCAGCCTGCGGGACCGGCAGCGGCGCAACTTCGTGGTCACCCTGTTCTGCTCGCAGGGCATGCCGATGCTGGCGGCCGGGGACGAGTTCGGCCGCAGCCAGGCCGGTAACAACAACGCCTACTGCCAGGACAACGAGATCTCCTGGCTGGACTGGGAGCTAGCCGGGCGCGACCGGGAGTTCCTGGCCTTCACCGCCGCGCTGGCCGAACTGCGCCGCCGTCACCCCGTGTTCCGCCGGCGGGCCTTCCTCACCGGAGGCCGTCCGCCGGGCGGCCCGGCGGACGGTCCCGGCGACGTGGTCTGGCTGACCCCGGCGGGCCAGGAGATCGACTGGCGCGACCCAGGGGCTGGCGCGCTGGCTGTGTTCCTGAACGGCGCCGCGGTCGCCGACCCGCGCGAGCGCGGCGCCGGCCTGCCTGACGACAGCTTCCTGCTGCTGTTCAACGCGCGCAGTGAGCCGGTCACGTTCGCGCTGCCCGGATCCGGCTTCGCGGCCTGCTGGCAGGTTGCGGTGGACACGACGGCCGGCACCTGCGCGCGTCCGCAGGCCGGGGCTGAAGAGCTGCCGCCCGGTGGGAAGGTGGAGGTGGCCGAGCGCGCGGTGCTGGTGCTGCGGGCGGTGAACCCGGCCGACGGCGCGGCCGCCCGGTAGGCCGCAAAGCCGACATCTGATTTCAGGCTGCACACAAGCCAATTCCGGCACGTGCGACAGGCACGTGATGTTGCGCATCTCCCGTCTCGCCGACGGACTCTTTTCGCAGATATCCCCGCAGTGACGTCATCTGCTACGCAGTGCCCTGCCCCGGTCTGATTGACTGCTCATCGTGCGCCTGATCTTTCCACCCGAACAGGGTTCCCAGGGACCCGACGGCCCGTCCGACCTCACCCGGCAGGACCTGGCCGAGCTCTACGCGTATCCAAGCTCTGACCGGGCCTGGGTGCGCGCGAACATGGTGACCAGCGCGGATGGCGCGGCCACGATCCGCGGCCGCAGCAGCGGCTTGTCCAGTGAGGGCGACCGCAACCTGTTCGCTCTGCTCCGGACCTTGTGTGATGTGATTCTGGTGGGCGCGGGCACCGCCAGGGCCGAGCGGTACGCCGCGGTACGCCCCGAGGAGCTGTGGCCGGGGCTGCGCGACGACCCCCCGGTGCCGGCGATCGCGGTGGTCACCAGGAGGGTGAGCCTCGACCTGAGCACGCCGCTGCTCACCGCGGCGCTGCCGGGGGCGCGCACCATCATCATCACCACCGAGCAGGCCCCCGCCGAACTGCGGGCCGACGCGGCCAAGCTGGCCGACGTGATCGTGGCGGGCGACGACACCGCCGACCTGGGCTTCGCCGTGGACGAACTGGCCAAGCGCGGCTACCGCCGGATCCTGGCCGAAGGCGGGCCGCAGTTGCTCGGTCAGCTCGCCGCCGACGAACTGCTCGACGAGCTCTGCCTCAGCATCAGCCCGCTGGTCGCCAGCGGCGCGGCCAGCCGGATCGCGGTGGGGACGAGCGCGGTGCAGACCGGCAAGCTCGTCCTGCAGCATGTGCTGGAGGACAACGGGTACCTGTTCTGCCGATACACCCGGCGGCGCCCAGCGATAGCCTGATCACCGCCCAGGCCCACAGGCAGCTAGCAGGGAGACGGCCATGCCACTGCACGGCAAGGTGAGCGAGGACGACAGGGATGCCGAACTCGACATCAACCCGGTCTACGTGCGCGAGGCCGGCCGGAGGATACCGCGCTACCGGATCCCCGACCGCGGCATGCTGCCCGACACCGCCCTGCAGGTGGTGCGGGACGAGCTGATCCTGGACGGCAACGCCCGGCTCAACCTGGCCACGTTCGTCACCACCTGGATGGAGCCGCAGGCCGCCCAGCTCATGGCCGAATGCTTCGACAAGAACATGATCGACAAGGACGAGTACCCGCAGACCGCCGAGCTCGAGCGGCGCTGCGTGAACATGCTCGGCGAGCTGTGGCACGCGCCCGCGCACAGCGAGGCGCCGGGCTGTTCCACCACCGGGTCGAGCGAGGCCTGCATGCTGGGCGGGATGGCGCTGCTGTGGCGCTGGCGCGCGCGCTCGAAGGGGGCAGGGGAGGCGGGTGGGGCCGCCGGGGCCAAGCCCAACCTGGTCATGGGGGCCAACGTCCAGGTGTGCTGGGAGAAGTTCTGCCGTTACTGGCAAGTGGAGCCCCGGCTGGTGCCGATGGCGCCCGGCCGTTACCACCTGACCGGGCCGGAAGCGGCGGCCAGGTGCGACGAGAACACCATCGGCGTGGTCGCCGTCATGGGGTCGACGCAGGACGGCAGCTACGAGCCGGTGCTGGAGATCAGCGAGGCGCTCGACCGGCTGCAGGCGGACAAGCAGCTCGACATCCCGATCCACGTGGACGGCGCGTCCGGCGGCTTCGTGGCCCCGTTCCTGCACCCGCACATGTCCTGGGACTTCCGGGTGCCGCGGGTGCAGTCGATCAATGCGTCCGGTCACAAGTACGGCCTGGTGTACCCGGGCGTGGGCTGGGTGGTCTGGCGGGATCCGGCCGCGCTGCCCGACGACCTGGTGTTCCGGGTGAACTACCTGGGCGGCGACATGCCGACGTTCGCGCTGAACTTCTCCCGGCCCGGCGGCCACGTGGCCGCCCAGTACTACAACTTCATCAGGCTCGGCTTCGATGGCTACCGCCGGGTGCAGCAGAACTGCCAGGACATCGCGCTGTTCCTGTCCGGTGAGATCGCCAAAATCGGACCGTTCGAGCTGATCACCGACGGCAGCGAACTGCCGGTGTTCGCGGTCAGGCTGCGGGAGGATGTTCGTGGTTACTCGGTCTTCGATCTGTCTGAACGGCTGCGCGGGCGAGGCTGGCTGGTCCCTGCCTACACGTTCCCGGAAAACCTCACCGACGTGGCCGTGCTGCGCTTCGTGATCCGCAACGGGTTCAGCCAGGATCTGGCCAGCTTGCTGGCCGGTGACATCCGCAACCAGGTCAAGGCCCTGCAGGCTGAGAGCAGCAGCAGCGGCCACGTGCCGTTGGTGGCCCCGGACACCCGCACCCCGTTCGCGCACTGACGGCGGGCCGCCCGGGGCCCACTCCCGCCCGCCTGACCTCTCCGTATAGTGACCGGCATGAGGCGATCTTGGCTGGTCTGTGCGCTGGTGGTCGGTGCGGCTCTGGTCGGGCCCGGCGAGGTGACCGCGGCGTCGGCGGCGCCGGGTGCGGCGGCGAGCGTGCGGGTCGGATCCCAGCGGCTCACCCGCTGCCAGGCGAAGCCGATTGCTTACTGCGGGACGCTCCGGGTGCCACTGGACTGGCAGAACGCGGCCAGCAGCCCGAAGATCTCGGTGTGCTACCGGTGGTACCCGGCCACCGCGGGCGGCCCCGGCGCGGGCACGGTGGTCCCGGTCGAAGGCGGCCCCGGCTATCCGTCGATCCTGTCGGTGGCTGGCGGGTACCGGCCGATGTACGGGTCGCTACTGCGGCGGGACAACATGCTGGCCGTGGACCTGCGTGGCACCGGATGCTCGACCGTGCTCAACTGCCCACGGGAGCAGAACTACACCAAGACGTCGGGCACGGTGGCGTTCGCCCGGGTCGTCGGGTCGTGCGCGGACGCGCTGAACAAGCGCTGGCCGACCACCGGAGGGGGGTACGTGCACGCCTCCGACCTGTTCACCTCGGCCCCGGCGGCCGCGGACCTGGCCGCGGTGATCCACGCCCTGAAGCTGCCCAGGATCGACCTGTACGGCGACTCCTACGGCTCCTGGTTCGCGCAGGTGTTCGCGGCGCGCTACCCGTCGATGGTGCGCAGCGTCGTGCTCGACTCGACCTACCAGGTGCAGTCGCTCGACCCCTGGTACCGCAGCTCGATCGTCACCATGCCCGGCGACTTCGACACGGTGTGCGCTCGCACCCCGGCTTGCGCGGCGGTGGGCGGCTCGTCCTGGCCGAGAATCGAGGCCCTGGCGCACCGGCTGGCGCAGACGCCGGCGACGGGCACCGTGCCCGGCCCCGACGGTAAGCGGGTGCGGGCCAGCATGGGTGTGGTCGGCCTGGTCAACCTGGTGAGCGACTCCGCCGAGGACCCGGGCATCTACGCCGCGCTCGACGCGGCCGCCCGCGCCTACCTCGACGGCGGCCAGCCCGCGCCGCTGCTGCGGCTGTACGCGTCCAGGCTGGCCATCGACGAGGCCTACTTCGGCGTGCCCGTCCACCAGTACTCGGTCGAGCTGTACATGGCCGTGTCCTGCCTGGACTACCCGCAGCTCTACCCGATGTCGGCGGCGCCGTCCGCACGGCTGGCCGACCTGCGGGCGAACGAGGCCACGCTGCCGGCCAGCACGTTCGCGCCGTTCACCACCGCCCAGTGGCTGGCCATGGACCAGAACACCGAGAACCTCACGGCCTGCCTGGACTGGCCCAAGCCGAAAGCCGCCCAGCCGCCGATCCCGCAGTCGCCGCCGTTCCTGCCCCGCCATTTGCCGGTGCTGATCCTGGGCGGCTCGCTGGACACCTGGACGCCCCCGGCCGGGGTGCCCGAGGTGCAGGCGGAGATCGGCGGCGACAGCCGGTTCGTCGAGCTCGCCAACGAGACCCACGTCGTGGGCGAGGGCGACTCCTACGGCTGCGCGTCGAAGATCATCCAGGGTTTCGTGGCCGCCCCGGCCGCACTGGGCCGGCTTAACGTGTCCTGCGCGGCGAACGTGCCCACCGTCAGGGCGGTCGGCACGTTCGCCGGCCACCTCGGCGCGGTCGCCCCGGTCACCGTCGCCTCCGGCCACGCGAGCCCGGCCACGCGGCGGCTGGCCGCGGCCGCCGTGCTGACCGCGGGCGACGCCTGGACCCGGTATGAGTCGATCATCGGGAACCACGACACGGGCCTGTACGGCGGGAGCATCACCGCCCATCACGGTCACCAGCTCACGCTGACCGGCGACGAACTCGTGCCCGGGGTGAAGATCAGCGGCACGCTGACGGTCAGCGGCAGCGGCGCGCGCAGCACGATCTCGGTGGTGCTGCACGCCCAGGCCGCCGGGCTTTCCGCGGTGCGGGTGACCGGCTCGTGGCCGGTGTACGGCGGCGCCGCCCGGGCGGCGGTGGCGTTCGGCACCGGCTCGGGGACCGCTACCGGATCGACACCGGCCCCCGAGGGCGTGCCCTACTGAGGCGAACCAGCTTGCGCGCTAGCCCCGGTTAGTTCCGCCGGGCGGCCTGGTCTACGGATCGAGAGGGCGGAAACGGTCCGCTCGTGACGGGGAGGACGCGATGGGCCGGTCAGGTTTGTCGGCGGCACGGCTGGAGCGGATGCACGAGATGCTGGCCAGGCATGTGGACAGCGGCGAGGTGCCCGGGCTGGTCGCCGCCGTCTCCCGGCGGGGCGAGGCGCACGTGCTGGTGCTCGGCCGCACCGAAACCGACGGCGGTGGGGAGCCGATGCGCCGCGACGCGATCTTCCGCATCGCCTCGGTCACCAAGCAGATCGCGGCGGCGAGCGCGATGACGCTGCTGGAAGAGGGCAGGCTGCGGCTGGACGACCCGGTGGACGGCCTGCTGCCCGAACTGGCCGACCGCCGGGTGCTGACCCGGCCCGACGGGCCGCTGGACGACACGGTCCCGGCCCACCGCCCGATCACGCTGCGCGATGTGCTGACGTTCCGGATGGGCCTGGGCGCGGTCATGACCCACGGCAAGCCGCCGATCCAGCAGGCGATGGCCGAGGCCGGCCTGTCCCCCGGCCCGCTGGCCGCCCCCATCCCGCCCGATGAGTGGATGAAGCGGCTCGGCGGCCTGCCGCTCGTCTACCAGCCGGGCGAGAAGTGGATGTACCACACCGGCGCCGACGTGCTCGGGGTGCTCATGGCCCGGGCCACCGGGCGCCCGCTGGAGGAGGTACTGGCTGCACGGCTGTTCGGGCCGCTCGGCATGACCGACACCAGTTTTCACGTGCCTGCGGGCAAGCTGGGCCGGCTGCCCGCCGCGTACGGGCCCGATCGTGACACCGGCGAACTCGTGCTCTTCGATCACCCTCGCGAGTCCGCGTGGGCGCAGCCGCCCGCCTTCCCCTCGGCCGGCGGCGGGCTGGTCTCGACCGCCGACGACCTGCTCGCGTTCGGCACGATGATGCTGAACAAGGGTCGGCCCGCGGCTGAGCGAGGTGCCGGGCCACAGCGCATCCTGTCCAGGCCGGCCGTCGAACTGATGACCACCGACCACCTCACCGCCGCACAGAAGGAAGAAAACGAGATGTTCTTCGCCGGCCAAGGTGGCTGGGGCTTCGGGGTCAACGTGATCACCAGGCGCACCAACCTGGGCCCTGGTCCCGGCAGCTTCGGCTGGACCGGCGGCACCGGCACCACGGTCTACACCGACCCGGCCGAAGAGATGATCCTGATCTTGCTCACCCAGCGGCTGATGACCTCGCCGGTGCCACCGGCCGTGTTCAGCGACTTCTTCGCCGGCGCCTATCAGGCCATCGACGACTGACCGGTCGGCCGCCGGTCAGGGGCCGGCGTCGAACCGCGCCGGGGTGGTGAGCAGGGTGGACACGTCATCGCCCGGGACCAGTTCGGTGGCCGGGCCGCCGCGGGAGAACAACCGCGCGCCGACGACGCCGCCGATGGCCGCGGTGTCTGCGGCGACGCGCAGCCAGGAGCCCTCGCGCAGGCCGAGCACGGGCACGTCGTTCTCCTCCAGAAACTCGGTGATGCGATCCTCCCGGGTCTCCCCCATGTGGCGGCTGCCCGGTTCCGGGTCTTGGTAGTGCGGGTTGAGCTGGAACGGGATCAGGTTCAGGGCGGCGAACGAGGCCGGTTGCACGATCGGCATGTCGTTGGTGGTGCGCAGCGACGGGCAGGCCATGTTCGAGCCGGCACTGGACCCCATGTAGGGCGCCCCGGCCAGCACCTGCTGCCTGATCACGTCGATGAGGTCCCGGTCTTGCAGCGCCCGCAGCAAGCGGAAGGAATTGCCACCGCCGATGAACACGGCCTCGGCCTGGCGCACCGCATCGGCCGGCGCGGCCACCTCGTCCAGGCCGGTGAGCTCGATGCCCGCGGGTTCGAAGGCCGCGCGGACGGTGGCCGTGTACTTGGCGTGGTCGCGCACCGCGTAGGGCACGAACACCAGCCGCCTGCGGCCCAGCAGCAGTTCGGTCACGGCGTCGAAGGCGAAGTCGAGGTAGCGGCCGCCGAAGATCTTCGAGGTGGACAGCAGCAGCAGGTTGCCGGTCATGCGGATCAGTCCTCCAGCCCGAGTATGCGGGTCGCGTTCTCGCGCAGCACCCGGTCAATAACGTCGCCGGGCAGGTCCAGGCCGTCCAGCTCGGCCAGGCAGCGCTCGGGCGTGATGAACGGGAAGTCGCTGCCCCAGACGAACTGCCCGGACAGGCGGCCGCTCAGCTCGCGGATCACTTCGGCCGGTATCCGCCGCGGCGACCAGCCGGGGTGGGCGGCCGCGACCGCGTCCAGCTTCAGCGGGTGCGCGAAGTCGATCCTGATACCCTGACCGCCGGGCTGGCGGGCGCCGATCCCGCTGGTCCCGGTGTGGAACAAGGCGAGCAGGCCGTGTTCTTCGCAGGCGGCGAAGATGGGGTCGTAGGTGGGGTCGTCGGGGGCGAAGGCCTGCAGCGACGGATGGAACCGGGGGCGCCCGGTCGCGGTCTCCGCGTGCCAGGCCAGCAGGACGGCGATGACGTCCAGGCCGCGGTACCTGCCGGCCAGCTCGGCCAGGGACTGCCGCTGCACGGTCCCGCGGAAGTAGGCCTCGGCGGCCTCGACGTAACCGGCCATGCTGACGTCCAGCCAGTCCGGGGTGGGCAGGTGCACGTGAAAGTCAACGGCTCGCTTCGGCACCGGATCATCGTAGTGGGCTGGGCGCCAACACCCGGGCCCGGGCGGCAAAGGTGTTGACGGACCGAGCCGCCTCGTGGTTATCCTGCGGTTATGGCCACGGTGACGCTCCGCCAGCTGACAGTGGGTCAGCGATTTACCAGGCCCTGGTCCCGTTCGGGGCGACCAGGAGCCGGGTCTTGTCGCGCGGTCGTTTTCCACCGCTGACCGGTTCCAGGCGGCCGGGCCCGCGGATCAGGGATCCCCAGGTATCCGCCCGCCCGACCCAAACTGGAGCCTGTCATGCCTGTTCTGCTTTCCCCCGAACAACTCGCCCGTGACCTGGCCGTCCGGGATCTAAGCGATCCCGACGCCGGGCCGCACGCCATCCAGATTCTGCTCGACCGGGCCGTCGGGGCCCTGGCCCGCCGCTGGGGCTGCCCGGTGCGCTGGCGGCGCGGCGAGCGGATCGTGCCGGTCGCCGACAACTACGATCTGCTCGGCTATGACCCGGCCGACGTCACCAGGGAGGCCCGCTACTCCCGCTACGTCGCCCCCGGGTGGATGCTGCGCAGTCACGCCACCGCGCTGATCCCGGGTGCGCTGCGGCGCCTGGCCGCGGAGCCCGCCGACGATGTGCTGCTGGTGTGTCCCGCTATCTCCTACCGGCGGGACACGATCGACCGGATTCACACCGGCGCGCCGCATCAGGCCGACTTGTGGCGGGTGTCCCGGCGGTCACCGGCACTGACCGCCGCCGACCTGGCGGAGATGATCGAGGTCCTGCTCGGCGAACTCCTGCCCGGCGCGCCGTACCGGCTGATCGAACGCGTGCACCCCTACACGCGCGGCGGGCTGCAGGTCGACGTCCGGCGCGACGGGGAGTGGATGGAGATCGGCGAGTGCGGCCTGGCCGACCCTGGCGTTCTGCGGCGGGCCGGTCTGGAGGCTTCGTGCAGCGGGCTGGCCCTGGGCGTCGGCCTGGACCGGCTGCTGATGCTGAGGAAGGAAGTGCCCGACATCAGGCTGCTGCGCTCGGCGGATCCTCGGGTGACCGCCCAGATGCACGACCTCGCCCCGTACACCGCTGTGTCTACCAGGCCGCCGGTGACCAGGGATCTGTCGGTGGCCGTGGCCGCCGGGGACCTGGCCGAGGATCTGGGCGACCGGGTGCGCGAGGCACTGAGCGGGGTTGGGGAGGCGGGTGGAGAGGCAGTGGCCTGCGTCGAGTCGGTCCGGATCGTGACCCGCACACCCTGCGCCGAACTGCCCGCCCAGGCCCTGACCCGGCTGGGCGCCCGGCCCGATCAGGACAACCTGCTGGTGCGGGTGGTGCTGCGCGGTCTGGACCGGACGCTGACCGACCGGGAAGCGAACGTGCTTCGGGACCGGGTCTACGCCGCGATACACCAGGGTTCGGTGCGGCAGTGGTCCACGGCCGGCGCTGATGACTGAAAGGCAACTCGTGAGCTTCGTCCAGCATCCGGTGTTCGCCCGGTTCATGGCCTGGCGGGCGGCCAGGAACGAGCGGATCGGCCAGGGGGAACTGCGCGACGAGCACCTGGCCGGGCTGGCCGGGGTGGTGATCGAGGTTGGTGCGGGCAGCGGGGTGAGCTTCGCGCACTACCCGGCCACGGTTACCGAACTGCTCGCGGTCGAGCCGGGCGACTACCTGAGGGGGCAGGCCGAGCGTGCGGCCCGGCAGGCCCGGGTGCCGGTCCGCGTGGTCGAGGGCGCCGCCGAGAAGCTGCCGGCCGCGGACGGGTCCGTGGACGCGGTGGCCGTCTCCGGCGTGCTGTGCTCGGTAGACGATCCGGCGACGGTGCTGGCCGAGTTCAGGCGGGTGCTGCGGCCCGGGGGCGAACTGCGCTTCTACGAGCACGTCCGCTCCCGGGACCCACTGCTTGGCCGGCTCCAGGACGCGGCGGACCTGGTCTGGCCCCGGATGATGGGTGGCTGCCACCCCAACCGTGACACGCTCGCCGCGATCAGGGACGCCGGCTTCACCGTCACCGCCTGCCGGGGCCTGGTGTTTCCACCAGGCACCCGGCTTTACGTCGTCGGGTCGCGCATCCTGGGCGCGGCCAGATCCGGTCCGGCTGCCGCGTTATCCCTCCCTGGGGCACCAGGGGTTGGCCGGGACGCCCGCGCACGGATTGGGCATGGTCGGCAGCCCGATGGGCAGCGGCTTCAGCACGACCGTGCCGTTCGGCGTCGGGTACGTGGCCCCCGGCGGGCAGGCGGCCAGGCCGGTGTCGCAGAGCACCTGCGGGAACAGCTGACCGCCGGCGTTGCCCGCCTTGGTGGTGACGTCGCACTTGCTCTGGATCTTCTCCAGGTTGGCCGGCGCGCTGCCGTCGGGGGCGTCGTTGCCGCGGAAGCAGTTCTGCGGCTCACCGCCGAACAGTGTGATCTGGCCGAAGTCGGAGTTGCTCGGGTTCCCGAAGTAGCCATTGTGGCTGAACGTGTTGTCCAGCAGGGCGTCGCCCTCGGGGTCGAGCACGCAGCCGAAGACAGGGATCTTATGGCCGCCCGCACCCGTGCAGGTCTGGTGCAGGCTGGGCTTGCCCTGCTGGGCGTAGGGGACGAACAGGATGCCCCAGGCGCCGTTGTTCTCGACCGTGTTGTCCATCACGGTGTCGAAGCGGCCGCCTGAGATCGTCATGCCGGTGCCGACCGGTCCGGCCGCCGCGCTGCCGTAGGCCGGGGCCTTGGCGTTGTTGTTGTTGTGGAGGTAGTTGTGAATGACCACCCAGCACGAGGCGGTGTGAGTGATCGGGCTGGTTCCGCCGTTCGGGCACTGGCCGTTCTGCGGGGCTGGTGGGTCGCCGATGACCTGGGTGTTGGTGTCCAGGCCGTCCTGGTTGTCGTCGAACTGTGAGTTCTCGATGACGACGGTGCCGCCGGAGTTGGTGCCCGAGTAGCCGAGCGCGTTGTTCTCCATCCACATGTGGTCCATGACGATGTCGCACCGCTGGTGGCAGGCGCCCACGTACGTGCCCGAGTCGTTCATGTTGCTGGCGTAGAGCTGGTTCCAGCTCGCCGGGCCCGCGGAGTTGCTGGCGAAGACGCCGTACTGGGCGGCGGTGGTCTCGTCCTTGACGAACGTCGAGGTGGCGGTCAGGTAGCTGCCCCAGTAGCCGGACTCGCCGATCTTGCCGGACTCGTCGCCGCCGTTCCACCAGACCTCGTTGCCCGACGCGCCCTGGCCGGCCAGGAAGTTGCAGACCGTCAGGTTCTCGACACTGACGTCGTCCGCCTTCCAGACCAGGATCCCGTTGCGCCCCTCCGCCGCCCCGGTCGGGGTTTTCACGCCGTAGTTCTGCGCGCCCGGCGCCTTGCTGCACGCCGCCGAGCCCGGGTTGGTGCCGTCCACGATGACCGAACTGCGGTTCATGCCGCGCAGCGTGAGGCCGGACTTGGTGATGTACACCCCGCCCATCTGCCCGTCGCCGAAGCTGCCGTGCTGGCCGGTCTCGTCGGCGATCTCGTGGTAGTCGCCGGGGCCGATCAGGATCCAGTCACCGGGCTTGGCCGCGTTCACCGCGGACTGGATCGTGCGGTACTGGCCAGCCTTCCCGTCGAACGAGCCCACCAGCAGCACCTTGCCGCTGCCGGTCGCCGCCTGGGCACCGTGCGATGCCGTTAAAGCGGCCAGGGTCCCCGTGGCGAGGATCACCGCTGTGAACGTCGTTATCCGGCCCTTGAGGCGGCTTTTGCTATTTCTCATGCCGGGCCCCCTTTCTGGTGGCTGATTTCCACCCGCACCTTACGCACGTTGATCACTTGGCGCTAGGGTCCGGATGTGGCCGGGAATCTGGACGTCGCCTGGATTCACGGGTCGGACGCGCCTAAGTACAACACCGATCCGGATATCCAGGTGCACGCCTACGACGAGCACACCTACGTGCTGCGCCAGAACATGGCCGTGCACTACGAGGCACCGTTCATGTTCCTGTTGTTCGGCGCGTCCCGGGCCGTCCTGCTGGACACCGGGGCCACCGCGAACCCGGAGTACTTCCCGCTGCGCGCCACGGTGGACTCGATCATGTCGGCCTGGCGGGCCGGGCATCGCCACGACGATGACTACCAGCTGCTCGTGCTGCACACGCATTCGCATGGCGACCACGTCGCGGCGGACGGGCAGTTCACCGGCCGGCCGGGCACCGTCGTCGTCGGCGCGAAGAAGGACGAGGCGTGGCCGTTCTTCGGGTTCGACCGCGACCCCGCGATGGTGGCTCAGCTCGACCTGGGCGGCCGGGTGCTCGACGGCCTGGCCACACCGGGGCACCACGTGGCGGCGGTCAGCTACTACGACCGGGATACGCAGATCTTGTTCAGCGGTGACACCGTCTACCCTGGGCGCCTGTACGTGTTCGACTGGGACGCCTTCGTGACGTCCATCGACCGGCTGGTCGACTGGTGCTCGGAGCATCCCGTCAGCCACGTGCTCGGCTGCCACATCGAGATGTCGACCACGGCGGGCCAGGACTACCCGGTCGGCTGGACCTACCAGCCGGACGAGCCGCCGCTGCAGCTCACACCGGGTCACCTGCGGCAACTCCAGGACACGATGCGCGGCCACGACCTGAAACCAGGCCGCTACGTCCTGCCCGAGATGATCATCTATCCGGTCGGCTAGCCCCCACAGTCAGGGGCGGGTCAGCCGCTCTGGCGCAGGCGGCTGAGGGCCTCTTCGAGTATCGCGGCGCCGTCGGCGTCGCTGCGGCGCTCCTTGACGTAGGCCAAGTGGGTCTTGTACGGCTCGACGCGCGGCGGCGCCGGAGGGTTCTGCTCGTCCTGGCCTGCGGGGAAACCGCAGCGCGGGCACTCCCAGATCTCGGGCACGGCGGCGTCGGTGGCGAAACTCGGCCGCGTCTCGTGCTTGTTGGAGCACCAGAAAGACACCCAGACCCGCGGCGCGGACTCGCCCCGCTCGGCCTCGCCCATCGGCCCAGCGCCCACCCTGCTGCCGCGGATGGCGTTGCCACTGCTCACGGATTACCCCTTGCCTCGGTGGGTTTCTTTCCCGCCCCGTGCTTAACCCCGCCTCGTACCGGTGCGGGGGAAACGCGAGTGTCTGTCTTCGCCGGTGCCGCGGCGCTCGCTACCTGTGGATGATGCCTAGGGCGACGATGCAGACAAACCAGATTATGCCTGTGAAGATCGTCAGACGGTCCAGGTTTCGCTCAACCACAGAAGATGAGCCGAGCGAAGACGTGACGCCCCCACCGAACAGGTCGGACAGGCCGCCGCCCTTGCCCTTGTGCAGCAGCACGAGCACAAGCATGAGGATGCTCGTGATGATCAGGACGATCGAGATCCCGATGGTCATTGCTGCCTCTAGTCCTCTCTACCCGCGCTGCGACACGCGGGGCTGCTGGATCTCACGATACCGGCAGATCCTGGCGAATTCACCGGCATCCAGGCTCGCGCCGCCAACCAATGCGCCGTCGATGTCCTTTTGGTCCATGATCGCGGCGATGTTATTCGCCTTCACCGATCCGCCATACAGGATACGCACGGCCGCGGCTATCTCGCCCGTGTGGGTGCCGGAAATCCTGGCCCGGATCGCCGCGCACACTTCCTGCGCGTCTTCGGGCGTGGCCACCTCGCCGGTGCCGATCGCCCAGACTGGTTCGTAGGCGACCACCAGGCCCGCCACCTGCTCGGCGGCCAGGCCGGCCAGGCCGCCGTCGAGCTGCCCGGTGACGTGCTCGATGTGACGGCCTTCCTGGCGGATTTCGAGTGTCTCGCCCACGCAGAGGATCGGCACCATTTCGGCGCCGACGATGACCTTCACCTTCGCGTTGACCAGCGCGTCGTCCTCGCCGTGGTGCTGGCGCCGCTCGGAATGGCCGGCCAGCACGTACGTGCAGCCCAGCTTGGTCAGCATGGTGGCGGAGATGTCACCGGTATAGGCGCCGTTCGCGCGCGGCGACACATCCTGCGCGCCATAGACGATGCGCAGCTTGTCCCCGAAGATCAGCGTTTGCACGCTGCGCAGCGAGGTGAACGGCGGCAGCACCGCGACGTCGGTGGCGGCGAAGTCCTTGTCGTTCAGCGTGAACGCCAGCTTCTGCACCAGCGCGAGCGCCTCGAAGTGATTGCCGTTCATTTTCCAGTTCCCGGCGATCAGCGGCTGCCGGGTGCCCCGCCCGGTCACCTGGGGTCCTCCAGCGCGGTCAGGCCGGGCAAGGTGGTGCCCTCCAGGTACTCCAGGCTCGCACCGCCGCCGGTCGAGATGTGCCCGAACGACGACTCGCTGAGGCCAAGCTGCCTGACCGCGGCCGCCGAATCGCCGCCGCCGACCACGGTCAGGCCGGCCACGTTGCTGATGGCCTTGGCCACGGCCAGCGTGCCCGCCGCGAAAGCCGGGAACTCGAAGACGCCCATCGGCCCGTTCCAGAACACCGTCTTGGCGTCGGCCAGCTTGTCCGCGAACAGCGCCCGGGTGGCCGGCCCCATGTCCACGCCCTCACGGTCGGCCGGGATCGCGTCGGCCGGCACCACGTCGTGCTCGGCGTCGGCGGCGAAGCGCGTGGCCGCGACGATGTCGACCGGCAGCACGATCTCCACGCCGCGATCGGCTGCCTCGTCCAGCAACCGGGAGACGTGCGGGATCTGAGTGGCCTCGAGCAGCGAGTTGCCGACCTCGTAGCCCTGCGCCGCCAGGAATGTGTAGGACATGCCGCCGCCGATGATCAGCCGGTCCACCTGGCCGAGCAGGTTGCCGATCACGCCCAGCTTGTCCGACGGCTTGGCGCCGCCGAGCACGAGCACGTACGGCCGGGCCGGATCGTCGGTCAGCCTGCGCAGCACCTCGACCTCGGCCAGGATCAAGCCGCCCGCGGCGTGCGGCAGGATCAACGGCAGGTCGTACACGCTGGCGTGCTTGCGGTGCACCGCACCGAACCCGTCGCCGACGTACAGCGGCTCGGCGCTGGCCGCGTGCGGGCTCATCGCCCCGGCCGCGAGCGCGGTGAGCCTGCTGGCCAGGCCGGCCCGCTCCTGATCGTCCTTGCTGGTCTCGGCCGGCTCGAACCGCACATTCTCCAGGAGAGCGATGTCACCATCAGCAAGCCCCGCGGCCACCGCCATGGCGGACGGCCCGGCGACGTCGGCGGCGAAGTTGACCGGTCGGCCGAGCAGCCTGGCCAGATGGTCAGCCACGGGTTCGAGCGAGGGACCGCCCGCGGCCCGTTCCGGGTAACCGTCGCCCTTGGGCCGGCCCAGGTGGGCGCCGACGATCACCCTGGCGCCACGATCGGCCAGCTTCGTGATCGTGGGCAGGCTGGCCCGCACCCGTCCGTCGTCGGTGATCCGCGTGCCGTCCAGCGGCACGTTGAGGTCGGCGCGCACGAATACGCCGCGCCCGCCGACCTCCTCCTCGTCGAAGCCCTTCATATCCGCGATATCCGCCTCAGCCGAGCCGGGAGCCGACCATGGCGACCGCGTCGGCGAGCCGGCAGGAGTAGCCCCACTCGTTGTCGTACCAGCCGAGCACCTTGACCTGGTCGCCCTCGGCCATGGTGAGGGAGGAGTCGAAGGTGCACGAGGCCGGCGAGCCGACGATGTCGGAGGACACGATCGGGTCGCTCGTGTAGTGCAGGTAGCCCTTGAGCGCACCCTCGGCCGCGGCTTTGAACGCGGCGTTCACCTCGTCCTTGGTCACCTCGCGGCCGAGCTGTGCGACCAGGTCGGTGATCGAGCCGTCCGGCACCGGGACGCGCAGCGAGATGCCGTCCATCTTGCCCTTGAGTTCGGGCAGCACCAGCGCCGTCGCCTTGGCCGCGCCGGTGGTGGTCGGGATGATGTTGATCGCCGCCGCGCGGGCCCGGCGCAGGTCCTTGTGCGGGAAGTCCTGCAGCACCTGGTCGCTGGTGTAGGCGTGCACGGTGGTCATCAGGCCGCGGACGATGCCGAAGTTGTCCAGCAGCACCTTGGCCATCGGCGCCACGCAGTTCGTGGTGCAGGAGGCGTTGGAGACGATGTGGTGGCGGGCCGGGTCGTAGGCATCGTCGTTGACCCCCATGACGACCGTCAGATCTTCACCCTTGGCCGGCGCCGAGATGACCACCTTCTTGGCCCCGCCGGCGAGGTGTTTGCGGGCGTCGTCGGCGTTGGTGAACCGGCCGGTCGATTCCACCACGACGTCGACACCGAGGTCGCCCCAGGGCAGGTCGGCGGGGTCCCGCTCGGCCAGAATCTTGATCCGGTGATCACCAACGTGGATCGAGTCACCGTCGGCCGTCACCGGCTGCTTGAGGTTGCCGAGCACGCTGTCGTACTTCAGCAGGTGGGCCATGGTGGCCACGTTGCCGAGATCATTGGCGGCGACGATCTGCACGTCGCCACGGTCGCCCGCCGTCTCGTTGACGGCCCGCCAGAAGTTCCGCCCGATCCGGCCGAATCCGTTGATGCCCACGCGAATGGTCACAGCAGTACTCTCCTCAAACTCCGTCGTCTTTTCTACTGCTCGATTTACTGCTCGCCGCGTCATCGGGGCAACCCCAGTTTCCCCCCGGCGGAACCCTACCGGAGGGCGGGGCTACATCATCATGTCTGAGGTGAGGCCGGCCTCCGTGCCCGGCACGCCGAGCTCTTCCGCGCGCTTGTCCGCCATGGCGAGCAGCCGCCGGATCCGCCCGGCGATCGCGTCCTTGGTCATCGGGGGGTCGGCGATCTGGCCCAGCTCCTCCAGGCTGGCCTGCCGGTTCTCGATCCGCAGCCGGCCCGCGTCGGTCAGGTGCGCGGGCGCCTCGTCGCCCAGAATCTCCAGCGCCCGCTCCACCCGCGCGCCCGCGGCCACCGCGGCCCTGGCGCTGCGGCGCAGGTTGGCGTCGTCGAAATTGGCGAGCCGGTTGGCGGTGGCCCGCACCTCCCGGCGCACCCGCCTTTCCTCCCAGGCCAGGACGCTGTCGTGGGCGCCGAGCCTGGTCAGCAGCGCGCTGATCGCGTCGCCGTCCTTGACGACCACCCGGTCCACCCCGCGCACATCGCGCGCCTTGGCGTGGATCTTGAGACGGCGGGCCGCGCCGACCAGGGCGAGCGCGGCCTCCGGGCCCGGGCAGGTGATCTCCAGCGACATCGAGCGGCCCGGTTCGGTCAGCGAGCCGTGCGCCAGGAAGGCAGCCCGCCAGGCCGCCTCGCAGTCACAGCTCCCGCCCGACACCACCTGCCGGGGCAGGCCGCGCACCGGCCGCCCGAAGCTGTCCACTATGCCGGTCTGCCGGGCCAGGCTGTCGCCGTCTTTCGGCACCCGCACCACATACCTGTTGCCCTTGCGCAGGCCGCTCGGCGCGAGCACGAGCAGCACCGAACGTTGCCCGAACACCTCGGCGATGTCCTTGCGCAGCCTGCGCGCCGCCGACGCGGTGTCGAGCTCGGCCTCGATCACGATGTGACCGCCGGTCAGGTGCAGTCCCCCCGCGAACCGCAGCAACGCGGACACCTCTGCCTTGCGACAGCAGGGCTTGACCACCTCGACGCGGCTCAGCTCGTCCTTTACCAGGCCGGTCATCGCCAACTGCCTCACTCCCCCTCGAAGATCTGAGCGTATGCCCGCGCGAGTCGCGCCGGGTCATGGCGCGGCGATCCGTCGCCCATCGCCACGTCCGCGAACACCAGCCTGGCGCCGAGCAGGTCTGCCGCCTTGTCCAGACCGTCGGCCGCGCCGAACGTCTGGTGATCGGCCAGCACCACGTCCACCTGGAGGCCGGGCGCATGATCGGCCAGCACCTCCAGGTGGGCGCTCGGCGGCCGCCCCTCCGTCTCTTTGTCCTGGGTCTGCTTGTCCTGCGGGGCCAGGTTGAGCACCACCACCCGCCTGGCTCTGGTGCTGACCATGGCCTCCGCCAGATCGGGCACCAGCAGGTGCGGCAGCACGCTGGTGAACCACGACCCCGGCCCGAGCACGACCCAGTCCGCGTCGTGCACCGCGGTCACCGCCTCGGGCCTGGCGGCAGGTTCGGGTGGGGAGAGCGCGATCGAGCGGATCTGCCCGGCGGTGGTGGCGCAGGCGACCTGGCCCCTGACCGTGCTCAGCTCGCAGGGCCGCGCCGGGTCGGCACCCTCCACGGTGGCAGCGATCTCCAACGGCACCGCGGCCATGGGCAGCACCCGGCCGTGCGCGCCCAGCAGCCTGCCCACCCAGTCCAGCCCTTCGACGGTGTCGCCGAGCAGTTCCCACAGGGCCACGATCAGCAGGTTGCCGACGGCATGCCCGGCCAGCTCACCGTCCCCGCCGAACCGGTGCTGCACCACCCGGCTCCAGGTGGTCCCCCAGTCGTCGTCGCCGCACAGGGCGGCCAGGGCCATCCGCAGGTCACCGGGCGGCAGCACGCCGAAGTCGCGGCGCAGCCGCCCGCTGGAGCCCCCGTCGTCGGCGACGGTGACGATAGCGGTCAGCGAGTCGCTCACCCGGCGAAGGGCGGACAGCGAGGCGAACAGCCCGTGGCCGCCGCCGAGTGCCACCACCCGCGGTCCCGAGGCGGTTGCCCTCACTCGCGCCCCAGGTCCCTGTGCACGACCTGGATGGTGGCCCCGGTCTCGCCCAGCCGGACGGCGATCTGCTCGGCCATCGCCACGCTGCGGTGCTTTCCGCCGGTGCAGCCGACCGCGAGCGTCACGAACCGTTTGCCCTCGCGCTCGAACCCGGGCAGCGCGGCCTGCATGGCCCCGACGAACGCGTCGAGGAACTTCTTCGCACACGGCTGGCCGAGCACGTAGTCGCGGACGGGCGGATCCTGGCCGGTGAGCGGGGCCAGTTCTTCGATCCAGTACGGGTTGGGCAGGAATCTGCAGTCGGTCACGATGTCCGCGTCCACCGGCATCCCGTACTTGTAGCCGAACGAGACGATGCTGACCCGCAGTCCCAGGGCGGCCTCGCCGCCGAAGTAGCCCTGCATTCTGGCCCGCAGCTCGTGCACGTTCAGCGCCGAGCTGTCCAGCACCAGGTCGGCCGAGCCGCGGACCACGCGCAGCAGCTCACGTTCGGCGGCTATGCCCTCGCTGACCCCGCCGTCGCCCTGCAGCGGGTGCGGGCGCCGGACGCTGTCGAATCTGCGCACCAGCGTTGTGTCGTTGGCCTCCAGGAACACCACCCGCAGCGGCAGGTCGCGCTGGGCCAGGTCACGGAGTGCGGCGTCCAGGTCGGTGGTGAACGCCCGGCTGCGCACGTCCACCACCGCGGCGACCTTGGACACCGCGCCCGCCGAGCGGGCCGCCAGTTCCACCATCGTGGGCAGCAGCCCGGGCGGAAGGTTGTCCACCACGAACCAGCCCAGGTCCTCCAGGGCTTTGGCCGCGGTGCTCCGGCCCGCCCCCGACATCCCCGTGATGATCACGATGGCGGGGGCTTCCACCTCGTGATAGCTCTCGTCCCTCACCGCTGTCCCCCATCTGCCTGGACTCCCAGGGCGGTGAGCACCGCCGTGGCCACGCTGGGCCCGATGCCCCGGAGGCTGGCGATCTCGTCGGCGCTCGCCGCCGCGATGTTGCGAACCGAGCCGAAGTGCCGCAGCAGCGCCGCCCGCCTGGCCGGCCCAAGTCCGGGCACCCCATCCAGCTCGCTGGCGGTCAGCGCTTTCGACCTCTTCGCCCGATGGTAGGTAATCGCGAACCTGTGCGCCTCGTCCCGCACACGTTGCAGCAGGTAAAGGCCCTCGCTCGTGCGGGAAAGGATAACCGGTGCGTCCTCCCCCGGCAGCCAGACTTCCTCCAGGCGCTTGGCCAGTCCGCAGACCGCCACGTCGTCGATGCCGAGCTCGTCGAGTGCGCGCTGGGCCGCCGCAGCCTGGGCGGGGCCGCCGTCTATCACCACGAGGTTCGGTGGGTAGGCGAATTTCCGCCGGGTGGCGCCGGCGGCCGGATCGTCGTCCCCGGGTCCTTGGCCACCGTTCAGGTTCCTCAGGGTTTTTTCTTCGAAATCCCCGTCTTCGGGATCCCCCAGCGTGTCGAGCTCGCCGGTCTGCTCGCGCTCCTCCAGGTAGCGGCGGAACCGGCGGGTGATCACCTCGTGGATGGCGGCGACGTCGTCGGTGCCGTCGAGGCCGCGGATGCTGAACCTGCGGTACTCGCTCTTGCGGGCCAGCCCGTCCTCGAACACCACCATGGACGCCACCACGTGCGTGCCCTGCAGGTTCGACACGTCGTAGCACTCGATCCGCAGCGGTGCGTCCTCCAGGCCGAGGCCCTCCTGGATCTCGTGCATGGCCCGGCTGCGGGTGGTCAGGTCGCTGGCGCGCCTGGTCTTGTGCAGGGCCAGCGACCCGGCCGCGTTCCTGGCCACGGTCTCGAGCAGAGCCTTCTTGTCGCCTCGCTGCGGGACCCGCAGGTCGACCCGGCCGCCGGGCCGGGCGGCGCGCAGCGCCAGCCAGTCCCGCATCGCGTCGGCACCGGGGGGCAGCACCGGCACCAGGACCTCACGCGGCACACCGCCCCTGGCCGCGCCGTCGGCCCGGCCGTCACTGGTGCGGGCGTCGCCGTAGACCTGGCCGAGGAAGTCTTCGACCAGCTCGGCCGGGGTGGCGTCCTCCACCTTGTCCACCACCCAGCCGCGCTGGCCGCGCACCCGTCCGCCGCGTACGTAGAACACCTGCACGGCAGCCTCGAGCTGATCTTCGGCCAGCGCGATGACGTCACAGTCGGTGCCGTCGCCGAGCACCACGGCCTGCTTCTCCATGGCCCGCTGCAGGGCCTTGATGTCGTCGCGCAGCCGGGCCGCCCGCTCGAACTCCTCGGCCGCGGCGGCCTCCCGCATCTGGGCCTCGAGCGCCTTGACAAAGCGTGCGGTCTGGCCGGCCATGAAATCGCAGAAATCCTCGGCCAGCAGCCGGTGCTCGGCCTCGTTCACCCGGTCCACACAGGGCGCCGAGCACTTGCCGATGTAACCAAGCAGGCACGGCCTGCCGATCTGGCCCGCCCGCTTGAACACCCCGGCCGAGCAGGTCCGGACCGGGAAGACCCGCAGCAGGGTGTCCACGGTCTCCCTGATCGCCCAGGCGTGCGAATAGGGCCCGAAGTATCTGGTGCCCCGGCGCTTCGCCCCGCGCATGACCATGACCCGGGGATAGTCCTCGTCCATGGTGACGGCCAGGTATGGATAGCTCTTGTCGTCCCGGTACCTGACGTTGAACCTGGGATCGAACTCCTTGATCCAGGAGTACTCGAGCTGGAGCGCCTCGACCTCGGTGCCGACCACCGTCCAGTCCACCTTGGCCGCCGCCCGCAGCATCCCCTGCGTACGCGGGTGCAGGCTGGCGAAGTCGGCGAAGTAGGAGTTGAGCCTGGACCGCAGCGATTTCGCCTTGCCGACGTAGATCACCCGGCCGTGCTCGTCGCGGAACCGGTAGACGCCAGGGGACTCGGGGATCGAGCCGGACGCAGGACGGTAGGTCAGAGGGTCGGCCACGTTAGCAACTCTATGCAGAGAAGGAGCTTGCGCCCTGCCGCTCGCGCGCATCGTAGGCGGCCCGGGCGGCGTCGATCTCGTCGAGGTGCGCGTGCACCCAGCCGATCAGATTGCACGCGACGTGGAGCAGGGTGCGGCCCAGGGGGGTGAGGGTGTAGTCCACCCGGGGTGGCATCACCGGGTACATGGTCCTGGTGACGATGCCGTCCCGCTCGAGCCCGCGCAGGGTCACGGTGAGCATCCGCTGGCTGATGCCGTCGACACCGCGCTTGAGGTCGGTGAATCGCTTGGTGCCCTCCCCCAGTGAGAAGATCACTTGCAACGACCACTTGTCGCCCACCCGGCCGAGTACCTCGCTGGCCCGGCAGGCACCCGGCGCAGGAAGCACGTCCGTCTCGGGGCAGACTTCTGGCTCGGTGGTGTCGGCGTCCATGGTTACCTCCAGGTGACCTGGGCACCTGTGTGTGCCGCTCTTGCGCCCGGCCGGCGCAAGCACAAGGATGAGCAGAGGTTCCTATTCGGAACTAACATACTAACCAGTACCTTCATACTTCCCGAAACTGATTCGAACGCACCGAGGAGACATGATGACCGCCGAGGCCGTCCAGGTTCCTGGCTATGTGGCTGGCAAGTGGAACGTCGACACTGTCCACTCCCACGTCGGCTTCACCGTCCGGCACATGATGGTGAGCAAGGTACGTGGGCACTTCAACATCTTCGACGCCGACGTCACCACCGCCGAAGACCCGCTGCAGTCGACCTTTACCGCACGGGTCGACCTGCGGTCGATCGACACGGGCAACGAGCAGCGTGACAATCACATCCGCTCGGCCGACTTCTTCGAGGTCGAGACGCACCCGGAGATGACCTACCAGTCCACCGGCGTCAAGCCGGATCCGGACGGAGAGGGCTTCATCGTCGATGGGGATCTCACGATCAGGGGCGTCACCCGCCAGACGCCGCTCAAGCTCGAGGTCGAAGGCTTTGGCCCCGACCCGTTTGGCAACACCAGGTCCGGTTTCTCGCTCACCGGCGAGATCAACCGGAACGACTTCGGCGTCAGCTACAACGGCCCCGTCCCCGGTGGCGGCGTAGCGGTCAGCGAGAAGGTGCAGATATCCGTGGACATCGAGGCCGTGCTGCAGAAGGACGAAGGGTAGGCACTCGGGTCTCCCTGTCCGGGTAACCCGCTGGTCCCGGGAGGTCGGCTCCGGCCGGCCTCCCGGGATGGCTATCCGTCGAACGCCTCGGTGTCGGACCCGGTCACGTCCCGGAACCGCTCGCGGAAGCTGGCCACCAGATCGTTGCCCCAGACGTACCCGGTCGGCACCCGCATCGCCTGGGCCAGCACGTCGCGCAATTCCCTGGTTCTGGCTCCGCCCCGGGCCAGCGGCACCGCGGCCAGCGCGTACATATAGTCGACCGCGCCGAACACCTCATTGGTCAGCAACGGGAGCGTGCCGTGGCAGACCGCGGACTCCACGAACGCCTCCCACCAGGAGGACTCGCCCGCGGCCTCGTCACTGCCGAAGGACCGGCGCAGCCGCTCCCGCACCGCCTCGGCGATCACAGGATCGGGATGCTCGAGCCCCTGCTGCCACACCTGGGCGGACTCCTCGTCGCGCTCGCACAGCGGCAGCGTCCTGGCCAGCAGTTCGACGGCAAGCGGCACGATGCCGGCATCGCCGGATCCGGCGGCGTCAGTGAACGCGGCTATCGCCTGTTCCAGGTAGGCGATGCCATCCGCGACCCGGTGGGCCAGGTCGCGGCCAGGCGGATCGAGAACCGGAGTATCAGGCAGCGGCGCGCCTGGGACGGCCTGCCCCGCCTCAGCCGCGGTCCCGGACCCGGCCTCACCTTCAGCGGTCATGCCGGAAGCGTAGAGCGAATCCGCTCACCCTGCCAGGCAAGTGTGCCGACGGTCCGCCATATTCGCCAGCAATCTGTTCAGCCGTTTTCCGGCCTGCGTCATATTCCGTATTTCTAGTAGCGCAGTTCACGTCCGAACACCCCTTCAGGTGTCCTGCGGCCACGGGACACTATCTGGCGTTACCGTGTGAGCAAGCCCTGCTAGCTGTCACGGCATCGGTTGGAGGCTAACGATCATCAGACCGGTACGCTTACGGGAAGTCCGGCCAGCAAGGGGATCGCTAGCGAAGGGATAAGCCTGCGGATGGCAGCCGACGAATGGATGACAGTCGATCCCGACAACTCGCCGCCGGTGAAGATCGACGCGTCCGTCGCGCACCAGGCGCGGATCTACAACTACCTGCTCGGCGGGAAGGACAACTTCGCCGTCGACCGTGAGGCCGCCGCCAAGTCGATGGAGGTGTTCCCCGGTTTCAGGGACTGGGCCAGGAACAATCGGGCCTTCCTGAGCCGGGCGGTGCGCTACCTGATGACCCAGGTGGGGATACGCCAATTCCTGGACATCGGCACCGGTCTGCCCACGGCGGACAACACGCACGAGGTGGCGCAGCGGATCAAGCCGTCCACGCGCATCTGCTACGTGGACAACGACCCGACCGTGCTCGCGCACGCTCGGGCGCTGCTGACCAGCGACCCGGCGGGCAAGACCGACTATGTCCACGCGGACCTTCGCAACGTGGACGGGATCCTCGGCGCGGCGGCAGGCACGCTCGACTTCGACCAGCCCATCGCGGTCATGCTGCTGGCCATCCTGCACGCCATCCCTGACGATGACGACCCGTGGGCCATCGTCGGCCGCATCATGGCCGCCGTGCCGCCGGGCAGCTTCCTGGTCATGTCGCATCCGGCCAGCGACCTGCGCTCCACCGCCTTCGACGTGACCGAGCTGACGAAGCGGCTCAACGAGGGTATGGGCGGGACCCGGATGCGCGCGCGATCCCGCGATGAGGTTGCCAGGTTCTTCACCGGCCTGGATCTAGTGCCCCCCGGCATCGTGCCCACGCCACGGTGGCGGCCCGATCCAGAACAGGGCCTGCCCGAAGACAACACCAATTCCGCCTACGCGGCGGTGGGCCGCAAGCCGGCCAGCTAGAACTGGCCAGCTAGAACTGGCCAGCCAGAGCCGCATCAATCCTCGAAGGCCGACGGCGGCGGGCAGGCGCAGAGCAGGTTCCTGTCGCCGTAGGCCTGGTCGATCCTGCGCACCGGCGGCCAGTACTTGGCCCGCCGGTCACCTCGCCCCGGGTAGGCGGCCTCCTCACGCTCGTAGGGGTGCTTCCAGTCCCCCGCTACGAGCATCTCCGCGGTGTGCGGCGCGTTCTTGAGTGGGTTGTCCTGTGGGTCGTATTCACCGGCCGCGACCCTCGCGATCTCTTCCCTGACCGAAATCATGGCCGCGCAGAACCGGTCGAGCTCGGCCAGCTCCTCACTCTCCGTCGGCTCGATCATGAGGGTGCCGGCGACCGGGAACGACATGGTCGGGGCGTGGAAGCCGTAGTCGATGAGCCGCTTGGCCACGTCGTCCACGGTGATGCCGGTTTCCCTGGTGATCGGCCGCAGGTCGATGACGCACTCGTGTGCCACCAGACCGCCCCGGCCGGTATAGAGAACCGGATAGTGCGGCGCCAGCCGGACTGCCACGTAGTTGGCGGCGAGGATCGCGGTCAGCGTCGCCTGACGCAGCCCTTCGGCGCCCATCATCCTGATGTAGGCCCAGGAGATCGGCAGGATGCCCGCCGACCCGAACGGTGCGGCGGCGACCGGCCCGACCGCCTCGGCCGGCCCGACCGCCTCGGCCGGGCTGCCGGAGCCGCCCGAACGCCCCGGGCCGCCCTGGACCACGGCGTGACCGGGCAGGAACGGGGCCAGGTGGGCCTTGACCGCCACCGGCCCCACACCCGGACCGCCGCCGCCGTGCGGGATGCAGAACGTCTTGTGCAGGTTCAGGTGGGACACGTCGCCGCCGAACGCCGCCGGCCGGGCCAGCCCAACCAGCGCGTTGAGGTTCGCGCCGTCGATGTAGACCTGGCCGCCCGCGGCGTGCACGGCGTCGCAGACCTCGGTGACGTTCTCCTCGTACACCCCGCTGGTGGACGGGTAGGTGAGCATGATCCCGGCGACCCGCTCGCCGAGCGACTCCAGCTTGGCGTGCAGGTCGGTCATGTCGACGGCCCCGTCGGCGCCGCATTTGACCACGTTCACCCGCAGACCCGCCAGTACCGCGCTGGCCGCGTTGGTGCCGTGCGCCGACTCCGGGATCAGGCAGCTGTCACGCTCTGGCTCGCCCCTGGAGGCGTGGTAGGCGCGGATGGCCAGCAGCCCGGCGAGCTCGCCCTGGGAACCGGCGTTCGGCTGCACTGACACCGCGTCGTATCCGGTCAGCTCGGCCAGCAGCCGTTCGAGGCCCTCGATCAGCTCCGCGTACCCGCGCGCCTGGTCGGCCGGCGCGAACGGGTGCAGGTCGGCGAACTCCGGCCAGCTGATCGGCTCCATCTCGGCCGCCGCGTTCAGCTTCATCGTGCACGAGCCCAGCGGGATCATGGAGCGGTCCAGCGCGATGTCGAAGTTCACCAGTCGGCGCAGGTAGCGCAGCATGCCGGTCTCGGTCCTGTGCTCGCTGAACACCGGGTGGGTCAGGAACTCCGAGGTGCGCCGCAGCCCGGCGGGCAGCGCGCCAGTGCCTGCCAGCGCAGTGTCTGCCAGCGCAGTGTCTGCCAGCACAGTGCCTGCCAGCACAGGGGCGTCCGTCAGCCCCGCGCCGCCGGGGCACAGCGCCGCCGCCAGCTCGGTCAGTTGCGCCTCGGTGGTGGTCTCGTCGCAGGCGACTTGGAACGTGTCGGCATCGGCCAGGTACAGGTTGTACCCGGCGGCCCTGGCCCGCTGCACGGCGTCGGTGGCGCCGTCGGGCCAGCGCACCTGCACCGTGTCGAAGAAGTCGGCTTGCTGCGCGTCGACGCCGCGCGCGCGCAACGTGGCGGACAGCGTGGCCGCTCGCGTGTGCACCCGGCGCGCGATCTCGCAGAGCCCGTCGGGCCCGTGGTAGGTCGCGTACATGGCGGCGGTGACCGCCAGCAGCACCTGGGCCGTGCAGATGTTGCTGGTGGCCTTCTCCCGCCTGATGTGCTGTTCCCTGGCCTGCAGGGCGAGCCGGTAGGCGGGCTTGCCGTCGGCATCCATCGAGACGCCGACCAGGCGGCCAGGCAACTGGCGCTTGAGCCCGTCGCGGACCGCGATGTAGCCGGCGTGCGGGCCGCCGTAGCCCATCGGCACGCCGAACCGCTGAGTGGTGCCGACCGCGATGTCCGCGCCCAGCTCGCCCGGCGGGCGCAGCAAGGTCACCGCGAGCAGATCCGCGGCCACCGCCACCTGGGCCCCGCGCTCGTGCGCCGCCTCGATCGCCGGGGCGAGGTCGCGGACCATGCCGCTGGCGCCGGGGTACTGCAAGAGCACGCCGAAGAGCTCACCCTCGGGCTGGGCGGCGATCGTCTCGGGGGTGGCTTCGGCGACGACCAACCGGATGCCGAGTGGTTCCACTCTGGTGCGCAGCACGGCCAGCGTCTGCGGCAGGCAGTCGGTGTCGGCCAGGAAGATGCTGCCCTTGCCAGTGGCCCGCCGGGCCAGCGTCATGGCCTCGGCCGCGGCGGTCGCCTCGTCGAGCAGGGAAGCACCGGCCACTGGCAGCGCTGTGAGGTCGGCGACCATGGTCTGGAAGTTCAGCAGCGCCTCTAGCCGGCCCTGTGAGATTTCCGGCTGGTACGGCGTGTAGGCGGTGTACCAGCCGGGGTTCTCCAGCAGGTTGCGGCGGATCACCGCCGGGGTCAGCGTGCCGTAGTAACCCAGGCCGATCATCGAGGTGAGTACCTCGTTCTGGCGTCCGAGCCTGCGCAGCTCCGCCTGGGCCTCTGTCTCGGACAGCGGCGGCGGCAGGCTGAGCTGGCCGTCGGCCGCGATCTGGGGCGGCAGGGCTGCGGTGGCGAGCTCGCCGAGCGAGCCGTAGCCGACCTCCGCTAGCATGCGCTGCTGCTCGGCTGGAGTGGGGCCGATGTGACGCTGGCTGAAGTTCATGAGGGGGAACCTCCGGGCGATTGCGTTCCTGTGCCGCCATGCGGCTGCCGGACTTCCCCCTCTGTCATCGCGGCGCGACTCCAGAGCTGCCTGTCCCATCCGGTCCTTGAGCCTGAGAGGTTCCGGGGAGGTTGCCCCTTCGGCGTCCCTGGCTGGCTGCCTGGGATCTCTCCCGGACGAGGTCATCGGCTACCCGCCGAGCTTACCCGAGCCGCTGCAGCCCCGCCCGTGGACACGCAGCCGGGATCGGGCGGGAAAACTACAGGCCTGTGCCCGGGGATCCGCCGAACAGGTAGCTGACGCAGGAGAAGAAAAAGCTGAGCGCGTTCGGATCGGACGTCGCGTGCCCGGCGACCAGGACAAACCCAGCCACCACGAGCCAGACCGAGAACCCTGGCCCAGCCGGCTCGCCTACCTAGCCGGTGCGGCGGGCGCGGCGGGCGGCTAGTTCGTCGGAGTCGTGCGGGGCGGGGATGGGCTCGCCGTCTTCGGCGCGGACGCTGGGAAGTTCGGCGAGGCTGCCTTCCACTTCGCGCCAGACCTTGCCGAGGGCGATGCCGAAGACGCCCTGGCCGCCCTGGAGCAGGTCGACGACCTCGTCGGTGGACGTGCACTCGTAGACGCTGGCGCCGTCGCTCATCAGGGTGATCTGGGCTAGGTCGCGGATGCCGCGGTCGTGCAGGTGCTGGACGGCGGCGCGGATCTGCTGCAGCGAGATGCCGGTTTCGAGCAGTCGCTTGACGACCTTGAGCACCAGGATGTCGCGGAAGCTGTAAAGCCGCTGGGTACCCGAGCCCTGGGCCGCACGCACGCTGGGCTCTACCAGGCCGGTACGGGCCCAGTAGTCGAGCTGGCGGTAGGTGATGCCCGCCGCGGAGCAGGCCATGGGGCCCCGGTAGCCGGTCTCCTCGGAGTCTGCCGCCCCTCCGGCGAGGTCGTCGCCGAACAGCAGGCCCTGCTCTCCCACGAGGTCCTGTTCTGCCGCGTGCCTGGCCGCGGTGGGCCAGGCGTTGCCGCCCGACGCCCCGCTGTCGCCACTTGATGCCGCCACAACACCTCCGACGGGCCAAACCTGAAGATACTGCCGGACACACCGCGTGATGCCCGTATCCGCACGCTAGGCCGGCCAGCGCAAGCCGTCAACGATCCCTCTCGGCGCGTCGCCTACTGTGCGCTAAATTGCGACGAACTCTCCACCGCCAAACTGGCCGATCAGGTGGAGCCGGTCAGGTGGAGCGGCCGAAGTCCTCGGGAGTGATCGTATCGAGGAACTCACGGAACTTCTCGACCTCGTCCTCTTGCTCGTCCGGGATCGGGACGCCCGCCTCGTCCAGGATTTCCTCGCTGGCGAAGATCTCCGCCCCGGTGCGCAGTGCGAGCGCGATCGAGTCCGATGGCCGCGCGCTCACCTCTTTGCCGTTGGAGAAGACGAGATCGGCGAAGTAGATCCCGTCCCGCAGCGCGGTGATCTTGACGGTCCGCAGCTCGACGCCCAGCGCCTCGAGCACATCGCGCAGCAGATCATGGGTCAGCGGACGCGGCGGAACCATGCCCTGCTGGGCAAAGGCGATCGCCGTCGCCTCGACCGCACCGATCCAAATCGGCAGGTACCTTTCGCCCTGCATCTCCTTCAGCAGGACGATGGGCTGGTTCGTGGGCATCTCGACCCGGACGCCGACGACCTCCATCTGCCTCACGGCGGCTCCTCCGCGCTCGGTCGACCCTCGGCCCTGATCCCGGGGCACTCCCTTTGCCAAAGTACACCCGCTATCCCGGGATGGCAGACCTCGGGCCGCCCGCACCGGGCCGTCAGGACAGCCCCGCCTCGCCCAGTTCGGCCTCGACGAGAGCCGCGTGCAGCCGAATCGACAAGGCCGCAATGTCCCTTGCCGTCTGGCTTGCCCGCCCGATGGCGCCGGGGCTGCGCTGGCGCAACAGCGGCGCGACCACCTGCTCGATCAGCGAAGTTTCGCGCTCGGCTGAAGTCTTCATCACCCGCAAGTGCCTGGCCTGTACGCCGAACGCACCCAGCTCGCCCACCAGCCGGGCCACGGCCAGCGCGTCCTGGCCGTACTGCCGGCCCCGCCGGCGCACCAGGCCGAACTCTTCGAGCTCGTCCAGCAGGCCACCGTCGATGCCGGCCGCCTCCAGCAGCTCTTTCCTGGACAGCATCGCGCCACCAGCGCCGCCACCGGCGGACGCGGCCATCTCGACGGCCCCGTCGGGTGAGTCGAGCCGCTCCTTGATCACCCGCAGCGGCAGGTACTGGTCCCGCTGCGCGGTCAGTATGTAGCGCAACCGCTCCACGTCGCGCCGGCTGAACCGGCGGTACCCGGACGGCGAGCGCGCAGGCTCGATCAGGCCCTCGGCCTCGAGGAACCGGATCTTCGAGATACGCACATCGGGAAAGTCGCCGCTGAGCTGAGCGAGCACTTCACCAATGCCGTAGTAAGCCCGGGCAGGCTGAGCGCTCATGCTGGGTGCCTCGCTCGCCTCCGGGGGCCCGTCGGCGCGATCACGGCTCCGCCACGCCCCCGCTGCCGGTGTCATCGCGCGGTGGCCGGGTCAGGAACACCAGCCGGAACTTACCCACCTGAACCTCGTCGCCGGCACCGAGGCCGGACTCCTCGATCCGCTCCCGGTTCACGTACGTGCCGTTCAGGCTGCCCACGTCCCGGACCGTGAACGCGTCGCCGCGCCGGTAGAACTCGGCGTGCCGGCGGGACACGGTGACGTCGTCGAGGAAGATGTCGCTCTCCGGATGCCGCCCCGCCGTTGTGAGATCGTCATCGAGCAGGAACCGGCTGCCCGCGTTCGGGCCCCGTCTGACCACGAGCAGGGCCGTGCCGGGCGGCAGCGCCTCCACCGCGGCCGCGTCGGCCGCGAATTCGTCCGCCAGTTCGGTATCGATCGGCGCGGATTCCAGCCCACCGAGCGAGATCGTGGACGTCGATTCGCCCGGCCGCTCGCCCGCGGACGTACGGGCCAGCGGGGCACCGCAGTATGAGCAGAAACGGGCGCCTTCGGCATTAGGACGGCCGCACCGGCTGCAGTAGACGCTCGGCATTGCTTCGCCCGGCCTCCCATCCTTCGGCCATCCGGTCGGGGCCGGACTCAGGCCGGTCTGGCTGGCCCGCGGCGTGTACTCGGGTGTGGGTCTCAAAGCTACCTGGGCCGTGGCACGACGGTCCACGCGCCACGCGATAGGCGGCCCAGGGTCTGCTCCGAAGTCGCGTCATTCTCTCACGCCCCTGGCGTGCTTGGACGCACTGTGACCACCCCGGTCCGGGCGGGCACTGTCCGCAGCCGGTCGCTCCCGGGCAAACCCCCCGCGAAGGCCCACGGCTTGGGTCAGCTCGCGCCGGCCCGCTCGACCACCGCACCCCACTCGTCCAGCAGGGCCTGGGCGGTGTCGTCGTCGGCGCCCTCGGCCCACAGATGGGTGAGCGGGCCGTCAGGGTCGGGCAGCACCAGCACCCAGCCGCCTTGTTCGTCGGTCACCCGCACCCCGTCGGTGGTGTCCAGCGGCCGGGAGCCCGCGGCCTCGACCACCGCGCGCATCACGCCGCCCTTGGCCGCCCACGGCGTGGGCACCGACCGGCGCAGCAGATGTGCCTCGGGGATCCTGGCGCCGATCTGGCTGAGTGTGAGCCGGGCCCGCGCCACCAGGCCCAGTATCCGGGTGAAGGCGGCGATGCCGTCCACGGTCCGGCAGAACTCGGGCACCACGAAGCCGCCGCGCCCGTCCGCGGCCAGTATCACGTCGTCGGCCGCCGCGGCCTCGGTCAGCGCGTCCTGCGAGGTCGCGGTCCAGTCCACCCGCACCCCGTGGAACCGGCAGACCTGCTCGGCCACCCGGGTGGTGGTCACCGGCAGCGCGACCCGCCCCGACTTGCGCTCGGCGGCCACCAGGTCGAGCACCGCGAGCAGCGCCCGGTCGTCGCTGACCATCTGGCCCTTCTCGTCCAGCAGGGCGATCCGCTCGCCCACCGGGTCGAACCGCACGCCGAACGCCGCCTTCGACGAGGCCACCAGCTCCCCCACCCGCTGCAGCCCGGCCCGCTGCTGGGCGAGCGTCTCGGTGGGCGAGACCTCGTCAAGCCGGTTGTTCACGGTGAGCACGTCCACGCCGATCAGGCCGAGCAGGCCGGGCAGCACCAGCGAGGCGGTGCCGCCGGCGCAGTCCACCACCAGCTTGAGCCCGGCCTCCCTGACGTCGGTCATGTTCACGCAGCGGACGAGTTCCCTGGTGTAGGACTCGATGACCCGCGGCGGGTAGGACAGCTCGGCGATCTCGCCGGGGAACGCCCGCCGGAACTCCTGCCGGGTGAACACCCGCTCCAGCTTGCGCCGCGCCGCCGGGGACAGGTCGGCGCCGCGCTCGTCCAGCACGATCACGTCGATGGACTGGTGGTCGCCCGGCGTGGTGCGGATCGCGACGCCGCCGCTGTAGTCGCTGCTCGCCGTCTCGAACCTGGCCACCGGCAGCGCCTGCGCCTCCAGGTCCACCACGTTGATCGCGCTGGCGTTCAGCGCCGCCTGCACGGCCCGCTTGAGCGTCCTGGCCGCGCGGGAGGCGTCCCTGGACGTGGTGACCCGTGAGCCCTTCTTCAGCGTGCTCGCGTACGCGTTGGCCAGCCGCACGCACAGCTCCGGCGTGACCTCCACGTTGATCAGCCCGGACACGCCGCGGCGGCCGAACAGCGCGGCCTGCCCGCGCGACTCCCAGATCACGCTGGTGTTCACCACCGCGCCTGCCTCGATGGTCTTGAATGGGTAGACCTTTACCCCGGCCGACAGGTACGCCTCGGGCTCGATCATGCATTCGTCGCCGACGACCGCGTTCTCCTCGATTCTGGCCCCGGCCATGATGTCGGTCTTCTTCCCGATCACGCAGCCGCGCAGGTTCACCCCCTGGCCGACGTAGACGTTGGAGTGCACGACCGCGCGGTGCAGGAACGCGCCCTCCTTGACCACCACGTTGCTGCCGATCACGGTGTACTCGCGCAGCGTCGCCCCGGCCTCGACCTTGGCGTACTCCCCGATGACCAGCGGCCCGGTCAGCGCCGCCTCGGGGTCGACCTCGGCGCCTTCGGCGATCCAAACGCCCGGCGACACCTCGAAGCCGTCGATGTCGGCGGCCACCCGGCCGGACATGACGTCGGCCTGGGCCTTCAGGTAGCTCTCGTGCGAGCCCACGTCCTCCCAGTAGCCGTCGCCGACCCAGCCGTACAGCGGGACACCGCGTTCGAGCAGCCGCGGGAACACGTCGCCGGACCAGTCGCAGACCTCGCCGTCGGGCACCTCGGCCAGCACTTCGGGCTGCATCACGTAGATGCCGGTATTCACGGTGTCGGAGAACACCTGACCCCAGGTCGGCTTCTCCAGGAAGCGCTGGATGCGGCCGTCCTCGCCGGTGATCACGATGCCGAATTCCAGTGGGTTCGGCACCCGGCTGAGCGCGACGGTCACCATGGCACCGTTCTGGATGTGGAACTTCACCAGCTCCGACAGGTCCAGATCGGTGAGAGCGTCACCGGAGATCACCAGGAAAGGCTCGTCCCGCAGCGCGTCGGCCGCGTTCCGCACGCTGCCCGCGGTGCCGAGCGGGCTCTCCTCGGTGGCGTACTGCAGGCTCAGCCCGAAGTCCTCGCCGTCGCCGAAGTAGTTGCGCACCAGCGAGGCCAGGAACTGGACCGTGACCACGACCTCGGTGAACCCGTGCCGTTTGAGCAGCCGCAGCACGTGCTCCATGATCGGCCGGTTGACCACCGGCAGCATCGGCTTGGGCTGGCTGGCGGTCATCGGCCGCAGCCTGGTGCCCTCGCCACCCGCCATCACGACGGCTTTCACGGCTGGCAAAGCTCCTTCCCGCTGACTTCAGGATCCCCTTCCGGCCAGCAGGCCCCGCGCCTGCGTCAGGTACAGCCCCGCCGAGACCCAGTACAGCGCCACTCCCCAGACCGCGAAGACCCAGCCGGCCACCCTGGCGACCTCGGCGGCGGTGCCCGCGTGGGCGCCGAGGAACAGCAGCGGGAACGCGTACAGCAGGCACAGCGTGGCCGCCTTGCCGACGAAGCTGACCTGCAGCGCGGGGAATCCGCGCCGGCGCAGCACGGCGAGCGCCAACCCCACTGTGACCTCACGCGCGGCGAGCACGCCGAACACCCACCAGGGAATGATCGTCCGCACCGCCAGCCCGACCAGCGTGGCCGCGATATACAGCCGGTCCGCCGCCGGGTCGAGTACCTGGCCCAGCTTGCTGGTCTGGCCGAGCGCCCTGGCGAGCTTGCCGTCCAGCCAGTCCGAGGCCGCGGACGCGATCAGCACGCCCACCGCCCAGCCGTCGGCGGTGGCTGTCCTCGGCCCGAGGACCAGCCACAGGAACACCGGCACGCCGAGCAGCCTGGCCGCGCTTATCCCGTTCGGGATCGTCCAGACCCGGTCACCGGCGGGCGCGGCCTCCTCGGTCACGTCAGTCCCACTGTGTCTGGCCCGTAGTGTCTGGCACCGGCCGGCCCACCTCCGCCAGCGACTCTACCTTTTCACCTCGGTGGCCTCCGGGATGGGGCAGACGTTTTGGTTTACTGAACGGCGCTTCGCGCCAGGCCAGCCACCCAGCTCAGCCGGCCCTTCCCGGGGCAGGCGAAAGGCCCCTCCCCCGGAAGGCCGCCCAGGGGAGGGGCTTGGCTGGACTTTCTCAGCCGATCATGAACCGGTCGAGATGGCCCAGATGCCGACGGCGCCGTTGGCTACGTCATCCGGCAGCGTGACACTGGCGACCGTCTTCGACGGATTCACCGGGATCGTCTGCGAGAAGATGTAGGTGCTGACGCCCTGCTGGCCGCCGCCACAGTTGCGGTACGGCATGCTGGCCACGATCACATTGCCGAACAGCAGCGAGCTGCTGCCCGCGGCCAGGGTCCAGTCGCTGAACCCGAGCTGGGCCGTGGACGTGGTGCCGTCGGTGTAGGTGATCGTCGCCGTGCCCGCCGAGCCGGTGGTGCCCGCGTCCACCCCGCTGCCGAGGAACCCGATCGAGCTCGCCCCGGCCGGCGCGCTCACCGGCACGGTCTGCCCGCTCGCGATCACGGCGTCCGGCACAGCCGGCTGCGCCCCCTGCGGCCAGGTGTAGGTCAGCCCGCCGGAGGTGACCGTGGCACCCGGCGTGAGCCCGTTGGCGGCGAGCTCCGTCTGGGAGTAGCTGCAGCCGTCCCCGTCGTAGTTCGCCGCGCCGGGGTTGCTGTCGGTGGTGATCCCGGTGATGTTGTAATACGGGGACAGGTCACCGGGTGTGTCCACGATCACGGACAGCGGCACCGGCAGGATCTTGCCGCTCGCGCTGGTGAGGTTGACGGTGATCGAGTAGTTGCCGTCGGTGGAACCGGCGGTGATGCTGAGCGGCGTGCTGGCTGTCCCGTTCGCGGGCACCGAGAAGGTGCCGCTGGACGGGCTCACCGTGACGCCGCTGGCGGCTGTGGCTGACCAGTTGACCGTCTGCGCGCTGCCGGACAGCGACTTGGCCGACAGGGTGGCCGTGGCCGAGGTACCCGGCTGCATGTAGACCGTGGACGGGCTGGCCGAGGCGGTCGCGGCGAACACCGGCCCGTACGACGGCGGGGCGTCGCTGGCTGCGCTGCCCCACTTGGTGGGATGGGTGCCGAGCGACCAGTCCAGCGTCGCGCCCTGGGAAAGCGTGGAGTAGGGCACAGAGAGCTTCTGGTAGCTCTTGCCGTTCAGCTTCAGGGAGTTGACGTAGAACTTGGTGGGCGAGGCGCCCGGGGCGTTGATGTTGATGGTGTTGTTGTTCGGCAGGTTGATGACCTCGTGGGAGAAGCCGGGGCTGGCGAACACCAGGGTGCCGCTGCCCGAGTTCTCCGGGTACATGCCGAGCATGCCCCAGATGAAGTCGGAGCTGTTCGCGCCGAGGTCGTCATTGTTGGCCAGGCCGGACGGGCCGGGCAGGTAGGTGCCGTTGCGGATGTTGTTGACGATCTGCTGGGTGCCCGCCGGGTCGCCGGCGTAGTCCAGCGCGTTCTGCTCGCCCAGGCCGAACTCGTTGGTGATCTGCGCGTGCATGCCGAAGCCGTTGGGCTGGGAGAAGTACTTCTTGAGTTCAGGTATGACCTTCTTGTCGCCGCCGAGCAGGGAGAACAGTCCCGCATAGTCGTTCGGCACGTTCCATAGGTACTCGTAGGCGTCGCCCTCGACGTAGTACGTCTCGTCGCCGTTGTTCCCGGTGAGCGGGGTGATGCCGGAGGCGAAGGCGCCGTTCTCGGTGCGCCCGGTGAGCAGGTCGTTGGAGGTGTCGAAGATGTTCGTCCAGTCGTTGGCCATCTTCTGGAACTTGGTCGCGTCGGCCTTCTCACCCAGCGAGGAGGCGAACTGGGAGATCGCGAAGTCCTCGGTGTCGTACTCCTGCAGGGTGGAGACCATCCCGTGCGCGTTGCAGCACCCGTAGCTGCCGTCCTGGGGCAGATACCCGTACTTCTTTATCAGCGAAGCGCCGGGCCGCACGTCGTTGTTCGTGGTGGCCTGCTTGACCATGTCGGCCAGCGCGGTCTGCGTGTCGAAGTTCCTGGCCCCGAACGCGTAGGCGTCGGCGAGGATCGAGTCCTCCGGGTCCCCGACCATGACGTAGTTGTCCAGGTTCAGGTAGCCCCACTGCTGCATGAGCTGGTTTTCCGAGTAGTAGTTGAGCTGAGATTCGGCCTGGTCGCCGGCCGCGCTCGGGTCGAGCATGGCCTGCAACTGGGACAGCGAGTGGTAGATGTCCCAGCCCGAATAGATGCCGTACTGGTCCTTCTGGCCGGCCGCGAGCGTGTGCACCTTCATGTCCGAGCCCATGAACTGGCCGTTCACATCGCTGGTGATGTTGGGCTGGATGAAGTCCTTGTACAGCAGGCTGTAGAACTCCTGGGTCTGGGAGTAGGTGCCGCCGGAGACACCGATGCGGCCGAGCAGCTGATCCCAGGAGAGCTGGGCCGCGCCCTTGACCGCGTTGAAGTTCCAGCCTGGGTTCTCCGACTGCCAGTTCTGGTGCGCGTTGGCGGTGCTCACGTAGGAGATGCCAACCTTGGTCTGGATCACCGGGTTGCTGGTGGTGTTGAAGGTCAGGAAAATGGCGTTGGGAGTGGACTGGCCCGACGGCGTGACGATCTTGGCGGCCGTGAACGGGTGGCTGAACACCATGTCGAAGTAGACGGTGTAGAGCTGCTGCTGGCCGCCGTTGTCGGTCTCGCCGCAGAAGTCGCCGCTGGTGACCGAGCCGGAGATCTCGTCGTTGCCGACGATCTTCGCGGTCTCGTTGATGTCGCCGTTCTGGCTGTCGTCCAGCTTGACCAGGAAGTCGGCCTTCTTGGTCCGCGGGAAGGTGAACCGGCCCATCGAGCTGTGCGGCGTCTCGGCGAACTGCGAGGTGATCGTGGCGGGCAGGTTGCTCTCGGCCGAGTAGTACCCGGCCTGGGCCACCTCGCCGGTGTTGGTGAACGTCGTGGTGAAGTCGTTCGGGTCGCTCGGCAGTTTGCCGGTCATCGGCAGCACCGGCACGTCCTCGGACGCGCCGCAGCCCGGCCCGGACACGTGGGTCAGGCTGTAGCCGGTCAGTTCGGTGTCGCCGTAGCCGTAGCCGCCGCCGGCGTTACGGTTGGGCATCGTGTCGGGGCTCCACTGGACCATGCCGAACGGCACGTCCGCGCCGGGGAACGTGTTGCCGCCGCCGCTGGTCCAGGTCCTGGTGTCCACCAGGGTGGCCGGGTCCTTGACCAGTTGGGTCACCTTGGACTTGTTCCTGGCGCCGGCCGGCAGCAGGCTGGTCTTGATCGCCGGGGCGCAATTGGCCAGATGCCCGTTCATCTTCTTGGTGCAGGTAGCGGACGAATGCAGCGCGCTGGCCGGGTGGCCGGGCGTCGCCGCGGGCGTCGGCACCGTCGCGGCGCTCGCCATTCCGGTGCCGAGCGCGGTGGCCGTCAGCAGGGCCGTGACGGCCGCGGCCGGGCCCCGCGCGAAGTGCATCACGTGCTTGCGTCTCATGCGAGAGTCCTCCTTGAGCAGGTCCCAGGCCATCGTCCCTGAACCCCCCGCGAGGCTCCCCCAAGCCGCGTTCGGCACGGTGCTGCCTATATAAGTAGTGCCTGTACATGCGCGCGTGACAACGTTGTCACACGTTGGCGATTCTGCCGTCTGGACGCCCCGTCGTCAACGCTTCACGCCCAATCAGCCACGTTTGGACGTATATGACCCAATCGTCCCCATGGCGCCCCGGGCCCGCCCCACCCGCTCAGCGCGGAGCGGCCGGTGGGTGGGGGCGATGGCCGGCCTGGGTGGGTGGAAGCGGGTGAGCGTACGCCTGGGGAGGTACTGCCTGGGGTGGCGGGTACCTCGGGTGATGCCGATGGAAACGGTCCGCTGGGGCGACGACGTGGGGTGGGTCCGTGCGTAATGATCGAGTTCGGTGACACAACCAGGACCGACAGATGAGCACCCGCCCAGGCGGGCAGCCCGGGGAGAGGAGCCATCCAATGACGGGGCACACAGCACACGCGGGACACCCAGGAGGACCCGGGGGCACGGGCCCGGCCGGAGGCACCGGCTCGGCTGGAGCGACGGCCTCGGCCGGGAGCACGGGGCACGGTGCCGGGAGCCGCACGGTGGGGCCGGGGCTGCGGGTGTCGGACGCCGAACGGGACGCGGTGGCGGGCGAACTGGCCGAGCACCTCAAGGACGGGCGGCTCCAGGTGGCCGAGTTCGACGAGCGGGTGGGACAGGCCATCGGCGCCCGCACCAGGGCGGACCTGGACCGGCTGCTCAACGATCTGCCGAGGCTTACCCCGGCGCAACCACCGGTCCAGCCCCGCGCTAGGCTGCCGTTCCCCTTGGTGGCTATCGCGATCTTCGTGGCGGGGATGGCCGTGCTCGGTGGGGTCGGCCACGCGGCCGCGTCCAGCGGGCATCCGGTCTGGGCGATCTGGTGGCTGTGGTGGCTGATCCCGCTCACGATCTTCTTCGCCCGCAGGCGCAGGTTCGGCCGCAACGAACCAGAGGGATGGCGGTAACCCCGCGCAGGCGCAGTACGGACGGCCACCGGGCAGATCACCGGCGCAGCCGGGCGGATGGACGACGATTCGCGGCCGAGGCCGCGGGATGGGCATGGTGAACATGTCGAACGCCGGTACCGCGACGCTCCCGGCCCCGGCGCCGCAGGCCCGGAGGCTGACCGCGCTGCGCCGGGCCAGCCTGGCCTCGCTGGTGATGCTGGTGGCGCAGTTCGCGCTGGGCGTGGGGGTCAACCTCTACGTCGCCTTGCCGGCCGCGGGCGGCGGCGGGCGCAAGATCAGCCAGTCCTTCACCGACGGGCCGGCCCTGGCCGTGCACGTGGTGCTCGGGCTGCTGCTCATCGTGGCGGCCATTGGGCTGCTGGTGCAGGCCATCATCGCCAGGCACGGCCGCGTCATCGCGCTCGCGGCGCTGGGTCTGGTCGCCATCGCCGGAGCGGCCATGCAAGGGTTCAGCTTCGTGCACGACAGCACGAACGCGGCCTCCATGGGCATGGCCGTGGCCACCGCCGTGGCCATGCTGTGTTACCTGGCCACGCTGTTCATCGTGCGGCCCCCCGACGGCGGTCTCGGCTGACCGCACCGCGCCATCACAGCGTCATGGCACTGGCCCGGCCCAGGCCATCGTGGGCGCGGCGATAGGTTGTACCGGTGAGTGTGGCAAGCGTGGTGTCGAGCGGTCCGCTCATCCTGGCCATGCCGGTCGCCGCGGCGGCCGGCGCGATCACCTTCCTGTCGCCCTGCTGCCTGCCGCTTATACCCGGATACCTGTCCTACGTGACCGGCATGTCCGGCGCGGACGCCCAGCAGGCCGAGGGCGCCGAGTCCGGCCAGCAGATCAGCCGGGGGCGCACGGTGGCCGGGGCGGCCCTGGTGGTGCTGGGTTTCTCCGCTCTGTTCGCCGCGTACGGCGCCGCGTTCGGCGGGCTCGGCGCGCTGCTGCTCGACCACCAGCGCGGGCTGATCCAGGTGCTCGGGGCGGTGACGATCGCGCTCGGGCTGCTATTCGCCGGGCTCTTCGACCGGTTCACGCTGACCGGACGGATGCTGCGGCCCTCGTTGCGGCCGCGGGCTGGGCTGGCCGGGGCGCCGCTGCTCGGCGTGCTGTTCGGCCTGGGCTGGACGCCCTGCACCGGGCCGACGCTGAGCGCGGTGCTGGCGCTGGCCGCCACCACGGGCACGGCCGGGCGGGGTGCCTTCCTGCTGTTCGTCTACGGGCTCGGCCTCGGCGTTCCTTTCCTGATCGTGGCGCTGCTGTTCCAGCGGGGCATCCGCGGCTTCGGGTTCGCCCGCAAGCACGCGCAGGCGGTGATGCGGGTCGGTGGCGGGCTGCTGGTCATCGTGGGCATCCTGCAGGTGAGCGGCGCCTGGACCACGGTCATGGTCTGGCTGAAGATCCACTGGGTCGGCAGCTACTCCTCACCGATCTGAGCCGCCGGTGGCCGCGCGGGACGGGGTGGCAGTGGCGGGCGGCGCTTGACGGGCCGGTGGGTGGTGTCCGGAGGGGTCACTGCGGGCTTGGCGTCGAGCGCCTCCAGCGTGATCTGGACCGCCGCCTCGAGCTGGCAGTCCCGCCCCGCGGCCCAGTCGTCGGGCGAGTTGAGCACCTCCACGTCCGGCTCCGCACCGTGGTTCTCCACGTCCCAGCCGAACTCGGAGAACCAGAACGCGTACTTGGGCACGGTGATCGAGGTCCCGTCCACCAGCTTGTGCCCGCTCCCGTCGATGCCGACCACGCCGCCCCAGGTGCGGGTGCCCACGATCGGGCCGAGGCGCAGCGAGCGGATCGCCGCGGTGACGATGTCGCCGTCTGAGCCCGCGTACTCGTCGGTGAGCGTGACCACCGGCCCGCGCGGGGCGTCCTGCGGGTACGTGGTGGGCACCAGCCCACGCGGGACATCCCAGCCGAGCACCCGGCGGGCCAGCTTCTCCACCACCAGTTCGGAGACGTGCCCGCCGCGGTTGCCGCGTACGTCCACGATGAGCGCGCCCCTGGTCATCTCCAGCCGCAGGTCACGGTGGAAGTGGGCCCAGCCCTCCCCCATCATGTCGGGCACGTGCAGGTAGCCGATCCTGCCGTCGCTCAGCTCGCGGACCAGGGCGCGCCGGCTCGCCACCCAGTCCTGGTAGCGCAGCCGGGTGTCGTCGGGGAGCGGCACGACCACGATCCGGCGGCTCTCTGCGCCGTCGGCGGTGGCCAGGGTCAGTTCGACCGGGACGTTGGCGGCGCCGACCAGCAGCGGGCCCGGCCCGGCCAGCGAGTCCACCGGCTGGCCGTCCACGGCGACGAGCCGCTCACCCGGCCGGGCCAGCGCGCCCGGCGAGCTGAGCGGTGAGCGGGCCCGCGGATCCGACGACTCGCCGGGCAGCACCCGGGTGATCCGCCAGCCGCCGTCGCCGTCGGGTTCCACATCGGCGCCCAGCAGCCCGACCGTGGGGGTCTCGCGGCCGGCCCCCCTGGCGCCCCGCACGTAGGCGTGCGAGGTGCCGAGCTCGCCGAAGAGCTCCCAGAGCAGGTCGGTGAAGTCCCCCGGGCTGGACACCCGGTCCAGCAGCGGCCGGTATTCGCCGAGTATCGCGTCCCAGTCCACGCCGGCCATGTCGGCGACCCAGAAGTCGCTGCGGATGAAGCGGCCCGCCTCGTCGTAGGCGTGCCGCCACAGCGCGGCCGGGTCGGCCATGAAACGAGCCCTGGACAGATCGATGGTGAACGCGTCGTCCGACTCGTCGGGGTCTTCCTTCCGCTCGGCGGACAGCACCCGCAGTTCGCCGTGGTCGCTGACCACCAGGCGGCGGCCGTCGCCGCTGACGTCGAACCAGTCCAGCTCGGACACCAGCTCGCTGCAGCGCCGCTTGTCCAGGTCGAACCGTTCCAGCGACGCCCGCGCCGGCGACCCGTCCAGCTCGGCCGCGCCTTCGCCGAGCGCGCCGGAGAGCGGCTCCCGCAGCCAGGCCAGCCCGCCCTTGACCGGCCGCAGCGCGGTGTACCGCGCCTCGGGCACCGGCACCTGCACGACCCGGCCCGCCAGGCCGTCCACGTCGACCGTGACGGCCACCGGCCCCTGCGGCTCGTCGCCGCCGTCGTCGCCGGAGTCGCCGTGGCCGGCCGGCCTGCCGTCCGGCAGCGGGGCGAACGGCGACGGCGTGCTGGCCGCGAGCGGTATCAGGTAGGGCCGGCTGCCGAAGGGGAACGACAGGTCGAAGAAGTGGGCGTCGTAGACGGGGTCGAAGCTGCGCCTGGACAGGAAGGCCAGGTGGCGCCCGTCGACGGTGAAGACGGGGTCGGTGTCGGCGAACCGGCCGTCGGTGGCGTCGGTGACCGTCTGGTCGGACACCCGGGCCAGCCGGATCCGCGACAGCGGGCGGGGGCCGGGCTCGGACCAGGCCAGCCAGGCCGAGTCGGGGGAATAGGCCAGGTCGGTGATCGCGCCGTCGGTAGCCGAGGCCAGCTCGCTCACCTGGCCGGAGGCCACGTCGACCAGGAACAGGCGGCCGTCCCTCGCGGCCGCCGCCACCGTCGCGCCATCGGGCGCGGCGGCCAGGCTGCCCACCCAGCCGAGCTGGCCCGCGGCCAGGCGTCGTGGATGCTCGGCCGGGGCGATCGCCGGGACGATCTCCAGCGCTTGCTCGCCGCCGGTGTCGCTGACCCACACCACCTGCCCGGTCCGGCCGAGCACCCGCGGCAGCCGCCCCCTCGGCGTCACGGCCAGCGACCTGGCCGGCCCGTCACGGTGGGTCAGCCAGTGCACCGAGCCGCGCACCTCTATCGCGCTGGCCTGGCCGGTGTAGTCGCAGGACAGGTCGCCCAGGTGGTCATCGGCGGAGATCAGCCGCGGGCTCCGGCCCGGGCCCGCCGAGCCGAGCTTGACGTCAAGTGGGTGGGCCTCGCCGTCCAGGTCGTCGAGCAGCCAGATGTCACCCGCGCAGTGGTAGACGACGCGCCGGCCGTCCGTGCTCGGGTTGCGCGCGTAGAAGCCGTCGTGGTCGGTGTGCCGCCGCAGGTCGCCGCCGTCGAAGTCGCACGAGTACAGGTTGCCGGTGCCCTCGTGGTCGGCGAGGAACACCAGCCGCCCGGCCACGATCATCGGGCAGTCGAGCTGCCCGGCCAGGGTCTCGGCCAGCCGGGTGAACGGCGGCCGCTGACCGTCCGTGGCGCCATCGCCGGCGCGTGCCAGCCAGAGCCGCCCGCCCGAGCCGCCGCGGTAACGCTTCCAGAACGCGGGTTCGAGCCCGTGGCGGGCGGTGAGCAGCGCCACCGCGTCCGGCTCGACGGCCAGATCCGACACTGGCCCGTACGGGAGCCGCCTGGGTCCGCCGCCGTCGGTGGGGACGGCATACGCCCAGGCGAACCACGAGAACGGCTGACCGGCCGCGGTGGTGGCCAGCACCTTGCCGTCCGGCGACCAGCCGCGCACCTGGGTTTGGGAGTCACCCCAGAACGTGAGCCTGCGGGCCACGCCGCCGTCCACGCTCGAGATGTACACCTCGGCGGCGCCGTCACGCTGGCTGGTCCAGGCGACCGCGGCACCGTCCCTGGACAACCGGGGATGGCTGGCGCCGGCCCGGTCTGCCGACAACCGCCAGGCCCGGCCGCCCGAGACCGGAGCCAGCCACACGTCGTCGTCGGCGACGAAGGTCAGTAGCTCGCCGTGGAGATGAGGAAAACGCAGGTATCCGTCCGAAGCCACCGCATCATGTTAGTGGGGGGCTCCGGGGGGTCATCCCCCCGGGAAGATATTGCGGACCGACGGGAAGCTGGCCGCAGGTCAGCGAACGGGGTTACCCATCGTGGGACGGCCGAGGGGTCATGCGGCCGAGGCGGCCGTCACGAGTTCTTGGAAGATCCGCAGGTCTTCGCCCTCTTCGGGATGCCACTGCACGCCGACGCCGAACGGGTGGCCCTGCAGTTCGACGGCCTCCACGATCTGGTCGTCGGCCCAGGCCACCGCCATCAGCCCGGTGCCGAGCCGCTGTACCGCCTGGTGATGACGGGTGGGCACGGCGATGTTGGGCCCGAGGATCTGCCCGAGCTTGCTGCTCGCGCTCACCTGCACGTCGTGCACGGCCATCTTCACCGGGTCCGGCGCGTGCCGGTCGTGCCCCACCACTTCGGGCAGGTGCTGAATGAGGGTGCCGCCCCTGACCACGTTGAGCACGTGCAACCCCCGGCACAGCGCGAGGAACGGGAGTTCGGCGTCGATCGCGGCCCGGAGCAGGGCCAGGTCGAACGTGTCCCGCCTGCGGTCGGACTCTGACGTCTCCTCGTGCCGCACCGACCCGTACAGTCTCGGGTCGAGATCGGGACCGCAGGAGATCACCAGGCCGCTCAGGCCGGCCACCAGACGCGGCACCGAATCGATCGGGACCGGAGGCAGGATCATCGGGATCCCCCCGGCTCGCTCGACGGCACGGCTGTAGCTCACCGGGGACACGACGGCCTCGCGCACGAAGTCGGCCCACCGAGCAGGCTCGAGGTAGCCGGTGATGCCAATGAGCGGGCGGGATGCGCGTCCTTCTCCGTGAGCGGCCATATGCCCATCATGGTGCATAACGGCTAGCCAGGGGCGCTACCTAGCAGAATCCGCAGGCCTGACTCCCCACCGGCGCCGGGAGCAGCGCGACCCGCACTCAGAGAAGGGACCACGAGCATATCAAAGAATTGACATTCCTGCGGCGCAACAAAAGCATATCCATATAGTAAGATCGAAGTCGCGACCGGGAATCTGCCACCATGTCGGCTAATGTCACGGGCCGGTCTACGCAGCAGCTTTCGGTGGCGAATGCATGACACGATTCTACTAAGGATTCTCGTAATTATAGAAAATTGTTTGCCCGCCAGTGACCGAATCTGATTCGGCGCGTCCCGAATCGGTTGTACCTCCTCCTTCCCTGGTGCCAGACTCCACATGTGGCAGGCAGGGAGGGGCAGCCAGGTGGTCAGGCGTTGCTGAAACCAACCTTGGTTAAGGAAACTTTCGCACACGTGGAGGCGGCGGCCGGTAAGGCAACGGCATATTTCTACGGCCGCCTGTTCGCCTCGAACCCGGAGATGCGCGCGCTATTCCCGCTGGCCATGGACCGGCAGCGAGACCGTTTTTCCCGGGCGCTGGCCCGGCTGGTCTGGAGCCTGGACTGCCCGGAGCAACTCGACGCGTACCTGCGCGAACTGGGCCGCGACCACCGCAGGTTCGGGGTGACCGCCAGGCACTATCCGGAATTCATGGCGGCACTCCTGGCCACCGTGCGCGAGTTCGCCGGGGCGGCCTGGTCCGACGAGGCGGCCGCGGCGTGGGAGGCGATGCTCGACCTGGTGGCGCGGACCATGCTCGAGGCGGCGGACGCCCACGCGAAGCAGACGCCGTCCTGGTGGCTGGCCGAGGTGACTGGCCATCAGCGCCTGGCCGACGACCTGGCCGTGCTCACCCTCCGGCCGGACCAGCCGCTGCCCTACCGGCCCGGCCAGTACGTCGGCGTGCAGTCCGCCCGCTGGCCCAGGGAGTGGCGCAACTACTCGATCGCCAACGCCCCCCGGGACGACGGCACGCTCAGCCTGCACGTGCGGACGGTGCCGGGCGGACTGGTGAGCACCGCGCTCGTGCAGCACACCGAGCCGGGCGACACCCTGCTGCTCGGCCCGGCGCGCGGGACGATGACGCTGCCGGACGAGCCGTCCAGGGATCTGTTCTGCGTGGCCGGAGGGACTGGCCTGGCGCCGATCAAGGCCATCGCCGAGCAGGCCATGGCGGCGGGCGGGCCCGCCATCACGCTGCTGTACGGCGCGCGCACCGCCGATGCGCTCTACGACCTGCGGGATCTGTGGCGGCTCGCGGCCTGCCATCCGGCGCTTGACCTGGTCACGGCGGTCTCGGGCAAGCTCGGCCCGGACGGTGGCCACGCGGCGCTGCCCGAGCTGATCCGGGACCGCAACGAGTGGAACGACCGCGAGGTGTACGTGTGCGGGCCGCCCGGGATGGTCAGCCGGACCCAGGCCGTGCTGTCCGAACTCGGCGTGCCGGCCGAGCGGGTGCACTACGACGAGCCCGACCCTCCCCTGTCACCCGAGGCGGAAGAGCCCGCACCGCCGGGTCGGGGTTAGGCCGCGCCGTCCAGGTGGTCGGCGAAGAAGGCCAGGATGCGCCGCCAGGCGTCGGCGGCCGCGTCCGGGTCGTAACGCATGCCGAGCACCCTGGTCAGGACGCCGTAAGCCCCCTCGTACTCGTTCAGGAACGCGTGGGTGGCGTCCGGGTAGACCTTGACGTCGTGCGGCACGTCCAGGTCGGTGAGGGCCTGGCTCAGCCGGGGCAGGTCGGTACGGGAGATCCGGTCCTTGCCCGCGTAGCTGGCCACCACCGGGCAGGCGCCTTCGAGCACCGCCCTGGCGTCCTTGGGTATCGGCGCTCCGTAGTTGACCGACACCGCGGAAAAGGCCGGCCGCGGGGCACACAGCAGCGCGAACCCGCCGCCCAGGCAGAATCCGACCACGCCGATCTTGCCGGTGCAGGCGTCCAGGCCACGCAGCCAGCCCGCCGCGGCCTCGATCTCCTCGAAGACCGGCCCCGATCTGGACGTGACCTGGCGGAACGCCGACCTGACGCAGCGCGGCCAGGCCTTGCCGTGCCACAGATCCGGGGCGAGCGCGATGTATCCGCCGGTCGCGAGCCGGTCGGCCTGACGGCGCAGGTCCGGGGTCAGGCCGAACACGTCGTGCACGACGACGACCCCGGGGAACCTTTCGCCCGCGGCATTGCTACCGTTGCCGGCCGGCATGGCCAGATAACCGGGTGCGGATTCCGGTCGTGAACTCTCGGTCATCCTAAAAATCTTTCATACCTTGCGCCACTTTGGTACCCATGCACCGTCGGCCACCTCATAGTCATCAAACAGCGCGGGGGCCTCGGCGCGCATGAGCTCACCGATCTTGCCGAATACCAGGCGTATCTCTTCTTCGGCGCCTGGATCGGTCCTGGCCTCGACCGTGTGCCGCAGCGTCCTGATGTTGGCCGTCCACACGATTCCGGTGGCCACTCCGTCGGGGGCGAACCGGCGCATGAATGACGTCTTGTGCTTCTTCTCGTGCATCTTGACGCCGTCTTCGTCCAGCCCGAAGTGGCCCGCCATCCAGGTCTGGAATTCCTCCATCTGCTCGAGCAGGCCGCTGGCGCGCTTCATCAGCTCCGCGTCGGCCAGTGCCCATTCGGGGAACCAGAACGGAATGTCGGCCAGCCGGACGAAACGCAGCGACTCCTGCGAGATCGCGGTGCCCGGCCGATGCCTGACAAGCTCGTGCGTGAATACCCGGCTCACGTTGTGCAGCACGAACGTGAAACTGGCGTGTTCGAGTACCGAACCGTGCGCCATCGACAGGATGTTCTCCAGGTACTTGGCCTGGTCGGTGCGGACCCGCCGGACGTTGGGATTCAGTCCGGGCTCCCAGGAGCGGTAGCACATCTTCCCGGCGAACTCGGCCAGGTTCTGCGCGTCGTTGCCCCGCGGGTCGTGGTCGGGATCGCCGCGGTCGAGCCGCTCCAGCCAGCTCTCGCCGCCGACCTCGCGCAGGTAGGCCGCTAGCTCGCTGTAGTCGAGCTGTGGCCGGGCGACAAGGAAGACCTCTGGTTCCACACTCCTCATGTCTGGCACCCTACGGGGTGGGGGCGATTGCGTGGGTGATTGCGTGGGCTATCGCGTGTGGTGATCCACGGGCTCGCGGGCGAAGGTCGAAACAGCCCGACGAGCAAAGGAGCCACACCATGTCCCTGTTTTCGAAACCACCGTTGCCCGGATCGCCACTAAGGTCCACCGCCGTGAAGGCCGGCCTCGCCGCCGTGGTCCTCGCGGCGGCCAGCGCGAGCGTGCTGGGCGGCATGGCCGCCGCCTCGGCGTCACCCGCGGTCCACCCGGCCGCGACGGCGCCCGCGATCGACCACCAGCTCTGCTACACCGCGAAAACCGGAGGGTTCAAGATCCCGGGGAACGTGATGCTGGAGAACCAGTTCAGCCCGACGCCGTTCACAGTCAAGATCGGTGCCGCGACGCTGCACTGCAACCCGGTCGAGAAGATCGTGCCCAGCGGTCAGGTGTTCCCGATCAACTTCCCCAACGACCACCTGCTGTGCTTCCAGATCAGCGAGTCCCAGCAGCCCACGCCGAACGTGGTGGCTTCCAACCAGTTCGGCAAGGCCAAGCTGATCCTGGGCCAGCCCAACCTGCTGTGCCTGCCGTCTTGGAAGAGCCTGACCGGCCCGCCGGTGGAGAAGACCGCGGCGCCGCCCGGACTCGGCCACTTCGCCTGTTACCCGGTGCAGGACGTGTCCGGTGTCTACAACCCGCCGCCGGTCCAACTGCAGGACGAGTTCTCCCCCAACGGCCCGGTCAGCGCCTCGGTCAAGCAGATACCGACTGAGCTGTGCGTGCCCACCGAGAAGATCGTCAACGGCAAGGTGTACAAGATCATCAAGCCCAAGCAGAACCTGCTGTGCTACCCGGTGACTCAGACGCCGATCATCAACCCGGTGTTCGACAAGAACCAGTTCGGCAGCAGGCCGGTCAGCATCGTGCAGACCAGCACGCTGTGCCCGCCCACCACGATCCAGGTCAGCAAGTAACCGACGACGCCGAGATCACGAGCCTCCCGCGGCCGGGGCGCGCGGGAGGCTTCGTCGCGGCCGTGGGTGGCTCACCGCCCGGCGGCCGGGGTGGCTCACCGTCCGGGGGCCGGGGTAGCCCACCGTCCGGGGGCCGGGGTAGCACTGTGCTCGCGGCACAGGCCCAGCACGTTGGCGATGACCTGATGCCCGGTGCGGCCGGCCGCGGTGAGGATCGACTCGGGGTGGAACTGCACCGCCCACCGGCCTGCCTCTGGGTTCTCGATCGCCATGACCACGTCCCCGGTGGCCGCGGTCACCTCGAAGCCCGCTCCGGTCTCGCCGGTCCGCGCGTACAGCGAGTGGTACCTGGCCGCGGTGAACTCGTCCGGCAGGCCGGCCAGCAGCTTGCCGCCGCGCACCCGGACCAGGCCCGGCTTGCCGTGCGAGGGCTCGGCCAGCAGCGAAAGGCTGCCGCCGGCGTGCTCCACCATGGCCTGCAGCCCCAGGCACACCCCGAACGCGGGCAGCCGCCTGCGGTCAAGCTCGGCCAGCAGCGCGCCGCAGTGAAAGTCGGACGGCCGGCCAGGGCCCGGCGAGAGCACGACCAGGTCCGGCGCGAGTTCGCCGAGCCGCCCGAGGTCGAAGCCCGCCCGCAGCGTGGTGACCTCGGCCCCGTGCTGGCGGAAGTAGTCACCCAGGGTGTGCACGAACGAGTCCTGATGGTCCACCAGGAGCACCCGCAGGCTGGCCCCCGCGCGGACCTCGCTGGCCGCGCTCGTCTGGGCGGGCGCCAGCCGTTCATTACCGGCCAGCGTTTCCAGCAGAGCCCGCGCCTTCATCTGGGTTTCCCGCTCTTCGGCCGCCGGATCGGAGTCGAACAGCAGGGTCGCGCCCGCCCTGACCGCGGCCACGCCGTCACGGATGTGCGCGGTGCGCAGGGTGAGGCCGGTGTTCATGGAGCCGTCGAAACCGATCACGCCGACCGCGCCGCCGTACCAGCGCCGCGGCGAGTCCTCGTGGTCCTCGATGAACTGCATCGCCCAGACCTTGGGGGCGCCGGTCACCGTGACCGCCCACATGTGGGTCAGGAACGCGTCCAGCGCGTCGAACCCGGGGAGCAGCCGGCCCTCGACGTGGTCCACGGTGTGGATCACCCGGCTGTACATCTCGATCTGGCGCCGGCCGATGACCCGGACGCTGCCCGGCACGCAGACCCGTGACTTGTCGTTGCGGTCCACGTCGGTGCACATGGTCAGCTCGGACTCGTCCTTGGCCGAGTTGAGCAGCGTGCGGATGTTCTCGGCGTCGCCGAGCGGGTCGCGGCCGCGGGCGATCGTGCCGGAGATCGGGCAGGTCTCCACCCGGTCACCGGTCACCCGCACGTACATCTCCGGCGAGGCGCCGACCAGGTACTCCCCCTCCCCCAGGTTGAAGAAGAACTCGTAAGGCGCGGGGTTGCGCTGCCGCAGCCGCTCGTAGAATTCCGCGGGCGAGCCGCACCGGCCGTAGAACGTGTGGCCCGGCACCACCTCGAACAGGTCGCCGCGGGCGAACCGCTCCTTGGCCTGGGCGACCACGGTGGCGTAGCGGCCCGGCTCGGGCTGGGCGGGGGTCTGCTGGGAGCCGGCGTCTGGCGGCGCGTCCCTGGTGGCCGGCGTCAGCCTGGCCAGCCCGGCGGTCGAGGTCCCGGCCACGTCGAACTCGTAGCGGTACCTGGTGGCCGTCTCCCGCTTGCGGTCCAGCACCCAGATCTCGTCCGGCAGGTGCAGCACCAGGTCGCGCTGGCCGGCCGGGCGCGGCAGGCCGAGCCTGATCTCCTCGAACTGGAAGGCCAGGTCGTAGCCGAACGCGCCGTACAGGCCGAGGTGCTCGTCCGGGCTCGCGAAAGTGGCGATGATCTCGCGCAACGCGGAGAAGACGGTGGGCCGCCGGCTGCGGTCCTCCTCGGCGTGGGTCCCGGTGGGCTCGGGGATGACCACCTCGACCTGACCTTGGGGCGCCTGTTCCGGGGTGGAGGCGGCGGCACGGTGCAGAGCGGCGGCGAGCACGGGCAGCAGCACCTGGCCGCGCTCGTTCAGCGCGGTGGCCCTGATCCGGCGGCCGGACGCCACGATCTCCACACAGGGATCGACGTAGGCGAGGTGCCAGCGGCTGTAGCGGCCCGGGTACTCCATGCCGGAGCTCAGCACCCCGCCGCGACGATCGTCGGCCTGCCCGGCTACCTCCACCAGACGGCCTGGGTCGAACGGATCCTCGGTCCTGGTTACCCGGATCCCGCCCGCGGTGGCGAAGTCCACAGTTTCTCCTGGCACCACAGTTTCTCCTGACACCACAGTGGCCCCCTTCGGCCTGAGGTCGGGACCGGCCCGCCACGGCCCATGAAAAAGCGACCGCCGCTGCCGGGCGATCGCTGAGGAATCTGCGCGCTGCGCGAACCTGCCACCGCCTAACGGCGGCGCCACCACCGGAGCTTGAGGTCCACGCGCACGGTGCGAGCTTAGCGGGCCGGTGGCGCGCCGCGCCACCGGCACCACCGCCGGGCCGCCCGGCCGGTCCGGCCGGGCAAGATGGGGGCGTGACGACGGCAGAGATGTGGGCGGCGCGGCTGCACGGGACCGGGGACATCAGGCTGGCCAGGGAGCCGGTGCCCGCGGCGGCGCCGGGACAGAGCCTGGTCCGGGTCACCGCGGTCGGGCTGTGCGGCTCGGACCTGCACTGGTGGGACGAGGCTGGCATCGGCGACGCGCGGCTTGACCGCCCGCTCGTGCTCGGCCACGAGAACGCGGGCGTGATCGCGGCCGGGCCCCGTGGGGGGCAGCGGGTCGCGATCGACCCGGCCATCCCGGACGGGACCTGCGCGTCCTGCCTGCGCGGTGACCGGAACCTGTGCCCGCAGGTCCGGTTCGCCGGGCACGGCGGCACCGACGGCGGGCTGCGCGAGTACCTGGTCTGGCCCACCGAACTGCTGCACCCGCTGCCGGACGCGCTGTCCGACGCCGACGGCGCGCTGCTCGAACCGCTGGGCGTGGCGGCGCACGCGGTGGACCTCGGCCACCTGCGGCTGGGCGGGAGCGCCGCGGTGATCGGCTGCGGGCCGATCGGGCTGATGATCATTCAGTTGCTGCGGGTGGCCGGGGTGAGCCGGGTGCTGGCGGCCGACCCACTGCCGCACCGCGCCGAGGCGGCGGCCGGGTTCGGCGCCGCGGCGATCGCGGGCAGCCCGGCCGGCGCCGACGTGGACACCGCGTTCGAGGTGGCGGGCACGGACGCGGCGGTGGACGCGGCCATGGCGGCGGCCAGGCCGGGCGGGCGGATCGTGCTGGCCGGCATCCCGGACCACGACCGGACGAGCTTCCGGGCCTCGGTGGCCCGGCGCAAGGGGCTGACGATCGCGATGTCCCGGCGGATGAACGAGGCCTACCCGCGGGCCATCGCGCTGGCCGGCTCCGGCCGGGTGGACCTGGCCTCGCTGGTGACCGGGCGGGCCGCGCTGGCGCAGACCGCCGCCGCGTTCCGCGGCGCCGCCCGCCGGGAGGGTCTCAAGGTGATCGTCGAGCCGGCATCCCGCGCATGACCTTGAGCATCCCCTCCGGCGCCAGGGCCGGCACCGGGAACGGGGTGACGCCGTCCCTGGCCGGGCGCATCCCGTCGATGACCAGGGTGAGATACCTGAGCCAGATGTCAGGCCTGACGTCCGAGGCGTACTCGGCCGCCGCGCTCAACATGAACTCGATGAAGGGGATATCGGTGGGGGCGAGGTCGGCGCGCACCTTTCCGTCCTGCTGCGCCCGCCCGACCAGCGCGGTGATCACCGGCTGCATCCTGGCCTTGCCCCGCTCCACCCGGTCCTTGCCGTAGCCGGCGAACATCAGGATCTCGCGCAGGCCGCGGTCGGTGGCCAGCAGGGTGCCCGCCTCGCGCAGGAACGTCACCAGGCCGTCCCAGGAGTCGGGGTTGGCCAGTCCGCGCTCGGCCACGGCCACCAGCGCGCCGATGCGATCTTCGAACAACGCCTCGGCCAGCGCCTCTTTGTCGGGGAACCGCCGGTAGACGGTGCCCACGCCGACCCCGGCCTGCCGGGCCACGTCGTCCAGGCTGGCCTGCAGGCCCCGGGTGGTGAAGACCTCGGCGGCGGCGCGCAGGATGCGCTGCCGGTTCCGCTCGGCGTCCGCGCGCAGCGGGCGGGGGTCCGCGGGCCCGGTCAGGTCGGTCATCTTCACTTCCCCGGAAAAGGTCGGAGCGGAGGTTGATTCTCCACTTATCATAGAGTAGCTTTCGAAACGGAGATAGAACCTCCGGATAGGGGCAGGACCATGAACGACGTTAGTCAAACCGGTGGCCACCCGGTGGACGGGCGGGGCGGCTCGGAGCCGGACCCCCGCCGGTGGCTGATCCTGGGCGTGGTCGCTCTCGCCCAGCTGATGGTCGTGCTGGACATCACGATCGTGAACATCGCGCTGCCGTCCGCGCAGAAGGCCCTGGGCTTCAGCACCGCGGACCGGCAGTGGGTGGTCACCGCGTACGCGCTGGCCTTTGGCAGCCTGCTGCTGTTCGCCGGGCGGCTCGGCGACCTGATCGGGCGGAAGATCACCTTCCTGACCGGGCTGATCGGGTTCGCGGGGGTGTCGGCCATCGGCGGCGCCTCGGTGAACTTCACCATGCTGGTCACCGCGCGGGCCTGCCAGGGTGTGTTCGGCGCGCTGCTCGCGCCCGCCGCGCTGTCCCTGCTGACTACCACGTTCACCGATCCGAAGGAGCGCGGCAAGGCGTTCGGCGTGTTCGGCGCGATCGTCGGCGGCGGGAGCGCCGTGGGGCTGCTGCTGGGCGGGGTGCTGACCGAGTACCTGGACTGGCGCTGGTGCCTGTACGTGAACCTGATCTTCGCCTTGGTCGCGGCCATCGGCGGCGCGATGCTGCTCAAGACCCCGCCGCGGGCGCAGCGGCGGGCCAGGCTGGACCTGTTCGGGGTGGCCACCGTCTCGGCCGGAATGTTCTGCCTGGTCTACGGGTTCTCCAACGCCGCCACACACAACTGGCACACGCCATCCACCTGGGGTTTCCTGGCCGCCGGCGTGGTGCTGCTCACGGTGTTCGCGGTCCGGCAGGCCCGGGCGGCCAACCCGCTGCTGCCGCCGCGGGTGGTGCTCGACCGCAACCGGGGCGGCGCCTACCTGGCCATTCTGGTGGTCGGGGCCGGCATGTTCGGCATCTTCCTGTTCCTCACCTACTACATGCAGCAGACCCTGGGCTACTCCCCCGTGGTGACCGGCGTGGCCTTCCTGCCGATGATCGCCCTGATCGTGGTGTCCGCGAACCTGTCCAACATCGTACTGCTCCCCCGGTTCGGCCCCCGGCCGCTGGTCACCGGCGGGATGCTGCTCGCGGCCGTCGGGATGGTCTGGCTCACCAGGATCGGCCTGCACTCCAGCTACGTATCGGCGGTGCTCGGGCCGCTGCTGGTGACCGGCCTGGGCTTCGGGTTCATCGTCGCCCCCTCGATGAACACCGGGACGTTCGGCGTGCCCCCCGAGGACGCGGGCGTGGCCTCGGCCACCCTGAACACCGGCCAGCAGATCGGCGGCTCGATCGGCACCTCGCTGCTGAACACGCTGGCCGCCAGCGCCACCGCGGGCTACATCACCAGCCACATCAGCCCCCACACCCTGGTGCACGGGCGGCCGTCACCACAGCTACTCGGGCTCGGCCTCGTGCACGGCTACACCACCGCGTTCTGGTGGGCGGCGGCCATCTTCGCGGCCGGCGCGGTCATCTCCGGCAGCCTGATGCGCTGGGGCCCGCTCAGCCGGTGGCAGAACGCGGCGGACCCGCAGTCCGGTGCGGACGCCGAGGCTGTCGGCGAGCTCCCGCCCCCGGCGGTGCACTACTGAAGCGCGTCGTCGTGGCCGGCGCCCGCCTACTCCCGCTGGGGTAGGCGGGCGCCGCCGTTGTCGCCGGGCGGCGTCGGGCAGGTTACGGCCGCCGGCGGACGACAGCCACCGGGGCCGGTGGCCACGATGGACGGCATGCGCCCACCGTCTGAGCCGCCCGCATCGCTGCTGTTCCTCGTCGCGGACACCGGCGGGGGGCACCGGGCCGCCGCCCGCGCGATCAGCGCGGAACTCGGCCGCGCCTATCCCGGGCGGTTCACCCCGGTGTTCTGCGACCCGCTGGGCGGCCCGGGAAGCTCGCGCGTGCTGCGCCTGTTCACCGGCCTGTACGGGCCGTCGGTGCGGCTGACCCCGTGGCTGTGGGGCGCGGCCTGGCACGCCACCAACTCCCGGGCCGCCGCGGCGGTGCTGCGCTGGTCGCTGCTGGCACTGGCCCGCCGCCCGGTCGCCGCGGCGGTGGCACGGCACCGGCCGGCCGCCATCGTCTCGCTGCACCCGCTCACCGGCGCCGCGGCCACCGCGGCCAGGGCCGGGCTGGCGCCGTTCACCCCGGTGGCCACCGTGGTCACCGACCTGATCACGCCGCACGCTACCTGGCGCCTGGGCGCCGAAGGCCAGCTCATCGTGCCGACCGCCGCGGCGGGCCGGCGCCTGCTCGGTGAGCGGCGGACGGGCCGGGCGGTCGCGGCCGGGCTGCCGGTCGAGGCCGCCTTCGTACGCGGACCGGCCAGCGCCCGCGAGCGCACCGCCCTGCGCCGCTCGCTCGGCCTGCCGGAGCGGCGGTTCACCGTCGTGCTCACCGGCGGGGGCGAGGGCTGCGGCGGGCTGACCCGGCGGGCCAGGACCCTGCTGCGGCGGTGCGGCGACGTGCAGGTGGTCGCCATCTGCGGGCGGAACCAGCGCCTGCGGCGGCGGCTTGACCGGCTGGCCGAACGCTGCGGCGGACGGCTGATCGTGCGCGGGTTCGTCGGCGACATGGCGGACTGGATGCGGTGCGCCGACGTGCTGGCGGGTAAGGCCGGGCCTGGCACGATCGCGGAGGCCACCTGCTGCGGCGCGCCGCTGCTGCTCACCTCGCGGCTGCCCGGCCAGGAGCGGGGCAACACCGGCTACGTCACGTCCGCGGGCGCGGGCCGCTACGTGCCGGCGGCGCGAGCGCTGGCCGCCGAGGTCACCCGGCTGCGCGCCGACCCGGCCGCCCTCGACGCGATGCGCGCCGCCTCCGCCCAGCTTGCCCGCCCCACCGCCACCACCACCATCGCCACCCTCCTCGCCAACCTGGCGGGCGCCCCGGGCAAGGACACCCCCGGGATCGTGAAGGATCCTGGCGATCGCGGCGACCACAACCCTTCCGCTTCGGCGCTGGCCCATGCGTGAGCTACGGGTTCGAAGGGCCGCGCGGGGGCTGACCGATGAGTGGCGGCGGGTGGGGGTGGCGGCGCGCGGGGAGACGTTGCTCGGGTTCAGCTTCCGGCCGCTGCAGGCCAGGGCGCTCGGGCTGGACCCGGACGAGACGCTGGCCGCGCTGCTCGATCACCCGGTCCAGCTGGTCAGGCTGGCCGCCTACTGGAACGAGATCGAGCCGCGCCCCGGCGCGTTCGATGTGACCGGGATCGACCGGCAGATCGACGCGGCCGAGCGGGCCGGGAAACAGATCATCCTGTGCCTGGGGGCGGTGAAGTCGTTCGGCTACCCCGAGTTCTTCGTGCCCGCCCACCACCTGGCCGAGCCGCTGACCGAGGGCGCGCTGGTCCGGCCGGACGACCGGCGGCCGCTGCTCGACGCGGCCACCGGCTTCCTGACCAAGCTGGTGACCCGCTACGCCGGCCGCACGTCGATCATCGCCTGGCAGGTGGAGCACGAGGCCGTCGACCCGCTCGGGGTCGAGCACTCCTGGCGGCTGTCCGAGGCGTTCGCGCGGGCCGAGGCCGACGCGGTGCGCGCGGCCGACCCGTCGTCCAGGCCGGTGCTGATGAACGGCTTCCTGCCCACCTCGGCGCCGGTCCGGCTGCAGCAGCGGTGGCGGACCAGGGACCAGGGTGACTCGCTCGCGGTCGCGCAGCGGCTCGCCGACGTCGTGGGCGTCGACTACTACCCGCGGCACGCGCTGGCCGCCGCCGGCCCGGTGACCGCCTACCTGGACGGCAGCAGGAGCCGCAGGCCGCGCCGGGAACGGCAGCGGCTGCTCGACTGGGCCGCGGCGAACGGCCGCACGATCATGATCGCGGAGGGCCAGGCCGAACCGTGGGAGGCGGTCACCACGCCGCCCGACCCGCGCGCCCGTGCGATGTACAGCTGCCTGCCCGAGCACGTCATCGCGAACTACAACGACTGCCTGGAGCTCCCAGGTCTGTGGGCCTACCTGTTCTGGGGCGCCGAATACTGGGTGCTGCGCCAGCGGCGCGGCGACCCGAGTTACCTGGGGGCGTTCCGGCGGGTCGTCGAGGAAGCCTGACCCGCAGCAGGCAGGACGCTTATTTCGTAATGAACGGTGGCCATACGCGACACGGTTCTATGGCCACCGTTCAGTTAGAAAAGGGCCTCAGCCGGGTCAGCGGGCCAGTTCGCGGTGGTTGAAGACCAGCGCCCCGGTGATCATGAGGGCCACGAAGAGCACGGCCATCACGGCGGCGTCGAGCAGCGGGCCGCCGGCGACCACCTGGTGGTACCCGGGGGTGCCCGCGTAGTAGGCCGCCCTGGCCAGTTCCACGCAGTAGCGCATCGGCATCGCCCAGGCCAGCACGTTCAGGTAGGTGGGCAGGCCGCGGGTGGGCACGAGCACGCCGCCGAGCACGTACTGCGGAATGATCAGGAACTGGAAGATCTGCATCGCGGAGCGCTGGTTGGGCAGCACCGCGATCGTGGCCAGCCCGAAGGCGCCGCCCAGCAGGCAGCAGCCCAGCGCGGGCGCCAGCAGGGCCGCCAGCCGCGCGGCTGGCATCGGCACCCCGAAGGCCGCGGCGAAACCCACGATCGCCGCGCCCTGGGCCAGCGCGACCGCGGCCTCCCCCGCCACCTTGCCGCCGACCAGGGTCAGCCGCCGCACCGGGGCCACGAACATCTCGCGGGAGAAGTCGTTCTCCCGGTCCTCGACAATGGAGATCATCCCGGCCGCGGTGGACTGGAACAACGTTGCGGCCAGCACCCCGGTGAAGGCCAGGGTGACCGCGTTCAGGCCGGTGACCCGGCCCACCGTGGGCTGGAGCACGCTGCCGAGCCCGATGATGAGCATGACCGGGAAGACCAGGTTGACGGCCAGCCGGGGCCGGTCGCGGAGCAGCTTGACCACGTCGCGCTGGGCGATGGCCAGCAGGGCGGAGACCTCGTGCCGGCTCCGGGGCGCCACCCGGATCACGCTCACCGGGGGGCTCCGGCGAGCAGCCGCAGGTAGGCGTCCTCCAGGGTCGGCCCGGCGGGCAGCGCGGCGGCCCCCGTGTTCTGGATCACAGGACGGCCGTGCCTGTACTTGACCTCGGCCGGGGTGCCGCGCTCGATGATCTTCCCGGCGGCCATCACGCACACGTGGCCGGCCGCCTCGGCCTCCTCCAGGTAGTGCGTGGTGAAGAACACGGTGGTGCCGTGCTCGGACCGGCGCTCCCGCAGGTACGCCCACAGGCTGCGCCTGCTCTGCGGGTCCAGGCCCGCGGTCGGCTCGTCCAGGAACAGCACCCCGGGCCGGTGCATGAGGGCGCGGACGATCTCCAGCCTGCGCCGGGTGCCGCCGGACAGCGTCCTGGCCGGCCGGTGCAGCGCGGCCTCGATGCCGAGCAGGCCGGCCAGTTCCCGCACCTGTTCCCGGTAGCCGCGCGGCATCAGCCGGCCCAGCGGCCGCCACGGGTACAGGCCGTACAGCACGGCGTGCAGCCTGATGTTCTCCTCCGCGGTCAGGTTGCCGTCCAGCGCGGGCTGCTGGAACACCACCCCGATCTCCCGGCGCACCAGGCCGCGCTCGGCGGCCAGGTCGTGGCCGGCGATCCTGACCCGGCCCGAGGTGGCGGCGAGCGTGGTGGTCAGGATCGAGACCGTGGTCGTCTTGCCGGCGCCGTTGGGCCCGAGCAGGCAGAACAGCTCGCCGTGGGGCACGCTGAAGGACACCCCGTCCACCGCGTTGCACGGCGACCCGTGGTAGCGCTTGACCAGATTGGTGACTTCGATCGCGGTCATCGGGCCGGGCGCCAGCGGCGGTACCGCGCGTCAAGACCGCACCGGCGGATCAGCCAGGCCAGCGGGCGGATCACGGCGCGGACCGCCGCCGCGGGCAGGTACGGCGCCCTGACCTCGCGCTCGAAGTCGCGCATGAACAGGATCAGCTCGTGCGGCCGCGGCACCGAAGGAAGCAGCCGGGCGCTGCGCAGCGTCCCGCTGGCCATCGCCGCCGCCGTTTCGAGCAGGTCGGCCATGCCGAGGGCCGGCCTGGTCTCGACCAGGACGTGCGCGGTGCGCGGCCCGGGGTTGGCGAAGCTGTGCACCTGCCCGGCGGTGACCAGGATCGACTGCCCGGGCCGCAGCGTGGTGCGCCGGCCGTTGACCCGGAACCGCATGACCCCCTCGGTGACGGTGAACCGTTCCGTCTGCTCCGGGTGGGCGTGACTGCTGGGCACCCGCCCGCCGGGGGCGAGGAACAGCTCCCAGGCCAGCAGCGCGCCGTCGGCCTTTGCTGTATTCCCGTGGGCCGCCTTCTCGTGGGCCGCCTTCTCGTGGGCCGCCTTGTCGCGGATCAGGATCCGCTCGCCGCTGACCGGGTTCTCGATGACCCGCCCTCCGAGCAGGGCGGTAGCTTCGTCTCGCATCGTGCCATCGTGCCTGGCCAGCGGCGGCGGGCGCGTCCGCCTGGCGGACCGACCCCGGCTACGCCGCCGGTAGTACGCGGGGCTGGGCGTGGTGCGCCGGGCGCGCAGGCGCGGTGGGCGCTGCGGGTCAGGCGGCCGGGCAGGGTGGCGAGGGGGCGGAACGCGCGGGCATCCGCCAGGCGGCCGCCGCCGAGGACAGCAGCTCGGCCGCCTCACGCAGGCCCTGCCCGCCGTCGACTGGACGGTCGCGCAGGAAGTCCCTGACCATGCCCAGCACGGGCGGGTCACCGAGCAATCCACCGTGGAAGGCGGGCACGACCAGCACGTTCTGCGGCAGGCTGCAGGCCGGCAGCGTGACCGCGTCCGCGAGCGGCACCAGCGCCAGCCAGTGCCGGGAGATGCCGCGGGCGGCCTCGGCGGCGTACCTGGCGCCGACGCGGCTGACCGAGTCGATCAGCCGGTCCGCGCCCGCGGCGCCGAACGGCGACATCTCGCCCACCAGCCGGTCGAGCACACCCAGCGCATACCCGGCCGCCATCGCCTGGCCCTGCTGCCCGTCCTGCGGGAAGGTCCACTGCCCCGGCGCCACGATCGGGCTGAGCAGGACCACCGACCCGGCCGCCAGGCCCGGGTGCCTGGCGAACGCGGCGTAGACGCCGAGCGTCCCCTCGCTCTCGGCCACCAGGTCGACCGGCTGCCTGGTCTGCGCGTGCAGCCGTTGCACCTGCGTGGCGATCATGTCGCCGAGTTGCGGCAGCGGCATGTTGCTGGCGGCCGGCCCCTGCGGCACGGGTTTGCCCGCACGGTTCAGCCCCAGGTAGGAGAACTGCTGGACCAGCATGTCCGGCACCGCCTGCTGCAGGCCCCGGCCGGTGCGGCAACAGGACGCGCCGAATCCGGCGATGATCAGGACGGCCCGTTCCTGGCCACGCGCGTACACCGGCGACTGCGGCGTGGCCAGGTCACCGACGCTGCTGGCCGCCGCGGCCAGCCCGGCGGAGGACGCCGCGGCGATGCCCACGTGCGGCGCGGCCGCGGCCGCGTCGAAGATCAGCCGGGCGGCCCCGATAGCGACCGCGAACACGCCGACGGCCGCCACCGGCGCGACCGGAATCCAGCCGAGCAGCCGGTAGTGCCGCGGCCTGACCGGCCGGGCCATGGCGGTGGTGAGGCCGTACCAGGCCCGGGCATTGACCACCCCGGCCAGCCCGGCGGCGGCCACCACACCGGCCGCGGGCAACCGGGGCAGCGCGATCCCCAGCAGCGAGTACTCGACGAAACAGGCGATCACCCAGCCCGCGCCGCGGCCGGGGGGCAGCCGCCGCCACCAGGCCAGCGTCACCCCGCCGTGGCTGAGCGGGACGGTGACGGCCAGCAGGACCGGCACGGCGGCCAGGAACGGCCAGGAGAACGGCAGCACCGCGACACCGAACACCAGCGTGACGATCGGGACCAGCAGGAGGCCGGCCAGCAGCGTGAAGCCCAGGCTGGCCGAGAACGTGGCCGCCAGCCGCGGCCGCTGCTGTCCTCGCGGCCAGGCCAGCCGGACCAGGGCCGTGTCCAGCGCGGACCGGGCGAGCACGAGCAGGAGAGCGCCAGCCGCGAACTCCACCCAGGACCGGTTGTAGCCGAACAGCCAGCGCAGATCGTGGAAGACCGCCAGCGGCGGCAGCGCCGTGACCTGCGGCGCGAGCGACACGGCCGCGGGCGCGAGCAGGAGCAGCAGGATCGCCTCGGCCATCGCGCAGCCCGCGGACAGGCCGATCAGGGCGTGGTGGCGCACAAATCGCTCGGCCGGGGCGGTGCACTGGGCTGATGGGCCGACGGAAACCGCCGTGGCCGCGGGCCCACCCGCCGTCACGGTCACCGGCCCGAGCCTGAGTCGGCGCCGTAGCCTGCTAGCTACGGTCGCGGCCACGAGATGAATGCGCCTCACCATCGCGCCTGGCCCAGGTTTCGCCTTCGTGAATCACCGCCCGGCACCCACACCGCAGGACGGGAGAGCACGCTCATAGGGTCAACCACGAATAGCGGCTGCCCCATTCCTGCGTTCACCATGACCCCGTTTCCATGGCTCTCGCGATGCCGCACCGATGCCGGCTATTTATCTGTTATCTTACCTCGCGGTAGGTTTCAGCCTCCGCTTATTTACGCTGTGCCGCAAGGGCGTTACCAACCGCTGTTGCCGCGGTTTACCTAGGCGTTGTCGGTGCCCGTTTTGGGCTCCGCGGACGGGTCCGCGGCATCCTCGCCCGACGGCTCTTCGTTCTCCTCGGCGGTGTCCGGGCCCGGCTCGTCGTCGGCACCCAAAACCGTGCGCCTGATCACGTCCTCGAGGCTCTCCTTGAGCGCCTGCCACAGGTCGCTGAAGCTGCCACTCACCGGCAGGTCTCCGGCGATCACCCCGGCCTGGCCGGACTGGTCGCCGAGCGATTCGAGCGCCGCGCGGCCGAGCGCGACGATGGCCTGGTCGGTCGCCTCGATCGTGAGCTGGTCGTCGCTGACCCGGATGCGCATCTGGCGCCTGCCCGCTTCCGCTGGCTGTTCGTCGCTGGTGCCGGTGACGTCGGCTTGCCGCAATGCGTCCCTAGCCTGGTCGAGGTCCACCCCCAGGCCGGCCAGCGTCCGGGCCACGGCCGTGTTCCTGTCGGCCAAGGCGGCCAGCAAGAGGTGATGCGACCCGACCGCCTGACCGCCGGCCAGCCGCAGGGCTTCGGCCAGGCTGGCCTCGGCCGCCGGCGTGGTGGGCATCTCGTCGGCCTCCCCGGGGAGCACGCGCATTTCCACGGCCTCGGCCGGCTCGCCGGACTCGCCCCCCGCGAAGGCGGCCATCCGCCGCCGCAGCCAGCGCTGCCCCCGGGCGGGCTCGCCGGAGGGCACCGCGTCGAGCACGGCCATCCGGACCTTCAGCAGGTCGCCCGCGCGCGCGCTGAGCACCTGCGCGGCGACCCCGTCGCCCTCGCGGATCACGCCGAGCAGGATGTGCTCGGTGCCGATGTAGTTGTGCGACAGCTTGAGCGCCTCGCGCAACGCGAGTTCCAGCACTTTCTTGGCCCGCGGGGTGAACGGGATACGCCCACGGGGCGGCGTCTTGCCCAGGCCGACCCTGGCCTTGATGTCCTCTCTCACCTCGTCGATCGGCATGTCGAAACGGTCAAGGATGCGGCCGGCGACTCCGCCGCCGCCGAGCAGCCCGAGCAGGATGTGCTCGGTGCCGATGTAGTTGTG
>DATAWQ010000109.1:0-32486 GCA_036267135.1 Streptosporangiaceae bacterium | reverse complement strand
CTACTGGCACATTCTCTTCAGGGATCAGCCGCGAGTAGCCGCCACAGCTTCAATCGGACAGGAGAAACTCAGAGACTTTCATGGTCTGCATTTCACTCCGCAAGAATGGCTACACATTACAATGCTCATACCTGGCCTAGCGAGCGAGTTCACGCCAACCAAAATTGACAATATGGTTACTCATGCCCGGCAGATGCTTTCGGATTTCCCTTCGATTCAGATAACTTTGAGCAGAATTTTCTACCATCCAGAGGCGATCATACTCAGCATTGAACCAAACCACGCTCTCGACTCACTCCGAAAGGCAGTATGGCAAGCAACCACATTGGCGACAGGTACTAATGAAGACTCAGAGTGTCAGTCATGGATTCCGCATATCACCTTGGCCTACAGTACTGAGGATCAGCCCGCGAGCCCAATTATTAATGCCCTTGGCCGCGACTTGCCAGAATGTAAGGCCATGGTAAATTCAATCTGCCTTGTGGACCAAGAAGGCGCTGAGCGCCTATGGAATTGGCGCGTTCTGGCCGAGGTTCCACTTGGGATCTCCTTGCATCCGCGATCGGAAAATCACCGGAAGGTCCGCTAACGGATCGGCGGGCGGTCAAGGTTGCCTGTAACCGCCCGACCTGGGCAAACTTCCCAGGCCAGCCGAAACGCGCGTTGATCAGCCCTCCCATGCGTGTGAACAACCCGACTTGCTATGGTCGAACGTGTTCGCCCCGTGGAACGCCGGGGCCACCGCGTTCGTGCTCGGGCACGAGCGGTTCTCCGTGGACGCGCTGTTCGCCGCGATCGCGAACTGCGGCGTCAGCACGCTGTGCGCGCCGCCCACGGTGTGGCGGATGCTGATCCAGGCCGACCTGGCCGGTTGCGACACCGCCAGCCTGCGGGAGTGCGTCTCGGCCGGGGAACCACTCAACCCGGAGGTCATCGAGCAGGTCCGCCGGGCCTGGGACATCACCGTGCGGGACGGCTACGGGCAGACCGAGACCACCGCCCAGGTCGGCAACACACCCGGCCAGCCGGTCAGGCCCGGTTCGATGGGCCGGCCGCTGCCCGGGTACACCGTGACCCTGATCGACCCGGTGACCGGTGAGCCAGGTGGCGAAGGTGAGATCTGCCTGCCGCTGGATCCAGCGGCCGGGCGCCCGGCCGGGCTGATGACCGGCTATCAAGGCGACCCGGAGCGGGCGGCCGAGGCCATGCACGACGGCTTCTACCACACCGGCGACGTGGCCTCGATGGACGACGACGGCTACATCACTTACGTGGGCCGCACCGACGACGTGTTCAAGGCGTCGGACTACCGGATCTCCCCGTTCGAGCTGGAGAGCGTGCTGATCGAGCACGAGGTCGTGGCCGAGGCGGCCGTGGTCCCCTCCCCCGACCCGGTCCGGCTGGCCGTGCCCAAGGCCTATGTCACCCTGACCGCGGGCGCCGAGCCCTCCGCCCCGCTGGCCAGGTCCATCCTGGCCTTCGCCCGGGAACGGCTCGCCCCCTACAAGCGCGTGCGCCGGCTGGAGTTCGCGGATCTGCCCAAGACCATCTCCGGCAAGATCCGCCGCGTCGAACTGCGCGACACCGAACACCGGCGCCACCCGGCGACCCCGGCCACGGACGGCGCAGGCGACACTCGCGGCGTCACCGAATTCTGGGAAGAGGACTTCCCCGACCTGAAGGCCTAGAGCCGAGGTGATCTCGCCCGGGCTGACCACGAGGTGGCCAGCCCGTAGCGCCTTTTTTCCGTGGGGCGGAACCTTTGGCACTACCCAGGTGGTCTTGTAGGCGACACACACCCACACCCAGCGGAGGCCACCTTTGGACGCCGAGGTGAACGATTTCGCGCAGTTCGTCGTGGCGCGCGAGCAGGCGCTTCGGCGGACGGCCTGGCTGCTGACCGGAGACTGGGGCCTGGCCGAGGACCTGGTGCAGACGGCGCTGGCGCGGTGCTGGTCGCGGTGGGAACGGATCAACCGGCGAGACGACCCCGAGGTCTACGTGCGCCGGGTGCTGGTCAACACCTGGACCACCTGGAGCCGCCGCCGGTGGCGCGGCGAGAAGGCGTCACCGCAGGTGGCCGACGCCCCGGCGAGCGGGGACATGGCCGCGGAGGTGGCCATGCGGATGGCGTTGCGGGATGCGCTGAAGGCGCTGACCAGCCGCCAGCGCGCGGTGCTGGTGCTGCGGGTCTACGACGATCTGCCCGAGGCGCAGGTGGCGCAGATGCTGAGTTGCTCGGTCGGCACGGTCAAGAGCGCGGCATCGCGAGCACTGGCCAGACTGCGCGAGGATCCGCGGCTGGCCGAGTTCATGGGAGCGAGAGGCCCGGTGAGCGGGATGGACAACAAGCATCGACGCGAGTTCGTGGAGCGAGAGGCCCGGTGAGTGGGATGGACAACGAGCAATGGCGTGAGTTCATGGACGCCGCGATCGGCGTGCCGCCGGGCCAGGTGACGGTGGCAGCGGTCCGGCGCCGGGTGGTGCGGCGCCGGGTGGCGCGGGCGGCGGAGGTCACCGGCGTTGTGGTCGTAGTGCTAGCGGTCCTGGGCGCGACGGCCGCCGTCCGGGTATTCGGCACACCCTCCGGGCCGGCAGCGGGCCGGCCAGCCGTCCCAGCGACCGTCTACGTTGCCTTCAATCCGCCGCACGGGAAGCTCTCCATATTCACGATCGTCCCGATCAATCCCGTCACCAAGAAGGCCGGAAAGCCGATCCACATCAGGTGCAGCTGTGACGTCGCCGCCAGCCCGGACGGGAAGACCCTCTACGTCGCCGCCGACAACTCGATCATCCCGATCAGCACCGCCACCAACGAGCCTGGCCGGCCGATCCACATCGGCAACGACCGTGCTGGGCGCATCCAGATCGACCCGGACGGAAAAACCGCCTACGTTACCAGTCTTCTTACGAACGGGGTCACCCCGATCAACCTGACCACCCGTAAGCCCGGCCAGACAATCCAGGTTAGGAGCACCGGTGAGATCGGGTTCACGCCGGACGGGAAGACCGCCTACGTGCTCGGCTTCACGGAGCATTCGGCCATCGTGACCCCGATCAACACGGTCACCAACAAGCCCGGCAAGCCGGTCCACGTTGCCGCGGGAGACAATGAAATCGCGATCACCCCGAACGGGAAGACCGCCTACGTCGCAGGCGGGGACGTGGTCACCCCGATCAACACGGCCACCAACACGGCCGGCAAGCCGATCCAGGTCCCGGTCCGCGGCGCCAACGACATGGCGATCACCCCGAACGGGAAGACCCTCTACATCGCCATCTCCGCGAGGCCCAAAGGCGGCGTAGTGATTCCGATCAGCACCGCCACCAACACGGCCGGGCAGCCGATCAACGTCCTATCCGCGGAGGAAATCGCGATCACCCCCGATGGGAAGACTGCCTACGTCTCCAGCTCCGAGGGGCCCAACCACGCGCTCACCCCGATCAGCACCGCCACCAACACGGCCGGCAAGCCGATCACCAGCGTCGGATACCCGTGGATCGCGATCACTCCGGACGGCAAGACCCTCTACGCCGCCAGCGGCGACAAGGTCACCCCGGTCAACACCACAACCAACAAGCCCGGAAAGCCGATCACGACCCACTACGGCACAACCTGGGGCCTCGTGATCACGCCCTGACCACGACGTGCGCCGCTGTGGCGGCAGGAGCGAGCAGGCGCGGGCGGCCGGACTGGCCGCCCGCGCCGCGAGCCCAGGGAGCGGCGGCGGTTACAACCTGGACTCGGTCAGCTGCGTGACGGCCAAGGAGTGCACCGCGGTGGGCACTTACCAGGTTTCCGGGGTCCAGCATGCGCTGGCCGAGTACTGGAACGGCACGTCGTGGTCGGCGCAGACGACCGCCAGCCCGGCCTCGGACAAGGAAATCTTCGGAGTCTCCTGCACGTCGGCGCATGCCTGCACCGCGGTCGGGGTCAACGACACCAGCGTGAACGTGAACGACACTCCGCTGGCCGAGCGGCAATAGCCGAAGCGGGTCTGCCGTGGCCACCCCGAGCCGGGGAAGCACGGCAGGCCCGCGGGGTCCTCGCCGACGGCCCGTTAGCTCGTGATGTCGGCGCTGGTGAACCTGGCCCAGGCGATCGAGCAGAACAGCGCGATGTACACGGCGAACGAAAGCAGGCCGCGCAGCGCCGTGCTGGTGTCGATCGGCGAGCGGAGCAGGGCGTCGAACATCAGCCACCAGTGCGTGGGCAAGTAGGGCTGCACGGCGGCGAACTGTGGCACGTTGTCGGCCACCTCGCTGGCCACGGTGAGCACCGTCAGGGCGGCGATCGCGCCGATGGCGTGCTCGGTGAACGTGGAGATGGCCAGGCCGATCGCGGCCAGCGCGGCCATCCCGGCGGCCACGTACAGCACCACGAGCAGCAGCCGCAGCAGGCCGTCGGCCAGCGACACGGTGTCACCGGACAGCAGCGTCACCGGTCCGACCGGGAACAGGGCGATCCCGCACAGCAGCGAGACGACCGCGATCACCAGCACCGCGCACAGGCCGAACGCGACCGCCGCCAGGTACTTGACGCCGAGCAGCCTGACCCGGCCGGCCGGCACCGCGAGCAGGTAGCGCAGCGTGCCGTAGCCGGCCTCACCGGCCACGCTGTCACCGGCCACCACGGCCACCACCAGTGGCAGCACCAGGGTCAGCATCACGGTCAGGGCCAGGAAAGACAGGAACACGCCGTTGCCGGCCACCTGGTCGAGGAACGGCGGGCCGCTCCCGTCACTGCCGGGGCCACCGGACGACGGCGGCGCGGCCAGGCGCAGCGCGATGCCGACGATGATGGGGATCACCGCGACCACGGCCAGCAGGGCCAGGTTGCGACGGCGGCGGAACACCAGGCGCAGTTCCGACCTGAGCAGCCGCAGCCAGGCCATCGGCGCCGCCGGCGCCACGGACACCGGCGCGGGCGCGGCGGCGGGTCCGGCCGCCGCGCCGACCTCAGCCGTCGACATCGAAACCCTCCCCGGTCAGGCCGACAAACAGGTCCTCCAGGCTCGGCCGCACCGTGGCCAGCCCGCGCACCGGAACCCCGGCGTGCACGAGTTCGGCACAGGCCCGTTCCGGCAGGAAGTCGCCGAGTTGGGCGGTGACCTCGGCGTCGGTCAGCTGCGGATCGGCCAGGCCCAGGGAGGCTAGCACCTTGGCCGCGGCCTCGGGCTCCGGTGTCTGGACCCGGATGCGGGCGACGCCGGTGCGGCGCAACTCGTCCAGCGAGCCCTGGAACACCAGCCGCCCGGTGCGCATCACGCCGACGTGCGAGCAGATCTGCTCGACCTCGGCGAGCAGGTGCGAGGACACGAAGACCGTGGTGCCCTCGGTGGCAATCTCCCTGACCAGGGCGCGGACCTCGCGGGTGCCTTGCGGGTCGAGGCCGTTGGTCGGCTCGTCCAGGATGATCAGTTCCCTGGGCCGCAGCAGGCTGGCCGCGATGGCCAGCCGCTGTTTCATGCCGAGGGAGTAGATGCGGTAGCGCTTCTTCGCGGCCGCTTGCAGGCCGACCCGCTCCAGCGCGGTACCGATCCGCTGCCGGGCCGTCCGCGGGTCCGCGGTGCGGTCGGCCGCGTCACACCGGGCCAGGTTCTGCTCGCCGTTCAGGTACGGGTAGAAGGCCGGCCCCTCGATGAGCGAGCCGACCTTGGGCAGCACCCGATTCGTGCCGTCCGGCATCGGCGTGCCGAGCAGTTCGTGCCGGCCGCTGGTCGGGTAGACCAGGCCGAGCAGCATCCGGATCGTGGTGGTCTTGCCGGATCCGTTCGGGCCGAGGAAGCCGTAGACGCTGCCCCTGGGCACGTCCAGATCCACCTGGTCCACGGCGAGCTGGCCGCTGCGGAAGCGCTTGGTCAGGCCGGACGAGACGATGGCCGGGCCGACCCGGTGAACATCCGGGCCGGCCTGGGTCTCGTTCTCCAAGGTGGTGGGGGAGGTGCTCATCTGGCGTGGGCCGCGGCCGCGTAGAGGACCGACGGGGTGACGGCGCCGACGAAGACCTTTCCGTCGCTGGTCATCAGCATGGACACCAGGCTGGTGTGGAGCAGTTGGCCGCTCCCCCACGAACCGTGCACCTGCTGGGCCGAGCCCATCAGGGCCCCCAGCACCGCGCCGAGCTCACCCGGGTTGCCCGAGCCGCCGCCCGGAGTGGCGCCGGAGGCGGACTGGGCCGCCGACCCCGCCACGCTGCCGAGCGAGGACGAGGAGCCGTGGCCGCCCATGCCGAGGCCGGACAGCGCGCCCGCGGGCAGTTCCGCCACGGTCAGCCAGCCGTGGCCGATGACCTTGGGCTCAGCCTGGCCGTACTGGCCAGGTGCGCCGCTGGAGTCCGGGGCGGTGAACTTCTCCGTGCTCACCTTGGCGTGCGGCGGCGCGGTGAACTGGAAGTTCGCCGCGGCTGGCCGCACGAACGAGATCGACGTGAACCCGACCTGGAAGGCCGGGCTGGACGCGTGCCTGGCGAAAAGCTGGACCCGCAGCGGCACGTGGTTTGCGGCGTCCACCGCGATGCGCACCTGGCCGACGAGCGAGTCCGGGCTCTTGGGCGCCAGCACGAGCTGGTAGGCCGGCTGGCCGGCCACCACGACGTTGGACTGCACGCTCACCTTGGTGGTGGGGCCGACGGCCTTGATGGCCTGGTTGGCGGCCTGCTGCGGGGTGAGGGCGGGCATCGCCGGCATCGCACGCTTGGGCTGCTGCTTGGGCAGCAGGTAGTGGTCCACCGAGTTGGTGCTGCTCTGCCACAGCCACGCGGTGTTCCCGTCGAGTATGAAGTCCGATTCGCTCTCCAGACCCGGCACGGCCAGCCGCACGTGGCTCTGGTCGGCGTACCAGATCCTGACCGTGTGCGAGCCGGTCAGCAGGGACTCGAGCGAGGTCGGGTCGTTGCTCGCGCCGGGCAGGTTGGGCAGACCGAGGTTGGCGGTCTCCACGACCGTGCCGGTCAGGGCCGGCATCGACTTCGTGCTGGCCACGGCGGCCAGCAACTGGGCGGGGGTACGGGCCGGCAGCACCGGGCTGGCCTGCGCGGTGGAGACGAGCGCCCCGGCCGCAACCGCGGCCACGACGGCCAGCACTCCCCCTGGCACGGCCCACCGGGTCCGGCGGGTGAACTTCGGCAACCAATTCATGTATCTCACCTTCGGCTGCTGTCAGGTTAACTCTCGTTCGCGATAGTGCTTACTTTGCCCAACGGTCCCTGAGGTGAGGCTGTGGAGCGCTGAGAGCGCTCTCAGCCTGGCCTTACCGTTCATGCGCGAGACTGGGACGCGGCGGGCCACACGAAAGGAGAACCCGGGGCATGCGGGTGCTGGTGGTGGAGGACGAGCGGCGGCTGGCGGCGGCGGTCCGGGTCGGGCTGCAAGCCGAGGGCTTCGCCGTCGACCTGGCCCACAACGGCCCCGACGGCCTGCACCTGGCGCGTGAGGGCGGTTACGACGCGGTGGTGCTCGACGTGATGCTGCCGGGACTGTCGGGGTACAAGATCTGCGAGCGGCTGCGGGCGGAGGGCCACTGGGTGCCGATCCTCATCCTGTCCGCCAAGGACGGCGAGTACGACCAGGCCGACGGCCTCGACCTGGGCGCCGACGACTACCTGACCAAGCCCTTCTCTTATGTGGTGCTGGCGGCCCGGCTGCGCGCGCTGCTGCGGCGCGGCGCGGCGCCGCGCCCGGCGGTGCTGCGGGCCGGTGACCTGTCCCTGGATCCGGCCAGCCGCGAGGTGCGCCGGGGTGACGCCGGGATCGAGCTGACGCCGCGGGAGTTCGCTCTCCTTGAGTACCTGCTGCGCCGGGCCGGCCAGGTGGTGCCCAAGGCCGAGATACTCGAGCACGTGTGGGACGCCTACGACGCGGCCGAGCTCAACGTCGTGGAGGTGTACGCGGGGTATCTGCGGCGCAAGATCGACACGCCGTTCGGCCGCGCCGCGCTGCAGACCGTGCGCGGCGCCGGCTACCGGCTGGCCACCGATGGCGGCTGACCAGCCCCGGGGCGACCCGCCAGACCCGGCGGGCACAGCGGGCACCACGGGCACAAGAGGCACGACAGGCACCACGGGCACCACAGGCACCACAGGCACCACGGGCACGGCCGCCGACGGCCTGACGCGGCGGCGGCACACGCCGGGCGCCTGGTGGCGCAGGCGGGGGCTGCGCGCCCGGCTGACGCTGACCGCCTCGGCCGGGCTGGCGGTGGCGCTGGCCGTCGCCTCGCTGTCGCTGCTGACCGCGCTGCAGAGGTCGCTGACCGATCAGGTGGACGGCAACGCCAGACAGGCCGCCAACCAGGTGGCTGGCCTGATCAACGGTCACGCGCTGCCCAACCCGGTGCCGTTCGGGGCGGGCACCTTGTCGGTGCAGGTGATCGATTCGCGCGGCTTCGTGGTGAACGCCTCGGCTCAGAGCGACCTGTTCGTGCCGCTGCTGCACCCCTCGGCCGCCTACGCGCTGGCCCGCAGCGGCCGGGCGATCGAAGTGGCCGGGCAGCCGTTCGGCATCGCCGCACCGCTGCGGGTGGTGGCGGTCCCGACCGACAACCACGAGGTGGTGATCGCGGCGGTCTCCGACGCCCAGGTGAGCGACAGCGTCGGCGCCGCCACCCAGGCGGTGCTGATCGGCGTGCCGGTGCTGTTCCTGCTGCTGGCCACCGCGACCTGGCTGGTCACCGGGGCGGCGCTACGACCGATCGAGGAGCTGCGGCGCGGCGCGCAGGAGATCACCGGCACGGCCATCGCGCAGGGTCGTACGCTGCCCGTGCCCGAGGCTCGCGACGAGGTGCACAGCCTGGCCGTGACGCTGAACGACATGCTGGCCAGGCTGGACGCGGCCCAGCAGCGGCAGCGCGCGTTCGTCTCCGACGCGGCGCACGAGCTGCGCAGCCCGATCGCCAGCATCCGCACCCAGCTCGAGGTGGCGGTCGACCACCCGGAGGTCATGGACTGGCGGCAGACCGCGGCTGGGGTGCTCAGCGACACGCTCCGGCTGGCCCGGCTGGCCGAGGACCTGCTCGCGCTGGCCCGGCTGGACGAGCGGGCGGACCGGCCGCAGCCGGGGCGGCCGGTCGACCTGGCCGGCCTGGCCGAGGGGGTGTGCGCCCGCTACGGCGACGCCGCGGTGCCGGTGACCGTCCGCGCGTTCGGCCAGTGCCTGGTCCGCGGCGACCCCGGCGGCCTGGACCGGATGCTTGTCAACCTGATCGACAACGCGGTGCGGTACGCGCACAGCCGGGTGAGCGTGCTCACCCGGGCCGACGGCCCGTGGCTGGTGCTGTCGGTGACCGACGACGGGCCCGGCATACCGGGCGGGGACTGCGAGCGGGTCTTCGACCGGTTCACCCGGCTAGACGACGCGCGCAGCCACGAGGAGGACGGACCGGTAGGGGCCGGCCTGGGGCTGGCCATCGTGCGGGCCACCGCCGTGGCGCACGGCGGCACGGCCTGGCTGGAGGACGCCGTGCCCGGGTTGCGGGCGCTGATCCGGCTGCCGGCGGCGCGGCTACCAGCGACCCCAGGGCAGCAGGGCGGTGACGGCGATCGCGGCGAACAGCAGGGTCAGGTAGGCGATCGACAGGTGGAACAGCCGCATCGGAGCGGGGCCTGACGCACCGGCCGCCTTCGCGGGCTCGGCTTTCGCAGGTTGGGCCTTCGTCGGCTCGGCCTTCGCGGGCTGGGCGTTCGCAGGTTGGGCCTGGAGCCGCAGCCGGTGCGCCTCGGCCAGGAACCAGCCGCCGAGCCCGGCCGCGCAGACCGTGTAGATCCAGCCAGCGGCGGGGGCGAGGGCGAGCGTCGCCGCCACCATCGCGTAGGAGTAGCCGAGGATCTTGCGGGCCACCGTGGCCGGCGAGGCCACCACCGGCAGCATGGGCACGCCGGCCGCCGCGTAGTCGTCGCGGAACCGCATGGCCAGCGCCCAGAAGTGCGGCGGCGTCCACAGGAAGATGATCGCGAACAGGGCCACGGCGGGCCAGGCGACGGTGCCGGTGACGGCGGCCCAGCCCACCAGGACGGGGAAGCATCCGGCCGCGCCGCCGATCACGATGTTGGAGGCGGTGCGCCGCTTCAGGCCGAGCGTGTACACGAACACGTAGAACAGGATCGCGCCCATGGCCAGCGCGGCGGCCAGCCAGTTCACCAGCAGGCCGAGCAGCAGGGTGGCGGCCGCGCCGAGCGCGACGCCCGAGGCCAGCGCCTCGTTCGGCCTGATCGCGGCCCGCCCGCCGCGCGCCACCAGCGGGCGGTGCGCGGTGCGCCGCATGACCGCGTCGATGTCGCGGTCCAGATAGCAGTTCAGCGTGTTCGCGCTGCCGGCCGCCAGCGTGCCGCCGATCAGCGTGACCGCGAAGACCTTGAGCGAGGGCAGCCCCCGGTGCGCGAGCAGCATGGTGGGGATCGTGGTCACCAGCAGCAGTTCGATGATGCGCGGCTTGGTGAGCTGGACCAGGGACCGGGCGACGGCGGCGGGTGTGCGCCGGCCGGGGGGCAGGCCTGGCCCGGCGGTCTGCGACGAAGAGGGCAGGGCGGTGGCAGATGTCACTCGGCACCCTCCGGGTCGGCTTCAGCCGTACCACCCTCATCCGAGCTGGCGGGCTCGGCAGGCTCGGCGGTTCCGGCGGGCTCGGCGACCTCGGTGGCGCCGTGCGGTTCGTGCGGCAGCGGCTGGGCCCCGGCCCCGGCGGCCGTGGTCATCCCGGCCGCGGCGGCCATCACGTGAGCCGTGCCCAGGTCGGGCGCCGCGGTGTGCGCAGGCACCAGGTCGCTGTGGCCGGGAATACGGTGCGGCCACCACAGCAGCCGGTACAGCACCAACGCGGCCACGATGAACAAGACCATCGGGAAGGCGAACGTCAGCATCGACCCGCCCAGGCTCCAGTTCGCGGCTGCTGTGGTGTGTATCAGTCCTGTGTGTGTCAGGTCAGTGTGTGTCAGGTCAGTGTTTGCCAGGTTGAGCACTCCAGCCTCCAGCACGTTGCGCCGTTCACTTTAGCCGCCGCCGGTGAGTGATCCGCCTGTTCGGGGCACAATAGCTCCCGTCACAACAGGTAGAACAGAATCCAGAACGCGATCCCGACCACGGCGAGGTAGTTCCACACGGCGGTGAAGGCGCTCAGCGCCGCCTGGAACCGCTGCACGGCGAACGCCTCGGCGTAGGTCGGCGGCTGCTCGACGAACGCGATCGCCGGGATCTTCAGCCCGCGGACCAGCAGGATCTCCAGCCAGATCAGGACGCCGAGGGCGACCGTCAAGAACACCGGGTAGAAGCCGGTGAACACGCTGGCGAACCCGGACGAGCCGGGCCAGAAGCTCAGGTGCAGGAGCTGCCAGATCTGCAGCGCGACCGCGGCCAGGCCGAGCAGCAGCGCGGCCAGGCCGCCACGCTGCCAGGTGGTCTTGTCGCCGCCTTTGAGCCGCTGCAGCACCAGCGTCTGCCCGGCGGCGCTGACCACGATGAACGCCATGATCAGCGTGCCCAGCCAGAGCTGCGGGCGCGGGCCCGCCGGGTGCCACAGGTGGTTGGAGTTCAGCGAGCGCAGGTAGAAGTAGGCAAACAGGAACGATCCGAACAGGAACGAGAGCGCGCCGATGGCCAGCCTGGCGCCGGTCCAGGCCGCGTTCAGGTCGGCCTCGTGGTAGAACAGCGCCTCCTCGGCCGCCCGCTCCTCGGCCCCTCCCGAACGCTCCCCCGAACCCCCGCCGGGACCACTACCAGGGCCACTACCGGGCGGGGCGGGCGGCAGCGTGGTGTCGGCCATGGCTCACACCCCCACTTCGCTGCTGCTGGTGGCGGCGGTGTCGGCGGCGGCCCCGGTGCCGGTGATCGCGCTGGCCAGCACCCCGGGCGGCGGGTTCAGGTCGGCGACCGGCGGCGCGCCCTTCACCCCGTATTCGTATGGGCCGGAGAGGATGACCGGCACGGTCTCGAAGTTGCCCGGTGGCGGCGGCGACGGCACCTGCCACTCCAGCCCGCGCGAGCGCCACGGGTTGCCGGTCTCCGGCTCCCTGACGATCACTGTGGACCAGATGAAGTTGATCAGGAACAGCAGGATCGAGCCGCCGAGCAGGAACGCCGAGATCGAGACCCAGTCGTTCAGCGTCTCCAGGTTGCGCGCGTACTCGAACACCCGGCGCGGCTGGCCGAGCATCCCGGCGGCGAACAACGGCAGGAACGTCGAGTTGAAGAACACGAACATCGTCCAGAACTGGATCTTGCCCAGGGTCTGGTTCAGCTTGATCCCCATCATCTTGGGCAGCCAGTAGTACAGCCCGCCCATGAACGCGAAGATCAGGCCGCCCATGATCGTGTAGTGGAAGTGGGCCATTACGAAGAACGACCCGTGCTCGGTGGTGTCGGCGGGCACGTCGGACAGGAAGACCCCGGATATGCCGCCGATCAGGAAGTTGAAGTAGAAGCCGAGCGCGAACAGCATCGGCACGCTGAACCGGATCTTGGCCTTCCAGAACGTGCCCATGGCCACCAGGAAGATGAACCCGGTCGGGATCGAGATCAACTCGGTGGTGAGCATGAACAGCGGCCGCATGTCCGGGTTGATGCCGCTGTCGAACAGGTGGTGCTGCCAGACGAAGAAGCTGAGCAGCGTCACCCCGATCATGCCGGCCGCGAGCGTCCTGTAGCCGAACAGCGGTTTGCGGCAGAACACCGGGAGGATCTCCGACACGATGCCGAAGCCGGGCAGGGCCAGGATGTACACCTCGGGGTGGCCGAAGAACCAGAACAGGTTCTGGTACAGGTAGCTGCTGCCGCCCAGCGTGTTGACGAAGAACGCGGTCTGGAACGTCCGGTCGGTGATCAGCATGTACATGCCGCCGACCAGGACCGGCGCGGCCAGCACGAACAGGAACGAGGTGGCGAGCATCGACCAGACGAACACCGGCAGCCTGCTCCACCGCATGCCGGGCGCCCGGTGGCAGATGATCGTGACGATCAGGTTGAACCCGGCCAGGATGACCGAGATACCCATCAGGCCGAAGGCCACCGCGTAGGAGTCCGCGCCCTCGGTGGCCTGGATGGACAGCGGCGCGTACCCGGTCCAGCCGAACGGGAACCCGCCGAACAGCAGCCCGGACAGCAGGATCAGGTACGCGCACGGCGTGATCCAGAACGACAGCGCCTCGATCCGGGGGAACGCCACCCGCTTGGAGCCGATCATCAGCGGCACCAGGTAGTTGCCCAGCGGCCCGACGATGACCGAAGTCATCATCATCATCATCATGGTGCCGTGCTCGCCCACCACCTCGACGTAGGCGCTGGCGTTCAGCACGTGGTAGCTCGGCGAGAGCAGTTCGGTGCGGATGGCCATGGCGAACAGGCCACCGGTGAGGAAATAGACGATCATGCCGACCAGGTACTGGATACCCACCACCTTGTGGTCGAGTGAGTACCTGAAGTACCTGGCCAGCCCGCTGCTGGCCTCGCGCTCGTGGCTGCGCACCGGCAGCCCAAGCATCTGCCGGCCCAGGTCGTTGAACACGCCGAGCCCGGCCAGCCAGCCGATCACCGCGAACGCGTAGCCGAGCACGATCGGGACGTCGTTGGAGTCCGACAGCGCGTTCTGCAGGTAGCCGCTGGACAGGTAGTCGCCGAGCCAGTGGCCGATGAGGTAGCCGACGACAGCCCCGGCCAGCGCGGTGTGGACGGCGGGTTTCTTCCACCACGGGTCGGCCGGCCGCGGGCCCGACGGCTCGCCGCCACCCGGCCGCTGGTCCTCCTGCGGCTTCTCCGGCTGGATATCGATGGCCATCAGGTCACCCCCTCCGTCGCGCGGTCAGCCCGGGCGGTCACGGCTGCTCCGGATCGTTGGGCGGGTAGTAGTAGCCGTTCGCCCCGGTGATCCCACCCTTGGCCAGCGCCTTGTTGATGGTCGGCACGAGGGTCGGATCGTAGGTGAGGGCGTACGCCGGCAGCATCCTGGTCACCGCCGCGAGGTGGGTCCGCATCGAGTGCGCCCAGGTCTGGAACGCCGCGACCGAGACCACCTTGCCGTAGTCGAACATCGCGCCGTGCCACAGGCCGCACAGCTCGGCGCAGCGCACCGTGAACGGGCCGGTCTGCTTGGGTTTGGTGAAGGCCACGTTGTCCACGTCCGGGTTGGCGTCGGCCTTCACGCCGAGCTGGTAGGCCCAGAACGAGTGGATCACGTCCAGCGAGGTGACGTGGAACTCCACATTCTGCCCCACCGGCAACTCGATCTGCGGGGTCTCGAAGCCGCCGAACTGCGGGAAGCGGTAGGTGAACTCCCACTGCTGGGCGATGACCTGGACCTGCAGCGGCTGGCCGCCCGGCGTCCAGATCGGGCTCGGCCCCTCGCCCGCCCCCGCCCCAGCCGGCGCGGCCAGTTCGTAGAAGCCGAAGACGAACAGTCCGAGCACCAGCGCCGAGGTCACCGCGAGCCAGCTCACCTGGATCCTGGCGTTGCCGTGAATCGGCGGGCCGTCCTCCTCGTCGCCCTCCCGGGCCCGCCAGACGATCATCGCGTAGACGCCGTAGACGAGCACGCCCAGCATGACCGGGGCGGCCATCACCGTCATCACGTTCATGTCGAACTGCTGGCTGGAGGCCGAGGTGGACATGTCCCCTGGGGGCATGTGCGGCCCCAGGACGAACCAGAGCAGCGGGTCGGCGATCGCGGCGGCGACCAGCCAGATGATGAAGATCCGCCAGCCGTGCCTGGGCTCGGGCCTGCCGTCCTGGGCCGCGTCCGCCGGGTCCGCCGGGTCCGCCGGGTCCGCCGCCGCGGCCATCACTGCACCACCGTGATGCTGCCGGTCATGAAGCCGATGGTCTGCATGGGACCGCCGAATCCGTCGAGGAAGCCACCGCCGCAGGGAACACGGCACTGCCAGATGAACGAGCCACCGGCGCGCGGGGTCATGAAGCTGAACCGCACCACCTCGCGTGGGCCCGAGGTACACGGCGAGTTGCCGCACAGGTCCGCGGTCAGCGAGGGCGAGGCCATCGGCACGTTCACGCCGAGCTGCGGTATCGAGAACGTGTGGCCCACGGTGCAGCCCGTCCAGGAGTTGATCTGGGAGACCGGCTTGCCGTTCACGTACTCCACGCCGCCGGTGGTGCCGGTGACCTGGCCGAATACCGGGTTACGCAGCGGCGTGCAGCCGTCGTAGCCGAGGATCGTCATGTCGATCTTGCTGCCGGCCGGCACCGAGAACAACGTGGTGTGCACCCAGGCGCCGGTCGTCGGGCTCTTGATGAAGTAGGACACCCAGTCCGGATGGGAGCTCACCGAGTTCTGCGGGTCCTCCTGCATCATCACGTGCACGGTCGCCCCGGTGTCCGGGGTGACCCCGGCGGTGAAGTTCTCCACCGGCGGCCCGCCGAGCAAGAAGTGGATCACGATGAAGACCACCAGCGCCACGACCACGACGAAGGCGGCCAGCAGCGTGCTAACCCGGGCGCGCAGGGTCATGCCCTCACCACCTCGTTCAATGGCCCGGCGGGGCATCGCACACGATTGCGCTACTGGGCCCGGCAATCGAAGGACACCCGCTTATGCGCTCGATGCTGACCACTGACGCACCGGTAGGCAATAGGACGCGCGTTGGATGACAAAATTGTTATGGTCGCCATTTGGCGGGTTCGGCGAGTCAGTGCGCGTCCTGGGGCCCGGCGGCGCCGGGTGGGCTGATCCGGGTCGGTGGCCACCGTTCAGGATGGTCTAGACACAGAACGTGAGCAGACGCGGAGAGTCACCGCAATCGTTTGGGAAGACCGCCCGAATTGACCGTTATGGCGGTAGAGTGAGGCCCCTCAGCAGAGGAATCCGCACCGTGCCGGGGAACTGGGGGGAGCTCCTCGCAGGCACGGTCCGGCCAGGCGAGATGACGGGCGCGATGACCAGTTCCCGGGCGGATACCGTCGTGGCGGCCACGGCGGCCGGGCCGGCCCAGCCCCGCATCCTGCTCGTCGAAGACGAGCCAGCGATCAGCTCGATGCTGGCGTCGGCCCTGGCCAGAGCCGGATACACGGTCAACTGCGCGGCCACGGGGAGCGACGGCCTGGCCGATGCGATCAGCGGCCGCTACGACCTGGTGGTGCTCGACCTGGTCATCCCCGACCTGGACGGGCGGGTGGTGCTCAAGCGGTTGCTGGCCGAGCGGCCCTGGCAGCCGGTGCTGGTGCTGTCGTGTCTCGCGGATGTGCAGGCCAAGGTCGAATGCCTCGACCTCGGCGCGCAGGACTACGTGACCAAGCCGTTCGCCCTGGACGAGCTGATCGCGCGGGTGCGGGTACAGTTGCGGGCCGGGGCGCGCGGGCGCCCCGAGGTGCTGCGGAACGGCGGCATCGCGCTGGATCTGTGCCGGCTGCAGGCCGACAGCGGCAGCGGCCCGGTTCCGCTCACCCGGCTAGAATTTCTGCTATTGCGAGAGCTCATGGAACGCGCGGGAGAATCGGTGCCCAAAGAGCGCCTGCTCGCCTCGGTGTGGGGATACAGCTTCGATCCGCATTCCAACGTGGTTGACGTTTGCGTCTGGCGGCTGCGCACGAAGCTCGGCTTTGACCTGATAAAAACGGTACGGGGCGAGGGTTACCGGCTTGCGGCGGGCTAGCCGCCGGCCACGTGAAGATCTTTGTTACCTGAACGGTGGCCATGGAAAACAGCGAGCAGACGGCGGAAGACGTCATAAGCAACGGTAAAGAGCCGCGCACCCGGGCGCCGGGGCTGGCCGGCCTGAGCCGGGGCCGCGCCATCGGCGTCGGTATCGGCGTGCTCTGCCTGGTGGTCGTGGCCCTGATCAGTGTCTTCGGCTCGACCAGTGGCTCGGCTAACACTCCGGCTCCCCCGGCGCTGGCCCAGAGCCTCAACCTGACCGCGCTCGGCCACCCGGGCACGCCGGTGTCGCTGGGCCAGTACCGGGGGCGGGCGGTGGTGGTGAACTTCTTCGCCTCCTTTTGCGTACCGTGCAAAAAGGAGACGCCGCTGCTGGCCAGGTTCTACCGCGCGCACCACGGCCAGGTCCCTGTCGTCGGGGTGGATGTGAACGACTCCACGTCGAAAGCCGAGCGGTTCACCAAGGCGGCCGGGGTGACCTACCCCATCGGCGCCGACCCGACCGGGCTGGCCACGACCCGGTGGGGCGTGGTGGCCATCCCGCAGACGTTCTTCCTCGACCCGAGCCACCACATCGTCAAGCGGGTCTTCGGCGCGGTGACGCAGGCGGATCTCGACTCCGGCCTGGCCCGGATGCGCTGATGCCCGCGACCGAGCGAGGCCAGGTGAACGGGCGGGGCCCCACGACCCAGCGAGGCGCGCCGCGCCAGTCGGCGCGAGAACTGCTGCGGCAGTCCAGGTGGCCGGTGCCGCAGACGCCCCGCTGGCTGATCGTGCTGCTCGTGGTGATCGTCGGCGGCGGGGTGCTGGTCGCGCTGCCGCACCGGGCGTCCAGCGCACAGCGCGCCGCGGACCTGAACGGCTTCCTGCACAGCATGCAGAAGGACATCGAATCGTGCGCGGGCGGGGTGAGCGAGTCGCTGGACGTGCTGCACGCGATCACCACCGGGGCCAGCCATGACACCGCCACCGCGGTCGGCGTGGCCAGGTACGGGGTGGCCAACTGCTCACCTGCCAACAGCATGCCGATGGATTCGCTGACTCAGTACCAGGTGCCCGAGTCGCTGGACAGCTTCAACCTGACGTTGGTGGTGAACGGGCTGGTCACCTGGGCGTTCCCGCTGGCGCAGCGGGTGCAGAGCGACGTGGCGGACATACTGACGGCGTCGAGCCCGGCGGCTCGGGCCCGCGGTAACGCGGCGCTGACCAAGGACCGGCAGGCGCTGGACACCAAACGGGCGGCCATCGACCACGCGCTGCAGACCGTGATCACGGCGCTGAACGCCAGCGGTAAGCCGCCCACCCTGCCCGGCTAACCGGCGGGGCTCTGGCTAGTCGGCGTGGTGTTCTGGCTGTTGCCGTTGCTGTTGCCGTTGCCGTTGCTGTCCTGGGCGCCGCGCGGCTGGTGGCCGGCGCCGGGGCCGGGCCAGGCCGCGACGCAGCCGTGCACGGCCAGGCTGACCTGCGCGCCCGGTTCGGGCGGGTCGGGGCTGTCGGTCCTGGCCCGCAGCACGCCGAAGCCGTTGGCCTCCGGCAGGTCGGGGTGGACGGTGAGCAGGGCGTCGTGGCCGTAGTAGCGGCAGGCCTCCACCCGGGCGGTGATGCCGCCGGACCCGTGCTGGCCGGAGTTGGGCTGGCCGGGCTGGCTGGGGTTGGCCGGGGAGAGTTGCAGTTGCTCGGGCCTGATCAGCACGATGACCCGGCCCTTCGCCGGGGCCGGCTGGCCGGGGTTGAGGTCGTGCCGGCCGAGCGCCGTGATCACGGCGGCGCCGTCCCAGGTGCCCTCGAGCAGGTTGGCGGTGCCGATGAAGGCGGCGGTCTGCGGGTCGGCCGGCCGCTGGTAGATCGCACGCGGGGTGCCCTCCTGGGTGATCAGGCCGTCCCGCATGATCGCCACCCGGTCGGCCGAGGACAGGGCCTCGTCCTGGTCGTGGGTGACCAGCACGGTCGTGGTCCCGGTGGCCCGCAGCACGCTCAGCACCTCGGCCCGCACCGACGCACGCAGCGAGGCGTCGAGTGAGGAGAACGGCTCGTCCAGGAGCACCAGGCGGGGCTGGCAGGCCAGGGCCCGGCCCAGCGCGACCCGCTGCTGCTGGCCGCCGGAGAGCTGGTGCGGGTAGCGGTCCTGCAGGTCGGTCAGCCCGACCAGGTCGAGCGCCGCCCGGGCGGCGGCACCGTGGCGCTCCCGGCGCGGCAGCCCGAAGGCGACGTTGCCGCGCACGGTCAGGTGCGGGAACAGCGCGCCGTCCTGCGGCACATAGCCGATGCGGCGCCGCTGCGGCGGGGTATGGCGGCGGCCGTCGTCCACCACCTGGCCGTCGATGGTGATCGACCCGGCGTCGGCGAACTCGAAACCCGCGATCAGCCGGAGCAGCGTGGTCTTGCCCACGCCCGAGGCGCCGAGTATGGCGGTGAGCGTGCCGGGGGCGACCTCCAGATCGACGCCGTGCAGCACCGGGGTGCTGCCGTACGACTTGCGGATGCCGCCGACGGTGAGACTGGTCACCGGCGTACCCTCCGGCCCCCCCGGGCGCCGCGGTCACCGTCGGGGCGGCACGGGGCCGCGGCCGACGTGAGCGCGCGCACGTTAGACGGGGGTACGGGGGAAGTCATCCACAAAGATTAGGTTAGGCATACCTAATCTGTCGAGCGGGTCGGGAACGGTGCGGTTTCAGCGGGGTCTTGATAGGGGTCAGTCGCGGCGGTTGCGGGTGCTGCCGATCGAGCCGGCCAGGCCGGTCAGCCCGTAGGTGGCGGCGCCGTGCCACAGCGCGCTGAAGATGCCGCCGAAGACCCCGCCGCCGAGCACCACGGACAACACGAACACGATCGCCGCGCAGGCCACGCCGGGCAGGACAGCGAACCGCCACGGGTTGTTGCGGACCCAGCGGGCGGTCCGGCCGCTGCGCTTGCTCAGCGCAGCCCCGGCCGCGGCCACGACCAGGAACGCGACCAGGCCGAGGGACAGCGAGCCGCTCAGCGCGTGCAGGCTGAAGATGCTGCCGCCGATGAGGTGGAGCCCAAGGTCACCTGCGGTCACCACGGCGCCGGTCAGGCCGGCCGCAGCCCAGGGGGCGCTGGACATCGCGTCGCTGGAGACCGCCATCTCTTCGCGCCTGGAGAGCCCGGGGTCGGTGCGGGTTGGTGCGGGCATGGCTACTCCCTGCTGTCAGAATCCTGATGGCGGGCCCGCTTGGATGGCTCCTGGGTGCCCACTATCAACGTTCACGCTTCACGTTATATCTTGAGTATAGCCGACGCAACGGAAGACGGACGTATCTCTTGTTTTCCCAGGTCACGTGGGCACACGTCCGGCGGGTCGGCGGCGTGACTCAGATCACGTTGGGTAATCCTCAGGAGCCGTTCAGCATAAGTCCAGCCGGGTCAGGCTAACTAAGAAGATCGTGGGCGAGTCTGCGTGGTCTGGCCGGGGGTAGGGCAGGACTTGTACGGGAATTACGCTAGTTCCGGGCAAGGGTGATGAGATGCACGAAGAGCGCAGTGGTGGCGAACAGCCGCCGGAGGGCCACAATGCCTGGTCAGCGTCCCCGGATGGAGCCGACGATCATGTCTGGCCTACCGCCGGTGCGGGCCAGGCGTGGGTGCCCGGCGCCGACGCCAGCACGCAGCCAGGCGTGGCAGACACCGGCCCACTGATCCCCCGCGCCGACGACCCGATGACGTCCCGCCTGGAAGGAGCCGACCCGCTCGTGCCCGGAGCTGACGAACCCGGACCGCTGACCCCCGGAGCAGAAGGATCTGGCCAGCGCGCGCCGGACGCCGCCGAGCCGGTATCGCCGGACGCGGAGGGAACCGGCCCGCTGCCCAGCCTGGACGCGCCCGCGCCGCCCGGTTCCGGATACGAGCACCCCACCGTGGCCTACCCGGGCGCGCCGCCCCCGCCGCCACCCCCCGGTACGTACGGGCCTCCGGGAGGCGGTTACCCGGGCAGCTATCCAGGCGCCGGCTACCCCGGCGCTCCTGGCTACCCAGGACCCAGTTATCCCGGCGGCGGCCACGTCAGCGGTGGCTACCCAGGCAGCGGGTACCAGGGCGGTAGTTACCCAGACAGCGGTTATGAAGGCGGCGGTTATCCGGGTGCGGGGTATCCAGGCGCTCCTGGCTATCCGGGGGGCGGTCACCCCGGTGGCGGTTACCCGGGCGGCGGTTACCCGGGCGGCGGCTACGGCACCGGCAGTTATGGCGCCTACCCCGGCGACCCCGGCTACGGCAGCCACGGTGACGGCCGCCCGCCGAAGCGGGCCAACCGGGTCATCACCTACATACTCGTGGCCGCGCTGGCCGCGGGCATCGGGGCCGGCACCGTGCTCGCGATGCGCCACGGCAGCGACAACTCGGCCAGCTTCTCGCTGCCGGGCGCCGGGGCGGTCCCGCAACCGGGCAGCGGCGGCTCCACCGGCGGCGGCTCTACCGGCGGCGGAGCCAACGGCTCCACCACCAAGTCCGTGGTCAAGAAGGTGGGCCCAGGGATCGTCGACGTGATCTCGACACCGAGCTATCAGCCGGGTGGCACGCTCGAGGGCACCGGCATGATCCTCAACAGCAGCGGCCTGGTACTGACCAACAACCACGTCGTCGAGGGCACCTCGCACGAGGTCGCGAAGATCGCCAACAGCCCCGGCCAGCAGTACAACGTGACCGTGCTCGGCACCGACGACGCCGACGACATCGCGCTGCTGCAGCTCGACGGGGCCAAGGGCCTCAAGCCCGTGCCACTCGGCAACTCCGACGAAGTCAAGATGGGCCAGGCGGTCGTCGCCCTGGGCAACGCCGACGGCCAGGACGGGGCACCGGCCGTCGTCACCGGTTCGATCACCGACCTGAACCGCTCGATCGAGGCCAGCGACGCCGGCGCGGACACCACCGAGAACCTGCACGGCATGCTGCAGACCAACGCCCCGATCGTCGAGGGTGACTCGGGCGGGGCACTCGCGTCCACCCAGGGCGTGGTCATCGGCATGGACACGGCCGCCAACACCCAGAACGGCACCGGCCAGAGCATGGGCTTCGCCATCCCGATCAACCGGGCCCTGTCCATCGCCCGCCAGATCGCCGCGGGCCAGGTCTCGAAGCAGATCCAGCTCGGCTACCCGGCCTTCCTGGGCGTGACCGTGGCCAGGTCGGGCTCGAACCCCAGCTCGTCAACCAGCCTGCAGACTCAGCTCCGGCAGCTCCAGCAAGCGGCCAGCCAGCAAGGCGGGAACGGCTTCGGCGGCCTGGGCGGGTCGGGCCGCAGCGGCGGGTGCCTCAGCACCAGCCAGGCCACCGCCCCGCAGCACGCCCCCAACGTGAGTTCCGGCGTCCTCATCGGCGGTGTCCTGTGCGGCACGCCGGTGGCCACGGCCGGCCTGACCACGGGGTCGGTCATCACCAGCATCGACTCGCAGGCCGTCACCTCGCCGGCCCAGCTCACCAACGCCCTGGACGGCTACAAGCCAGGCCAGTCCATCACCCTGAACTGGGTGACCACGGGCGGCCAGCACAAAACCTCCAAAATGACCTTGATCCCCGGCCCCGCCAAGTAACCCACCCACTCGGCCCCCGGCCACCGTCGCCACCCCCGGCTCACACCCGCCCTCGTGACCCCCGGCCACCGTCGCGCCCCCGGCTCACACCCGCCCTCGTGACCCCCGGCCACCGTCCCGCCCCGGCCACTTCCCCCGGGCTCCCCCGGCCCTCCTCGCGCCGGCCCGCTACTTTCACTCCGAATTAATGTTATGGTTGTGGCAACGTAAACTTTCTATGGAGGACGTTGCCACAACCATAACTTCGATTGATCGCTGTGGTTGTGGTGTGAGGGTCAGGTGGTTAGCCAGGTGCGCATGGTGGCTTCGCAGGCGGCGATCTTGGCGATCTCGACGTACTCGCCCTTCGTGTGCGCCACTTCGGGTTCCCCTGGGCCGTAGTTGACCGCCGGGATGCCGATCTCGGCAAAGCGGGCCACGTCGGTCCAGCCAAGCTTGGCCCGCGGCGCGCCCCCACCCGCCGCCCCTTCCCCCTTCACTGCCGCGACGAACGAGGCGGCGGCCGGCTCGCCGAGGCCGGGCCGCGCCGCGGGGGCCGCGTCGAGCACGGTGACCGGCCAGCCGTCGAAGACCGCGCGGACGTGCTCTTCGGCCGCGGCCACGCTGCGGTCCGGCGCGAACCTGAAGTTGACCGTGACCACGCAGCGGTCCGGGATCACGTTGCCGGCGATGCCGCCGCCAATGGCGACCGCGTTCAGCCCCTCGTGGTAGACCAGACCGTCGACCTCAGGAGTGCGCGGCTGGTAGGAGTGCAGCACCTCCAGGATCGCGGCGGCCTCGTGAATCGCGTTGCGGCCCATCCAGGCCCGAGCGCTGTGCGCCCGCTCGCCCGACGCGGTGACCTCGGCGCGCAGGGTGCCCTGGCAGCCGCCTTCGACCACGCCGCCGGTCGGCTCCAGCAGGACGGCGAAGTCGCCGGCCAGCGCGTCCGGCTGCTCGCGGCTGATCCGGCCCAGCCCGTTGCGCTCGGCCTCGATCTCTTCGCAGTCGTAGAAGACGTAGGTCACGTCCATGACCGGGCTGGTCAGCGCGGCGGCCAGGCGGAGCTGGATCGCCACCCCCGACTTCATGTCCGAGGTGCCGCAACCGTAGAGCCGCCCGTTGCCGGAGCGGGACGGGAGATTGCCGGCCACGGGGACGGTGTCGATGTGCCCGGCCAGGATCACGCGCTGCGGCCGGCCAAGCTCGGTCCGGGCGATCACCGTCGCGCCGCGGCTCTGCACGGTCAGGTGCGGCAGCCGGCGCAGCGCCGACTCGATCTGCGCGGCCAGTTCCTGCTCGTGGCCGCTGACCGACTCGACGTCGACGAGGGCCGCGGTCAGCGCCGCGCCATCGGCGGAAAAATCAAGCGACACGGTCGTCCCCGGTGACCAGCGACCACGCGGCCGCCGCGCCGGTCACGGCGGCCCCGCCCGCCGACGCCGCCACCAGCCACCGGCCGATGCTGGGCAGTTCGTCCCAGGCGATCGCGGTGGCCAGCACGTCCAGCGAATCGGCCATCGCCCCCAGGCCGACCCAAAGGCCAGCCACGCTGTCGCAGTGATCCGGCCCGGCCAGCGGGATCTGCTGGAGCGCCGCCAGCGTGCCCAGACCGAGCGCGAGGTCACGCCCGCCCAGCGCACGGGCGAGCACCCGCCCGGGCGTGCCATTCGCGGCCGCGCCGACCCAAGGGCGGCCGACCAGGGCAGGCGAGGCCAGCGCGACCACGCCTATCGCCGTGCGTGCCGCGGCCAGGGCCGTGGCTCCGCGTCGTACCCAGGCAGCGGTCATGGCGTGCCCCTCCCGTCGCTCGATCCCGGGCTCACCCCGGTCGTGACAGGGTAGCCAGCCGGTGCGGACGGCCCGGGCCGCGGGTGCCCGCCGACCCCGCGCTACGCCTTTCCGGCCGGAACGCGGCGCGGCAGGGCCAGCACGAGGACGAGGGACACGACCAGGATCGCCACGTTGGCCAGCAGGGCGAGCTCCGAACTGTGGGTGAACGCGGTGGCCACGGCGTTGCGGACCGGGTGGACGTGCAGGGTGCCGAACAGCACGGTGCCGATGATGGCAATGCCGCTGCCCAGCCGCTGCGACGTGCCGAGTACGGCGCTGGCCGTGCCGGCCTCCCGCCTCGGCACCTCCATCTGACCGCGCCGGTCCCGAACGGCTGGGATCTGGTCGGCCCGCTGTTGTTCGCCGGGCTCGGCTCCGCCCGGTTCTTACGCACACATTGCGGCAACGCAACCCCTCTTGAGTTCACGTTGCCACAACCAAACCTTTCCCGCGAACTTCCTCAGCCGGTACTGGGGCTGGAAGCTCGTCACGAGGAAGGAATTTGGTCGCGGGAACAACCAGAATCCTTCCTGATGATGAGGTTCCGGTGGCCGTGCGGGCGGCCCGCCTCAACGTGGAAGATCCTGGTCGCTCGGCACCGTGCGCACTTGCGGGACAAGCCGACCTCCATCCGGTCCTGCGGAAGGCTGACCACGGTGGTGTCACGGAAGCTCCGTGCTGCGGCGGGCAGGCCGGCAGGCGGGCGGATTGGTCTGGCTTGCCACTCATCGGAGACGATGTACGAATGGGAGAGTACGCCATGACCGCCCAGTCCGCCGTGCGGGTGCTCACCGCCTTGGACCAGCATGGCGTTCACGCCTGTGTGGGCGGCGGATGGTCGGTTGATGCGTTGCTTCAGGAGCAGACCCGGGACCACAGTGATCTCGACCTGTGGCTGGCAGCACCAGAGATTCCAGAGTCCTACCAGTGAGCATCCGTTAGTTAGTCTGCGCGGCTAGTGGGGCGGGGGCGGGTGAGGTTTTTGGCGGCGGTGTGGAGGGCGGCGAGGACGACGGAGATGGCGGGGCGGCGGACGCTGGCGGCGCGTACGACGGCGTAGACGTCGCGGAACGGTGCGGTGGACGGGAGGTCGCGGACGGCGACGCGGCCGGTGCCGGCGGCCAGGGCCAGCCGGGGCACGGCGGCGATGCCGATGCCGCGGGCCACCAGGCTGAGGATCGTGCCGAGGCCCTCGAACTCCCAGGAGACCGGTGGGGTGCCGCCCGTGTTCGCGAACAGGCGGTCCACCGCCTGCCTGGACGGCTCGCCCGCCGGGGTGACCATCCAGGCCTGCTCGCGCAGGCTGCGCAGGTTCACCCGGGGCTGGCTGGCCACCGGGTGGGCGCGCGGAACGATGAGCACGAGCGGGTCGCGGATCAGCCGGTGGAACTGCAGCAGGGCGGGCCTGCGGGCCGGCTCCTGGGCCAGGCGTCCGGCCCAGTCGTCCACGAGCGCGATGTCGGCCTCCCCCGAACTTACTGGGCGCAGGCCGTCGTCCGGCTGGGACTGGCGCAGCAGCAGGGTCAGGCCGGGGTGGACCCGCAGGCTGTGCGCCAGCGCCGGGGCGAAGGCCGCGGCGGCGGTGGGGAACGCGGTCACCACCACCCGGCCCTCCGGCTCCTGAGCCTGCGCGGACAGGTCGGCCTCGGCGGCCTCCAGCAGGGCCAGGATCTGGTGGGCGTGGCCGGCCAGCCGCCGCCCGGCGTCGGTCAGTTCCGCGCTGCGGGCGGTCCGGTCGAGCAGGCTCGCGCCGGCCTCCCGTTCGAGCGCGGACAGTTGCTGGGAGACCGCCGACGGTGTGTAGCCCAGGGCGGCCGCGGTGGCCGCGATGCTGCCGCGGTCGGCGAATTCGGCCAGCAGCTTGAGCCGGTGCGGATCGAGCATCAGATTAGCTTAACCTCTCCTTCAGAGATAGTCGCTTGTACTTATGCTAGTGCGCTGTCAGGCTGGGTACTCGGTTGACGAGCGGCCCGGAAAAGATCCGGAAAGCCCGACCCGAACCTCTCTCTAGGAGTGACCCTGAACGTGGCTGCTCTGGCCATGACCGCAAGCGCCCCCGTCCGCATTCCGATTACCGTCTCGGCCACGCTGGCCGCCAACGAAGCCCTTGCCGAACGGCGCAGACGCGGCGAGCGCGTGCTGCCGCTGGCGTTCGGGGAGGCGGGGTTGCCCGTCCACCCGGCGCTGCGCGCGGCCCTGGCCGACGCGGCCGGCCGCAACGCCTACGGCCCGGTCGCGGGCCTGGCCGCCTTGCGTGAGGCCGCGGCCGGCTACTGGGACCGGCGCCGCCTGCCCACCTCACCGGGCGACGTCGTCTGCGGCCCGGGCAGCAAGCCGCTGCTGTACGGGCTGCTGCTGGCCCTCGGCGCGGACGTCGCCGTGCCGAAGCCGAGCTGGGTGAGCTACGCGGCCCAGACCGAGATGATCGACAGCAAGCCACACTTCGTGCCGACCCGGCCCGGTGAGGGCGGCGTGCCCGACCCGGCCCGGCTGGATCAGGCGGTCACCGCCGCCCGGGCCGACGGCAGGCACATCGCCTCGGTCGTGGTCACGTTGCCGGACAACCCGACCGGGACACTGGCCAGCCCGCAGACCGTCAGGGAACTGTGCGAGGTTGCGGTCAAGCATGACCTGATCATCATCTCCGACGAGATCTACCGCGATCTGCTGCACGACCCGGCGGCGCCGTTCACCAGCCCCGCCGAGGTCGCGCCGGAGCGGACCGTGGTGACCACCGCGCTGAGCAAGAACCTGGCCGTGGGCGGCTGGCGGATCGGGGTGGCCAGGCTGCCCGCCAGCGGGCACGAGGCCGCCCCGGCGGTCCAGCTGCGGGACCGGCTGCTCTGCATCGGGAGCGAGATCTGGTCGGCCCCGTCGGGCCCGATCCAGCAGGCCGCGGCCTTCGCCTTCGCCGAGCCGCCCGAACTGGCCGAGCAGGTGGCGCGCAGCCGTCGCCTGCACGCCACCGTGGCCCAGGCCGTGGCGGCCAGGATGCGCGCGGCCGGGGTCGCGGTGCCACTCCCCCAGGCCGCGTTCTACCTGTACCCGGACTTCGGTCCCTGGCGGGAACTGCTGCTCGACCGGTACCGGGTCAGCACCGGGCCGGGCCTGGCCGGGTTGCTGCTGGACCGGTACGGTGCCGGCGTGCTGCCGGCCAGCGCGTTCGGCGAGGCCTCCGAAGCGCTCCGGCTGCGGGTGGCCACCGGCCTGCTCTACGGCAGCACCGACGAGCAGCGGGAAACGGCGCTGGCCTCGCCCGATCCGCTGGCCCTGCCCTGGATCGCGGCGGCCCTGGCCCGGCTGGACTACATCCTGGCCGACCTGCGCGGCTGACCGTGCCGTTAGTTAATTACCTCAGGGTCCAGGTGTCGGCGAAGTCGCCCATGACGCTTGCGCCATTGCCGCCGAACAGGACCGCGTTGCCGGTGGCCACGTCGTAGGTCATCGACGCGCCAAAGCGGGCAGGCGGGCTGGTCGCGGGGTGCTGCTGGGTCCAGGTCGTGCCGTCCCAGACCCAGGTGGTGGGGACGTTGAAAAGCCCGAACAGGACCATGTTGCCAGTGGCCGCGTCGTAGGCGATCGAGGCGAAGTACCTGACGGGCGGGATAAGGAGCTGACGCATGACCCACCGTCCTCACATGACAGGCGGGATACACAGTCCCGCCGCCGGGCCCCCCATGAGTACGACGCCGCGGCCGCGCCGCGGGTTGACAGATCCGGTGGCCGACGGTCAGTTGTCCACGGGAAAGAGAGCATCCAGCGGGAGCAGGTCGGGGCGCTTAGGAAGGACGTCGTCACCGGAAGAGACGCCGCGGATGCGGCGGTGCGCCCAGGGCACGGCGTGGTCGCGGGCCCAGCGGGCGTCGACGCGGCGGGCGGCCAGCCAGGTCGGCGACGGCCGTGCCCCGGCAGCAGCGCTCTGAGCGTTCCCGGCGCCCCGGGCGCGGACGATGACCCGGGTGAGCGGGGCGGGCGAGGACGGCAGCGGGTCGTTCCAGTGGCCGGCCTCGGTGGGCAGGCCGATGGCTTCGCAGGCGCGCAGGGCCACCCGGCGGTGGCCTTCGGCGGTCAGGTGCAGGCGGTCGTCGCTCCACACGCGCGGGTCGCACAGCACCGGCATGGACCACAGATCGACCACGGTGCAGCCGTAGTGGTCGGCGATGCCGCGCAGGTGCATGTTGTAGACGGCGACCTTGCTGCGGATCCAGCGGATGACCGGGAACGTGCGCGGGTCAAAGCCGGTGAGCACGAGGACCTGGCTGCCGGCCGCGCGCAGCTTGGCCACGGCGTCGTCGAACCCGGCGGCCAGCGCGTCGGGGTCGGCGCGGGGGCGGAGCAGGTCGTTGCCGCCCGCGGCGATGCTGACCAGGTCGGGCGCCATCGAGAGCGCGGCCGGGAGTTGCTGCTCGATCACCTCGCCGAGCATCTTGCCGCGCACCGCCAGGTTCGCGTAGCAGAGCGGGGGCCCGGCGGCGCTTTCCTGGCCGCAAAGACGTCCGACAGCGCTTGCTTGGCCGCAAACACGCCCTACGGCTAGCAGTTCGGCGAAACGGTCGGCCCAGCCGCGGTAGCCGCCAGCCGGCCCAGGGTCGTTCAGGCCCTCGGTGAAGCTGTCCCCCAGGGCGACGAAAGAGCCGGTCACCGGCCCGGCGGGTGCGGTCATGGGCCCATATTCTGCCAAACCCTAGGAACCCAGGAAGCGGGCGATCGTGGCGGTGAGCCACGGCGGGTCGTCCAGCCAGAGCATGTGCGCACCGCCCGGCTGGACGACCAGCTCCGCCTGGGGGAACATCTCTACCGCCTGAGCCGCGAGCTGAGGCGTCGGGGTGAAGTCGAGCTCGCCGGCGTAGATCAGCACCGGGGCCGTCACGCGAGCCAGCGCGGCCCGGGTGGCGGCCGGGTCGAACGCCCCCGCGCCGAAGAACCGGACCTCGATCATGGCCGCCCGCGGTTCGAGCCCCGCCGTGGCGTGCGCCTGGGCCGCCGCGTCCCAGCGGCCGTAGTAGAACGGCGCCCACCGGCGCAGGTTCTCCACCGAGGCCCGGCCGGCCACGGCCGCCCGGCGGGCGGCCAGCGCGGCCGGGTACCAGGGCTCGCCCGACCGCTGGGCCAGCGCGGCCTCCTCCTGCGCCCGGGTCAGGGCCAGGCCCAGCGCGCGCAGCCCGGGGGTGAGCAGGACCAGCCGCCGGATCCGGTCCGGGTAGCGCGCCGCGTACAGCACGGCCAGGTTGGCGGCGGCCGAGTGGGCGAGCAAGTCCATCTGGTCCAGGCCGAGGTGAGCGCGCAGCGCCTCCACGTCCCCCACCTGCCGGTCGCACCGGTAGCTGGCCGTGCTCGCCGGCACGGCCGAGCCGCCGGTGCCGCGGGTCTGCAGCATGACCAGGTCCCGCCCGGCCGCCCGGCCGAGTCCGCCCAGGTCACCGAGGTAGACGGGGTTGCGTCCAGGCCCGCCGGGCAGGCAGACGAGGGCCGGCCAGGCGCCGCCGCCGGTGTGGGCGAGCACGGTCCCGTCGTAGGACTCGAACGCAGGCATGCCCGCCAGCCTGCCAAACCGGCAGCCCGGCCGGTGACGCGGGAGCGTCATCGAGACCGGGTCGTGCTGGTTTATGGCCGACAAGTATTCCTATTCTGACGGCATTCGTCCCTTCGTCACGGTTACGAGGAGATCATGTCCAGATTGAGGATGCTTGTCGCGGGCCTGGCGGCCACGGCAACGGCCGCTGGCCTCGCCGCGGGCGCCACCGGCCTGGCTGAAGCCTCGCCCAGGCCGGCCCAGATCAAGCCGGTGGAGACCACGCTGACCGGGAGCGCCGTGCCGTTCGCCACCGCGGCCAGGGCCACCGGCGACGTGGCGGGATCGGCCAAGCTGACCGTCCAGCTCTGGCTGACGCCGAAGCTGGCCGCGGCCGAGCGGTTCGCCACCGCGGCGAGCACGCCGGGCAGCTCCGCCTTCCGCCACTTCCTGAGCCCGGACGCCTACACGGCCAGGTTCGCCGCGTCCGCCGCCGAGGCCGCCAAGGTCGAGACCTGGCTGCGCGGCCGGGGCTTCACCGGCGTCGCGGCCGACTCCGGGCGTAACTACGTGCGGGGCACCGCCCCGGTATCGGCGATCAACGCCGCGTTCAAGGTCCGGATTCAGACCTACCGCCCCTCGGCGGCGGCGAACAACGGCACGTACCCGCTGCACGCCAACAACCGCGCGGTTTCGCTGCCCACCTCGCTGTCCAGCGGGGTGCTGGCGGTGACCGGCCTGGAAAACGCCGCGCCGATCTGGTCGATGACCAAGCCGGCCAAGACGTCGAGCCACAGCTCCGCCCCGAGCCACGGAGCCAAGGCGGCCTGCTCGCACTACTACGGCCAGCACATGGCCACCGGCCTGCCCAAGAAGTACGGCGTGACCACGTTCCCCTCGTTCATCTGCGGGTACAGCGCCACCCAGATCCGGGCGGCCTACCACGCCAACTGGTCGGCCACCGGCAAGGGCCAGACCATCGCGCTGGTCGAGCAGGGCCTGACCAAGAACATGTTCGGCACGCTGCAGGACTACGCGAAGGCCAACGGCATGCCGGCCCCGTCCGCCGAGAGGTACGCTCAGCTCTCCCTCGGCGCGGACTCGTGCGGCGACCCGTTCGAGATCGAGGAACAGCTCGACGTCGAGGCGTCCTACGACATGGCGCCGGGCGCGAACCAGCTCGTGCTGGGCGGGGATAGCTGCAACCGCCTCCAGGACGACAACCAGGCCACCTACAACGCGGACATCGCGATCCTGGACGGCTCCGGCAACCACCCGCTGGCCACGGTGGCCTCCAACTCCTGGGAGGCCGGCCTTGAGTCCCTGCCGGCGCGGCAGAAGGACCTGATCCACGCCTACCTGATGCGCGCCGCCGGTGAGGGCGTGGGCATGTACTTCTCGGCCGCCGACGGCCCGGTCATCCTGGAGCCGTCGGTGGACCCGTTCGCGACCTCGGTCGGCGGCACCACGCTCGGCCTGGGCCAGCAGAACAACCGGCTGTTCGAGACCGGCTGGTCCACCGGCATCTCCCAGGACAAGAACGGCGCGTGGGTGTTCCGCGGGGTGGACGGCGCGTCCGGCGGCGGCGACAGCGTGGACTGGCCACAGCCCTCCTACCAGCAGGGTGTGGTCCCCACCTCGCTGGGCACCAACCGCCTCGACCCGGACATCGCCGCCGACGCCGACGCGTTCACCGGCCTCAACGTGGGCTTCCTCGAGGGTTCCAAGTTCGTCGAGGAGAGCGTGGGCGGGACCAGCGAGTCCGCGCCGCTAGTGGCCGGCATGGTGACCGCGGCCCAGCAGGGCCAGAAGGTGCCGTTCGGGTTCGTCAACCCCTCGCTGTACAAGATGAGCGGGACCAGCGCGTACTTCGACACGCTGCCGGTGAACAGCAACAGCCCGGCGCTGTACCGGGGCATCGAATGCGACATCACGGTGTTCGCGAACATCTGCCTGGGCCCGACGAAGAACCGCATCCCGAGCCTGACCACGAACGACGACCAGAGCCCGACCATAACCAAGCAGGTCACGCTGCCGGGCTACGACACAATGACCGGTCTCGGCACCCCGGACATGCCGAACTTCATCCGTGATCTGCGGTACCTCGGCTGATTCGGATGTGACCGGAAAGTCTTGACAATCGGTTTAATGAACGGCTGCGCAACGTGACCCGATCGCCTTGCGCAGCCGTTCAGTAAGCAAGAAACGCGTGGGATCGCTGAGCGTCACGCCGGTCGCGACGGAACCGGGCAGACTGGGGACATGATCCCGGCCATCAGCTATCCGCAGCCGCCGCCACCGGCGTTCTTGTTCGATCTCGATGGCACGCTGATCGACAGCGTGTACCAGCATGTGATCGCGTGGCGGACGGCGCTGAGCAGCGTGGGCATCGACCTGTCGGTGTGGCGGGTGCACCGGCGGATCGGGATGAGCGGCGGGCTGTTCGTGTCGGCGCTGCTGCGCGAGACGGGGCGGTCGCTGGCCGCCGCGCAGATCGAGGAGTTGCAGGCGGCGCACGCGGCCGCGTACATCGCGCAGGCCGATTCGGTGACGGCGCTGCCGGGCGCGGCCGACCTGCTGGCCACGCTGACCGATCGCGGCATCAAGTGGGCGATCGCGACCAGCGGGATGGCGGTGACGGCGCGGCCGGCGCTGCGACTGCTGGGGCTGCCCGGCGACGCGCCGATGGTGACCAGGGACATGGTGGCGCACGCCAAGCCCGACCCGGATCTGTTCCTGGCCGCGGCCGCGCTGCTCGAGGTCGAGCCGCGGCACGCGATGGTGGTCGGGGACAGCGTGTGGGACCTGCTGGCCGCGCGGCGGGCCGGGGCGCTCGGCATCGGGGTGCTGTCCGGCGGTTACGGCCGGGAGGAACTCGAGCGGGCCGGGGCCTACCGGGTCTACTCCGACCCGGCGGATCTGCTCGCCCGCCTGTACGAGGTAGGCGTGCGCGGCCTGACCGCCTGACCGCCCCACCCCACCCCCACCCCCACCCCCACCCCCACCTCCAGCACTACCCTCATCGTCAG
>DATAWQ010000108.1:0-42798 GCA_036267135.1 Streptosporangiaceae bacterium | reverse complement strand
GGCCGCGACGTGGATCGACGGACGGGGTGGGGCTGACGGACGAAGTGGGTGACGGGCAGGGTGGGGCTGACAGGCAGGGCGGGGCTGGCGGACGGGGTGGGGCTGGCGGACGGGGTGGGGCTGGCGGGCGGGGGCTGGCGGGCGGGGGCTCGCGGACGGGGGCTGGCGGGCGGGGGCTCGCGGGCGGGGGTGGGTTAGGTGAGGGGGGTGGTTTTTAGGGGGGTGTCGGGGTTGGGGAGTTTGGTGAGGTCGAGGGGAGTGCGGGCGGCGATTAGTTTGCGGGCTTGGAGGAGGTCGCGGGGGCGGTCGATGGTGAGGGCGGCGACCAGGCGGTTGCCGGTGAGCCAGCAGGCGGTCCAGGAGGCGGAGGTGGGGTCGCCGCGCCAGAGCAGGTGGTCGGCGTCGCCGTGGTAGCCGACGTATTGGAGCATCCGGCCGAACTGCTCGGACCAGAAGTAGGGGACGGGGTCGTAGGTCTCGTCGGCGCCGAGGAGGTTGGCGGCGGCGACTTCGGGGGCGTGCAGGGCCACGTCCCAGTGCTCGAAGCGGAGCCTGCGGCCGTAGCGGCGGGAGGGGAAGGAAGAGCAGTCGCCGACGGCGAAGATGCCGGGGATCGAGGCGCGCGGGCCTTCGGCACTGGCCACGGCCGCTTCCAGAGCGCGCAGGCCTGCGTCGGTGGCTATGCCCGCTTCCAGGTGGAGACCCGAGCCTTCCAGCCAGGTGACGGCGGGGCGGACGCCGACGGCGGTGACCACCTCGTCGGCCTCTAGCCAGCCGCCGCCGGCCAGGGCCAGGCCGCCCGGTTGGACGGAGTCGACGCCCTGGTTGAGCAGCAGCCGCACCCCGGCCGCGGCGTACCAGGCGGCGGTCTTCGACCCCACCTCGGGGCCGACCGCGGCGGCCAGCGGGGTGGCGGCGAGGTCGAGCACTGTGACCTCGCAGCCGCGGGAAGCGGCGGCGGTGGCCAGTTCGGCGCCGATCCAGCCGGCCCCGGCCACCACGAGCTTGCGGCCGGGCTCGAGCCGGGCGCGCAGTTCGAGTGCGTCGTCCATGGTGCGCAGGACGCGCTGGCGGCCGTCGCCGGGCAGCGTGACGGGGGTGGCCCCGGTGGCCAGGACCAGGCGGTCGAAGCGGTACTCGGCCGCCGCTTCGCGCGGCTGCCTGGTGGTGCGCAGCACGCCTTCGGGGTCCAGGCTGGTCGCCCGCTCGCCGGGGCGGAAGTCCACGCTGAGCGCGGCGAAGTCGGGCCGCAGGGAAGTGTCGTCCAGCTCGCCGGTCATGACTTTCTTCGACAGCGGCGGGCGGTCGTAGGGCGGCCGGTCCTCGGCACCGATCAGGGTGATTTCGCCTGGGTACCCTCGGCTGCGGAGCTCCTCGATGGTGCGCAGGCCCGCCAGGCCCGCGCCGACGACGACAACGCGATCAATGGTCACGAATACTGGATTCTGGCAGCAACCTGAACGGCTGCGCCAGGAAGCGCCGGCCCACGGGCGCGAAACCGGGAGCACAGCGGCAGGAACCGGCGCCGGGCAGAGTTAGGCCCCACGAGACCAGCCGTTACTCAGGCAAAGGGGTGCCAACCCCCAATACACTCGTGTCCCGATGGACACGATGGACGCGATGCTCGCCGGCGGGCCAGCAGGCCTGCTCGACGGGCGTTACCGTGTGACGTCGACCATCGCGCACGGTGGCATGGCCACCGTCTACCTGGGCGTGGACACCCGGCTCGACCGGACCGTGGCCATCAAGATCATGCATGCCGAGCTGGCCGCCGACGCGGATTTCGTGGCCCGGTTCATCCGTGAGGCGCGGTCGATCGCGCAGCTCTCGCACCCGAACGTGGTGGCGGTCTTCGATCAGGGCGCCGATGGGCACCATCTCTACCTGGCCATGGAGTACGTGCGCGGGCGCACGCTGCGGCAACTGCTCACCGAACGAGGGCGGCTGAGCCCGCGCGAATCGCTCGACATCATCGAGAGTGTGCTGGCCGGGCTGGCCGCCGCGCACCAGGGCGGCATCGTGCACCGGGACGTGAAGCCGGAGAACGTGCTGCTGGCCGAGGACGGCCGGGTCAAGGTGGCCGACTTCGGCCTGGCCCGGAGCCTGACCGGGACCAGCAACCACACCAAGACCGGCGTGCTCATGGGCACGGTCGCCTACCTGGCCCCCGAGCAGGTGACGGCCAGCGCCAGCGACGCCAGGTGCGACGTGTACGCGGCCGGGGTGATGCTGTTCGAGCTGCTGACCGGCCAGCAGCCGCACACCGGCGACTCGGCGATCGCGGTGGCGTACAAGCACGTGAACGAGACGGTCCCGGCGCCGTCGGCGGTGCTGCCCGGGCTGCCGGACGCCTTGGACGCGCTGGTGGCGCTGGCCACCAGCCGCGATCCGCAGCTACGGCCCGCCGACGCCGGCCAGTTCCTGCAGGCGGTCGGGCAGGTCCGGCACGGGATGCCGATCTCGTTGCCGCCACCGCCGCCACCGCAGCCCGCGCCGCCGATCCTGGGCGTGCCGCCGACCCACGGCGGCCCTCCTCTGCAGGATGGAGCCCAGATCCCGGTCCAGGGCGGCCCGCCCTGGATGCCGGGGATGCCAGGGCCCGACCCGCGGATGATGCCGCCCGGGGGCGGCCAGGTGCCGCTGGGAGCCGAGGACTTCGCCGAGATCGCCGGGCAGTGGGGGGCGCCGCCGCAGCAGAGCCCGCCGGCCGGGCCGCTGCTCGGGTTCGCGCCGACGGCCATGCCCGCGCAAGCCCCCACCGCGGGCTACGGCGCCGGCACCAGTGCTGGTCACGGTGCCGGCCCCAGGCACGCGGCCACCTCACACGGCGGGCCTGCCCAGCACACGCTGATCGTGAACCGCGGCGACGGCGGCGGCGGCACGTCGCCACGGGAGCCGCGGCTGCAGCGCTGGCTGTTCAGCCGCAGGCTGATCTACCTGATCGCGGTGATCGTGGTGCTCGCGCTGGTCGCCACCGTGGGCTGGTGGCAGCTCGCCGGGCGGTACACGCACGTGCCCAAGGTCACCGGGATGAGCCTGGCCTCGGCCAAGTCCGAGCTGCGCGGCCTGGGTTTCACGGTCACCACCGGGTCCGCCAAGGTGGACGACACCCTCGCCAAGGGCGACGTGATGAGCACCGCCCCCACGGCCTCGGCGCGGGTGCGCAAGGGCAGCTCGATCGAGCTGATCCCGTCGGCCGGGCCGCGCATGATCTCGGTGCCGCAGGTGAGCGGGCAGACGCTGGCCGCGGCGCAAACCGCGCTGCGGCAGGCCGGGCTCACGCCGGGCAGCGTGGCCAAGCAGGTGTCGGGCACGATCGCGGCCGGCATCGTGATCAGCACGAACCCGGGCGCGGAGACGTCGTGGCCGCAGGGCAAGCCGGTCGCGCTCACGATCAGCGCCGGGCCGCCGCTGCCGAACTTCGTGGGCCAGCAGCAGGCCGACGTGCAGTCGTGGGCGCAGACGAACGGCATCTCGCTGAACCAGCAGCCCGCACCGGCCAGCAGCACCGCGCCGCAGGGCACGATCACCAAGCAGTCGCCGGCCCCCAACACACCGGTGACCAAGGGCGAGGTGGTCACCATCTACATCTCGCCCGGCCCGCCCAGCGTGGGCATTCCGAACGTGGACGGGATGAGCGTGCTGCAGGCCTACAGCAAGCTCAGGGGGCTCGGCTTCCAGGTCACCACCACGCAGTCCGGCCCGTTCGGGCGCACCGTGTTCAACTACAGCCCGACCGGCTCGGCGCCGAAGGGCAGCACGATCACGATCTACTACGGCCTGCCCAACGTCTGACGGCTGCGGCGGGCTGGCGGCCGGCCCACGTCAGGCGGGCTGGGCTCTTCTTGGCGCAGCCGTTCATTCAATTAATCGGGTGCGTTATGCTGTCGCTCGTGAGCAGGCAGTTTTGGTTTTGGTATGGCTACCGGTCCGAGGCTCGGACGGTCGCCCGCCAGACGCTGCGCTGACGAAGCGACTTACTTAAGCCCCGGGCCGGGAACGGCGCCGGGGCTTTTTTCATGCCGAGGAGGAGACCGATGGTGATTGTGATGAGCCCGGAGGCGAGCGAGACGGAGATCGACTCGGTGGTCGATCTGGTGCGCACGGCGGGCGGGGACGCGTTCGTGAGCCGGGGGGTATCGCGGACGATCGTCGGGCTGGTCGGCGACGTCGAGCAGTTCAGCACGCTCAACCTGCGCGGCATGCCTGGAGTCGGCGACGTGGTGCGGATCTCGGTGCCGTACAAGCTGGTGAGCCGGGAACATCACAGGAACCGGTCGGTGATCTCGGTGCGCGGGGTGCCGATCGGGCCGGACACGCTGACCGTGATCGCCGGGCCGTGCGCGGTCGAGACGCCCGAGCAGACGCTGGAGGCGGCCAAGATGGCGCGGGCTGGCGGCGCGTCACTGCTGCGGGGCGGCGCGTACAAGCCGCGGACCTCGCCGTACGCGTTCCAGGGTCTGGGCGAGGCCGGCCTGAAGATCCTGGCCGACGTGCGGGCCGAGACCGGGCTGCCGATTGTCACCGAGGTGATCGCGGCCGCCGACGTGGACCTGGTGTGCAGCTACGCGGACATGCTGCAGGTCGGCACCAGGAACATGCAGAACTTCCCGCTGCTGCAGGCGGTGGGCGAGGCGAACAAGCCGGTGATGCTCAAGCGCGGGATGAATGCCACCATCGAGGAGTGGCTGATGGCCGCGGAGTACATCGCGCAGCGCGGCAACCTGGACATCGTGCTGTGCGAGCGGGGGATCCGGACGTTCGAGACGGCGACCCGCAACACGCTGGACATCAGCGCCGTGCCGGTAGCGCAGCGGCTGTCGCACCTGCCGGTCGTCGTGGATCCGTCGCACTCGGGCGGGCGGCGCGACCTGGTGCTGCCGCTGTCGCGGGCGGCGATCGCGGTGGGGGCGGACGGGATCATCATCGACGTCCATCCCCGGCCGGACACCGCTTTGTGCGACGGGCCGCAGGCGCTCATCGACTCGGACATGCGTGAGCTGGCCAGCGTTGCGGCCAACCTGCCGCCGCTGGTGGGGCGGACGCTGGCCCCGGCGCCGTCGGTCGCGGCGGTCGGTTAGGCGGGTTCGGGGCGGTACTCCTGGGCGGCGGCGGCCAGTTCCTCGGCCAGGTCGCCGGCGTCCAGGCGGTGCTCGATCCGGTGCAGGTCGCCGATCCTGGCCCTGGTCTCGACCCGGCGCGGGGTGAGCAGTGTGCAGCAGTCCTGGTCGGGCAGCTCGGAGATGGACAGGGTGCGCAGGCGGCGGGCCTCGTCCATGATCTCGGTCTTGTCCCAGCCGATCAGCGGGCGCAGGATGGGCAGCTCGGTGGCGTCGTCCAGCGCGGTGATGTTGGTCAGGGTCTGGCTGCTGACCTGGCCGAGCGAGTCCCCGGTCACCAGCGCGCTGCCGCCGAGCCGCCGGGCCAGGATCTCGCCGGTGGCCAGCATCAGCCGCCGCTGCGCGACGATCTGCAGCCGGTCGGCGCCGGACGAGGCGAGCTTCTGCTGGGCCTTGCCGAACGCGATCACGAACAGCCGCGACCGGCCCTGGAACCGGTCCAGGCTGCGGACCAGGGCGTAGGCCTTGTACACCGACTCGGGCCCGGTGAGCGGCATGCCGGAGAAGTGCAGGAAGTCGCAGCGCAGGCCGCGGCGCATCATCCGGTAGGCGGCCACCGGCGAGTCGATGCCGCCGGACATCAGCACCAGGGCGCGGCCGCTCATGCCGACCGGGAGGCCGCCCTGGGCGGGCAGGCCCTCGGTGAAGACGAACACCTCGTGCTGATCGACCTCGATGAACACCGTGGTGTCGGGGTGCTTGAGGTTGACCGGGTAGCCGTACGCCTCCTGCACCTTGGTGCCGATGTAGCTGTTGAGCTCGCCCGACCGCATCGGGAACCGCTTGTCCCGGCGCCGGGCCCTGATGGCGAACGCGCCGGGCTTGTCCCTCAGCAGCTCGATCGCGGCGGCGGCGGCGGCTTCGGGGTCCTTGGCCACGCGGAAGACGGGGCAGACGCGGACAATGCCGGGGACGTCGCGGACCCGGTCGGCCAGGGTCTGGGCGTGCTGCGTCCTGGCCGCGGGATCGCCCTCGATCCGCAGCAAGATGACGCCCTCGCGCTGCCACAGGCGCACCGGGAAGCCCAGATTCCTGACCGCGCCGCGGATGTTCGTCTGCAAGAGGTGCTCGAACTGCTGGCGGTTGCGGCCCTTGAGCACGATCTCACCGAGCTTGACCAGGACGCAGGGTTCGCCCAGGGGGTCATCGCCGTGGCCGTCGTCGTACGGCTGGGTCGCCTGGGGCTGGTCGTGCGGCTGGGGCTGGGGCATGGTGGGATCATCGTCGAGGGAGGGGATCAAGGGCACTTCCTCAGTCTGCCAGCATCCTGGGCTGCTTGCGGCCCGGAGGATTCCTGGTGTACAACGGGCCGGCCATGAGGGGCAAACTCTATATAACGGCCTGCGGCGGCTCGGCTCTTCGGATAATGAACGGCTGCGCAATGCGGCGGTCCGCGAGGGGCCAGACGGGCCACGCGGGCCAGTCAGCCAGACGGGCCAGTCAGCCAGGCGGGAGCGGCGCGATGTTCGAACGGTTCACCGACCGGGCGCGGCGGGTCGTGGTGCTGGCCCGGCAGGAGGCCAGGCTGCTCGACCACGACCACGTCGGCACCGAGCACATCCTGCTCGGCCTGTTGCGCGAGGGCGAAGGGGTGGCCGTGAAGGCCCTGGTCGCGGTCGGGATCGACCTGCCGGACGTGCGCCAGCGGGTGGAGGGGCTGATCGGGCGCGGCGCGCAGGCGCCGCCCGGGCACATCCCGTTCACCGGGCCGGCCAAGCACGTGCTCGAGCTTTCGCTGCGCGAGGCCCTCCAGTTCGGGCACAACTACATCGGGACCGAGCACATCCTGCTTGGGCTCATTCGCGAACAGGACGGGGTGGCCGCGCAGGTGCTCGCCGGGGTGGGCGCGGACGCGGAGAACGTGCGGCGGCAGGTGATCCTGCTGCTGCACGGGTACTCGGCCGCCGGCCAGTCATCGTCGCAACCGACACAGCCGCAGTCGCGGTCGGCACAGCCGGGGGCGGGGCAGCCGAGGCCGGGGCAGCCGGGGCCGGGGCAGCCGAGGCCGGGGCAGCCGGGGGCGGGGCAGCCGTGGCAGACCGTCACGTCGGCGCTCACCGGGCGGAGCCGGCGGATCGACGAGATTCACGCGGGCATCGAGACGATCATGATCAGGCTGACCGCGATCGAGGACGCGCTGGGCATCGCGTCGTCCCCGGTGCCGCAATCCCTGCGGGAGCTCAGCCGGCAGATCGCGGCGGTGCGCAAGGACAAGGAAGACGCGATCGACGCCAAGCGGTTCGAGCAGGCCGCCCAGCTCCGGGAGCAGGAGAAACAATTGATACGGGAGCGGGGGGTGGAGGAGGCGGTCTGGCTGGCTGAATCTGGCCGGGGGCAGCGCGAGACTGGCGACACCGGGGACGGGGGGTGAGGCGCGGGTGGCCAGCATCGAAGCCAACAGGAAGCTGTGGAACGACACCAGCGGCGCCTACCAGGCGAGGCATGATCCGCAGATCGGCGCCGCGCCCCGGCTGTGGGGGATGTTCTCGCTGCCCGATTCGCAGTTGCACGCCCTGGGCGACGTGACGGGCCAGCAAGTGCTCGAGCTGGGCTGCGGCGCCGGACAGTGGTCCAGGGCGCTGGTGGGCGAGGCCGGGACGATCGTGGGGTTCGACTTGTCCGAGGCCCAGCTCGGCGCGGCCCGGCAGGCCATGGGCGCCACCCGGTTCCCGCTGGTGCAGGGCGCGGCGGAACGGCTGCCGTTCGCCGACGCCAGCTTCGACCTGGTGTTCTGCGACCACGGCGGGCTGAGCTGGGCGCCGCCGCAAGTGGCGGTGCCGGAGGCCGCCCGGGTGCTGCGCAGCCAAGGACGGCTGGTGTTCACCGTGTTCGGCCCGCTGGCGGAGTGCTGCTACGACGAGGCCAACGACCGGGTCGACACGCGGCTCCACCAGGGGTACTTCGACCTGGGCGCGGTGGCCGAGGAGGGCGGCGCCTCGAGCTATCAACTAACCTACGGCGGCTGGATCGCGGTGCTGCGCGGGACCGGGCTGGTCATCGAGGCGCTGATCGAACCGCGGCCCGCCCCGGAAGCACGCAGCAGCTATCTGCGGTGCGACCCGCCTGACTGGGCCTCGTCCTGGCCCACCGAGATGCTGTGGATCGCCAGCAAGCCGTGACTGGCCGGCGGATGGGTAGCGGGCTGGGTAGCGGGGCCTACGCGCCCCGGCGGCGGACGAGTGCGATCGCGGTGGCGGCCAGGGCCAGGGCGAGGAGGACCAGGCCGGCGGCGGTGACCGCCTGGAACTCCCAGAATCTGCCGCCGGGCTGGTAGGCGATGTGAAAGGCGTCATGGTGTTCGGCGAGCCAGCGGACCGGGCTCGGCCGCGGCTTGTCGGTGTCGCCGCCGAGCAGCGCGTTGGTCACCTGCCCGTAGGTGCGTCCCGTCATCGGGGCGCCTCCGGCCTGGGTGTACCAGCCGCGGACCAGCCAGCGGTTGTCGGCGCCACTCGCGGGGCCGAAGTACCAAGCGTTGATGGCATGCGACCCAGGGCCGATAAGGCCGTTGGGCAGGCTGAGGGGGTTTCCTAGCCCGGTACGCGGCGCGATGCTCAGCACCAGGTAGCCCAGCTTGAACCAGAACAGGCCAAGCACGGCCGTCACGGCCACGGCGGTGGCGGCCATAGCCGGAACGGTGCGCTTGATGAGCACACCGGCGAGCACCCCGCCGGCGAAGGCCAGCAGGCCCCAGCCGGCCAGCGTGGCCGGCGCCACGTCGAACTCGCCGCCCTGCCACCGGCTGCTGACCCCGGCCACGTCGAAGGGATGCAGCCACCAGGTGGCCAGCAGACCGAGCACGACACAGGCGGCGATCACGGCCAGGCCCAGCATCGCGAGCTTGGCCAGCAGCCACCGGGTCCTGCCGACCTCCTGGGTCCAGGCGAACCGGAACGTGCCCGCCTCGATCTCCCTGGCCAGCAGGGGGGCGCCCAGGAAGATGCCGATCAGCACGGGGAACACGTGCAGGGCTATCGGCACACCCCCTTCCTTGTCGCCTGCGACCTGGTCCGACAGGTTGCCGCAGGCGTTCAAGGCCCGCGAGGTCGCGCAGTGATCGCTGATGAACGAGGCGTAGGTGGTGTGGATGGGCAGCCCGGTGTCGATCATCACGATGGCCGCGAGGCCGACCAGCAGGAACAATCCGGCCAGCGCGGCCCGGTGCTGACGCCACACCACCCAGACCAGGCCCGGCAGCGGAACGGGACCGGGCCCGGGCCCGGCGGCTGGCTCGGCAGGGGCCATCATCGTGGCCATCTTGGCTCCTCGCTCAACGGTGAGTCATCTTTACCTCTTCAACTATCTTAGTAGATAAAGAGAGTAAAGGGCACGGCCTCGCGAGTTCACCCCACACCCACCCCCACACCCACCCCCGCCTCCACGCCCACGCCCACCTCCACCTCCACACCCACACCCACACCCACACCCACACCCACACCCACACCCACACCCACGCCCACGCCCACGCCCACGCCCACGCCCACGCCCACGCCCACGCCTGACAACGTTGTCAAATGGGCATGAAGAGGAGTGTTTGGCGGCGCTGATTGGTGGGACGGTATTGATTGGTGGGACGGTATTGATTGGTGTGAGAGTGCGGGTTGGTGGGATGGTGCTGTGGCGGACGATGAGGATCTGGTAACCGGCGAACTGACGGTCGCGGGCCGGGCGCGCACGTTCATCCTGCGGCTGCCCCGTGGGAAGGCGCCCGAGGCGCTCGTTCTGATGCTGCACGGCAACCACCCCGAGGCGCGCGGATCGATGATGCGCGAGTGGACCACGTTTGATCAGCAGGCGGACACCTGGGGGTTCGCCGTCGCCTATCCGGACGGTCACCTGGGCTCCTGGGCGGACGGCCGCGGGGTCTCGCGAGCGGACGAGGCGGACGTGGACGACGTCGCGTTCCTGCGCGCGGTCATCGACTGGTCGGCCGACCGATACGGCACCTACCGGGACCGCGCCGTGGTTGCCGGCATGTCCAACGGCTCGTTCATGGCGCACCGGATGGCGCTGGAGACCAGCGACCGGGTGGCTGTGCTGGCCGCGGTCTCGGGCCAGATGCCCGCGCACCTGCTCGCGGTCACCCCTTCCCACGCCGTATCGGCAATGCTGATCCACGGAACGGCGGACTCCATCTCCCCGATCGAAGGCGGCTACTCCCGGCATCGCGGCCCCAACGGTGAACTGCGCGGCCGAACGCTCTCCCTGGACCAGACCGCCGCCCGGTGGCGCACCATCGACCGGTGCCCGGCCGGCCCAGGCCAGACGCGGGCGACCGATCTGTCGAGCCGGCACACCTCGGACGCGGGCGCCGGGGGGGCGCGGGTGGCGGCGTGGACGGTGTTCGGCGGCGGGCACACCTGGCCTGGAACCTCGCTGCGGCCCGGCTTCACCGAGCCGGTCAGCCTGGAGTTCGACGCCGCCGAGGAGATCTGCCGTTTCGCCCGGGCGCAGCTCGTCCCGGCGGACCAGCGCAGACTGTGACGCCCGGGTCAGCCACGGACGGCGCAGAGCAGGCGGTTCTCGCCGCGCTGCCAGAGCGTGCCGGCCTCGGTGAACCCGGCGTTGTGCAGGGCCTCGATGTGAGTGGCCAGCAGGCGCGAGGCCCAGCCGTGGTGGTCGGCGTGGTCGCGCCAGGCCGCACGCTCGGCGAGCGCGTCGGCCAGGGCGGGCTCGGCCGCGATCGCGTCCCACCAGCCCGTCCAGGATTCCGCGTGGCCGTTCGGGAAGCGCCGCTGGTCCTCACGGGTCAGCAGCGCCTCGTCGAGCCGAGCCAGCACGGGCGAGACCGACTGGTCCACGCGCAGATGGTCACCGTTGAGCAGGAGCCCGCCGGAGCGCAGCAGTGGGGCGAGTTCGGTGTACATGGCCGCGAGGGCTTCCGGGCTGAGCCAGTGCAGGGCGGTCGTGCTGACCGCGGCGTCCGCGCGGCGGTCGAGGTCCAGCGTGGCCCCCCAGCCGGGATGGCGCAGGTCGGCCGAGACGAACCGGAGGCCGGACCGGGCGCCGTGGGCCGCCCTGGCCAGCGCGAGCATGACGGGATCGGCGTCCACGGCCACAATGGTGGCCTCGGGAAGCCGGTCGAGCAGCCGGACCGACAGCGAGCCGGGACCGCAGCCGAGATCGATGATCAGCGGGTCCTTGCGGCCGGCGCCCTCCTGCGCGGCGTCGATCAGCGCGTTGAATCTGTCCTCCCGGTCGGGCAGGCCCTGCTCCTGCTGGAGGTCCCAGCGGCGGATCCATTCGCGCGCCGTGTCCTGGCCAAGCTGTGGCATGCGGCATCCCCTTGTCACTGTCTAGTATTATTTCGGCAGTTACAAACGTAGACTCGAGGATGTAACCGGTCAAGTGAGATTTAGCAGTCACCTAGATGCGATCGTGGCGGTCTCGGTCGGGCTGGTCAACGCGCTCACCGATGGGGAGGCCCACGGGCGCGCTTACCTGGCCCCGGCCGACGACGACCTGCCTGCCGCGGTGGCCGGCGTGCTGCGCGTGGGCAACCGTCCCCCGCTGAACGTGCCGCCCGAAGACGCCGAAGAACTGCGGGGCATGGCCGCCGAACTGCGCACCGTCTTCGAGGCGGTGGGCCGCGACGACGTGGACACGGCGGCCCGGCAGATAAACAAGCTGCTCGCCTGGACCGGGGCACGGCCGTGGCTGGACAGCCACGACGAGGAGGGCTGGCACCTGCACTTTCACGGCTCGGACGACACCCTGGCCATCGGGTGGGCCGCCGGGTGTGCGACGGGGCTGGCCATCGTGCTCGGCACCGAGGATCGCGGCAGGCTGGGAGTGTGCACCGCGCCTCACTGCGACCGCGTGTACGTGGACACTTCACGCAACGGCACCAGGAGATTCTGCTCCACCACCTGCCAGAACCGGGTCAAGACGGCGGCGTTCCGGTCCCGGCAGGGGTGAGCGTGCCGTCGGTTCCCTCGGTGGACGAGGCTTCCGGAGGTTCGTCGGTCCAGGTGACCCGGCGCACCGACGGAAGGGCGAGCATCACCACAGTGCCCGCCGCGGCCCAGGCCGCACCGAACCCGAGCAGCGCCCTGGGCCCGACCAAAGTGGCCACCGGGCCGGCCGCGATGAAGGCGAAAGGCCCGAAGGCGAACGCGCCGACCGCGTTGAAGGCGCCGACCCTGGACAGCGCGTGCGCGGGCACCCGCTGCTGGATCACGGTGGTTTCGACGGCCGAGCCGATGGCTGAGCCGAGGCCGGCCAGCAGTGCGGCGGCAGACACGGCCACGACCGGCAGGTGCAGGGCGAGCGCTAGCGGTGGGAACGCGTAGCCGACGGAGGCTAGCGTGCTTATCCGCAGCGGATGACGAGGCCTGCGGCCGAGCACGAGCAGGCCGCCGAGTATCGCGCCGGCCCCGTAGCAGGCCAGGATCGTGCCGAAGGCACGGGCGCCGCCGAGGTACTGCCGGGCCAGCACCGGCCCAAGCACCAGGTAGGGCCCCCAGGTGACCAGGTTGAATAGCGCCCCCGAGACCGTTCCCACCCAGAGCCAGGTGTGTGCGGTGAACTCGGCCCAGCCTTCGGCCAGCTCGTGCAGCAGCGAAGGCGTCCTGGCCCGGGCGCTCTCGGGGAAGCACAGGCCGCTGAGGGCCAGCGCGCTGACCGCGTACGTGGCGGCGTCCACCGCGATCACCGTGGCCGGGCTGGTGACCGCGATCAGGATGCCGGCCAGGGCCGGCCCCACGACCTGGGCGCCCGGCTGGGCCATGCCGTACAGCGCGTTGGCGTCGCCGAGCCGGTCCCGCGGAGCGATCTGGACGGTGAGGCCGGACAGGGCAGGCATGAAAAGGGCGTTGCCGATCCCCCCGATGACGGCCATCGCCATAAACAGCCAGACACTGGGGTGACTCAGGAACAACACGGCGGCGAGAGCCCCCTGGGCCAGGCAACGGGCCACGTCTGCGGTGAGCATGACCGGTCGGCGGCCGAGCCGGTCGGCAATGACCCCTCCGCCCAGCATGAAGGCCACCATGGGAACGATATTCCCGGTGAACACAATGCCCAGATCGGTGGCCGAACCGCCGCTATCGAGCACCGCGAAAGCGATGGCCACCGTAGACATGGCCGTGCCGAGCAGCGAGGTCGTATATCCGATGAAGAAACGGCGGAAGTTGCGTTCGGCCAGAACCGCGAGACGGCCGGGACGGGGAGATTTACTGCGCCAAAATCGCCTCGGACGGAGGGGTGATTTACTGCGGTTATCGCTTTGAGCGCGGCCGTTTTGGTGCATGACATCTACCATGCCAAAAGACCCGGCGAAAATGCAAAAGAATGCCTGTTGCGGGCCTAGTCGGCCGCCAATTAAGTAAGCCGGTTGCCGCAGTAAATCAGGTGGATCGATTGAGTTATGATGAGACCAGTCGTGGTGGATGGCGAATTATTTACCGCGACAGCATGGCGAGAGGAAGGACAGCGTGGCTTCCTATCAACTTGCCCGGGCGCCAGACCCGGCGCCGGTGGAGTACGCGGTGGCCGTGGATGAGTACCTCGTCCACTCCTCGCTCAGCCCCGCCTCCTGCCGCGTGTACCGAATCTCGCTGACCGGCTGGACCTGGCCGCTGGTGGGACGGCCGGTGCCCACCGGCCGGGAGCGCCGCCGGGCCGTGCCACCCGTGGTGCCGCTCACCCTGCTGGACGACGCGGGCACCGACCGCAAGATTGCCGACGCGGTCGCGGAGCGAGCCAGGGCGACCGACGCGCACACGGTGAACCGTGAGCTGTCCGCGCTGCGCAGCGCCATCGGCTGGTGGCAGGACCAGCGCTGGATCCAGGCCGACCCGACGGCGGGGCTGCATCACCTGCAGCGGCAGCCGGCCGGAGCGGCGCTGACCGCCGAGCAGGTCGAGCGGGTGTTCCAGCTCACCGTCGCGCTGCGTGAACACACCTTCTGGCGGGTGCTCTACGACACGTCCGCGCACTCCGGCGAGATCCTCGACCTCGACGCCGACCAGCTCGACCTGGCCAGGCACCGGGTGAAGCCCCGGCCCTGGCGCACGCCCGACGCCGCCATCGGATGGCAGCCTGCCACCAGCCAGCTGCTGCACTGGCTGCTGGCCGGCCGGACCTACGGGCCGGTCTTCGTCACCGACCGCAAGGCTCCGGCGGATGCCCTCGCCGCGGACGTCTGCCCGGTCACCAGGCGGGCCAGAATGTCCTACCGGCGGGCCGCGGAGATCTTCACGGCGGCGACGCGCCCGCTCGACCCGGCCGGGCGCGGCTGGACGCTGCAGCAGCTCAGGACCGCGCGCCTGGCCCGGTCCACACCGGATTGAAGAGCGCCCGGCCTTTCAGGCCGGTCAGCGCGACCCGAGCCTGGTCTGGCCGTCCAGCAGTTCCCTGGCGATGTCCAGGTGACCGGCGTGCCGCGCGGTCTCCTCGATCATGTGCAGCACGATCCAGCGCACATCCGGTGGTTCGTCCTGTCCAGGGACGCCGTGCTGGCCGCGCGGCTGCGCCGACATCGGCGTCACCGCCATCACCGCATCCGATTGCGCGCACTGGTGGCGGTAGAAAGCAAGAATCTCCGCGGACGGCTCGTCAGTGACGAACGCCGCCGTCGGGTCGTAGGGGATCGGCTCCTCATCTCCGGGCGGCGGTTCGGGCTTTGCGCCGGTCACCACCCCCTGGAACCAGTGCCACTCGGCGCCGCCCAGATGCTCGACCAGCCCGGCCGGCGTCCAGCCAGACGGCACGATAGCCCGATGCCAGGCCTCTTCATCCAGCCCCGCCACGATGGACAGCACCGCGCCGCGCTGGGCAGCGAGGAAGTCCAGCAGCGCCTGGTCCTGAGGGTTCTGGCCCTGACTACCGGTCATCTCAAGCCTCCGGGTACTTATCGTGGTGGACGGTTCGGCCCGCCACCGTCACCAGGTTGGACGAACACGGCACCCCAGATCTAATCGCTAATTCCTGGACGCCATGACTACCGTTGAGTGGAAGATCGCCAGTGTGCCATCGTGGAGACGGAAGCCGATGTACATAACTGCTCGACGGTTAATCGGAAGGGCTACCCGGTGAACCTCACGTTCGTGGTCAGCACCGGCCGGGCCGGGTCCACGCTGGTGTCCCAGATCTTGCACGAACATCCGGAAGTACTAAGCGTCAGCGAGTTCTTCGCGGCCGTGATGGGCGTGCTGCGCCGCGCGGATTACCCAGAGCAGGACATGGACGGCGAGCAGCTATGGCGGATTCTCTCGGCGCCCGACCCCATCGCGGACGCGCTGGTCCGCCAGGGCCTGCAGTCGCCGGAGATGTTCTACCCTTACGGCCGCGGCCGGTTCACCCCGGCCCGCGGCATCCCGGTGATCTGCCACAGCACCCTGTCGCTGCTGTCCGACCACCCGGACACGCTGTTCGATCAGCTCGCGGCCGAACTGCCAGGCTGGCCGGTCCGCCCGGCGGCTGCCCAGTACCGCGCCCTGTTCACGTACCTAGCCAGGCTGATGGGCCGCGGCACCGTGGTGGAACGCTCGGGTGCCTCGCTGGCCCTGGTGCGGCTCCTGCGTCGCGAGTTCCCTGAGGCACGCCTGGTGCACATGTACCGCGATGGCCCCGATTGCGCGCTGTCGATGAGCCGGTTCCCGATGTTCCATATCGGGGTGGCGACGTACAAGGCAGCGGTGGCGGCGGGCCTGCCGGCCGACGCGACCTGGCCGGAGATCCAGGAGGCGCTGCCTGGTCAGTTCGCCGGGCTGCTGAGCCCGCCGTTCGACTTCTCCAGGCTCGCGGAGTTCGAGTTCGGCCCCGTCTTCTTCGGGGACGCCTGGTCGGAGGTGATCAGCGAGGGGGTCGCCGCTCTCTGCGACGTGCCCGATGAGCTGTGGACCACCCTCAGCTATGAGGATCTGCTGCGTGATCCAGCGGCCGAACTGACCAGGCTCGCGGAGTTCATCGGAGTGGCCGCCACACCGCGGTGGCTGACCGCGGCCGGCCGGCTGATCGATCCGGGCCGGGCCGGCCAGGCGGCTCGGCTCGATCGCGAGACGCTGGACGCGCTGCGCGTGGCGTGCGCGCCGGGCACGGCCGCCATCGCGGCCCAAGCACGCCGCCGTCCGCATCAAGTGACGGGATGACTGGGCCTGGCCGCGCGAGGGCTGCACTTTACGGGTGCGTTACTGGCCCTTTTGCGAGTTTCGCGACTGAGAGTCCCGTTTCAGGCAACGGCACCGCATCCGTGTGATTGACTCGAAGCGCCAAGGCTGACGCGCGCGTCAGCCCGTTACGCGGATGCCCCACCGCAGAGCTCCCGTCCCCCAGAGAGCTGGTACATGAGACCGCTGTTCGCTGCCCTCGGACGCTTCTCCATCCGGTATCGCTGGCTGGTGATCGGTCTGTGGCTGGCCGGGGCGGTCGCCTCGGTGCTGTTCCTCCCGTCGCTGGCCTCGGCGGTGAATAACAACAACACGCAGTACCTCCCGGCGAGCATGCCGAGCAACGTCGCCGCCCGCCTGGACACGCCCTTCTACGGCGCGTCCAACAACGACGACGCGTTCGTCGTCGCGGCCACCGTCAACCACCAGCGGCTGACTAAGGCGGACGACGCGGCGATCGGCCGGCTCACGGCCCAGGCCGCGCTGCTGCCGCATGCCCAGACCGCCCGGATCGCCGAATTCTCCGGCGACGGCCAGGCGGCGCAGATCGAGATCCGGGCCGCGCTGTCACAAGCGACAAACACGCCCGACGTGCGGTTCGTGCACTCGCTTCGGGCCCTGTTCAGCACCGTCGGCGCGCCGCCGAACCTGGCGCTGCACACGGCGGGCAACCTGGCCGTCACCGCCGATCAGGCCAACCAGGCCAGTGGCCTCGGCGACAAGACCATGTACCTGTCGATCGGCCTGATCATCGTCATCCTGCTCTCGGTGTTCAGGTCGCCGCTGGCCACGGTGGCCACGCTGCTGCCCGCTGTGGTCGTCCTGTTCACGGCCGAATCCGTGGTCGCCGAGGTGGCCAGCCTCGGGATCGGCATCTCCAGCATCACCCAGCTCCTGCTCATCGTGCTGGTGCTCGGGGCGGGCACCGACTACGGGCTCTTCCTGGTCTTCCGGGTCCGCGAAGAGCGCCGCCGCGGCCTCACCCACCACCAGGCCATCGAGCGGGCGGTCGAGCGGGTGGGCGAGTCGATCGTGTTCTCCGCGGGCACGGTTATCACCGCCCTGCTCAGCCTGCTGCTCGCCACCTTCGGCATCTACCACGGGCTGGCCGTGCCGCTGGCCATCGGGATCGCGCTGATGGTGCTGGCCGGACTCACCCTGGTGCCGGCCGTGCTGGCGCTGTTCGGCCGGGCGCTGTTCTGGCCGGCTCAGCCGGCCGTGGGCCAGCGCACCAGCGGCGGCTGGGGCCGGCTGGCCGCCCGGGTGGCCAGCCGGCCGCTCATCGCCCTGCTCATCGGCGTCATCGGGCTGACCGCGCTGGCCGGGTTTTCCCTGGCCGACCACGCCTCGGACTTCGGCGGCGGGATCAGCGCGCCGCCGGGCAGCGACTCGGCCAAGGGCCAGGCGCTGCTGGTCGAGCACTTCACGCTGGCGAGCAGCAACCCGATCAACCTGGTGATGAGGTTCGACCGTCCGGTCTGGTCCGATCCGCAGGTCCTGACCGCGGCGGGCGCCGCGCTGCGGAAGGACCGGATCTTCACTAGCTTCATCGCGCCGCTCGACCCGAACGGCACGGCCATCCCGCCCGCGCAGCTCACCCGGCTGCACCAGGTTCTCGGTTCGCCGGGGCGCGTGCCCGCCGTCCAGCCCAGGCACGGGCCCGCCAACGCACTGCCCACCGCCTACTACCAGGCGTACCGGGCCATGCCGCAGGTCATCTCGGCCGACGGGCGCACCGTCCAGTTTCTGGCCAGCCTGCGGGTCGGCAGCCCCGACTCCGACGCCGCCATCGGCGAGGTGCCGGCGATGCGGTCGGCCCTGGCCGCGGCGGCGGGCCGGGCGGGCGCGTCCGCGTACGGGGTGGCGGGCGACTCGCCCTCGCTCTACGACGTGAAGACCGCCTCGACCGGCGACCTCGTGCGCATCGTCCCGGTGGCGGTGCTCATCATCGGGCTGCTGCTCGGCCTGCTGCTGCGCAGCGTGGTTGCCCCGCTCTACCTGGTAGTGAGCGTCGCGCTTTCGTTCCTGGCGTCTCTGGGCGCGTCGGTGATCGTGTTCGAAGTTTTCGGCGGCAACTACGGGCTGAGCTTCATCCTGCCGTTCCTCATGTTCGTCTTCCTGCTCGCACTCGGGGAGGACTACAACATCCTGGTCATGTCGCGCATCCGGGAGGAGGCGCACGACCTCCCGCTGCGCGATGCGGTGGCCCGGGCGATCGAGGTCACCGGGACCACGGTCACGTCGGCCGGGATGGTGCTGGCCGGGACCTTCCTGGTGTTCGCGATCGCGGGGGCCTCCGGCACCGAGGGGGCGCAGATCCGGGAGATCGGCATTGGCCTGGCCATTGGGGTGGCGCTCGACACCTTCGTGGTGCGGACCTTGGTCGTCCCGGCGACCGTGGTGCTGCTCGGGCGGTGGAACTGGTGGCCAGCCTCGCTGCACGAGCGGCACGTCAGGCTGGAGCGGCACGCCAGGGAGCGGATCGAAGCAGCCCGGGGGTGAGGGCCAGCGTCACCGCGACCGAGGCGAGCGCGGTCACCGTCATGGTGACCGGGACGGGCAGCCACTGCGCGACCGCGCCGGTGAGGGTCGCGCCGACGGCCTGCATGGTCAGTGTGCCCGCGCTGTGCAGGCCCAGCGCCTGGCCGCGAATCTCGTCCGGGGTGACCGCCACCAGCCGGTCCTGCAGGAGCAGGCTGGCGCTGTACCCGTAGGACGCGACGCCGACGGCCAGCACGGCGACGGCGAACGGCGGCCGCAGGATGAATACCAGGTACGGCGCGGCCAGCAGCAGCCGCAGCGGCGAGGCCAGCCGGCGCCGCCACCGCGACGGCACGAACCGGCCCATGGTGGTGTCGCCGGCCAGCATGCCGGCCGCCGACGCGACGAACAGCACGCTGGCGAGCCGGGTGGCGTAGGGGACGAAGAGGGCCTCACAGCCCACGATGAGCCCGTTGGGCACCCAGAGGGCCAGGTAGATGTACCTGCGGCTGGACATCGACCACAGCCTCGCGTTGACCCGCAGCGTCTCGCGGACCGAGGGGCGCCCGGCCGCCCGCGCCGGGCGCGCCCTGAGCGCGAACCTGGTCGCGAGCGTCGACGCCAGGTACAGGCCCACGGCCACCAGCAGCGCACCCCGCGGCGAGACCAGGTCCACCAGAACGCCGCTCGCGGCAAACCCGACGATCTGCATGATCCCGACGGACATGTTGAAGACCGACCGGCCGAGTATGTACATGCCGTCGGGGAGGATCTCACTGACCAGGCCCCACCTGATCCCCCCGCCCGCCGCACTGGCCAGACCGGCGACCAAGGTCACCAGCAGCAGCGCCCAGACCGGCATGCCGGGGGCGGCCAGCAGCAGGCCGGTGGCGGTGAAGACGGCGCCCAGACCGATCATCGCGGCCCTGGGTGGTACCCGGTCGGCCGCGGACAGCAGCGTGAGCGCTCCCACGACCTGGGCGAAAGAGGAGCCGAACATGGCCAGCGCGGACAGCAAGGGCGATCCGGTGCTGGCGTAGACGATCGTGCCCAGGGCCAGGCCCTGGACCGTGCTCGCGGCCACCTGCACGGTCACGACCCCGAACAGCGCGCCGAATTCCGGCACCTCGAACAGCTCACGATAGGTAGTCACGGATCCAGGGTCGCCACGCGCGCCCATCAATCATAAACTTTCGCGTGTAGGCGAAACCTCGACCCGGCGGCGTGGTGGCAGGGCGCGAGGCGGCCGGGCGCCAGGGGCGGGTGAGGGCCGGAGTGAGAGTGAGGCGAGAGTGAGACATGGGGATCTGGCGGATTGGGGCGGATGTGCTGGCGGGCGGGCGGTTCGCGATCTCGCCGCTGGCCGAGACGCTGGCGGTGCTGGGGGCGCTGACGGGGTGGGAGCGGGGGACGGTGCAGCGGCACTGGGCCGACGGGCAGCGGCCGGAGTTCGAGCGATGGCTCGCCGGTGAGCCGGTCACCGCGGCGCTGATCGAGGCCGCGTTCCGGCCGACCTGGACCGCGGACTTCATCTCGACGCCACCGCGACCGGGTGACCGCACGTTCCACGATGAGCTGCGGCGGGTGCGGGAGACGCCACCCGAGGTCGCCCGGGCCGACCTGGAGTACGCGCTCACGGGGCCACTCCCCCAGCCGCTACGGGTGCCTGACCTCCCGCACCGGGCCGCCGAGCTGCTGGACTGGGTATGGACGCGCGCGGTGCGCCCGGACTGGGGCAGGCGGCGCAGGCTGCTCGAGGCCGACATCGTGTCGCGGACCCAGTGGCTCAGCTCGGGCGGCTGGGCCGCCGCGCTCGAAGGCCTGCGGCCGGGCCTGCGGTGGCTGGGCGACGGGCGGTTGCGGATCAACGCCTACAACAACCCGCCTCGCGACCTGCGCCGCGCGCAACTGTACTTCGTGCCGACCACGTCGAGCCGGGGCTGGTTCGACTGGAACGAGCCCGACTTCTACGCCATTGTGTACCCGTGCCAGGGACTGCTGGCCGACGCGCATCAGGCCACGCCGCCCGGAGCGCTCAGCGCCCTGATCGGGCCGGTGCGGGCCCGCGTCCTCACGCTGCTCGAAGCGCCGATGAGCACCACCCAGCTCGTCGCGGTGACCGGGTACACGCTAGGCACTGTCGGCGGGCACCTGAAGGTACTGCTGGACTCCGGGCTGGCCCGGCGCCGCAGGTCGGGCCGGTCCGTGCTGTACTACCGCACGCCGACCGCCGACCAGCTCATCGCACTGGGACCGGTAACACGGGGGACCGGTAAGCCCGGTCACCGGCCGGACGGCTTATAGGCCTGCCTGAGCGCGCGCTTGTCCACCTTGGCCAGTTCGGTCAGCGGCAGCTCATCGACGAACTCGATAAAGCGTGGCGTGTAGAGGCTGTTGAGCTGCGCCCGTACATGATCGCGCAAATCCGATGCGGTTATCGCGCCCCCTGGAACCGGGACGACGAAGGCGCAGACACTTTCGCCAAAGCTTTCATCCGGAACGCCGACGACGGCGGCCGCGCGCACCTCCGGATGCCCCTGCAACGCGTCTTCGATGGGGCGGCAATAGACGTTCGCGGCCGCCTCGCTGGTCACGATCATGTCGCTGACACGGTCGACCAGATAAAGATAGCCATCCTCGTCGAGGTAGCCGATATCCCCGGTGCTGACCCAGCCGTCGCCCGTATTTCCCGCGGACTCGCCGTCGGCTGGCGCGGACGAGCCGGTGGCGTACCCGGACATGACCAGCGAGCCGGCCACCCATACCTCGCCGGCCTCGCCGACAGGCTGGACCGCTCCCTCGTTGTCACGGATCTCGATGTTCGTGTCCAGAAACGGCAGCCCGCAGGACCGCAGCCGCTCCGGGCGCTCCTCATCATGGTCAAGGAAGGGAAAATCGGTGATGAGCGGCGCCTCGCTCGACCCGTAGACCAGCCGCAGCACCGGGCCGAAACGGGCGATGGCCCGGGCCAGCCGGTCCGGTGACGCCGCCGCGCCGCCGACGTTCAGGTAGCGCAAGCTGCTGGTATCGGCGGCCGACGGCTGGTCGATCACCTCGTACAGCAACGCCGGGGTCAGGAAGGCGCTGCTGATGCGTTCACGCTCGATCGTCGCCAGGAACCCGGCCGGCGTGAAATCGTCCATCTGAAAGAGAGTGCCACCTTCGAAAAGCGTGAGAAAACCGGCAAGCTGGCCACTGACATGCGAAAAGGAGGAACCGCTGAGAAAACGCATGGGCAGCTCGTCGATGGACAGGTAGTACTCGGCGATATCAAGCAGGTTCTGGTAAAAGTCCTGCCGGTGCTGGACAAGCTTCGGCGTTCCGGTCGTGCCACCGGTGTAGAACAGCGATTCGGGCTCCGGCCCGGCGGCCGCGATTTCGGCCGGGCTGAGCGATGCGGCGCCTGGCGTGGCCGCCAATTCGCCAAGTTCGCCATCCGCCCCCACGGAAAGCACACGGAGTCCGCCTGACCGGGTCAGATCGGCGAGGAAATCCGCCCGGCGAATCATGGCCGGATGGTAGATCAGCAGGTCGGCACCTGACAGCCCGATGAATTCGGCTTGATCGCGCCGGGGGGCATAGCTGGCAATCCAGGCCGTCTGGCAACCGAGCAGATGCAGCGCGAGTTGCAGGGCCGCCGTCTCGGGCTGATCGGGAACCAGGATCGCCACCCGCGACCCGGGCCGGACATCCCGCTCCGTCAGGGCACTGGCCAGGTCCAGCGTCGTGCTGGCCAGGCTGGCGTAACTGACCCGCTGGCCGGCGTAGACGATCGCTTCGGTGTCGCCGTAATCCGCGAAGAGATCGAGCGCCCGCAGCACGTAGTTGGCACCGCCCGGCTCGGTCATCCGGTCCTCCCCTGCAGGCAATGGCCCAGCGCTCTGGCACACTACGTGTCAATATTCCCCAAATCAATGGGTACCTGGGCAGGCCGGACACGAGGCGGTAGCGAGGGTGGACGCGGGCGGGGCGAACCGGACGGCCACCGCCGAGCCCGTTCCGCTGCGCCGCAACAGGGACTTCAACCTGCTGTGGTCCGGGCAGGCCGTGTCCGGGCTCGGCTCGGCAGTTTCGGGGATCTGCTACCCCCTGCTGATCTTGGCCCTGACCGGCTCGGCGGCCAAGGCGGGCATCGTCAGCGCGGCCGGCCTGGTGACCAACCTCCTGCTGCTGCTGCCCGCCGGGGTGGTGGCCGACCGCTACCCGCGCAAGCGGATCATGGTGATCACCGCGCTGGCCCAGATGGTGGCGGTCGGCACCGTGGCTCCGGTCACGGCCGCCCACCGGGTCTACATGGCGCAACTCGTCGGGGTGGGCATGGTGCAGGGGGCGGCCTCCGCTTTCTACATAGGCGCCAGCCGGGGGGCGCTGCGCCGGGTGGTGCCGCGGCCGCAGCTCTCCCAGGCCTTCGCCAGGACACAGGCCCGCGACCAAGCCGTGGCCCTGGCCGGCGCCCCGGCCGGCGGCGCCCTGTTCAGCCTGGCCCGGTTCCTGCCGTTCGCGTGCGACAGCTTCTCCTTCGGCTGTATCGCGCTGGCCACCACGTTCATCCGCGCCCCGCTGGACCCGGACCCGGCGGCCCGGGCCGGCCAGCGGACCCGAGAGCCGCTGCGGCGGAGCATCGCCGCCGGGCTGCGGTTTGTGTTCGGGCAGCCGTTCCTGCGCACGATCGCGATCTGGGGCGCCGGGGTGAACTCCGTGGTGGCCGGGATGTCGCTGATGGTCATCGTGCTGGCCAGGCAGCACGGGGCAACACCGGCGCTGATCGGGCTGCTGCTGTCGGTCAACGCCGGGGCGGGGATGCTCGGCTCGCTGCTCGCGCCCCGGCTGACCGCCCTGGCGGGCGGGCGGCGGCTGGCCCTGGTGGCGTCATGGCTGCTGCCCGCCGGGGCCTTGGCTCTGGCCCTGGCCCCCTCGCTGTGGCTGATCGCGGTGCGCGGAGCGGTGACCTCGCTGCTCATTGCCCCGGTCAACGTGATCTTCTTCGCGCACCAGGCGCGGGTGACCCCGGACCACCTGCAGGCGCAGGCGGGCAACGCCATGCAGCTATGCACCAGCAGCTTCGGCTGGCTGACGCCGCCCGTCTTCGGGCTGCTGGCCGACTCGCTGGGAGTACGGGCGGCGATCGGGGTGGGGGCCGGGCTGTTCGCGCTCATCGCGCTCCTCGTCCAGTTCGCCCGGCACCTGGACCGGCTCGACGAAAAAGCGCAGGACGCCGAATAACACGCAATCGCGCAGCGCATTGCTGGCAAAGGATTTCCGATGACAATGAGTAACGGACGGCAATGACCGGCCACCACGGTGACAATATGTGACGAACTATCGCAAACGATTGTTAAGTAAGTGAAATGAGCCGCGTCCGCATCTTGACGACCCCGCTCCGATCTGCCTCCTGGCCGTTCGCCGTTGAATCGCACCCACTTGCCGAGCTTTATGGGCATTAAATTGTATTTATTCGCTCTTGACCCTCTAGCGAAGAAAGTCCGTAGATGTCATGCTCCGGCTAAGTTATTGGATGCCCGCCACCTGGTGGGGGCGGGCGGAACCGAAGGGCGAGCACTATGCGCAACGAGCGGGAGACCCCAGACCAGACGATTGCCGCCTGGCGCTCGGGAACTGACCCCAAGAGCCCGGCTGGCCCGCTGTTCACCGGCGGTACGTACGCGCAATCCGAGATCGCCATGCACGGCAGGGTCGGCACTGGTCACTGTGGCTCGAACTGCTCGGGCTCGGCCCACGCCGAGTGCTGCTGACCCGCTGGCCCCACGGGCTCGAGCCGAACCTGACGCTGGTGCTTGACGAAGTCACTGCCCATGCCTGAACAGGTCTCCTCGGGTTTCGAGCCCACGCTGGGCTGCCTGATCGAGCCGAACCTGGCCGATCTCGCAGCCCAGCTCGCCACCATCCCCGATCTGGCCGCTGACGAAGCCAAGGCGATCCGCGCGGGCGCGGAGACCTTGATCACCAGGTCCGTGCTGCGCAAGGTGACCCGGATCCTGCTGCTCGAGCTCAACGCGGCCAGGGTGGACGGGCGGCTGCACGCCCCGGATCCGGCCGGGCGCTGGCAGGAGTGGCTGACCGAAGCGGTCAGGCCTGACTTCTGGGCGGAGCTGGAAAGTCCCTACCCCACCGCGCTGAGCCACTTGCGGACGCTCATCGGCAACGCGTGCCAGGCGGCCCTGACCATGGCCACCAGGTTTGCGGCCGACCGGGTGGCGCTGGCCCGGCTGCCGGGCGCGGGCAGCGGCCAGCTCACCGAGGTGACGTTCGGCGTGGGGGACAGCCACAACCGGGGGCAGACGGTCGCGCTGGTGCGCACCGCTGGCGGGCGGGTGGTCTACAAACCACGCTCGGTGGAGGTAGACGCCACCCTGGCCCGGCTGCTCGGCGTCGCCCTGCCCCGCACCGGCCACGACGACCGCATCAGGGTGCCCGAGGTCATCGTCAGGCCCTGGTACGGCTGGGCCGAGCACGTCGAGCACCGCTACTGCGCCGGCGACGGCGAACTGCGTGCCTTCTACCGTGGCATCGGGCACTGGCTAGGCATCATGCGGCTGGTCGGCGGCAGCGATCTGCACGCCGAGAACCTGATTGCCTGCGGCCCGGTGCCCGTCGTGGTCGACTGCGAGACTCTGTTCACCCCGTACGCGCCCGTCACCCCGTCGGGGTACGGCCGGGCCCACGACCACGCCGCCCAGATGATCGTCGACAGCGCGCTGCGGACCGGCCTGCTGCCAGGCCGGGGCGACGCGCTGGCCTGGCGTGGCGTGGACTCCTCGGCGCTCGGTTCGCTACCTGGCCAGCAGCCTTACATCGACATCCCGGTGATCATCGAGGCGGGCACCGACGAGGCCAGGATGGGCTACGAACGCCGCCAGGCGCAGCCGTCCGGCAACCATCCGAGCCGGGAACCGGCACTGGCCACGTACTGGCACGAGGTGGTCTCCGGCTTCACCGAGATGACCGCCAGGCTGCACGAACTCGACCAGGTGGGCGCGCTCGACGAGCCGCTGCGCGCCTTCGCCGGCTGCCCGGTCCGGGTGGTCGTCAGGAACACCGAGACCTACATGGAGCTGAGCCGGATGCTGTGGCACCCGGCCTCGATGCACGACGAGCGGGCCGCGGTGGCCCAGGCCGCCGACCTGCTGGCCAGGCATGCGCAGAACGCGGCCGCCGCACCCGGTGACCGCGCGGTCATCGAAGCCGAGATCGCGGACATGCTCGACGGCGACGTGCCGGTGTTCATGACCACACCCCGGGCCGGGCGGCTGACCGGGCCGCGGGGCACCGGCTACGGGCCGGCCCTGGATCTCATCGAGGACGCGATCACCCGCTGGCGCGGTCACGACCAGCGTCAGGAACTTCAGGTGATCTCGGGCACGCTGATCAGCGCCTACCTCAACGAGGGCGTGCTGCCGAGCTTCAAGCCACTTTCCCCCCGGCAGGTCAGCCGGGACAACCTGGACCTACGCAGGCGGCGGTCGGCCGCGGACATCATGCGCACCGTCCGGGACGCCGCCATCCGGGGCGACGACGGCACGGTCACCTGGATAGCACCGGTGATCAGCCCGACCGGATGGTCGACCCAGCCGCTGTCGAACGACCTGTACAACGGGCTGGCCGGCATCGCGGTCGCGCTGGCCGCCTACGAGTTCGAGGCGGCGGCCGGGCGAGCCGACCCGGTGGACGGCCTGGACTCGCTGCTCGGCGACGCGCTGCGAACCCTGGCGATGATCGAAGACCAGGACCAGCAGGACCTGACCGGGGACATCGCGGTCCGGCCCGACGTGCCGGGCGGCTACGTCGGCATAGGTTCGCTGATCACGGCCTGGCTGCTGCTCGGCCGCCTGCGGGTGCCCGGGCTCGGGCCGGCCGAGGCGTTGCGCCGGGCGTTGCGGCCCGCCGGGCGGATAGCCGCCGCGATCGAGGAAGACGACTCGTTCGACCTGTTCCGTGGCATGTCCGGATCGATCGTGCCGCTGCTGCGACTGGCGGAATGGACCGGCGACGCGCAGTGGGCGGAGGTCGCCTGCGGCATCGGTAGCAGGCTGGCTGGGCTGGTCCGCACCGGTCCGCAGGCCGGCCGCTGGAGCAGCTTCCTGTACGAGGAGGGGATCGGCGGGACCGCGCACGGCTCCACCGGGATCGGCTGGGCCCTGGCCCGGCTCGCCTGCCATCCGGCGGCGGCCCAGCTGGGCGGGGCTGGCGCGGCGGGCGAGCCCGGCCGGACCGCGCGGTTGGCGTTCGCGTTCGAGGAATCGCTCTACGACCCGGCCACCGCGAGCTGGACCGACCTGCGCGAACCCGGTCACATCACGGCGGCCTGGTGCCACGGCGCCGTCGGCATCGGCATCGTCGCCGCCGACCTGGCCCGGATGGGCGCCGCGCCCCCGGACGGGACGGCCTGCGCGGCCGGGCACTGGCACGGCGCGCTGCGGCGGGCGGCGGCCTGTTCGTGGGCGCATGGGCTGGGTTCCAACCACACGCTCTGCCACGGCGACCTCGGGGTCTGGGAGGTCATGGACCTCGCGATCGAGGCCGCGGTGGCGCCGGCCGGGCTGGACCAGACCGGGCTCGACGCCCGGATCATCAGCGATCTGGGCGAGCACGGGCCGGTGAGCGGGCTGGCCAGGGACACACTCAACCCGGGCCTGCTGCCTGGCATCGGCGGGATGGCCTACCAGTTGCTGCGGATGAACCCGGCCAGCCCGCTGCCGTCAGTCCTGCTGCCCGACCCGGGCCCGGCCGATCCGCTGTAGCCCGGCGGGGTGGGCCCGACGGGTCACGGCCTTTCAGGTTCGGCGGCCGGAACCTGATCCGGCGCCGGGTGCCCGGCATCCTCGGCCTCCTCGGCGAACTTGTCGCCCGCACGCTCGAGCGCGCCGTCGAGCTCACTCATCACGAGCTTGAAGAAGCCGCGGGTCTTCTCCTGCCCGAGCTTGGACTTGACGTCCTCCCGCAGGCCTTTGGGTAGCAGGTCGAGCGGAAGGGTCAGCGGCACGAGCAAATAGGCCGCGGGAGCGATGACCAGCGCCGCCATGGCCAGGCCGATGGACAGCAAGGAGAAGCTGGCCAGGCCGGAATTGCCCGGACGGGCGCCGTCGGCCAGCCAGACCAGGCTGCGCAGTTCGGCGATGGCCAGCAGCACGAAGACCACCAGCCAGGCCGCCGCGCCGGCGAGGGCCACGAGGCGCTCGGCCAGGTAGAGCTTGGACACCCAGGGCACGCCCCGGTAGTAGCGGAGCATCTCGGTGGGACGGCCGGATTCCGTCACGTCATTCTCGTCCCGGTACTGGCTGAACTGCTGCTCCCAGACCGCGTCGGGCCGTTTCAGGCGCTCCCTGATCGCCCGGGCCTCGGCACCCGCGGCCAGGACGAAGATCGGGATCGACACGGTAACGGCAGAAGCGAACGAATCGGTCATCTGCACGCAGCCATCCTGGCGCGCGCACCCCATCAAAATCAACTGCCGGCCACTCAGCCTTCAGCGCGCCGAGGCCAGCAGGTCCCCGCGGTGCGAGTCACACCAGGCCCGGGCGCGGATCATGACGTCGCCGATGGTGTCCCAGCAGTCGATGAAGCCGGGGTGGTCGACGGCGACAGCGTCGGTGATGATGGCGCAGCTCCAGTCGTGGTTGTCCAGGATCGCCTCGGCCACTTCGAGGCGCTGGGCCCGGGCCAGGCCGTAGGCGTCGAGCAGCAGCCGGAACCGCCGCAGCGCCTGGCCCTGCCGGGCGTCGGCGATGTCGTGTTCGTCGTGCAGCGGTGACCAGTGTCTGGCCGCCGAGGCGAGATCCCAGGTGACGCTGCCCGGACCGGCCAGGTCGAAGTCGATGAGGGCGATCGCGGCACCGTTGCGGAAGATCAGGTTCGCCGGGTGCACGTCGTTGTGGCTCACCAGCCGGGTGGTGAACCGGGCGGGGATACGGCGCGGCCACTGGTAGCCGTGCGGATCGAACGAGGCCACGGCCTGGTGGTAACGGCGCAGCAAATCGGCCACGCTGACCAGAGCCTGGTCGGTGAGCATATCGTCGGGCAGCGGCGGCACCGCGGCCCAGCCGTCTATGTAGGTGAGGGTCTCGGTGGTGGCGTCGGTGGCCAGGACGCGGGGCGCGCCGTCGAAACCGACCTCGGCCAGGTGCGCGAGCAGGGCGTGAGTGGCGGCGCGGCTCGGGGCGAGTGGCCTGCGGACCTTGGCCCCGGCCCTGATCACCAGACCCCGGTTCGCGGTGCCCCCCAGCAGCGGACCGTAGGGCCGCGACCCACCACCGTGCGCCTGCAGGTGGTCGGGGATCATGTCAGGCGTCGGCGGCACGGATGAGCAGGGCGCGGGCCAGACTGGTGTGGGTGACCAGGCCGTGGATCATGCCACCCTGGATGGCGGCGTGGACGGCGGCGCTCTTGGTGACGCCGTAGGCCACCGCGATCACGCACGGGATCTGGGCCAGCGCCGGGCCCGGCGTCACGATCATGCGGCTGTCAAGGCCGGTCGGCACCGGCCTGCCATCCACGCCCAGGAAGACGCCGGCCATCTCCGCACACACGCCGAGCCCGGCGATGGCCTCACGCTCGGCCTCGCTGAGCGCGTCGTAGACGGTGGACAGGCCCGGCGCCCAGGCCCCGATGGCGACCATCGTGATCGTGAGCGAGGGCACCAGCGCGAAGGCCCCGGCCACGTCGGCCTGGCGGCGGATGGCGGCCGCGGTAGGCGCGTCGTCCACGATCATCGGCGCGTAGAACACGTGCGCAGGCCCACCGCCGATCCGGGCCACGCCGCGGACTAGGTCGAGCAGGTCGCGGCCATCGGGCGGTGGCACCGCCCCGGTGAGCTGGACGATCGGGCAGGGCGGCATCCGGGTCAGCGCGGCGGCCAGCTCGCTGAGCGAACGGGCCCAGGACATGCCGAGCACGTCGTCGGGGGTGATGATGTCCATCAGCGCCTGGCCCGCCGCTTCACCGATGCGGCGGCGCAGTGCGGGCTGATCCTCGTCGGGGAAGTCGAAGGCGAACGCGTGCTTCAGGCCGAAGGCCGAGCACAGTTCCGCGGACAGGCCCGCGTCCAGGGTCCCGCCGGGCAGCCCGATCTCGATGCGGACCATGCCGGTCTCGCGGGCCGAGTCGAGCAGGCGGGCGACCCGGAACCGGCTGATGCCGAGCCGGTCAGCGATGTCCACCTTGGAGACCCCGTCCAGGTAGAACTGCCGCGCCACCCTGGCGGCCAGCACGATCTCCGAGGGCCGGTCGGCCGACAACCTCGCCATGCACCCTCCCCTGCTACCCGCGGCGCCCGGGCCCACTCCACCGGGCGCCGCCCCAAAGCCGACAAACGGTGGTGCTCATTTGAGCGAGCATGTCTCATATTTGCAGTTTTTCTTGACTTTGACCAGAAGCCGGCTCAGTGTGTTCGTTAGTTAACTCGCTCGAAACGAGCAATTGCCGCTCAAATGGGCGTGTTGACGGCTGACCGGACGCAGTCACCTTGACGAGGGACGCGACGATGGCTCCACTTTTTTGGGCGGAAAGACACCCGACGGACCCACTATCTGGGCCGGAACGACAGCCGACGGCCGTACGGGCTGGGGCGGAAAGACACCCGAAGGCCGGGCCACCAATGATGAGTCGCCGGGCGTTTTTGGCCGGGACGGGTGGGGCGGCCGCGACCTTGGCCCTGTCCGGCTGCGCCCTCGGCGCCGACCAGGTGTTCGGTGGCGGTGGCTCCGGCTCGACGATCACGGTCGCGATCGTGTCGAACTCGCAGATGCAGGACGCGATCAGCCTGACCTACCTGTTCGAGCGGGAGCACCCGGGCATCCACCTCAACTTCGTCTCGCTGCCGGAGAACGAGGCGCGCGCCAAGATCACCGCGGACGTGTCCACCCAGGGTGGCGAGTTCGACGTGGTGATGATCAGCAACTACGAGACGCCAATGTGGTCGCGCAACGGCTGGCTGGTCAACCTGCAGCCCTACATCAACGCCACCCCCGGATACGACGCGGCCGACTTCCTGCCCCAGTTGCGGGCGACGCTGTCCTACCAGGGTGACCTGTACTCGGTCCCGTTCTACGGTGAGTCCTCGTTCCTCATGTACCGCAAGGACCTGATGGCCAAGGCCGGGATCACCATGCCCACCCGGCCCACCTGGAGCCAGGTGCGGGCCATCGCAGCGCACCTGCACACCAGCGACCAGACCGGCATCTGCCTGCGCGGCGACCCGGGCTGGGGAGAGAACCTGGCCCCGATCGACACGGTGATCAACGCGTTCGGCGGGCGCTGGTTCAACACGAACTGGCAGGCCCAGCTCACCACGCCGGTGGTGGAGCAGGCGGTAAGCACGTACGTGTCGATGCTGCAGAAGTACGGCGAGCCCGGCGCTCCCGAGGCCGGCTTCTCCGAGTGCGCCACGCTGTACAGCCAGGGCGACGCGGCCATGTGGTACGACGCCACCTCGGCGGTCAGCACGATCGAGGATCCGGCCAGCAGCAAGGTGGCCGGGCGGAACGGCTACGCCTGGGCGCCGACCCAGGACGGCCGTGCCTCCGGCTGGCTGTACACCTGGTCGCTGGCCATCCCGTCCACCTGCACCAACAAGCAGCAGGCCTGGGACTTCATCTCGTGGATGACGTCGAAGTCCTACATCAGGACGGTCGGCGAGAAGCTGGGCTGGTCGCACGTGCCGCCGGGCAGCCGGTTCTCCAGTTACCAGATACCGCAGTACAAGAAGCTGTCGGCGGTCTACGGCCCGCTGACGCTGGCCTCGATCAACGCCACCGACTCGGCGCACCCGACCAAGCTGCCGGTGCCCTACACCGGCGTGCAGTTCCTCGATATCCCCGAGTTCGAGGACCTCGGCACCAACGTCAGCGAGCAGTTCAGCGCGGCCATCGCCGGCCAGCAAACGGTGGCCTCCGCGCTCTCGCAGGCGCAGAAGTACGCCCAGGCCGTCGGCAACACCTACCAGCACACGTGAGGGAAGTGCCTAGTGACCGCTATCGCTCCGCCGGTGGCCTCGGCACGCCGGCGCACCAAGACCCGCAGCGAGATGCGCCGGTCGGGCTGGGGACGGCGCGGACCGCTGCTGCCGGCGCTGGTCTTCACGATCATCGTGACCCAGTTGCCGTTCCTGGTGACGCTCTACTACTCGCTGGAGTCCTGGAGCCTGGTACGCCCGGGCTCTCAGCACTTCACCGGCTTCTCCAACTACGTCCAGGTGTTCGAGGACAGCCAGTTCCGCACGACCGCGCTGAACACGGTCATCATGACCGTGGGCACCGTGCTCATCGCGATGCTCATCGGGGTCGGGCTGGCGCTCGTCCTGGACCGCAAGTTCATCGGCCGGGGCGTCGTCCGCACGCTGCTGATCACGCCGTTCCTGATCATGCCGGTCGGCGCGGCGCTGCTGTGGAAGACGACGATGTTCGATCCCACCTTCGGGTTCGTGAACTTCATCCTGAGGCCGTTCGGCATCGGGCACTTCGACTGGGTCAGCAGCTTCCCGCTGGGTTCGGTCATGATCGAGATGATCTGGCAGTGGACCCCATTCATGATGCTGCTGGTGCTGGCCGGGCTGCAGAGCCAGCCCAAGGACATCATCGAGGCGGCCGGCTGCGACGGGGCCAGGCCGTTCGCGATCTTCCGTGAGCTGACCCTGCCGCACCTGCGGCGTTACATCGAACTCGGCGTCGTGCTGGGCGCGATCTACGTGGTGAACGACTTCGACGCCGTCTACATGATGACGCAGGGCGGGCCCGGCATCTCCAGCGCCAACCTGCCCTTCTACATCTACCAGCGGGCCTTCCTCGGCTTCCAGGTCGGCCAGGCGGCCGCGATGGGCGTGGTCGTGGTCGTCGCCACGATCATCATCGCGACGTTCGCGCTCCGGCTGATCTTCACCTCGTTCAGCGGCACGGAACAGGCGGCATGATGGCGACCTCACAGAGCATCACGGCCCAGCCCACCGCCACGTCCGCCGCGGCCAGGCGCCGGCGGGCCCGGCGCAAGCGGCACGGCAACAGCGTCACCTGGGGCATCGTCGGCTGGGTGCTGGGGATCGTGTTCTTCTTCCCGGTGCTGTGGATGGTGATCACCTCGTTCAAGACCGAGGCGGGCGCCTACACCAACACGCCGCACATCATCTTCTCCCCCACGCTGTCGCAGTACCGGGCGGTGTTCGACAGCGGCGTGTGGCCGTACGTGGCGAACTCGGCGTTCGCGACGATCGTGTCCACACTCCTTGTACTGCTGCTGGCCACCCCGTGCGCGTTCGCGCTGTCGCTGCGGCCGGTGCGCAAGACCCGCGACGTGCTGTTCTTCTTCATCAGCACGAAGATGCTGCCGGTGGTGGCCGCGATCATCCCGATCTATATCGCCGCCCGCGACCTGCACATGCTGGACAACGTCTTCACGCTGGTCATCCTGTACACGGCGATGAACCTGCCGATCGCGGTGTGGATGATGCGCTCGTTCTTCCTCGAGGTGCCCGGCGAGCTGCTGGAGGCGGCCGAGATGGACGGCGCCCCGCTGCGCCGCACGGTGGTCGAGGTGATCTTGCCGGTGGTGGCGCCCGGCCTGGCCGCCACGGCGCTGATCTGCTGCATCTTCTCCTGGAACGAGTTCTTCTTCGCGGTGAACATCACCGCGACCAAGGCGGCCACCATGCCGGTGTTCCTGGTGGGATTCATCTCGTCCGAAGGCCTGTACTTCGCCCAGCTCGCCGCGGCCGCCACGGTGGCGACGCTGCCGGTGGTGCTGGCCGGCTGGGTGGCGCAGCGCCAGCTCGTCCGCGGCCTGTCGTTCGGAGCGATCAAGTGAGCCGCCGTCACGTCAACACGGGAGTCGATCATGGCTGAGGTCAGGTACGAGAACGCCACCTGCATCTACCCGGGTGCGGAGCGGCCGGCGGTGGACGAGCTCGCGCTGGCCATCAGGGACGGCGAGTTCGTGGTCATGGTCGGCCCCTCGGGCTGCGGCAAGACCACCGCGCTGCGGATGCTGGCCGGCCTGGAGGAGATCGACGACGGGTCGATCAGGATCGACGGCCAGGACATGGTGGGCGTGCCGTCCCGCGACCGCGACATCGCGATGGTGTTCCAGAACTACGCGCTCTACCCGAGCAAGACTGTCGGGGAGAACATGGGGTTCGCGCTCAAGATGCAGGGCGTGTCCAAGGAAGAACGAGCCCGCCGGGTCAGGGACGCGGCCAAGCTGCTGGACCTGGAGGACTTCCTGGACCGCAAGCCGCGCAACCTGTCCGGCGGGCAGCGCCAGCGGGTGGCGATGGGCCGGGCCATCGTGCGCGAGCCCAAGGTGTTCTGCATGGACGAGCCGCTGTCCAACCTGGACGCCCAGCTCCGGGTGGCTACCCGCACCCAGATCGCCGAGATGCAGCGCCGTCTGGCGGTAACCACCGTCTACGTCACGCACGACCAGGTCGAGGCCATGACCATGGGCGAGCGGGTGGCGGTGATGCGGGCCGGGAAACTGCAGCAGTTCGCCTCGCCCACCGAGTTGTACGACCACCCGGCCAACGTGTTCGTGGCCGGGTTCATCGGCTCGCCCGCGATGAACCGGCTCGACGGCACGCTGGCTCCCGGCCACATCAAGGTGGGCGAGGCCAGCATCACCCCGCCCGACGCCATGCTCCGGAACGCCCAGGGCCACGGCAAGCTGGTCGTCGGGGTCCGCCCCGAGCACCTGTCCCTCGGCCACGACGGCGAGTTCACCCTGGAGGTCGAGCTGGTCGAGGACCTGGGCAGCGATTCCTACGTCTACGGGCACCTGGCCGGCGACAAGGAAAGCAAGATCATCGTGCGGTCGGGCCGTGAGCACCCCAAGCCCGGCGAGGTGGTCAAGGTCGCCGTCGACTCCACCCGGCTGCACCTGTTCGACGCCGTCACCGGCGAGCGGGTCGGCGAATGAGGGCGGCCCGCTGGGCAGCGCCCGGCAAGCTGGAGATCACCGAGGCGCCCGACCCAGCCCCGGCGCACGGCGAACTGGTCGTCGCGGTGGGCCACTGCGGGGTCTGCGGCACCGACCTGCACATCGCCGACGGCGAGTTCCCGCCCACCCCGTACCCGATCATTCCCGGGCACGAGTTCGCCGGCCGGGTGGCGGCGGTCGGCGACGGCGTGCCCGGCGACTGGCGCGAGAGCGACCGAGTCGCGGTGGACCCGTCCCTGTTCTGCGGCCACTGCCCCGCCTGCCGAGCCGGGCGCGGCAACCTGTGCGCCAACTGGAACGCCATCGGCGACACCGTGGACGGCGCGTTCGCCGAGTACGTGGCCGTGCCCGCGGTCAACGCCTACCGCATCCCCGACCGCGTGGACGACGCGCAGGGCGCGCTGATCGAGCCGCTGTCCTGCGCGGTGCACGGGCTTCGCCGGATCGGCCCGGTGCTCGGCGAGGACGTGCTGCTGATGGGCGCGGGCACAATGGGGCTGCTGCTGCTGCAGTTGCTCAACCGGGCGGGCGCGCGTTCGGTCACCGTCGTGGACCGCCAGCCAGCACGTCTGACGGCCGCGACGGCCGCCGGCGCGGGCAGCGTCACTACCGGGGCGGACGGGCTGGAACGCCGGTTCGGCGTGGCGGTGGACGCGACCGGGGCGCCCGCGGCGATCGAGACCGCGTTCGACTCGCTGGAGCGCGGCGGCCGGCTGCTGATCTTCGGCGTGACCAGCGGCGACGCCACCGTCACCCTGTCCCCGTTCCGGATCTACAACGACGAGATCACCATCGCGGGCTCGATGGCCGTGCTGAACAGCTTCGGCGCGGCCGCCGACCTGATGGCGGCCGGCGCCGTCGACACCGCTCCGCTGCTCGGCACGCCCTACCCGCTGGACCGGTTCGGCGACGCGCTGGCCGCCGTCCGGGCCGGCGACGGCATCAAGGTGCAGGTCATGCTTTAGGCCGGCCGACTCGACGGTGGCCGCCCTGGGTCCGGTGGCCACCGTTCAGTATGAAGAACCTCAGCCGAAGAAGACCTCGGCCTCGGCGTAGCGCTCCGGCGGGACCCGCTTCGCCTCGGCGGTGGCCTCGGCCAGTGGGACCCGGACGATGTCGGTGCCACGCAGCGCCATCATCTGCCCGAACACGCCGTCCCTGACCGCGGTGATCGCGTGCACGCCGAACCTGGTGGCCAGCACCCGGTCGAACGCGCTCGGCGTGCCGCCGCGCTGGATGTGCCCGAGCACCGTGCAGCGGGCCTCCTTGCCGGTCCGCTTCTCGATCTCGGCGGCCAGCATCTGGCCCACGCCGCCCAGCCTGAGGTGGCCGAACGCGTCGAGCTGCTCGCTGCCGATCTCGCCCTCGGTCTCCTCGGGGTGCGCGCCCTCGGCGACCACCACGATCGGCGCGTACCTGGTCTGGAAGCGGTGCTGCACGTAGGAGCAGACCTTCTCCACGCTGAACGGCTTCTCCGGGATCAGGATCACGTTGGCGCCGCCGGCCAGGCCCGCGTGCAGCGCGATCCAGCCCACGCTGCGCCCCATCACCTCGACGATCAGCGCGCGGTGGTGGCTCTCGGCCGTGGTGTGCAGCCGGTCGATGGCCTCCATGGCGATGTTCACCGCGGTGTCGAAGCCGAACGTGTAGTCGGTGCCGGACAGGTCGTTGTCGATGGTCTTGGGCACGCCGACCACGCTGACGCCCTCGTCGTACAGCTTGGCCGCCACGCCGAGGGTGTCCTCGCCGCCGATGGCGATGAGCGCGTCCACGCCCAGGCCGGCCAGGTTGTCCTTGATCCGCTCGACGCCGGACACACCGGGGCCCGCCGCGTCGGGCTTCAGCGGGTTCGTCCGCGACGAGCCGAGTATCGTCCCGCCCCGGGGCAGGATGCCGCGCACCGCCTGCACGTCGAGCGGGACCGTGTCCCCCTCCAGCGGCCCGCGCCAGCCGTCGCGGAACCCGACGAACTCGAACCCGTACTCCTGCACGCCCTTGCGCACCACGGCCCGGATCACTGCGTTAAGCCCGGGGCAGTCGCCGCCTCCGGTCAGCACTCCCACTCGCATGAAGGCAACCCTAGTGGGCCGGACCGCGGAACCGGGCAGACTTGGACCCCATGAGCGTCCTCGCGATCGATGCCGGCACGACAGGTGTCACGGCTTTGGTGATACGTCCCGATGGCACCGTATCCGGGCGTGGTTACCAGGAATTCCGCCAGTATTACCCGGAGCCGGGCTGGGTCGAGCATCTGCCTGAGGAGATCTGGCAGGCTACGTTGGCGGCCTGTATTCAGGCGAATGAACGAGCTTCCGCCTCGGACCCCGGTCGCGGGGATGAGGCGGGACCGCGCGGCGGCCGCCAGCCCGCGGCCGAGCCGATCACCTGCGTCGGCCTGACCAACCAGCGGGAGACCGCGGTCATCTGGGACCGGGCCACGCTGGCCGCGCCGCGCCGCGCCATCGTCTGGCAGGACCGCCGGAGCGCCGGCATCTGCCAGCGGCTGCGGTCGGCCGGGCACGAGCCGAGATTCACCGAGCTGACCGGGCTGCGGCTCGACCCCTACTTCACCGGGACCAAGCTCACCTGGCTGGCCGAGCAGGAGCCGGAGCTGTGGGCCGGGGTGGCCGACGGGTCGCTGGTGGTCGGCACCGTGGACTCTTACCTGATCGCGCGGCTGACCGGCGGGCGGCGGCACGTGACCGACGCGTCGAACGCGTCCAGGACGCTGCTGTACGACATCAGGGCCGGCTCGTGGTCCGCGGAGCTGTGTGAGCTGCTGCGGGTGCCCGCGTCGGCGCTGCCCGAGGTGGTGCCGTCCTGGGGGCCCGTGGGGCAGACGGACCCTTCGGCGTTCCTTGGGCTCTCGGTGCCGGTGGCCGGGGTGGCCGGGGACCAGCAGGCGGCGCTGTTCGGGCAGGCCTGTTTCGGCGTGGGGGACACCAAGTGCACGTACGGGACGGGGTCGTTCGTGCTGGTGAACACCGGCACCTCGGCGCCGGATCCGGGTTCTTCTTTGCTGGCTACGGTGGCCTGGATGGCGCCATCCGGGGAGCTGACGTACGCGCTGGAGGGGTCGGTGTTCGTCACCGGGGCGGCCGTGCAGTGGCTGCGGGACGGGCTCGGGCTGCTGGACAACGCGGCGCAGAGCGAGGCGCTGGCCGGGTCCGTGCCGGACAGCGGCGGAGTGGTGTTCGTGCCCGCGCTGACCGGGCTCGGCGCGCCCGACTGGGATCCGGACGCGCGCGGGGCGATCTTCGGGATCACCAGGGGGACGACGCGGGCGCACCTGGTGCGGGCCACGCTGGAGGCGATCGCGTTCGAGGTGCGGGACGTGTGCGCGGTGCTGGCGTCGGCGGCCGGGCAGCGGCCCGCGGTGCTGCGGGTGGACGGCGGGGCCAGCGCCAACGACCTGCTCATGCGGCTGCAGGCCGACCAGCTTCAGGTGGTGGTGGAGCGGCCGGTGATCGCGGAGACCACGGGCCTGGGGGCCGGATTTCTGGCCGGGCTGGCCACCGGCGTCTGGTCGTCCACCGCCGAACTGGCCGCCACCTGGCAACTGGACCGCCGCTTCACCCCAGGCACCGCCGACGAGGCCGGTTACACGCGCTGGCGCACCGCCGTAGAGCGCAGCAAGGGCTGGGCGGCCAGCTAACCGGAGGAGTCCCCCTGTCAGGGACGCGAGCTGAGGGTGGCGACGCCGTCGCCGGTGAGCGCGTCCGCGGGCAGCTTGCGGCCGGTCATGGCCATCACCAGCGCGATGATGGGGCCGCTGACCTGCGGGCCGCTGCCGTGGGTCCACTCGGTGTCGGTGGCCCGCAGGGTCAGGCCGTCGATGCGGCGCTTGGTGCCGACGATCAGGTTGGAGTTCTTGTAGAAGTCGGCCACCTGCACCACGGCCGCGGCCGGGTAGTCGTGCTCGATCCCCAGCGGCCCGCGGATGTCCTGGCCGTGGATGATCGTCTCCCCGAGCATGGTGTCGCCCGGGCCGGGCGGATGCTTGCGGGACGTCACCACGGCGCCGAAGTTGGCCAGCGTGTCGGCCGGCGAGCCGCCCTTCTCGGCGGCGATGTCCTTGGCCTGCAGGCGGTTGAAGCTGAGGCCCGAGGCGAGCAGCTTCGGGAAGAAGCTGGCCGGAGTGATCTTGGCGGTGCCGGTCATGTGCGCCAGCACGTCCCGGACGGTCCAGCCGCCGCAGAGCGAGGGTGTCGCCCACTGGTCCGGGCCGATCCCGGTCAGCTCCTCGGCCAGCGCCCGGCGCTCGGCCTCGATCGTCCCCCACATGTCGGTGATCCCCATGGTTCCTCCCTGCCGTACGGATCATGATCGACCCAACCGGGGTGCGTTACAAGGGGTTGTTACTAAGCCGGTTACTGGGCTTTGGCCGCGGATTTGGCCGCCGCCTTCGCGTCGGCGGCGTACATGTCCACGTACTCCTGGCCGGCCAGGTCCATCAGCGCGTACATGATCTCGTCGGTGATGGCGCGCAGCACCATCCGGTCCGATTCCATGCCGTTGTAGCGGGAGAAGTCGAGCGGCTTGCCGTAGCGGACACCAGGCCGGAACCGGAGCCTGGGAATGATCTTGCCGGGCGGCTGGAGCTCGAACGTGTTGACCATGGCGCACGGGATCACCGGCGCGTGCGATTCGAGCGCGAGCCTGGCCACACCGGTCTTGCCGCGGTAGAGCCTGCCGTCCGGGGTCCTGGTGCCCTCGGGGTAGATGCCGAGCAGGTTGCCCGCGGCCAGCACCCGCAGGCCGGTGGTCAGCGCGCGCTCGGCCGCGTCGCCGCCGGACCGGTCCAGCGGGATCGTGCCCACCCCGCGAAAGAACGCCTTGCTGATCAGTCCCTTGACCCCGCGGCCGGTGAAATACTCGGCTTTGCCCAGGTAGAAGACCTGGCGTGGCAACAGCAGTGGGCCGAAGAAGTGATCGGAAAAGGACAGGTGGTTGCTCGCGATGATGGCCGGTCCCTCGCGCGGAACATTCTCGGTCCCCTCGGCCCACGGGCGGAACACCACCCGCAGGATCGGGTACAGCACGGCCTTGAGCACCCAGTAGAACACGCCCATATATTCGCACGTGGCTGGTAAATGCCCTACCAGGCAGCCCGACTTGGGCGATGCTGGTCTAGGCAAGGGGAGGTTGGGGCCGATGTCGGTACTGCCGGGCGCGGAGCCGTTCGAGCATGACGGGGGGCGGGTCGGCGTACTGCTCTGCCACGGCTTCACCGGATCCCCGCAGTCGTTGCGGCCGTGGGCCGAGTTCCTGGCCGGGGCCGGCCTGACCGTGTCGCTGCCGCGCCTGCCCGGGCACGGGACCACCTGGCAGGAAATGAACCGGACCCGGGTGGAGGACTGGTACGCCGAGGCGTCGCGGGCTTTCGAACTGCTGCGCGGCCGGACCGACGAACTCTTCGTAATGGGCCTGTCGATGGGCGGCTGCCTGGCGCTGCGGATCGCCGAGCTGCAGCCGGCCGCGGTCCGCGGGATCGTGGTGGTCAACCCTTCCATCACCGCCGACACCAAGCTGTTCCTGCTCGCCCCCGTGCTGAAGCTGCTGGTCCCCTCGCTGAAGGGGATCGCGAGCGACATCAAGATGCAGGGCGCGCGCGAGGTCGGTTACGACCGGGTGCCGGTGAAGGCCGCCGCCACGCTGCCGCGGCTGTGGCGGGCCACCCAGGCCGGGCTCGACCAGCTCAGCCAGCCCGTGCTGGTGTACCGCAGCACCGAGGACCACGTCGTCGGCCCGGCCAGCCTCAAACGGCTGCGCGCGGGCATCGCGGCGGACCGGCTGACCGTGCGGGATTGCGCGAACAGTTACCACGTAGCCACCCTTGACAACGATGCGGACGCGATTTTCGCGGGCAGTCTGGAATTCGTGAAGGCGCACAGTGCAGTCTGGGAAGAACACAGGGCAGTCCGGGAAGAACAGCACAGTCTGGAAGAACAGCACAGTCTGGAAGAACAGCCAACCTCGGAACGGCAGCGCGATCCGGACAGACGGTGACGGCGCTGCCGTGAAGGGCTGAAGCGGAGCCAAACCAGGCGATTCCGGCCGTACAGTGGCGGGGGAGGGTAGACGCGACAGACGTGACCGACGGCAACAGCGAAGAAGTAGCCCGCGGCGGCAGCGAAGAAGAGGCCGCGTGGCTGGAACTGATCGGCCGTTTTGACGCCCCGGCCGACTCAGCGGACTCCCCTGCGCCCTGGCCGGAGCGCGAGGACCTCCCAGGGCGCGGTGAGACGCCCGGAGCAGGCCAGGCGTCCACGGGGCATGAGGGCTTGGAAGCGCTCAAGGCGGCCGCGACGGGTGAGCGATCCGAGACCGATGAGGCGCGTGAGGTTTCCGATGACGCGCCGGACGGTGACGGCGGATCCGCCGACCGGTTCGGGCTGGGCGGCCGGACGCACCACGATGACGGGGCGCCGGGCGGGGTGGGCACGGCGCCAGAGGCGGAGCGGGAGAACCTGCCACCGCGCCATCAGGGACCGGCCGACCCGGGCCCCTGGGCCGGTGGGCGGCCCGGCCAGCCGGTCTACCGCCAGTTCGAACTGCCGGCGCCGCCGAGTCCGCGGTCGTGGACCGCGCCGGACGACGAGGACGGCGGCCATTACATTCCCCCGCCTCCGCCGCCGCTACCCAACATGTCGCCGGTCACCAAGGGCGCGTGGGTAGCCCTGTTCGGCGGGCCGGCCTACCTGCTGGTGGCGACGCTGGCGAGCTGGTCGGTGGCCGGCTGGGCCCTGTTCCTGGCCATCGCCGCGTTCATTGGTGGCTTCACGGTGCTGGCGCTCCGGCTGGGCGACCACACCGACGACACCTCAGACCCCGACGACGACGGCGCCGTAGTCTGACCGACCGCGCTGGGCGCTAGTGCTGGCGGGCTAGTGCTGGCGGGCTAGGTCGGCGGCGCCGATGAAGTTGGCGTCGGCGCCGAAGTGGGCCGGCTCGACGGCGGCGAACTCGCGGTAACCGCGGCCGGTGAGGGCGCGCTCGAAGGCGGCGCGGGCCGGGACGATCAGCAGGTCGCCCGCCTCTGAGACGCCGCCGCCGATCACGAAACACCCCGGATCGAGGATGGCGGCCAGGTCGGCCAGGCCCTGCCCGAGCCAGGTTCCCACGGTCTGGAAGCAGCGCAGCGCGGCCGGGTCGCCCTCGCGGGCGGCCCGGGTGATCTGAGGGCCGCTGATGCCATCGGGACTGCCGCCGCCGAGTTGCAGCAGGCGGATCGCACCCGCGGGCCTGCTGCGGGCGAACTCGCGGGCCTCGGCCACCAGGGCGCTGCCGCTGGCGTACTGCTCCAGGCAGCCGCGGTTGCCGCAGCCGCACAGGCGGCCGTCCGGCACCACCCGGTAGTGACCGGGCTCGCCCGCCATCCCCCACCGGCCGCGATAGAGCTGGCCGCCGAGCACGATGCCGCAGCCGATACCGGTGCCCACCGCGAGCAGCACCACGTCCCGGTGACCGCGGGCGGACCCGAACCTGACCTCGGCCCAGACGCCGGCGTTGGCGTCGTTCTCCATGATGACCGGCAGGCCGACCAGGTCCTCGACCCGTTTGCGCAGCGGCTCGTCGCGCCAGGCCAGGTTGGGGGCGAACATGACGGCCGTGCGGGACTCGTTGACGAACCCGGCCGCGCCGAGGCCAACCGCCGCCACCGGGTGCCGGCCGGACAATTCGGTGATCACCGCGCCGATCACTTCGGCGGTGTGCTCGGGGTCGGCGGCCGGCGTCGACCGCTTCAGCTTCTCGAGTACCCGCCCCTGATCGTCGACGACCCCCGCGGCGACCTTGGTCCCACCGACATCAAGGCCGATGGTCAGGGTCATCCGGGCCCTTCTGGCCTTCCCCCGCCGAGTCTGCGGCCGCGGCCGCGGGGTCGCTGGGCCCGGTGTCCCCGACCACGGGGTCGCTGGGCCCGGGGCGGCCGGCCACGGGGTCGCTGGCCGCGGCCCAGACGTCGCTAGGCGCGGACCGGGGCCCGCTGGGCTCGGGGCGGGTCTCGGCAGGCGCCGGCCGGGTCTCGGTGGACGTGGTTGCCGACGCGGGTGCGCCGGGGGCCGGTGCGCTGGGCGCGGGCCCGGGGCCGCCGGAGGCGGGGTTGGCTGCCGGGGGCGCGGGGCGCCCGGCGGACTCGGCTGGCCAGCCGG
>DATAWQ010000107.1:0-55271 GCA_036267135.1 Streptosporangiaceae bacterium | reverse complement strand
CCCCGCCACCGGGCCCCCATCCCCCAGCCCCACCAGCGCCGCCCGCTCACCCGCCGACACCACCTCCACCCGGCCCACCGGCACCTCCGGCTCCGCCACCACCGCCCCAAGCACCCGCACCAGGCCATCCATGAACGCCTGCGTCCGCTCCCGGCTGAAGGCCGCGGGGATGTACGCGACATCCAGGTTGATCGCGTTACCCGACGACTCGACGACGAGATCCAGCGTGAAGTTGGTCCTGACGCCGGTCTTCACGTCGGACATGGGGAAGCCGCCCGTCGTGCCTGCCCCGGGGAAGTTCAGGAACGACAGGTGAACATCGAACAGTTCTGCCTGTCCCGCCGCCTGCCGGATATCGACCAGGCCGAGATGATGGTGTGCGATCAGCCGGGACTGCTCAGCTTGCAGCCGGGCCAGCATGGCCGCGATCGGCTCGGCCCGGGACAGATCCTGGCGGACCCGGACCGGCACCGAGTTGAGGAACATCCCCACCATGCTCTCGATACCCGGTACTTCCGGGGAACGGCCGGTGACCGCGGTTCCGAACACCACGTCGCTCTGGCCGGTGACAGCCCCCAGGGCCAGCCCCAACGCACCCTGGAACAGAGTGTTCAGCGTCAGGCCGCGGCTGCGGGCGAAGTCTCGCAACTGCGTGACCAGTTCGGCCGGCAGTTCGACTCTGAACTTCTCGCTCTCAGCCAGCCACCGGTTGGGGTCAGCCGGCGCAACCAGGGTGGGCCCTGGCAGCCCGGCGAGCGCGGCCCGCCAGGCGCTCTGCGCCGCCGTACGATCCTGTTTGGCCAGCCAGCGGTGGAAATCCTCGGGGGGCGGTGGCGCAGGCAGGGCAGCGCCGTGCCGGTCGTAAAGCTGCGCCAGTTCACCGAGCAGTATCCAGGAAGACCACCCGTCCAGCACCGCGTGATAGGTGCAGATAATGAAGCGATGCTGGTCCGGGGCGAGCCTCACCAGGAGGTACCGGCTCAGCGGCGGTTTAGCCGGGTCAAACCGCTCCGACAGGGCGGCCTCCGTCAGCCGCTCCAGCCGCTCGGCGCGTTCGCTCTGCGGATACCCGGCCAGGTCGACCTGGCGCCAGGCCAGCGGTGCATCACGCAAAACGATCTGGACAACCTGGTTCGCCCGGTTCTCGCGAAAACAAGCCCGCAGGCACTGGTGCCTGGTCTGCAGTTGCTCACAGGCCAACCGCAGCGCCGCGGCATCCAACGGTCCGGACAGCAAGGCCGACAGGTGCATGGCGTAGAAATTCGGGCCGTCCTCGGCGAACTGGGTGTGGAAAAGCAGCCCCTCCTGCATGGCGGTTACCGGCAGGACGCACTCGATGCTGGCACTGTTCACGTGAATGTCTCCCAACCGGCGTCGACGTCGCTGGGCTGCTGGCCTGCTCCGACGTCATCGAAATCTCCGAACTCGTCAGCAGCGAACGTGAGCTGCGGTGATTGCCCGGACGTCACGGCGTCTGCGGAACCGCCGGTGGCAGCCGCCAGGTCACCGATCGCGGCCGCCAGCGTCTCGGCGGTCTGGTGGTCGAACAGATCGCGCACGGTGAGGGCGAGACCGGCCTCACGGGCGCGGGCCACCACCTGAACCGCGAGCACGCTATCTCCGCCCACTTCGAAGAAGCCGTCCTGGGGCCGGACAACATCCAGGCCCAGCACTTCGGCGAGGATGCAGCACAGCGTCGTCTCAGTCGCAGCAGTGATGGCGGTCATTGCGCGTTCACCGGCAGGTTCTCGGCGTGATATCGGCCCAGTTCGCCGCCACGTAATCCAGGCAATCCTGCCGCCTGCTGGAGCGCATCACCGTACGCCAGCCGGCCGGCACGTCGATGGCCTCCGGCCACAGCGAATGCTGTCCCAGATCGTTGACCAGAACGAGATAGCTCGCGTCATCAATTTCGAAAGGATCAATCACGAATGCGCTCCACAAATATTGTCCCGTCTTTACGAGATCCTCGCAGAGGCTTCTGATCACCCGCTGACAGCATTCTGACTTACCCCATGTCAGCGGCCAGGCAGCTAGGTATCAGGAACACCTGGCACATTGACTGCATGGCGATGGAGACTGACCTTATCTCGGCGCGCAAGATCATCCGTGAGTACGAGTCGCAGATAGAACGGCTGATGCTGGAGAAGCATGAGCCCATCGCGATTGTGGGAATCGGTCTTCGCATGCCGGGAGGCAGCACGACCATGGACGGTCTGGCCGAATACCTGAATGCAGGGATTTCGGCTATCGCACCCATTCCGCCAGGCCGGTGGAACGCCAGCGCATTCGCCGACGACAATGACGAGGGCAGAATAGGGCCACTGGACGGCGGATTCCTGGCCGATCTCGACCAATTCGATGCTTCGTTCTTCGGCATCTCGCCGAAAGAGGCGCGCTGTGTTGACCCGCAGCAGCGGCTGGCCCTGGAGACGTCGTGGGAGGCGCTTGAGAACGCCAATATCGACCCCACGCGGCTGAAGCGCGGCAATGTCGGAGTTTATTTCGGGGCCAGCTCCGTCGACTACGCGTGGGAGGTCGGCGCCCTCGCCGCGCAGGATATGGAGGGTTACCTCGCCGGCGGGATGCTCAACGCGGCGGTGTCAGGACGGGTGTCGTACTTCCTCGGTGTGCGCGGCCCCTCCATGTCCGTGGACACCGCCTGCTCGTCATCGCTGGTCGCGCTGCATCTCGCGGTTAGCGGTCTGCGCGGCCACGAATGCGACCTCGCGTTGTGCGGCGGTGTCAGCGTCATCCACCACCCGTACAGCAGCATGCTGCTCAACGACATGGAAGCCCTGGCTCCCGACGGGCGCTGTAAGACGTTCGACGAGTCCGCCGACGGATACGGCCGTGCGGAGGGCTGCGGGGCGGTGGTACTCAAGCGGCTCAGTGACGCCAGACGGGACGGCGACAACGTGCTCGCGCTCGTCCGTGGCACCGCGGTCCGGCAGGACGGCGAGAGCGCTGGGTTCAGCGCCCCCAACGGGATTGCACAGGAAGAACTGATGCGCGCCGCACTGGCCGACGCGACGCTCGGGGCTGGCGACGTCCAGTACGTGGAGGCCCACGGGACCGGCACACCACTCGGCGACCCGATCGAGATGGCCTCGATCGCCGCGGTGTTCGGGCCGTCGCACAGCCTGCCGGACCCGATCCTGGTCGGCTCGCTCAAAACCAATATCGGGCACATGGAGGCTGCGGCCGGCATCGGCGGCGTGATCAAAACAGTGCTGCAAATACGGACTGGCACCCTGTTCCCGCACCTCAACTTCGACAAGCCATCCAGTCGTATCGCCTGGGACACATGGCCGGTCCGGGTTCCCGCTCGGTCACAGGTGTGGCGGGCCGACGTCCGCCGGGCGCTGGTGAACTCGTTCGGATTCACCGGAACGATAGCCTCGGCCGTTCTGGAAGAGGCGGAAGAGGCGGCAGAGGTGCAAGAGGCGGCGCCGCCGGCGGGTGAGGCGCCCGAACCTGACTGCGGTCACGTGCTGACCATCTCCGCGAAGACGGCCCCATCGCTCGCCGCACAGATTCGGCGCTACCAGGAGTTGCTGGCCGGCCAGCCGGACATCGATGTTGCCAGTCTGTGCTACACCGCGAACATCGGCCGCGCCCACTTCCGGCAGCGGGTATCGGGTGCGGTGACCAACCGCAATGATCTCACTGCCGTACTCGGGCAGTCGCTGTCCACGGTGGAGCACGGCGAGCTGCCTGGCTACGAGTCCCGCAAGGTCGGATTCCTCTTCTCGGGCCTGGGTTCCCTCTACCCCGGCATGGGTGCCGCACTGTACCGGCGGCATCCGGTGTTCGCCGACGAACTGGACGCCTGCGACAAACTGCTGACACCGCTGGTGGGCCGCAACATCAAGGGCATGGTGCTCGGGACCTGCGGGCCTAAGGACGCCGAGGCACTGGGGGTGGCCCAATATGGGCAGCCCGTTCAGTTCGCCATCCAGTACGCGCTGGCCAGGCTCTGGCTGTCGTGGGGAATCCGGCCCAACTCGGTCACCGGGCATAGCATGGGCGAATTTGCCGCGGCCGCGGTGGCCGGGCTGGTCAGCCTCGCGGATGCGGCCACGATGATCGCCAACCGGGCCCGGCTGATGGAGTCGGCCCACTCGCCTGGCCGGATGGTGTCCGTCGGAGCCGCCGCTGACGCAGTCACCCCGCTGCTGGCCGGGTATCGGGATGTCGCCGTCGCCGCCATCAATTCACCTCAGCAATGCGTCATCTCCGGCGGGCATGACTCGATGACAGCGATCACAGCAGCCTTGTACCGGCAGGACATTGACTTCAAGCCCCTCCCGGTATCGCTGGCCTCTCACTCCCCGTTGATGGCGGAGGTGACCGCGGAGCTGCGAAAGGCATTCGCGGGCGTTCGGTTCGCCGAGCCCGTGATCACCATGGTTTCGACCGTGTCCGGTCAGGCCGCCAGGCTGAGCGAGATCTCTGTGGACTACTGGGTGCGCCAGCTTCTCGAACCTGTGAACTTCATGGCCGCCATGCAGACGCTGGATAAACGGGGCAAGCACGTCTTCATCGAGATCGGCCCGGTCGCGACGCTGACCTCGCTGGGGAAGCGGTGCGTCCCGGCCGGAAGGCACCGATGGCTGGCCAGCATGCACCCGTCCGACCCCCGTGGCAACACCATCGTCGATGCGGCCGCGAAGGCATACGCTGCTGGCCAGCCCATCTCGTGGCCGGACTTTCACCGGGGCTCGCGCGGTCGCAGGATCGAACTTCCCGGATATTCGTTCGACCGCAGGCAGTACCTGCTCACAGCACGATCGCCCGCCGGGCCGACGGCAACCTCCGGCGCCAGCCCGCAGGCCCAGACACAGCCGCTCCAAGCCCAGGCGGCCCAGGCCCAGGCTGGTGGGGACGATGCGTTCGATGTGACGTCACTGACCACGCCAGACGGCAACGAACGCAGGTCAGCGATCACGCAACTGATCAGGGAAAAGGTCGCCGCGGTGCTTGAGTTCCCCGACATCGCGGACGTCGCGGCCGATGCCGACTTCACCGACCTGGGGATGGACTCGCTGCTCGCGGTCAAAATACGCAAAGAAATCTGCGCCTCGCTGTCAATCTCCTTCCCGACGCCAGAGCTATTCAACAACCCATCGCCACGCAGTCTCGCCGAGTTCCTGGACGAGCAACTCGAGGAGGTCGGATAGGCATGGACATGACCGGACATCAGGCAAGCGCTTCGGCGGGCCAGACGCAATCCGACTCGTCCCCGCCGGCGGACCGGCCCGCTTCGGCGCAACGCTGGTTCAGCCCAGCCGAACTGCCACCGCAAGCGCGGATCCGGTTGTTCCTGATGCCGCACGCCGGTAGCGGAGCGGCCGCCTACCGGGGCTGGAGCCGGTTGCTGCCCGCGGAAATCGGCGCGCAGGCGCTGACCTTGCCCGGACGGCAGAGCCGGCGCGGCGAGCCGTTGCCGGTGGGCTGGGACGCTCTCCTCGATGACCTGCACGAGACCCTGCTGGCCACGGTGGCCGATGAACGCCCGTATGCGATGTTCGGGCACTGCATCGGCGCCATGCTGGCCTACCGGCTGACCGTCCGGCTCGAGGCCGAGGGTGACCCGTCACCGTTGCTGCTCGGCATGTCCGGCTGGGCGCCCGAGGGCTTTTACCGTGCGCCTGCGGACCAGGCCAATCTCTCGGTGGCCGAGTTCGGCGGACTGTTCCAGGACCTTGGTGCCTTTCCCGAGGAACTGTGGGCCGATCCTGACATGCTGGACTTGGTGCTGCCGCCGGTGGTCGCGGATTTCCGGATTGCGGCACAGTACGAGGACGACGGGGCCGTGGTGGACTGCCCACTGGTGTCCTACGCCGGCCAGTCGGACCCGCTGCTGGTCGAGCCGCATGCGATGAAGTCCTGGACCGGGCGTAGCCGGAGCTACCTCGGACACCACGAGTACCCAGGGGGGCACTTCTACATCAGCGAGCACGTTGCGGCCGTCATGTCGGACTTCACCAGGCGCATGGTACGGATCGCTGACGACCAGTAGGCAGACCGGGACGACCGGCAGCCAGACCAGCAGGCAGGACTGTCAGGCGCGAAGCACGGCGTGATCGGCCCCCACGCGAAGTGCCGGATGGTGGACGAGGATCGCGTTGAACAAATTACGCAACGTGACGGTTGGTTCAATGCCAAGCTCGTCATCGAGTCGCTCACGCATCCGGCGGTAGGCGGTCAGCGCGACAGCCTGCTGGCCGGACCGGTAGAGCGCGATCATCAGTTGCTCGCAGAAGCGTTCATTTAACGACGGTGGCTCGACCAGCTCCGCAAGCAGAGGGATGATTTCCGTGTGCCGCCCGCCCCGCAGTTCCAGGTCGAACAGCGTCTCGAGCGCGACCAGCCGGGCGGCTTCATAACGTTGCGCGACGGTGCGGCACAACGGGCCCTGAATGACCAAGCCGAAAGCGTTGCCGCGCCACAGGGATAGCGCACCGCGTAGCACATCGGCTGCTCTTTTTGGATCGTGATTGCCGAGGAACCGCGCTTCTCCGAGCTCGCGCATGAACACTTTTGCGTCCACCGCGTCATCATCGGTCGACAGGCGGTAGCCAGAGTGCTGGACGATAAGTTGCGCCGTCCGGCTGTCGGCAACGGCGTCTACCCTCCGGCGCAGCCTGCTAATGTGCGCCTGCAATGCATTCTCCCACTGTGGAGGAGGCGAGTCCGCCCACAATTCTGTTACCAGGGATTCCACCGATACTGGATTCCCCTCGGCAGCTAGTAGGGTCGCGAGTAGTGTCCGCTGAAGCGTTCCTGGTATGTTCACCAGGCGTTCGGAAGACCGACATTCCAGCGGGCCCAGGACGTAGAACTTTGCCATGTCACCTCTTAGCTGTTTTCTCCGCGACAACCTTCACCCACTAATTTCTCAGCGCCACCTCCGGCAAAATGGTAATGTACATTCTGGGGCTTGCTAACCGTTTAGAAATTTAATTGCAGTGGCTCCGTCAACAACAACGACAAAGGGGCTGTGATCGGTCTCGGCCGGGTACGCTTCTATCACTCGATGGCCAAAACCAGCCGTTCCAGCCTGCGACGCACGTCCGTCATCACACCTGCGCACTAAGCATCCGGCGCAGAACCTTCCCAGTTGGGTTGCGGGGCAGGCTGTCGACGAAGTCGTACCGGGTGGGAATCTTGAAATCGGCGAGCCTGCCTCGAAGAAACAATGTGAGGTCACGCACAGTGACTTGCTGCTCCTTGCGGAGCACAACCACGGCCCTGACGGCCTGGCCCCACCGCGGATCGGGCACGCCGACGACCGCAGAGTCGGCCACCGCGGGGTGCTCGGCCAGCGCCATCTCGACCTCGGCCGGATAGATGTTCTGGCCGGCCACGATGATGGCGTCGTCTATCCGGTCAAGGACGAACAGATAGCCGTCCTCGTCCAGGTAGCCCGCGTCCGGCATATGCAGCCAGCCATCCACGAGCGCCTTCCTCGTCGTCTCTGGCTGACGCCAGTACTCGACGAAGATGGCGGGCGTCTTGACGCAGATCCGGCCGACCTGCCCAGCCGGGAGGACTTCCCCATCGCGGTTCACGATCTTGACTTCATTGCCCGGGCATGGCCTCCCGACGGAACTCAGCCTCGGATTGTCAGGCCAATGCTCGGCCGCGGTCAGGCACGTCACTCCCGCGCCCGACTCCGCCGCCGCATACATCTGGGCGAGTTGGCAGTCCAGTTGCTCCATGCACTGGCGCAGCAGCGGCGGCGCGATGACCGAGCCTCCGTAAGTTACCTTGCGCAGTGACCTGAATGCCTGCCGCGTGGCGTCCGGCTCGGCCATCAACATCCGGAGCATCGCCGGGGCCGCGAAGATGATCGTGACGCCGTGGTCCCGGATGAGCCGCACCGCTTCCTCGGCCACGAACATCCTCATGACCACGCTCGTGCATCCGGCCGCGAACCCGTACATGAACCAGCCCATGCCGGCCGAGTGCAAGCCAGAGAAACAGCTCATGGACCGGTCATCGGTGTACCAGTCGAACCAGTCGAGTCCCGCTTGACTCATGTGTTCGGTCAGGGTGAAGAACGTGCGATGGGCCCAGACGACGCCCTTGGGCAAGCCAGTCGTCCCGCTGGTGTACATCTGCACCACCGCGTCGTCGCGCCCGGTGCCGGGATCGAGATCGGCATCAGGGTGACCGGCCCGCCAGCGCAGGAAGCCGTCCGCCCGCGAGCCTGATGTGTCCATCTCGATGACCGCGCGCAGCGAGGGCAGGGCTGATCGCAGCCGGTCCACGACCGGCCGGAAATCGCGCTCGATGAACAGTAATTCGGCGTTCGAGTCCCGCAGCACGTGATCCACTTCACGAGAGGTCAGCCGCCAGTTGATCGGTACCAGTACGGTTCCGCTCTTGGCACAGCCGAGCGCGATATCGAAGTAGTGCTCCGACTCGCGGCCGAGGTAGGCGACCCGGGCTCCCCGGTGTAGGCCTTCAGCGAGCAGCGCATTCGCGGTCTGGTTACTGCGGCGGTGCAGCTCCGCGTAGGTCACCTCACGGCCTTCGCAAATGACGGCGAGACGATTAGGGCATTTCTGGGCATGTAGGGCAGACCGGGCAGTAAGCGTCTGTGGATTCAGGGTCATCACGGGTCGGTGTCCTTTCATCTGCTGCTTGCTGGGCCCTGCGCTGGCAGCGGTTGAGTCGAAATAGGGCATCGCGGGCACCTTGCCGATGAGGTCCTCAATCGGCGCAGCGCATGCAGATCTGAACTGGCTGTCACCGCGCCCTGGCCGGGCCGTCGCCGTTGCCCGCGCCCAGCGCACAGCACCGGCCCGGTGGTTAAACCGTCCACGATCGGACGGGCCAGCCCGCGCCTCGCCTTCCGTCGCGGCAGGCAGCGCTGGTGGCCGAAGGCGCAGGTCAGCCCGGCAGCAGCGGTGAAGCCGTCCGGCCCGGGCGGAAGCCGGCCCATAAGGCTGGCAGCCCGGCCGCGGTTGCCGACGGAGAATGGCGGATACTGCCGGTGATCCCCATCAGCATGCGCCCGCCAGGCGGTCCCGATTCTGGCACGACGGCCATTGCCTTTCCCCCTTCCGGTTCCCTGTGCCCTATCTGTCAGACGACTGCTACACCAAAGAGGTCTGCTAGAACATCGTCAGCCAGGTAAGATATAAGGCGTTCCATGGTCGGGCTGTTGAATAGCACATTGGTGCTTATTCGGCGGCAGAGTTCCGTTTCGAGCCGTTCCTTGATCTCCGTTATCCGCAATGAGGTAAACCCAAGCTCGAAATAACTCATATCTGACGGAAGTTCCTCGTCGTCTGCCATCATCAGAGTTGTCCTGAATTCCATAACGACAAGTTCCTCAAGGCCCTGGCGTCGCTCGGACAGCGGAAGTTCCTGCAGCCTCTCGATAGCTAGCATATGCTGTGTCATCTCTTTCTCGAGCAGGTTAAAATACGACCGCGCTGGTAGCTGTTCAGGTGGCCGTACTCGCGGCACAGAAGCTCGATTTTTTGTTCTAATTATGCTAGATATACTTTTACTTAATGAGTTCCGCAGGATCCGCACGGCGGCCCAGCAAGCAGGCGGACCGACGCTATCTGTCACCGCATACATATAAGCCTGGCTATGGAGACGTGATCATTACATCCACGTGTTTTTCTATCGACTTGATATGAGGAACTTAACTCGGGTTGCTGACACCGAACTGACACGTCATTGATTCGAGTTTCTACAGCACGCACAGTCTCCTCCATCCCTGAATAGTCTTACGCGAGGCTCAGCGATTCAACCCCTGTCGGCCGCGGATCAGCACGCCACCGCCGGCTGCTCGCCGATCTTGATTTTGGCCGCGGGAATGGTCGCCGATCCCGACTTCCCGATGCGGGAATGGTCGCCGATCCCGACTTCCGGTGCGGGAATGGTCGCCGATCCCGACCTCGGCTGCTGGAATGGTCGCAACCGGGCCGGGAGGCCGGGTACTGCCGGCGGCGGGCGCCCCGGCTGAGCAAGTGAGGTCGATCACCTCAGTGATGCCAACGGTGTGATCAGGGAGTGGCCGGGTGTCCTCGGTCGATCCAGATGATCCAGAGGCCAGCGTCCTGGCCGCCGGCGATGCCTGTGCTGTGGCACCGTCGCCGACCATCCAGCCTTCTTTTTTGGGCACTGGCACGCCGCACCGGTCTGCCACGATCTCGAACAGCTGCCGGAAGGACTTGCAGAGGCTTCCAATGATCGGCTGACCACACGCTGACTGGGGCCATAGGTCAGCGTTCGATCAGCCGCGTATCACGAATGGTTGGCATATTGAACCTCATGACGATCGAGGCTGAACTTGACGCGGCATGCGAGGCCACCTGCGACTACACGTCGCGGATACAGCAGCCCGGCATGTCGACCACGAACTGCTCTTCGACCCGGACAGCTGCAGACTCGCGGTGCGCGCGGTCATGGCGGCGTTGACTTCCGCACACTGCGGACCCAGCACGAGATCCACCAGGCGGTCCGCGCCACCGCGCTGACCCATCAGATCGGAGAACGCCATGCGGCTGCCCGCTCCACGAGGACCCGTCAGCACCGCGCTGTTCGCCCGCCTGCCCGGCGAACCCGGACCGATGCCGTCACAGCTCACCGAGCTGCTCGACGCGCTCCCGGAGACCACTGTGGACGCCAGGTCCGATGAGGACGTCCAGATCAGCCTGTGGACCTGCTACGGGTTCAGCTACGAGGGCTTCGACGGCGTCGACGCGCGGTGGGAATGGGAGCCGTCGCTACTGGCCGTGCGCGGCGCCCTGGAGGCCGTGTTCGAGCGGGACGTCCTCGCCGAGGTGCGGATGCCTGAGGACCTGACTCCGGAGGGGGTGCCCATGTGGCTGATGGACCTCTGCGGCCCCTCGACCCCGGCTGGATTGCTGAAGTTCATGCACCAGAACGCGACCCTCGAGCAGTTCAAGGAAATGGCGATCCACCGGTCGATCGAGGGCCTGCGCGAAGCCGACGCCCACGCGTGGGCCATCCCGCGGGTGGCCGGCCGCGCCAAGAGCGCGCTGGTCGAGATCCAGGCCGACGAGTACGGCGGCGGAATGCCAGGCCGCAGCCACGCCGAACTGTACGCGATCCTGATGTCCGAACTGGACCTCGACCCGGAGTACGGCGCCTACATCGATCACATCCCGGCCGCCTCGCTGAGCATCCACACCCTCCGGTCGATGTTCGGCCTGCAGCGCCGCTGGCGCGGGAGGATTCTCGGCAACCTTGCGGCGACCGAGATCGGCTCGTCGTTCATCAACCGCCACTTCACCGAAGGCATGGCCCGGGTCGGCGGGTCGAAGAAGGCGCGCTGGTTCTACGACGAGCACATCGTCGCCGACGCCGTGCACGAGCAACTGGCCGCCCACGACATGTGCGGCGGGTTCGTGGCCGACTACCCGGCCGAATGGGACCACCTCGTCATCGGCGCATTGGCCACGCTCAACATCCGGGCTCTGTTCGCCCGCTCGATCGTCGAGGCGTGGGCGACGGAGGGCACGTCGCTGCGCGAACTCGCCGCGGTCTGAGAGAGAAGGAGCAACTCATGCAGGACGAGCATCCACCAGTCGAGATCACCGTCTACGAGAACGGGCCGGTCGTCGTGCGGGGCGCCTACAAGCTCCAGAACAGAGACCGCAAGGAGATCGACCCAGGACGGGAGACCATCGCGCTGTGCCGGTGCGGCCTGTCCGCCCTCAAGCCGTTCTGCGACGGCAACCACGCGCTGCGCGGCGCCGCCCGCAGTGAGTTGCGCGCCGACCCCGAGGGCGGATTTCCGTTCAACCAGGTCAAGGCTCCGAGGTTATCAACCACCAATCCGTAAGCCGCCAGGATCCATTCCCCATTCACGCCAGCGCCTGGCCCTTATAGCGGCTGCCCCGGCGTTCTGGCGAATGCCGGCAGCAGACACCGTCTCACGGCAAGCAATATACAAGGAGGCGCTATGAATATCCCTGGAAAATCTCCCAGCCAGGCCACCCGCCAGGTTGAGCCTGAAATTGAAGGCACGCTGCGCCGCTACCCAGGAATAGCACGTGCCCGCGTTATTCGCGAGGCCGACGGCCGCCTAGTGGCACAGGTGCTGCCGTGGGGAACGCACTCCGTCACCGCCGACGCCGGAGTAGTGGCAGAACTGGCGGTCATGAACCTGGCGGAGACGAGATTCTTGCATGACGAGATTTTCGTCGGTGAAGTTTACCTGCGCGGCGGCATAGTGCTTCGCGAACGCGCCGTGGTCTTCGACGTCGGTGCGAACATAGGGATGTTCAGCCTCTTCATTGCGGCGCGCTGCCCTTCGGCTGAAGTGTATGCTTTCGAACCGGTTCCCGAAGTGTTTGCCAAGCTTCAGCAAAACGTTGACGAGCGTGGCCTCGCCGTCCAATCGTTCAACTATGGCCTGTCCAGCCGTGAACAGGACGTCTCATTTTACTACTACCCAAACATCTCGATCATGTCATGCCGTCATGATTACATTAACTGGGAAAACGAAGTCGAACTGATTAAACGGTACGTCGCGAACGAGCGGAAGAGCGGGCCCGCCGGCCGTGAGGAGCATCTTGCCGAGGTTGAGAGCCTGGCGAACAAGGATTTCGAGTTCGTTGAACGCCAGTGCCGGCTCCGCCCGATCTCGGCGGTGATCGATGAAGTCGGAGTGCATAACATCGACCTGATTAAGATCGATGCCCAGCGTGCCGAATTTGACGTGCTCCAGGGAATAGATACCCGCCACTGGCCGCTGATTCAGCAGATCAGCATGGAAGTCCACGATGAGGCCGGCTCGCCGACCGAAGGCCGGGTTCAGCAGGTCACCGAACGGCTGGCCGAACAGGGATTCCGGGTGAGCGTGGAAATCGAGGAAATGCTCCGTGACACCGGCCGCTACGCGGTCTATGCGATACGGCCCGGCTATGAGAGCGACCCCCGGCCGGTAGTGGCGGCCGCGGGCACCGCGCCCGCCGTCGACCCTGACCGGGTGGCCGGCTGGCTCGCCGAGCGACTGCCAGTGGCCCTGCGACCCGACCAGGTGATCGTGGTTGACGCGCTGCCACCGGCGCCCGAGGCGTAGGAGTCGCTGATCGCCACCTGCTGGACCGGTCCAGCAGGTGGCGATATTGCTGCCCAGAAGCACCGAGGGTCTGGTGCGGGATGGGGCGAGGTTCCGCGTCGGGCGGATCGTCTGCGCCTCGACTCCGCCCGCACGAGGCCATCATGGGGTTCGGCTTCCTCAGCGTGGAACGGGCCGACACCCCAGATGTGGAACGGGCCGACCCGCCGGATGTGGAACGGGCCGACCCTGCCGGATCGAGACCAGAGATTACGGTCAGAGTGAGCGCGTACCGCCGCCGCCCGGTTCGGGCGCGATCGTGGAGATGAGGTCGTCGACCATCTGCTTGGTGGTTTCCGGGTGCACAAAACACAGCCGGGCTACCGGCTCACCGTCCAAGGAAGTGGGCAGAACGAAGGCGATCTGGTCGGCTAGCAGCCTCGCCGACCAGCTGTCGTAGTCATCCCATCCCCACCCGTCGCGCCGGAAGAGAACAACGGAAAGCTGCGGCTCGAGGACCAGTGTCAGACCCTCGCACCCGTTGATGCGCTCAGCCGCATAACGGGCTATGGCGAGTGTGCTCTCGATGCAGTCGCGGTAGGCGTCCGTGCCGTGGACCGCGAGCCCGAACCACAAAGGCAAGCCACGGGCCCGGCGGGTCAGGTGATGGGCATAGTCGCTGGGGTTCCATACGTCCATGCTGTCATCGTGGATGGCATCGAGGTACGACGCCTGCTGAGTATGCGCCGCCTTTGCCGCAGCCGGGTCGCGGTAAAGCAGCGCCGCGCAGTCGAACGGCGAAAACAGCCACTTGTGCGGGTCAATGACCAAGGAGTCAGCCCGCTCGATGCCGTCGAAGAGCCCGCGCACCGTAGGCGCGAGCAGGCCGGCGCCGCCATAGGCCGCGTCGACGTGAAACCAAAACCCCTGCTGCCCGGCTACGTCGGCCACCCCGGCCAGATCATCGATCAGGCCGGCGTTCGTGGTACCGGCATTAGCGACCACGGCCACGACGTCTTCTGGCCTGGGCTCGGAAGCAAGAGCGTTCTGCAGCGCCCGCGCCGAAAGCCGCCGGTTCTCGGCGGGGACAAGCAGCGGTTCCATACCCAGGATATGCAGGGCCTTGCTCACCGAGCTGTGCGCGTCCGCGGTGATCGCCACCTTAGGCCGCACGCATTTCCCGTGGCGCCGGCTCAGGCCAACGTCACGGGCGACGAGAAGGGCCGACAAATTACCGTTGGAGCCACCCGACACGAAACAACCGCCGGCGCTGGCTGGCAACCCCGCCGCGTCGGCCAGCACCCGCAAAGCCTGATTCTCGGCCGCGACTGGCCCAGCGGCCTCGAGCCAGGAGATGCCGTGAAGCGTGAAACAGGACACCACCAAGTCGAAAAGAATGGATGTCTTCGATGGTACGCAAGACACAAAGGCCATAAAACGTGGGGTGTCGCACGCGATGATGGCAGGTGCGATATCTGTAAAGAACGCCGACAAGACCATCTCCGGGTCATGACCGGCCGACCCAATAAGCCCGGCCAGTTTATCAGCGAGCCGGTGCCTGTCACCGCCTGTCTGCAGCGGGACTTCATCCAGGCTGAGCTGACTCATGCATTGGTCGATGATGAGCTTTGCCAGTTTCGGGTCCATGTTGAACATGGGATTGTCGTTCACATCTCGTCCCTTCCGGCCACCCCGCGCGTACCTACTTCGCCGATGTGACAATGTCCTTGAGCCACGTCCCGAATGCCGCCGTCCCCTCGCTTAGGCAGGTCAGCGCGGCGGAGCCGATGATGACCCCATCGCAGCCCTCGCAGTCGCGGAGCTCCTTGACATCGGCGGCCTGGCTGATGCCAAAGGCGGCGCACACCGGCAGGTCCGGACGAACAGACCGGACTTCTGACCGCTTCCGCTGAAGATCAGCAACGGAGGCCGCCCTCGTGCCGGTCCTGGGCCCCAGGGACGCGTACACAAAGCCGCCGCCCGACGAGATGACGCGCCGGTCGGCGTCGGACAGTCCCTCTTTGGATGCGTCCACCGCGGGGATGATGACCGCGCCACGTTCGGCCGCGGCCAGGGCGTAAGGTGCGATCTGCGCTGGGTCGCTCTCGAACAGGTAGCCAGAGACTCCGGCGCGGAGCGAGGGCGGCGCGGACCAGGTAACCGGCGACGGCCAGGCAGACCCGTAGACGACGGCCACCCGCACGGGCGCGCGCAGCAGCCACGCGGCGGCCTTGGGCTCGGAGTAAGGCTCCGCGTCCCGCAGCGCCTGGACGAGCACCGGACCGGTCCTGGGCGACCACAGGGGCGCCGACATGGCGGGGAACTCGATGAAGTCCACGCCGTGGCTCAGGCAAAGGCTGAGCGCTTCCAGGCTCGTGTTCCAGTCCGGGAAACCCGGCACGAGATAGATGCCGACCGCGAGTTCTCCCCGGGCCGAGCTGGCGCAGATGACATCCGACAGCCGGGATGAGGTCATTGCCCACCGCCACGCAGAGCGGACAGTTTGGAGAGCACCTGCAGCGCGCAGTACGACTCCCACAACGTGGCGTGCGCCTGCGTCCCATACCCACCATCCGGCTTGGCCAGGCTCTCCACAGCCGCCCCGAGACGGTCCGTGCCGAGACGGTCCGTGCCGAGACGGTCTGGGCCGAGACGGTCTGGGCGGACGGTCGCGTCGAGCAGTTCCGAAGCCCGGAAACCCCAGTAGCTGGCGGCGAGTGACGGAGTGTCATCGCTGGCGGTGAGGGCCACGAGACCCGACGGCGTATCGAACCGTGACCTGATCCAGGCCGCGGTGCCGCGGCATTCGGTGTCTGTGAGTGGGTGTCCGAGGAGCGACAAGGCGCAGATGGCACAGTACGTGTGCTCGGTGTCCGGTGGCTGTCCCGGCATACCCGCGTAGCCTCCGTCAGCGTCCCGGCTCCGCTGGATGAAATCCACCAGCCCCAGGGTCACTTCCGGGGTGAGTAAATTGAGTGCCTCCAGTTGCTGAAGCGCGCGCAGGACATAGAACATCTCGTCGATGTCCGACGTGGCGGGCTGGCCGGGTGTGGCCATCTCGCTGGCCAGCCACAGCGGAAGCTGGCGGGGGATATCGTCACGCTGGCCAGAGAGAGTGAGCACACGCACCGCGTAATAGCTCGCGGCTCGAGACGGCTCAGGATCGGCTGCCGTCATCGCAAACGCGCCACCCGGCCGGCAGCATTGGCCGACGAACGGGGCGGGCCCGAATAGCTGACCCGAGACTAACCAGAAGATCTCGGCGGCCCACCTCAGCGCTTCCATGGTTGGCTCGCGCTCAGAGGTCTCTACATACTCGCCCGATCCTCGCTGCCGGGTAGCCAGGAACCGCAGCGTTGCCTCGGCTGAGAGTGGCATCAGAGAGAACAGCCCCTTACATTATCGTGCCGGCGGACGGGGAATCAGCCGCTGGCTGTGCCGAATATGTGACTCTGTGGTGGGATCTCAAGGAAGTCGAGGCCGGCCAGTGCGCCGGGCGCCGGCAGGCTCTTAGGCGTGGGTTCGTCGAAGAGGAAGTCGCTGCGCAGTTCGCTGCGATGCCGAGAGCGCTGATAGCTGCGGTACAGCAGCCGCACCTGCTCATGAGCGTCGTCCATCCGCTCGGCATCGAGAAAGGTATCCGCCTTTGCCATGCTGCTTATATCGCTGAGCGTCGCAATAGAGATGGTGAAACTCAGCAGATCGCTCGGCTCCACCATGGTGCGATCCTGCGAGCAATATTGGTACGGCTTTGGCAAGGCCTCGAGCAGATCACCCGCATAGATGACAAACTCCGCCGCCCGGTCCATTGTCTCCGGGCTGGCGAGCATATCCCTGCACATGAGGTAATTCACGTAGCCAAATAGCTGAGGATTGCGGCTGTAGTAGAGGAGTGTGGCCAGGCCCCTATCGGTGGAGTTCCCGATGAGCGTATCCCGCTGCTGTCGCAGATGGTTGATACACGTCCCGTAGCAACCGGAGTCGATAAGGGCGACGGAGGGTTGCCGGAGGATCGAGCCTATAGCCAGCGAGTCCGGCGTGACGGTCCTGGATATGTGGGCCAGGTGCAGGTGCAGGCCCTTCTCCAGCGTGGTGGCGGCGACGAAGAACGGCAGCGCGTCGCGGGCCAGGAAGGCCAAATCCGCGATGGCGCTCTGCCGGCACCAGGACAGTGCCCATTTTGTGAAGCTGAGCCAGACGAGATTCCATGGCTTGATGACGTTGAGGAAACGCTCGGTGGTGTCGTAGAGCCAGGCCGGAAGCTCGCGCTGCGTGCTGAATGTCCGGCGACATACCTGATCCACCTGGCACCTAGACAGATCGTTCCCCGACATCATTGTATGGCGAAACTGGGTGACGGCTTGGTCGACAGACGGCGGCTTGGCCGAACGTGCGTTCAGCCAGTTCTCCAGGCAGTACTCCGCGACCGCACGCGAGTAATCTGCGGTGAACCGGTACTCGGATGGCTTGGGCAGATCTAGTAACAGGGTCATGAGCCATCGCTCAACACCGGAAACCGGTATCGGGCTGCGCGCTTGCCCATTGCCTGCGCTAACCGGCAATTTGGTGCGGGCATGATAGGCCGTCGATGATTTCATGGTCATGAAGGCGCTCACATTTTTCTTGTAGAACATGCCTGACAGCACGCTGACGGCAAGCAAAAAGAACGCGGATGCTCCTTCTGCTTGTCATCGCGGAGAGGGCAGGATTCGAACCTGCGTGGGCAACTGAAGTGCCCGCCCGACTAGTGCCGGACCCCATTGGGCCGCTTTGGGAACCTCTCCTTGGTTGTTCACAGCTCATCTTCCGTGACGCTGCTTCACAGAAGTCATCATGTCCGATGATGCTGATACGTGCCTGACCAGGTACTGACCCTTTCGCACCCTTGATATCCGCACACTGATGTGCGATAAGTAATTGTGCACAACGAGCCGCCTCCGCCTTGTGGGACGAACGCTTGACTGCCTACTCTCACGATCGCAAAGGAAAGGCTCATGTCATGAATGGAGCGCAACGATGACCGAGACGCTCGCGGCTTCCGACATCGCTCTAGATGCCATACAGCGTTACTCGGGCGCGGACAACCCCAGCTCGTTTCTCGCGGTCAATGAGGGCAACAGTTACCTGCACACGCCGGACACCCCTGGCGTGATCGTGTACCGGCCCACCGGAAGATACCTGGTGCAGTTCGGCGGCCCGTTCGCGCCGAAGGAGGCCCGGCCTCGCCTGCTGCGAGCCTTTCTCGAGCTGGCCGTCGCGCAAGACCGGGAGATCGTGGCTGTGCAGCTCCAGGGAGCCGACGCGGCCGAGTACCTGGACGAGAGCTTCACGGTCAACCAGCTCGGCGCATCGTACGCGCTGCGGCTGGACCTGTTCAGCCTGCACGGAACCGCGTTCATGCAGTTGCGAAACAAGATCGCACGTGCCCTGCGCAGCGGGCTGGCCATCAGCGAGGTGCCGCTCAGCCCCTGGCAGGCCGCGATGAAGGAGCTGGACGCGGGCTGGCTGGGGGCCAAGGGTGGCGCCAAGCCGCTTGACTTCCTGGTGGGCCAGTGCGGCGGGCGGTACCAGCCCTTGCGAAGGCTCTTTGTCGCCGCGGCGGGCAGCCGGCTGACCGGATACATCTCGTACTCGCCGGTCTACGGATCCCGGCCTGGGTGGATGCACGACCTCAGCCGCCGCCAGCCAGACTCTCCGCCCGGCGTCATGGAAGCGATCAACAAGGCGGCCATCGAGAAGTTCCAGGCCGAGGGCGTGCAGTGGCTCCACTTCGGGTACACGCCCTTTTCGGGACTATCCACTGCGTCCGAGTTCCCCGGCTACAGCCGGGCCTTCCGCTGGTTCATGGGGGAGCTGTGGGACAACGGCGGCGACATCTACCCGGCGCAGACGCAGTACGCCTACAAGGCGAAGTGGAAGCAGGACGTCATCCTGCCGGAGTACATCGCTTTCCAGCACGGGGCCAGCATCCCGGCCCTGGTGCACGTCTTCCGGGCCTGCAACGCGGTCTGACGACGCGGGCGGAGGCGTCCGGGCCGTGCGTGAAACCGCGGAGTAGCCACGATGAAATTCAGGAGTGAACGGCATGCCGGTTGAGCCAGAAGAGATCGCCGCGGCCGGGCGGAAGATCGTTGAAATGCTTGGCGCGTGTGCGGCCGCCCCCGACGACGTGGCCATTGGGCAGGCCGCCGACGCTGCCTTGCGGGAACTCGAGCAGCTCCTGACCGCCGCGCAGTGAGTGGTCAGGGCACGACCGTCACCGGCTGAGGACCCGGCAGAGACCGGAACAGTGACCAGCCGAGACCGGAACAGTGAAGAGATCGTCCGGCAAGAGGACGGCTGGGCGCGCCCCCGGTCCAGCGGCCCCCTTGCCGGACGATCTCAGTCCGGCCATGACCGGGGGCTCAAGCCGGCCATGGCCGGAGCCCGATGCCCGGGACGCCCCCGTCGCGTCCAGCCACTCCCGGGCACCCGTTCAGCCACGAACCCCGCCCGTCAATCGGGCATGGGTGATGATCCGGGCTAACCTTAGGCAATACCGGCAACCCAACGAAGATCAATTGCAGTTGGTCCCGCCGAGTGCAAGATCTCGTCAGGAAACACCATTCCCGTCACCTGCGCATCACGTCTCACTCCGGTCACCGGACCCGCTTTAACCGAATGAGATTCCGGCCAGTATCTGGATCTTCCGCCGAGTTTGACAGGAAGGTTCCCTATAGTTGGATGTTGTGGGGGGTTCAGCCTCGGCCGGCGAGCATCCGCGAAACGCCGCCGAGGACACAGAAATGCGGGCATGCCCGGGGGTAAGAGAGCGGATCGCCTGGCTGCTGAGAGTGAACCGGCTCTTTGGCAGCGACGAGCGCTGGGCGAAAGCCTCCTTGTTCGCGGCGGCATTCGGCGGCGGATGCTGGCCGGCCACGGCCAACGAGAGCAAAATATCGCGCTGGGAAACGGCGGCGTTGCGCGTTCCCACGGTGGCCATCAGGCGGTATGAGGAACTGCTCGGCCTGGCTCCCGGCCTGCTGGTGGCCACCGCGGAGAGCTTGCGCGCCTACTACTGCGTGGAGTTCGCCCAGCGTGCGGCCTGGTCAGGCAGGCGGCCAGGCCAGGTGCCGACCGGGCGCATCGGGGAACTCATCGACAAGGCAGGCTCCTGCGCGGTGATGACCGGTGCGGAATGGGATGAGCTCACCCGCGAAATCTCCGCAGTGCCAAATTTCTACATCTGCCCGTCGGCGACCTGGGAGGTATTGGCCCGGCGACTGCTCCAAGAACAGATAATCGCGGACCGAGTGGCGTGGCTGCAGCGTTTTGGCGCGCTGGAACGGCTGCTCAAACATCCGATCGCGCAGGAATCCGCGATATCGGTGGTCGCGGAACTCGGTCGCGATTCCACAAATCAGGTCGGAATAGAAGTAATGGGTGCGATGGATGTCACCTCGCATCCGGACGCCAGCAAACACGTTTTGGCCCAGCTCACCCATCCGACTAGCCCCATGACGTTCTACGGTGCACTGCTGGCCTGCGTGCGCAAGGTCGCCAACGGCCACTTTTCCCCGGAGGAGAGCAGGCAACTCGCCGGAGTGGTGGCGAGCCTCATCGGCGGCGATCAGGTCGACCCCCACGATGCGCGCACGCTGGCGGTCAGCCTGCTGCGGCAGTTGCCCGACGACGTGCCCACAGCGGTGACGGACAAGCTGCGCCGGGTGGTCCAGGCCGACGAATCGCTCAGCCGCGTGGCGACCACGGGCAAGCTGGGCACCCCGGACCAGGCCGGACCCTTCGTCACCCGGGTGGTGACGGCCGCGGCCGCCCAGATGCCCAGAGAGGGGCCCTGGGAGTTCGACCAGATGCTGGCCCAGGCCGTGGACGAGATGCTGTACGACTCGGTGCCCGACGTGCGCTTGGAAGCCGCGTTCCTGATCCACGCGACGCCGTACCGGCTGCCGGTGGCCACCGCGCTGACCGCCTCGCTGTCCCGCACCGCCACTGCGGCCGACACCGGCCTGGCCATGTGCATCATGGACGCACTGCGCCTTCTCGGCGGCCCGCAGCACCGGCCCATGGTCGAGCGGCTGACGCTCAGCCCCGGCGTGCCCGCGCCGGTCATGGTGGCGGCCGCCCGCAACATCGGCCACCTCGGCGGGACCAGCGACGACAGGTACTGGAATCATGCGGTGAGGCTGCACTGCGGGCCGCCCAGGCGCCCCCAGAGCGCGGCGAACGACGCGATCGTGCGTGGGCTCGTCTACGGGATGGGGATGGCGCACAACGACGCCATGCTGACCCGGGTACGTGACCTGCCCGGCGTGCCCTGGCAAGCCCGCCAGGCCGCGTCGTGGTGGCTGGGCCACTCCCAGCGAACCCGGCAGAGCGCCAGGCTGTAGCCGACCGCATCGCCCCCATACGCGCCGGGCGCCGGGCGCCGGTAGAGGATGCTCTTAGCGGTGGCACGATCACTCCAACGGAGGCAGCGATGAGCGGATCAGCGCCCGGCCAGGAGTCCGAGCCGGACGCCAGATACACCTTTGCCAACGAGCGCACGTTTCTGGCCTGGAGCCGGACCGCGCTCGCGCTCATCGTCGCCGGGCTCGGCATCGTCCAGTTGCTGCCCCCGTTCCCCGGGGTGCCGTGGGGCCGGCACCTGATCGGGGTGCCGCTGATCGTGCTCGGCGCGGTCGTGGCGTCGGCCGGGTACATCGAATGGACGCGCAACCAGCGGGCCCTGCGGCGCGGCGAGCCGGTGCCCAGGTCGCTGCTGCCGACCGTGCTGACCGTGACCATCACCTGCATCGCGGTGATATCCGCCGTCGTGCTCCTGCTGTCGGCCGTGAGGTAGGGCAGTGAACGAGGCCAGGAACGACGGCCACCCTGACGACCCCGAGGACGCCGATCCCGGGCTGGCGCGGCAGCGGACCCGGCTGGCCTGGATCCGGACCACGATCGCCTTCGCCGCGCTCGGCGGCGCCGTGCTCAAGACGAACATCCCGGCCGGCATCGCCGTGCTGGCCATGACCCCACTGGTCATCGTCACCGGCCACCTGTCGAAGCACTCGGCTCCGGGGCGGCCCAGGCCCGGGCATCTGCTGGTGACCGCCGTGGCCATCACCGCCGTCGCGGTGGGGGTGCTGATCCTCATGCTGCTCGGCCACGGCGGGTCGCTGGGCTATCACCCGCCCACCCACGCCCTGACCGGCTGAGGCCCATCTCTTATGCTCGGGACGTGCGCTTGGTTTCCCTGCTGCCGTCGGCGACCGAGATCGTCTATGCGCTCGGCCTGGGCGAGCAACTGGTCGGGGTGACGTTCGAGTGCGACGAGCCACCCGCCGCCAGGGCCGAGAAGACCGTCGTGGTGGGCGGCCTGGACACGAAGGGCATGACGCCGCGCGAGATCGACGACTACGTGCGGGGACAGCTCGCTTCCGGCGCGGAGCTGTACACCCTGCACGCGCGGGCGCTGGCGGCGCTGCGGCCTGAGCTGATCATCACCCAGGACCTGTGCCGGGTGTGCGCCCTGCCGACCGGCCAGGTCAGCGACGCGCTCGACTACCTGGGCTGCCAGGCGGACGTGCTGTCGCTGGACCCGCAGTCACTGGACGAGGTGATCGAGTCGATCGTCACGGTCGGGCAGCGCACCGGGGTACCCGGCCGGGCCGCACGCCTGGCCGGCGACCTGCGGGCCCGGCTGGACCGGGTGGCGGCGCTGGTCGCCGGGCGGCCGCGGCCCAGGGTGGCGGTGGTCGAGTGGGTGGATCCGCCGTTCACCGCGGGGCACTGGGTGCCCGACCTGATCACGGCGGCCGGTGGCACACCGGCACCGGGCCGCCCCGGCGAACCCTCGGTGCAGGCGTCCTGGGCGCAGATCGCCGCCGCGGCTCCGGACCTGGTCATCGTGGCGCCGTGCGGCTACCACCTGGACGGCGCGGCCGAACAGGCGGCGATCGCCGCGGCGGCCCTGGCTGACGCGGCCCGGGCTGAAGCGGCCCGGGCTGAAGCGGCACTGCCCGGCGTGCCGGTCTGGGCCATCGACGCGGACGGCATCGTCGTGCGCCCCGGGCCCCGGCTGGTCACCGGCGTGGAGGCGATCGCGGCGGTGCTGCATCCGGGCGTCGTGCCGCCGGCGCCACCAGACGCCGTGCGACGCGTAGCCTGACCGGTTCCCCTGGCTGGGCTGGAAGACTGCCCACGCGCGCACGACCTTTATTCGTAATGAACGGTGGCCATCCCAGCCAGGCGGTCACGTCCTGGCGGCCCGGGCCGGCGCAGGTCCAGCCGCCGCCCGGTGAACCACGCCCATACCCCAGGCAGACAGCAGATTTCCCCTGCTCTGACTCTTTCCCGCAGACACTACCCAGACATAACGTTAACGTCAGGATCAGATATCTTGCTGGTGGTAGCCGGCATACGGGCATACGAGGCAGACGAGGAGCGGTTATGGCGGTGGGTGCACAGGTGTCGCCGGGGGACGTGGCCCCGGACGGCAGGGGCAAGCATTACAAGTGGATCGCCCTGTCGAACACCACGCTCGGCATCCTGATGGTCACGATCAACCAGTCGATCTTGCTGATCTCGCTGCCCGACCTGTTCCGCGGGATCAAGCTCAACCCGCTGGTTCCGGCGAACACGTCGTACTTCCTCTGGGTCTTCATGGGGTTCTTGCTGGTCACCGCCGTTCTGGTGGTGAGCCTGGGCCGGGTGGGCGACATCTACGGCCGGGTCCGCATGTACAACCTCGGTTTCGCGATCTTCACGGTGTTTTCGATCCTGCTGTCGGTGACCTGGCTGACCGGGGTGCCGGGCGTGTTGTGGATCATCATCATGCGGGTGTTCCAGGGTGTCGGCGGGGCGTTCCTGTTCGCCAACTCCAGCGCGATCCTGACCGACGCGTTCCCCGAGAATGAGCGGGGCAAGGCGATGGGCATCAACGGCGTCGCGGCCGTGGCGGGCTCGTTCATGGGGCTGCTGCTGGGCGGCGTGCTCGGCCCGATCGAGTGGCGGCTGGTGTTCCTGGTCTCGGTGCCGTTCGGCCTGTTCGGCACCGTCTGGGCCTACCTCAAGCTGCAGGACAACGGCGTCCGCATCCCGGCCAAGATCGACTGGATCGGCAACGCCACGTTCGCGATCGGCCTGATCGCGCTGCTCACCGGCATCGTCTATTCGCTGCTGCCCTACGGCGGGCACCCCACCGGGTGGACCAACCCGTGGGTGCTGGCCGGAGTGTTCGGCGGGATCGCCGTGCTGGTGCTGTTCGTCTTCATCGAACTGCGGGTGCCCGCGCCGATGTTCCGGCTGAGCCTGTTCAAGATCCGGGCGTTCACGGCCGGCAACATCGCCGCCTTGCTCGGCGCGCTGGGCCGGGGCGGCATGCAGTTCATGCTGATCATCTGGCTGCAGGGCATCTGGCTGCCGCAGCACGGCTACAGCTTCGACCGCACCCCGCTGTGGGCCGGCATCTACATGGTCCCGCTCACCCTCGGGTTCCTGATCTTCGGCCCGCTGGCCGGCGTGCTGTCGGACCGGTGGGGCGCCCGCACGCTGGCCAGCGTCGGGCTGACTGTGTCGGGCGCGGCCTTCCTGCTGCTCGAGGTGCTGCCGATCAACTTCACTTACATCTGGTTCGCGCTGCTGATCTTCTTGTTCGCGATCGGCATGGGCCTGTTCTTCTCGCCGAACCAGGCCGCGGTGATGAACAGCCTGCCGCCCGAGCAGCGGGGCGCCGGCGCGGGCATGCTGAACACCTTCCAGAACTCGGCCACCGTGCTGTCCATGGGCCTGTTCTTCACCATCGTCACGATCGGGCTGGCCGACCGGCTGCCCAGCCACCTCTACAAGGGCCTGGTCGCGGCCGGTGTGCCGCACGCCGCGGCGCACACGGTCGCCAACGAGCCGCCGATCGGCAGCCTGTTCTCGGCCTTCCTCGGGTTCAACCCGATCAAGGAACTGCTCGGCCCGACCGGGGCGCTGAACCACCTGAGCGCCCAGCAGGCCGCCTACGTCACCGGCCGGTCGTTCTTCCCGCACCTGATCGAGCAGCCGTTCGCCTACGGCATGCACCTGGCGTTCACGTTCGCCGCCGGTGCGACGGTCATCGCGATCTTCGCCTCCCTGGTCCGCGGCAAGCGCTACATCCACGCCGCCCCCGCCCTGGCCTCCGCAGGCCTGAATGGGTCCAGCACGAACGGCGCCAGCGCAAACGGCGCCGAGGGACACCACGGCGCCGAACTGGAGGCCGAGGCACCGGTGGACGCGCTGACCGGTGACATGCTGGGCATGCCGATCAGCACCGACGGGGCCGGGGAGCCGGAGGCCATGGAAGGAAACCGCTGAGCGATGAGACTGCCTAACCGATGAGATTGCTGAGCCGATGAGCACCAAAGCCGCGGCGGGTGCCCCGCCGGTTTCGCCCGGCCCCCCGCCGGGTGAGAGCGGCGAGGAGCACCTGCTCGGCATCGGCGCGGCCGCGGCCCAGGCCGGGGTCTCGGAGCGGGCGCTGCGCTACTACCAGCAGCTCGGCCTGATCACACCGTCCGGCTGCACTCCCGGTGGCCTGCGCCGGTATTCGGCCGGCGACCTGGCCCGGGTAGCCCGCATCCGGCAACTGCAGACCCTGCTCGGCCTCAACCTGGACGAGATCGCCGTGGTGCTCCGCAACGAGGACAGGCTGGCCGAGATCAAGGTCGCCTACCTGCACGAAAGCACCGGCGACGCGGACCGCAGGGAACTGCTGGCCGAAAGCCTCACCCTGCAGCAGGACCTGCGGGCGACGGTCGAGGCCAAGCGGACGGGAATCGAAAGCTTCCTGGCCGACCTCGACACAAGGATTGCCCGCACCCGCAGCCTGCTGTGACCGATCGATGTACAACCGGCACGGGATGCAGGTCATAGGTTAGAACCGGCAGCCCAAAGAGCCAGTGCTTTCCAAGACCTGTGGAGGCATCGAGTGGAAACCGCCCTCACCCCGCTTGACTTCGCCCGCCGTACCCGGCGCCTGCACGGGTCGCGGGTGGCCGTGGTCGACGGTGACCTGCGGCTGTCCTACGAGCAGTTCTTCGCCCGGTGCGACCGGTGGTCCGCGGCGCTGGCCGGCCTCGGCGTCCGGCCGGGCGACCGGGTCGCCACGATCGCGCCGAACACCCACGCCCAGCTCGAGGCGTTCTACGCGGTGCCGCAACTCGGCGCGGTGCTGGTGCCGGTCAACTACCGGCTGACCGCCGACGACTTCGTCTACATCGTGAACCACTCGGGCGCCAGCGTGCTCTGCGTGGACCGGGACTACCTGGACACGGTGGACTCCGTCCGCGACCAGTTGCCGGACGTGCGCCACTTCGTGGCGTTCGAGGAGACACGGGAGGGGTGGCTGGACTACGAGGCGGCGCTCGCCGCGGCCGACCCGGACTTCGACCGCCCGGACATCGGCGAGCGGGACCTGCTCACCATCAACTACACCAGCGGGACCACGGCCCGGCCCAAGGGCGTGATGATCACCCACAGGAACGCGGCGGTCAACACCATCGGCACCCTGCTGCACGTGCCGATGAGCGTGGGCGACCCCTACCTGTGGACGCTGCCGATGTTCCACGCCAACGGCTGGACGTACACCTGGACGGTGACCGCCGCGGCCGGTGTGCACATCTGCCTGCGCAAGGTCGAGCCCGCGGCGGTGTTCCGGCTGATCCGCGAGCAGCACGTGGGGCTGCTGTGCGCGGCGCCCACCGTGCTGATCTCGCTGGCCAACGCGCCCGCCGAGGTCAGGGGCGAGGTGCCCGCCGGAGTGCGGGTGGTCACCGCGGGCGCGCCGCCCGCCGCCGCCACCATCGAGCGGCTCGAAGGCGAGTTCGGCTGGGTGGTCACGCACGTCTACGGGCTCACCGAGACCGCCCCGTTCATCCTGGTCTGCGCGCCGCTGCCGGAGCACGCGGGGCTGCCGCCCACCGACCTGGCCGTGCTGAAGGCGCGCCAGGGCGTCGAGCTGCTCACCTCGGGTGAGCTGCGGGTGGTGGACGAGAAGGGCCGGGAGGTGGCGGCCGACGGGCAGACCCTGGGCGAGATCGTGGTCCGGGGCAACGTCGTCATGCAGGGCTACTACAACGACGCCGAGGCGACGGAACGGGCCATGGGTGACGGCTGGTTCCACTCCGGCGACGCCGCCGTGGTGCACGCCGACGGCTACGTGGAGATCCGCGACCGGATCAAGGACGTGATCATCAGCGGCGGCGAGAACATCTCCTCGATCGAGGTGGAGGCGGCGCTGCTGCGCCACCCGGCGGTGATGGAGGCCGCGATCGTCGGGTTGCCGCACCCGAAGTGGGGCGAGACGCCGCACGCGTTCGTCGTGCTCGGCGACGGCGCCGAGACAACGGAGCCGGAGCTGATCGCTTTCGTGCGCGACCGGCTGGCACACTTCAAGGCCCCGCGCGGCGTCACCTTCGTGACCGAACTGCCCAAGACCGCGACCGGCAAGATCCAGAAGTACGTGCTGCGCCAGGGCGCGCCCAACCTCACCGCCCAGTAGGTTGCGCACCAAGACCCAGTCCGGCCTCCCGCCCTCGCTGGCCGAGCCACCCGGCGGGCGGCCGCGCGGACGGTTCGCCGGAGCCCTGGGCTGGAGCGCCGCGGCGGCCGTCGCCGTCTCGCTGCTGCTCATGATGGCGCTGATGCTGGCCGGGCCGAGCCAGGCGGTGGCGGAGATCCCGAAGACCTGGCCGGCCCCTCCGTACTGGTTCCACCTGCATCTCGACGACCTCGAGGTCGGGGCCATGGTCTACGCCATGCTGGTGCTCGCCGCGGCCGGGGTGGCCTGCGGGCTGCTCGCCGTCGCCCGCGGCGCCCGGCCGAACCTGCGGCTGCTGGCCGCCGGCGCGGTGGTGGCGGCGGCCGCGATGACCGTGCTGCCGCCGGGCGGGTCGACCGACAGCCTCAGCTACGCCACCTACGGCCGGATCGCCGTGCTCGGCCACAACCCGTACTCCTACCCGCCGTCCATGCTGATCCACAGCGGCGACCCGGTGGGCCGGCAGACCACCCCGCACTGGACCAGCCTGCCGTCGGTGTACGGGCCGGTGGAGACCGGGGCCGAGTGGGCCGCGGCGGAACTGGGCGGCACGTCGATCTCGCGCATCGTGTTCTGGCTCAAGCTGCTGTTCGCCGCGGCGTACGGCGCGGTCGCGTTCGGGCTGGACCGGGTGCTGCGCCGGGATCGCGCCGCGCGGGCCAGGGCGCACGTGCTGTGGACGGTGAATCCGCTCGTCTTGTGGGCGGTGGTGGCCGGCGCGCACTGCGACGCGCTGACCGCCGGGCTCGGCGTGCTCGGGCTGGTGGTCATCCGGCCGGGGCGGGCCGGGGCCGGGGCGCCCACGCTGCGCCAGTCCCTGCTGGCCGGCCTGCTCATCGGCGCGGCCGCCGGGGTGAAGATCCCGTTCGCGCTGCTCGGGATCGGGCCCGCCTGGGCCGCCCGCCGCTCACCGCGCGCGCTGGCCGCCATGGTCGCCGGGGCGGCGGTGACGCTGGTGCCCGGCTATCTGCTCGCCGGGCAGGCCGCAGTCACCGACCTGCGGAACCAAAGCTCGCTGGTCGCGTTCGACAGCTTCTGGCGGCTGCTCTTCCCGGCGTTCGGCGGATTCATCACCGACCCGCACGACGTGCCCGCGCTGCTGATGCCCGCGGCCGAACTGCTCGCGGTGGCGCTGGCCGCGCTGCTGCTGTGGCGGCTGCCCCGCGGGTACGACGGGCTGCCGGCCGTGCGGCCCGCGCTGGCCCTGATGCTGGCCTGGCTGCTGGTGTGGCCGATGCAGCGGCCCTGGTACGACGCGATCGCCTTCGCCCTGCTGGCCGCGTTCCCCGCGACCAAGCTGGACTGGCTGATCATCATCAGGACGCTGCCCGCGGCCATCACCATGGCCACCACCGGCGTCGGCCCCAGCCTGAACCCGCGGCCGTGGCTGACGCGTTTCGACCACAGCCTGGGCTGGACCTGCACGCCCGCGATCCTGCTCGGCGTCGTGGCGGCGGTCGTCGCGATCAGCGCGATCGGGGCGTGGCCGTCCCGCCGCCCGCCACCCCTGGCCGGCCTGACCCCAGCCTGACGCGGCGGGTCAGTTGCCGGACGGCACGACCGACCAGGTGCCGGAGAACTGCTCCTCCACCAGCGTCGAGATGTCCGTTTCCCCGACCGCGTAGACGTTCCCGCCGCTGGTCGTCGTCACCCCGTACAGCGCGTTGGCGTTGCTGCTGCTGCAGCCGCCGGGGTTGGGGACCTTGACCACCTTCCACGCGCCGCCGGTGTAGGCCTCGGCCAGCGCCGCCTCGCACTTCGCGCCGACCTGGCCGCCGACCGCCCACACCTCGCCGCCGCTGGCCACGGTGACGGCGTACAGCCAGTCGTCGGCGGTGCTGTCCGTGCCGGCCAGCGCGGCGGGAGCGGCGGGAGCGGCGGCCACGACCGGAGCCAGGGCGACGGTGACGATGCTCGCGGCTAATACGCTGAGTTACACCTGTATAGCCAAACAGTCCCCCAGTTCGCGGTAAATGCCAGGTAAATGCTGCCGTGAGAATAACCCTCGAGGTCCGGCCAGGGAAGATGGTCGAGCCGCCGGAGCGATCGAACCTCGCACATCGGCTGGAATCGGGAGAAAATCCCCTCTAAACTCCTGGCAGACCAGCCCCGCAGGTGGCACGGACCCGGGGGGGACATTGAGTCGTCTGCCGCCGCATCACATCCGGCGAACGCGGCTGACCTCGCAGTGCCTCGACGCGAGCGTCGTGGTGGCCGAGGCCGCGGCCGGGTACGGCAAAACGGTGCTCGCCGCCGAACTCGTCGGCGCCTGGCGCTGCGTCGGTATCGAGGTCGCGCTGCACGAGGGCGGCGTGCCGGCCCGGCTGTTCGCCGCGCGGCTGCGCACCGCGGTGGCCCAGGCCGGGTTCCGCGGCGCCGCCACCGCGATGGCCGACAGCGGCGAGGACGCGGTGGACGCCGTGGACGCGATGCTCGGCGCGCTCGCCGACGAGCCCTGCGCGTTCGTGGTGGACGACGCCCATCACGCGGACCGGGGCTGCGGCTTACTGATCGAGCATCTAACTGAACGGCTGCGCCACGAACAGCGCCTGGTCGTGCTGGCCCGTCACCTACCGGACGGGACCGCGCGGCTGAGGCGGGCTGACTGCCTCCGGCTGACAGCGGCCGACCTGGCGCTCAGCCCGGACGAGACGCTGCGGCTGTGCCGGTCGGGCTTCGGGCTCGTCGTCAGCCAGGACGAGGGCGCCGAGCTGGACCGGGCCACCGGCGGGTGGACGGCCGCCGCCACGCTGGCGGCGGCCAGGGCCAGGCGGACCGGCGAGGACATGGGCAGCCTGGCCCGCGCGGCCGGCGTCCTCGACCGGCGGTCCAGCGCGGTCGCGGTCATACTCGGCGAGGCCATCGCGGCCCTGCCCGGGGCGCAGCGGCCGTTGCTGGCTCAATTGGGCCGGCTGCCGTTGCTCGACGCCGGGGTGGTGGACGCGGCGAGCGGGATCGAGGGCTTCTTCGGGCGGGCGGTGGCCGCCGGCCTGCCGTTCACGCCGGGCCTGGACGAGTGGTGGGACCTGCCCGGCCCGGTGCGCGACCACCTGGCCACGCTGGCCGGGCCCGACGCCGCCGTGCTGCGCCGGGCCGCCGAGGCCTACCGGCGGCGCGGCCTGCTCGGCGCCGCCGTGCAGATGCTGCTGGCCAGCGGCGACGCCGACGCGGCGGCCCGGCTGCTGGCCGACAGCCCGCCGGCCCTGCTGGAGTCGCTTGATGTGCTGGAGATCCAGGCGGTGGCGGACCGACTGCCCGGCGAGGCGGTCGCCGCGCATCCCGGTCTGCTCGTGCACCTGGCCAGGATCGCGGACGCGGCCGGGCTGTTCGAGCTGAAGAGCGAGGTGCTGGCCCGGGCCACCGCCGTCGAGGGCGTGGCCCTCGACGGCCCGCTGACCCGGGCCGTCGAGATCGAGCGCGTCACCGACCTGATCAGGTACGGCGAGCACGACCGGGCCGAGACGGGCGCCCGCCGGGTGCTCGGCGCCACCGGCCCCGGTGAGCTGCTGACCCTGGCCCGGTCGTTCTCGGCGCTCGGCCGCACCACGTGCCTGCACCGCGACGCCGAGGGACGGCGGGACGTGACCGCGCTGCGGGAGGCGGCGGGGCACTTCGCCCAGGCCGCGCACATCTACAACCGGCTGGGCATGCGCGGCGCCCGGGCCGGCCTCGTGCCCTACCAGGCCATCTGGATCGACTACGCGACCGGCAAGGCGGCCAGCGCGCTGGACCGGCTGGAGGCCGGCCTGACCTCAGTGGTGGACCAGCCCAGGCGCTGGGCCTTCCTGCTCGTCCAGCACGCCGAGGTGTGCCTGGAGCTGGGCCGCTTCGACCAGTGCGAGGCCGACGTCAAGGATGTGCTGCGGGTGGGCGCCGAACTGCGCGACGAGGTGCTGCTGGCCTACGGGCACTGGGACCTGGCCATCTCGGCGTCGCATCGCCGGGACGCCGGCGAGACGCTGGAGCAGGTCAGGCTGGCTGAGTCGCACAAGGGTGACTGGTGGGAACCGGCCTCGGCCGACTTCCTGGCCGACGCGGCCGACCAGCTCGACCGGGTTGGGCACCACGCGCTCGCGGTCGAGTACCTGCGGCGCGCCCACGACAAGCCGCTGGACGCCGAGCCGCTGCTGGCGATGGCCGAGGCCGCGCTGCTGGCCAGGCACGGAGATCCGGTGCTGGCCGAGGAACGGCTGCTGGCCGCGCCCGGGCACCGGGTGGACCCGCGGGAGTACTGGCGGATCACGCTGCTGCGCGGCTACGCCGCGTTCCGGCGGGGCGACCAGAACGCGGGGGCGCTCGCGGCGCGGGCGTTCGAGCAGGCGGCCAGGCTCGGGCTGGCCCAGCTGCCGCTCACCAAGGAAGGCGCGATCACCGAGGAACTGCTGGGCCTGGCCGCCGAGACCGGCCAGCCGGCGGCGCTGGCCCTGGAGACGGCCGCGCTGCCGGTCTCGCTGTCGGTGCTCGGCCGGTTCACGCTGACCCGGGGCGGCAGGCCGGTGCCGCTGTCGGCCGGGCAGGGGGCGCAGTTGCTCAAGCTGGTGGCGGTGTCCGGCGGGCGGATTGCGGCGGACGCGGCCGCCGAGGCGCTGTGGCCCGAGGCCGACCGGGAGGCCGGCCGCAACCGGCTGCGGACGGTGCTGAACCGGCAGCGGGCCGAGGCCGGTGAAGTGATCATCCGGGCTGGCGAGCTGCTCCGGCTGGCCCCGGAGTTCCGGGTGGATCTGGCCATGTTCGAGGCCGAGGGGCGCCGGGCGCTGGCGCTCGGGGCCGCCGAGCCGACGCTGGCGGTGGCGGTGGCCCGCGCCGCGATCGCCCGGTACCGCGGCGACGTGCTGCCCGACGACCGGTACGAGGAGTGGGCCGGGCCGCCGCGCGAGCAGGCCCGCCGGACCATGCTCCGGCTGCTCGACCTGTGCGCCGGCATCGCGGCCGGGCGCGGGGACCTGGACGAGACGCGGCGGATACTCGAGCTGACCATCGATCTCGCGCCCTACGACGACGAGCGGTACCTGCGGGCGGCCACCGCGCTGCTCGAAGCCGACCGGCGCGGGGCCGCGCTCACCGTGGTGCGCCGGGCCAGGAGCGCGCTGGCCGAGCTCGGCCTGCCGCCGCCGCACCGGCTGATCAGCCTGGAGCGGGCCATCGTGGCCTGAGCCGAGGTCGGTGGCGGGCTGGCGCTGGGCCGGGGCACCGGGGGCGGCTGGCGTTTCTTGGCGGAGCCGTTCAGGAAGCCATTTTCGGGACCGGGACGGGCGGGACCGGACCGAACAGGGGAGCTGGAATACTGCCGTACTGAGACAGCAGCCGATCGAAGGAGACGGGCATGGCAGGGACGCCGCTGCGCGAACGCAAGGCCTGGCAGGCGCTCGAGCGGCATCACGCCGAGATCGCCGGGCGGCATTTGCGCGAGCTGTTCGACGCCGACCCCGGGCGGGGCGAGCGGCTGACCGCCGAGGCCGTCGGGCTCTACCTGGACTACTCCAAGAACCGGGTCACCGACGAGACCATGCGGCTGCTTGTCGAACTGGCGGAAGAGTCCGGCGTGCCCGAGCGCAGGGACGCGATGTTCCGCGGCGAGCACATCAACGTCTCCGAGGACCGGGCCGTGCTGCACGTGGCGCTGCGGATGCCGCGGGACGCGTCGCTGGTGGTGGACGGCGTGGACGTGGTGCGTGAGGTGCACGAGGTGCTGGACCGGATGCGCGACTTCGCCGAGCGGGTGCGGTCGGGCGAGTGGAAAGGCCACACCGGCAAGCGAATCCGGAACGTGATCAACATCGGCATCGGCGGCTCCGACCTCGGCCCGGTGATGGCCTACGAGGCGCTGCGCCACTACACCGACCGGGACCTGACGTTCCGGTTCGTGTCCAACGTGGACGCCACCGACTTCGTGGAGGCGACCAGGGATCTGGCCGCGGACGAGACGCTGTTCATCATCTCCTCCAAGACGTTCGGGACGCTGGAGACGCTCACCAACGCCGCCTCGGCCCGGGACTGGGTGGTCGGCGCACTGGGCGACAAGGCGGCGGTGGCCAAGCACTTCGTGGCGGTGTCCACCAACGCCAAGCTGGTCTCGGAGTTCGGCATCGACACGGCCAACATGTTCGGGTTCTGGGACTGGGTCGGCGGCCGGTACTCGATGGATTCGGCCATCGGTCTTTCCACCATGATCGCGGTCGGGCCGGAAGGGTTCGGGGAGATGCTGGCCGGGTTCCGGTTGATGGACGAGCACTTCAGGACCACCCCGCTGTCGTCGAATCTGCCGGTGCTGATGGGGCTGCTGGCGCTGTGGTACGGGAACTTCTTCGGCGCCGAGACGATCGGGGTCATGCCGTACGACCAGTACCTGAAGCGGTTCCCCGCCTACCTGCAGCAGCTCACTATGGAGTCCAACGGCAAGCACGTCACGCTGGACGGGCGGCACGTGGACTACCAGACCAGCGCGATCTACTGGGGGGAGCCGTGCACGAACGGGCAGCACAGCTTCTTTCAGCTCATCCATCAGGGGACCAAGCTGATCCCGCTGGACCTGATCGCGTTCGGCAAGTCGCTCAACCCGCTGCGCGACCACCACGACCTGCTGACCTCCAACGTGTTCGCACAGGCGCAGGCGCTGGCGTTCGGCAAGACCGAGGCGCAGGTCCGGGCCGAGGGCACGCCCGAGCACGTGGTGCCACACCGGGTGATGGAAGGTAACCGGCCCACCAACGTGCTGCTGGCCGAGGTGCTCACGCCCCGGGTGCTCGGGTCGCTGATCGCCCTGTATGAGCACAGCGTGTTCACGCAGGGGGCCATCTGGGGCGTCGACTCGTTCGACCAGTGGGGCGTCGAGCTGGGCAAGGCGCTGGCCAAGCAGATCGCGCCCGACCTGGAAAGCGCCGGCGAGCCAGCGCTGGACTACGACACCTCCACCAACGCCCTCATCCGCCGCTACCGCACCCTCAAGACCACCTGACCAACCCCCCGCCCAGCCGCCAATCCCCCCAGCTGCCCCGGCCACCCCACACGCCCGGCCACCCCACACGAAACGCCACCCCACACGCCCGGCCACCCCACACGAAACGCCACCCCCCACGCCCCGGTGACCGGGCGGCCTCGCTCCCCACGGCCCGACGGCTCCCGACCCACACGGAACAGTCGCACCACACGACCCAACCGCCCCAAGGGTTACGAGGGCGGCTGGGCGGAGTTTGCGAATTTTCGAGGCTAAGTTGTGGCAACGCTAACTGTTTTTAGGTAGCGTTGCCACAACGTTAATTCTATAGCCTGCGGTTAGGGCAAGGTCCACTGCTGGTTGGCGGCGCCGGTGCAGTCCCAGATCTCGAGCTGGGTGCCCGAACCGCCCCAGCCCGTGTCGTCCAGGCATTTATTGGACTGCGGATTGTAGAGCGCACCGCCGGATTGGGGTATCCAGACCTGTGCGGCGGTGTTGTTGCAGTCGTACAGGTCCACGGTGGTGCCGTCGGCGGTGCCGGCGCCGTTGATATCCATGCACTTGCCGAGCACATGCAGCGTGCTGCCCGCCTGGACCACGGTCCACTGCTGCGCTGGCGTGCTGTTGCAGGTGTACACCTGGATCGGGTTGAAGTTCGTGGTGACCGATCCGCGGTCGTCCACGCACAGGCCCTCGTAGCCGACGATCGGGCTGCCCGATCCGCCTGAGGAGCCCGAGGTCGTGTACGCGGCCAGGTAGTTGACGCTCATCGTGCCGCCCGAGGTGGTCGAACTGCTCGGGCTGGTGCAGCCGCACACGCCGTTCGGGTACGCCCCACCCATGGCCAGGTCGAAGATGATCGACAGGTTGTGGTCGAACGCCGCCTGCCAGGTGGACGTGCCGACCTGACTCTCGGTGACGGTGAAGTAGGCGTTGCCGTCGAGGTAGAAGGTGATCGACTCGTCGGACGTGTTCGTCCGGTTAAGGATCATGGTGTACGTGTGGTAGCCGGTCTGGCAGCCGCCACAGCCGACCAGCCCGCTGCCGATCCCGTCCGGCTCGTTGCACGGGCCGCCGGGGTCGGTGCCGCAGTGCACGGTGCCGGACAGCTCGGACAGCGCGTTGACGTCCTCCATGATGTCGATCTCGCCGTTCTCCGGCCACTGCCCCGGGCCGAGCATCCAGAAGGCCGGCCAGTAACCGAGCCCGTTGCCCGGGTTGGGCTGCTCGATCGACGCGGTCACTTCCAGCTCACCGCCGGCCGGCGCCCCCACGTTGGCCGAGGTGGTCTGGAGCCGGGCCGACGTCCAGTTGCTGCCCGAGCCGAGCGCGGTCAGGTCCAGGTCGCCGTTGCCGTCGAGGTAGCCGTTGCTGGTCGAGTTCGTCATGGTCTCGATCTCGCCGGTGCCGAAGCTCGAGCCGGGGCCGGTGTCGTACTGCCAGTTCCCCGAGTTGGGCGCGGTGCCCGCCGAGCCTGCGAAGTTGTCGCTGAACTCGGTGCTCCAGCCGGACGGCGGAGGTGGCACGGTGCCGTCCGGGTGGACCTGGCCCGCGGTCTCGCGCACGGCCGTCGCGGCCGACGCCGGCTTGACGAACTTCCCGTGCGCCAGCGCGGCGCGAACCCGCGCGGCCTCGGCAGCGCGCGCCGCCGAGATGCCGCCCTTGGCGGTGTCGGCCTGAGCGGAGCCGGCCTGAGCGGAGCCGGCCTGAGCGGAGCCGGCCTTTGTGGTGCCGGCCTTTGTGGTGCCGGCCTTGGCTGATGCCGCGGCCTCGGCTGTTGCTCCCGCAACACCCTCGGCGGGGCTGGGGTGGGCGGCACCCGCGGCTCTCGCCTGCACGGCGGCACTGGCCGCGGGCTCGCCCTGCGCGGCGGTCGCGGCTTGCGGTGCGGTAAGCGCGATCGTCGTGCCGACCGCTGCGGCCAGCACGAACCCCCGGCGCCACCTGGTCCGCGACCAGTTCATGGCTTCGTTGGAATCCCCCCGAACACTTCGCAGCAACCTGTTCATGGTGCCCTCCGCGGTCCGGATGTTAACAAAGTATTAATAAGAAAGTTTCCTGTTAATTCACCGTAACGGCACATATGCACGGCGTCAATACCGGGCTCGCGGTCGCTACCGAACCGGACAGCGGGCCGAAGTGAGTTCAGCCGGCGCCTGGGGCTGGTGCGGACGGTCCGGGTTCGGGAGCTGAGCCGGTGGCGCGGGTTGGTGCGCGCCACCGGCTCAGGGCCGAGGCTCAGCGCCGGTCGGCGTCAGTGCGCCGGTGCCGCGGTGACCCGCCGCCATGCGTGACCGTCCCAGCGCTCGGCCAGTGCGGTTGGCCGCAGCGTCTGGGCAAGCGCCTGGCCGACAGTAGGTAAATGGATTAGAAGATCTGGCCGGCGGAGGCACTGTCTGCGTCATCGTGACGAGAGCTGCGCGGTCCACTCGGCCACGCTGAGCACGTCGGCCTGCCGCGGGAACACCTTCTCGGTCAGCACCCGGTGCACCTCAGGGTCGGCGTCCAGGCAGGCGTCGGCGAGCACGACCAGCCGGTAGTCCAAGTCGGCGGCCTGCCGCAGCGTGGACAGCACCACGCCGCTGGTCGCGATGCCGGTCAGCACCAGCGTGCCCGCGTCCAGGCCGCGCAGCAGGACGTCCAGGTCGCTGCCTGCGAACGCCGACACCCGGCGCTTGGTCACCCGTGGATCCCCTGGGCGGGGCGCGACGGCCGGGTGTATCTCGGTGGAGGGGTCGCCCTCCACGTACGCCCCGGCCCCGGCCGCCGCGGAGAAGGTACGGTTGCGGGCGCTGATCTCCGGATGACCGGGCCGGAAGCCCACGGTCACGTACACCACGGTGACATCCGCGGCTCTGGCCGCCGTGATCGCTTTCGACAGCCGCTCCAAATATTCGTCCGGCTCAAACCGCTCGACGATTCCCCGCTGAACGTCCATCACCAGCAACACGGTCGCGTCCATCGCGGCACGCTCCTTCCGTCATTGTGATCATCCAGACCAGCGCCGACTCTGCCAGGCCAACCCTGGCCCGCCCAAGGTGGGTGGCTACCGCCAGCCCGATGCGCCCGTCCGTGCGTGGTCGCCGCTCAGGTCCCCTCTGGGTCTTGGCCAAGCGCGGACCGGCCACCGTCCACCGGCAGGATCGCGCCGTTGACGAAGCTGGCCTCGTCCGACAGCAGGAAGGCCACCACCGCGGCCGCCTCTTCGGGCCTCCCGACCCGCCCCACCGGATGTAGCCGGGCCAGGCCGGCCTCGACGCGGGCCGCCGTGTCCGGGTCCTGCCCGGCCAGGTAGGCCCGGTAGCGCTCGGTGTCGATCGAGCCGAGCGCGACCGCGTTGACCCGGACGCCACGCGGGCCGTAGTCGACCGCGAGGGGCCCGGGTCAGCCCCTCGGTGGCGGCCTTGGCCGTGGCGTACAGCAGTGCCGCGCGCACCGCGGTGGCGTCACCGCTGACCACGCCGAGCCGCCCGGCGGCAGAATGACGTACCATCCACCGCACCGTCCCGGAGTCGCGCTCGATCACCACGTACGAGTCCATGTTCTTGACCCTCTCATCCGCCCTCCCGTGCGGTGCCCTCCCGCCCCTGCCCCGCCGGGTGGCGCCCTCCCCCTGACCCACACAGCCCGTGGAAGGGATCGGGCCTGGCGAACGTTGGACTGGGCATGCAGGTGGAGATCTGGTCTGACGTGGTGTGCCCGTGGTGTTACCTCGGAAAGCGGCGCTTCGAGCGTGGGCTCGAGTCATTCGCCCACCGGGACGAGGTCGAGGTCGTCTACCGGTCGTTCGAGCTGGACCCGGACGCGCCGGCGGGCGTGAACACGCCGACGATCCAGGTGCTGGCCACGAAGTACCGGATGAGCGTGCAGCAGGCCTACGACGCGCAAAAGCAGATGGAGCAGCGCGCAGCCGGGGACGGGCTCGAGTTCCGGATGGAGGAGCTGCTCAGCGGCAACACCAGGGACGCGCACCGACTGCTGCACCTGGCCAAGGACCGGGGTGTGCAGGCCGACCTGGCCGAGCGACTGCACCGCGCCTACTTCACCGAGGAAAAGTCGATTTTCGACCACGAGTCGCTGACCGAGATCGCGGTCTCGGCCGGGCTCGACCGCGACGAGGCAAGCCGGGTGCTGGCGGGCGACGAGTATCGCGACGCGGTCGAGACCGACGAGGCCATGGCCCACGCGCTGGGGGCCAACGCCGTCCCGCTGTTCGTCATCGACCGCCGCTACGGCATTTCCGGCGCTCAGTCGGCCGAGGTCATCACCCAGACGCTGGACCAAGCCTGGGCCGAGGCCGGGACACCGCACCCGAGCGCCGACACCGCCTGAGCCGGTGAAGATCCGCATCGCGATCGGGCTGGGCGGTCACACCCTCGACGCAGACGAGTTCGCGAGCCTGGTGACCGACCTGGCCTCGCTGGGCTTCGACTCGTTGTGGGTGTCGGAGGTCTTGACCGGTCCCGGTCCCGACCCACTGATCGCGCTGGCGACGGCAGCGCAGCTCAACCCCAAACTTAAACTCGGCACCACCATGCTGATCCCGGGCCGGAACGAGATCAGGCTGGCCAAATCGCTGGCCACGCTGGACGTGCTGTCCCGCGGGCGGCTGCTGCTGACCTTCGTGCCCGGCCTGGCCCACGGCCAGGAGCGGGATGCGATCGGCGTGCCGGTACCCGAGCGCGCTGGCGCGATCGAGCGCACCCTGCCCCGGCTGCGCCGCTGGTGGGCGGGAGACGAGGTGGACGGAGTCCGGGTACTGCCGCGCCCGGTGCAAGATCCCCTGGAGGTCTGGCTTGGCGGCCTGGCCCCGGCCTCCCTGACCCGGTGCGGCCGGATCGCCGACGGCTGGCTCGGTGCCGCGTGCACCCCGCAGGAAGCCAACCTGGCCCGCACGGCGATCAACGACGCGGCGCGTAAAGCCGACCGTGAGGTCGACCCCGAGCACTTCGGCATCAGCATCGCCTACACCCACCGGCCACTGGACGACGGGCAACTCGCCGCCCTGGCCGCCCGGACCCGCGGCCGTGACACCGACCCCCGCGCTCTGGTCCCGGTCGGCTACGACGCCCTCCGCGCCGTGCTCCAGGCCTACATCTCCGCCGGCCTCTCCAAGTTCGTACTCCGCCCCCCTTCCCTCACCACTTCCTGGACCGACGAACTAACCGCCCTCTCCCAAGCCGTCACCCCCCTCCAAACCTGACCACCGGCCATGTCCGCCAGCGTGGTGGGCGATGGGCGGGGCGGTGGGAATGCGCGGGCAATGGCGGTAGGAATGTGCGGGCGCGTGGGACCGGTGGTTAGTACTTGACGGCGATGGGTTGGCAACGTAGCGTAAGGGACAACTTATAGGAAAGTTTCTTATAAGTGGGGATGTGCGCTGTTCGTGGGCCGGTCGGGGCAGCGCAGGGGCGTAGACCTCGGGGGGCAGGCCACAGCCCACCCCGCCGTCCCGGAACCGGCTGAGGGAGACCGCGATGCCGGCCGTACGGTATCTTTCCGGCCAAAAAAGTGTGGCATGGTCTCATCGCCTGATCGCTGTCATCGCGGCTGCGGCGACGACGGCCGGGCTGTTGGCTTTGGCGGGACCGCCGGCAGCAGCCCAGACCAAGACAGCCCACACCGAGGCAGCCCACACGAAGGCAGCCCAGACGAACCTGCTGACCAATCCGGGCTTCGAGGCCGGGAATCTGTCCGGCTGGACCTGCTCGTCCCTGGACAGCGTGGTGAGCAGCCCGGCGCATTCGGGCTCGTACGCGCTGGCCGGGGCGGCCTCCAACTCCGATGACGCGCAGTGCTCGCAGACGGTGTCGGTCCAGCCTTCCTCGAACTACACGCTCAGCGGGTGGGTGGAAGGCGCGTACGTCTACCTCGGCGAATCCGGAGGCAGCGACAACTGGACTCCGTCAGCCACCTCGTGGCAGCAACTGACCACCAGTTTTAGCACCACCGCCAGCACCACTTCGGTCACCATCTACGTGCACGGCTGGTACGGCCAGGGCACGTACTACGCCGACGACCTGTCCCTCACCGGACCCGGCGGCGGAGGCGGTGGCGGCACCCCACCAGGCGCGCCCACCGGGCTGGCCGTCACCGGCACCACGTCGAGCAGCGTGTCCCTGTCCTGGACCGCGCCGTCGGGGACGGTGTCCGGCTACAACGTGTACGAGAACGGCAGCCAGGCCACCACGTCCACGGGCACCAGCGCCACCGTCACCGGCCTGGCCGCCAGCACCACCTACACGTTCACCGTCGCGGCCTACAACTCGGCGGGCACAGGCTCGCAGAGCGGCTCAGTCAGCGGCACCACGCAAAAGAGCAGCGGAGGCGGAGGCGGCAGCGGTGGCCTGCCCGCCCACGTGCTGATGGGGTACTGGCAGGACTTCACCAATGGCGCCGAACCGCTGACCCTGGCCGACGTGCCGACCAGCTACAACCTGGTAGCGGTGGCGTTCGGCACGGCGACGGGCACGGCCGGGCAGGTGGCGTTCAGCATCGACCCGACGCTGGCCTCCGACCTCGGCGGGTACACCCAGCAGCAGTTCACCAGCGACATCGCGACGATGAACGCGCGCGGGCAGAAGGTCATTCTCTCGGTCGGCGGCCAGAACGGCACGGTCAGCGTGGACGACTCGGCCAGCGCGAGCGAGTTCGCCAGCAGTGTGTACTCGCTCATCCAGCAATGGGGATTCAACGGGGTGGACATCGACCTGGAGAACGGCGTCAACCCCACGTACATGGCCCAGGCACTGGAGCAGTTGTCCTCCGACGACCCCGGGCTGATCATCACGCTGGCCCCGCAGACGATCGACATGCAGTCCACCGGCGACGACTACTTCGCACTGGCCCTGGACATCAAGTCGATCCTGACCATGGTCAACATCCAGTTCTACAACTCGGGCACGATGCTCGGCTGCGACGGCAACGTGTACGCCGAGGCCACGGAGAACTTCATGACGGCGCTGACCTGCATCGAGATGGAGGGTGGGCTCAGCCCGTCGCAGGTCGGCCTGGGACTGCCCGCCTCGTCGTCGGCGGCCGGCAGCGGGTACACCAGCCCGTCGGTGGTGGACGACGCGCTCGATTGCCTGGCCACCGGCTCGTCCTGCGGCTCGTTCGTGCCACCGAGCACATACCCGTCGATCCGCGGGGCGATGACCTGGTCCATCAACTGGGATGCCTCGAACGGGTACAACTTCGCCAACACGGTCGGCCCCCACCTGTCGTCTCTCCCCTGAGGTCACCGCAGCCCCGAGGCAGCGGCCGGCCGGGCTGGACACCACCCAGCCCGGCCGCCTAGCCTTGACTGTATGGTCAGTCAGACATCGTCTTTCGCCTCCATGGACTCCGCGCCGAAGCCAAGCCACGACCCGGCCCCCCTCGGCCCGGCCCCCCTCGACCAAACCGCCCTGGCCGACTCGTTGCGGCCGTTCGGCCGCAGCCGGATGCTGCCACCCGCCGCGTACGTGGATCCGGCGGTCTTCGCGTGGGAGCAACATCATTTCCTCGGCGGTGGCGGCTGGGTCTGCGTCGGGCGCAGCGATCAGCTGCCCGAGCCGGGTGACCAGCGTGCCGAGCCCACCGGAACCGGCAGCGTGCTGCTGTCCCGCGACGACGACGGCGCACTGCACGCGTTCGCGAACACCTGCCGCCACCGCGGCCACGAACTGCTGCCCTGCGGCGCCGCCACCAGGCAGAAGGTCATCATCTGCCCCTATCACTCGTGGACCTACTCCCTCGGCGGCGGGCTCCGGGCCGCCGCGGGCTTCAAGAACCGCCCCGGCTTCGACGCGGAGCAGTGGGGCCTGACCGAGTTGCCGCTCACCGAGTGGCACGGCCTGGTGTTCGTGGACGGCTCGGGCACCGCAGCCCCGCTGACCGAGGCGCTGGCCACCCTGGACGAGATGGTCGCCCCGTACGAAATGGAGCGGCTCGTGGTGGCCGGGCAGCACGACTACGACGCCCAGGCGAACTGGAAGATCCTGGCCGAGAACTACCACGAGTGCTACCACTGCCCCACCATCCACCCCGAACTGTGCAAGGTCAGCCCGCCCAAGAGCGGCGAGAACTACCCGGCCAAGGGCACCTGGGTGGGCGGCTGGATGGACCTGCGCGACGGGATGGCCACGATGTCGCTGGACGGGCGCAGCCACGGCGTCCCGCTGCGCGGGCTGGACGAGACCGGCCTGCGCACCGTGATCTACGTGCACATCTTCCCGAACGTGCTGGTCAGCCTGCACCCGGACTACGTGATGGTGCACCGGCTCGTGCCGCTGGCGGCCAACCGGACTCAGATCGAGTGCACCTGGTCGTTCGCCCCCGAGTCGCTGGCCCAGCCCGGCTTCGACCCCGGCTACGCGATCGAGTTCTGGGACATCACCAATCGGCAGGACTGGGGCGCGTGCGAATCGGTGCAGCGCGGCCTGGCCTCGCCGCACGCGATCCCGGGCCCGCTGTCGCCGGACGAGGACGCGGTCTACCAGTTCGTTACGATGGTCGCCCGGGGATACCTGGGCCAGCCGGTCTGGAATCCGGGCAGCGCCGCACCAGTGCGGGGATGAACGCCCGGGCGGATGACGTTGGCACAGTAAGTCCTGGCCCGTCACCCGTCTGCGGAGGAACACCACCGTGTCCGTGCACGACATTCCCGTGAACACCCTGTCCGGCGACCCCGCGTCTCTCGGCGACCTGGTCGGCAAGACGCTGCTCGTCGTCAACGTCGCCTCCAAGTGCGGCCTGACCCCGCAGTACACCGGGCTCGAGCAACTGCACAAGCGCTACGCCGATCGCGGCTTCTCGGTCGTGGGCTTCCCGTGCAACCAGTTCGGCGGCCAGGAGCCGGGCAGCGCCGAGGAGATCCAGCAGTTCTGCTCCACCAGCTACGGCGTGACCTTCCCGATGTTCGAGAAGATCGACGTGAACGGCCCCGGCCGGCACCCGGTCTACACCGAGCTGACCGAACTCCCCGACGCCGAGGGCGAGGCCGGCGACATCCAGTGGAACTTCGAGAAGTTCCTGATCGACCCGGACGGCAAGGTCATCGCCCGGTTCCGCCCCATGACCACGCCCGAGGATCCCGGGCTGATCTCCGCGATCGAGGCGCACCTGCCCGCCTGACGATTCACGGCCGCCCACGCCACCGGACGTAGCTCAAGGTCCAGCCAGGGCCCCGGACCCGGCCGTCAGGCCAGGGTCTGGGGCCCTCGCTTGCCCATCTGGCGAGCGATGATCGCGCGCTGGATCTCGCTGGTGCCCTCCCAGATCCGCTCCACCCGCAGCTCGCGGTAGAACCGCTCGGCCACGTTCTCCCGCATGTAGCCGCGGCCGCCGAACACCTGGACGGCCCGGTCGGCGACCCGCCCGGCCATCTCCGAGCAGTACAGCTTGGCCATCGAGCACTGCGCGTGGGCTGTTTTGGCGTCACCACCGCGGTCGATGTTCCTGGCCGTCTCGTAGGTGAGCGAGCGGGCCGCGAACAGCTCGGTCATGCTGTCCGCGAGCATCCCGCCGACCAGGCCGTACTCGCTGATCGGCCGGCCGCCCACCTCGCGCTGCGCGGCGAACGCGGTCATCTCGGCCACCAGCCGGTCCGCGGCGCCCAGGCAGCGGGCCGCCACCATCAGCCGCTCGAACCTGAACCACTCGAAGGCGAAAGACATCCCGTCGCCCTCGGCCCCGACCAGGTTGGCGGCGGGCACCAAGACGTCGGTGAACTCGACGATCGGGTGATGGTGGCTGATCGTGTGGGTGTACGCGGGAGTACGGAGCACCCGGACCCCGGGGCTGGGCAGGTCCACCAGGAACATCGCGTGCTCGCCGTGGTGCGGGCCGCCCTCGAGCTTGGCCTGGAAGAACGCGAAGTCGGCGGTGTTGTACGAGGTCACGTGCCACTTGACGCCGTTGAGCCGGTAACGGTCCCCCTCGGCCAGGGCGGTCGCCTCGATGGCGTCGACGTCGGAGCCCGCACCCTCCTCGGTGATCGCGTAGCACTCCTCCCGCTCGCCGCGGATGGCGGGCCGGACGTAGCGCTCGATCTGGTCGGCGGTGGCCACCTCGGGCAGCCAGGACGGCGGCGTGCTGGCCACCCAGCCGAGCGCGTTGGTGACCCGGCCCATCTGCTCCTGCACCAGCACCTGCTGCAGGCTGGTGCAGCCGCCGCCACCGAGCTCGGCCGGCATGTTCGCCGCGCACAGGCCGAGCTCCCTGGCCCGCGCGGCGTGCTTGACCGCCGTCCCGGCGGGCAGCTCGCCCCCGGCCAGCTCGGCCTCTTCCTCGAAGGGGATCAGCTCATCGGCGAGGGTACGAGCCCGCTCCCTGATGTCCAGATCGCTCGGCGTTAGGTCATACACAGCGTTAGCCCGTACATTTTTTCCGTAATCTCCCCATTTGGCGTTGACTGAATGTTCAGTTTATGGCAGCATCGGTCAGGTGCCAAGGGAGCCACATCAATCTCCCTCGCACGGCCGACGTGGGGGCGGAAACCGTGGGCGTACGCAAAGAACACACCAATTTGTCACCTACCGGTGTCCTACCTACCGGTGTCAGTAACACGGCCGATGCGGTCGTCGTGGGGGGCGGGACCGTAGGCGCCTGGTGCGCACATTTTCTACGGCAGGCCGGCCTGACCCGGGTCGTACTCCTGGAGAAGGGCGTGCTCGGGCAGGGGGCGAGCAGCCGGGCGGCGGGCGTGGTCAGGCTGCAGGGCGGCACGCCCGAGGCGGTCCGGCTCGGGCGCTGGTCCCGCGACTTCTACCTGCGGCAACGCGACGAGCTTGACGTCGATTCCGGCTTCGTGACCCAGGGCTATCTGCTGCCCTGTTTCACCGAGGCCGAAGTGTCGGCGGCCAAGGAGCGAATGGCCATGCAGGTCTCCCTCGGGGTGGCGGTGCGCTGGCTGGACAGCGCCGAGGTGGACGCGGCCAACCCGACGCTGGCCCCCGGCCAGACCATGGGCGGCACGTTCTGCGACGAGGACGGTTACATCACGCCGCCGCGCAACGTGACCGCCTACACAATCGCGCTGGCCCGCGGCGGCGTCACGGTGGCCGAACGGGTGAGCTTCCTCGGCCTGGAGGTGGCCGGCGGCCGGGTGACCGGGGTGTCGACCAGCCACGGCCACATCGCCACGACCCTGGTCGTCCTCACCGGCGGGCCGAAGCTCGCCGAGGTCGGCCGCCTGGCCGGGATCCGGATCCCCGCGGGCGGCGCCCGGCATCAGGTCGCGGTCACCGAGCAGCATCCAGACCTGGCCCCCGCCCGGGTGCCCATGGTCTTCGACCTGCCCGCCGGCCTCTACTGGCGCCCCGAGGAGGGCGGCCTGCTGTTCGGGATGAGCAACCCGGACGAACCGCCGGGCGAGAACCGCAGCGTAGACACCGGCTACCTGGCCGCGATGCGGGACCGGCTGGCCCGGCTGGTGCCGGTCACCGCCGGGCTCGGGCTGCGCCGGGTCTGGGCGGCCACCATCGACTTCACCCCCGACCACCTGCCGATCATCGGGCCCGGTGTCGGTCCGGCCGGACCCATCGACGGTGTGACGGTCGCCAGCGCGGGCGGGGCCGGCATGATGTGGGGCCCGGCAGTGTCGCGGGCCGCCGCCGACGTCGCCCTCACCGGCTCGACCACCGTCGTGGACACCTCACGGCTCGGCCTCGACCGTTTCGACGAGGCCGGGCACAGCAAACTGGCGGCCGACCCCGTGGCGCTGCCGTTCCCACACTTGCCTGTCTCTCAGGAAAAGAGCCAGCCATGACCCCGAGCACCAGCACGAGTGCCAGCACGAGCAGCAGCAACCCACCGTTCCTGAGCGACGCCACCACCGCCGACCTGGAGGACTGGGGGGCGCTGCCCGAGGCCACCGCCGACCTGATGCGGACGTCCGGCGTGATCATCTGGGAGGACGGGGAGAAGCAAGCCGGGGTCTGGGAGTGCACCCCGGGCCCGTCCCGCTGGTCGATGCCGGCCAACGAGTTCATCTACGTGCTGTACGGCCGGATGACCGTCACCCCGGACGGCGGCGAACCCACCGACGTAGGTCCGGGCGACACCATGGTCTTCCCCAAGGGCTGGACCGGCGACTGGCAGATCCACGAGACGATGCGCAAGCTCTACGTGCTCTTCTGACCGCAGAGCCCAGAACGTGCGGTGGGGCGGGACGCCGGGTTCCCGGCGGCCCGCCCCACCTTTTAGCTGATCAGTACCTTGGCTGTGCTTGTCAGAACTTCGATAGCGCCTTGACGAACGTGCTGGAGATCGAGCCGAGGCCGGTCAGGCTGTCGTAACCCGGAGTGGAGTTCAGGGTCACGTCGCGCGTCTCGCAGTTACCCGTCGGGTCGCAGAAGGTCTCCGGGCCGGCGTAGTTGATCGCCCGCAGGCTCATGATGTGACCGTCCGTGCCGTTTTGCGTGTTGGCGTAGTCGACCCGGATGACGTAGGCCGAGTCCGGGTTTGCCGGCGCGGTGATGTCGTTGAACGCACTTGGCGTCGCCGCGTAGGCCTTGTAGAGCGACGGGTTCAGGAACCCGAGCGGAGCGCCCGCGGCCTGGTCGGCGTCGGCGATGACACCAGCCAGCAACGGCGACGCCAGGCTGGTGCCGCCCTCCTTGAACTGGCTGTAGTACGTCCCGTTCGAGAACGTCTGGGTCAGCCCGATCAGGAAACCGCTCTGCGCGTCGGCGTCCATCGAGATGTCGGGCTCCACCCGGTTGGCGATCCCGGTGACGTTCGCGTTCCGGTCGGCCAGCGCGCTCGGCACGACCGAGTCCTGGTAGGCCGGCTCCGGGTAGTTGTAGCTGACGCCGCCGCCACCACCGGAGTTGTAGCCCAGCGGGCCCGCCGGAGTGGTGCTCTTGCCGCAACTGGTGCCCTTGACCTCACAGAGGACCTGCTTGGCCGTGGACCAGCCGTACTGCGCCGCATCGTTGTTGTCCGCACCGACCTCGAGCGTGGTGCCTCCGACCGCGGTGACGTACGGGCTGCTCGGCGGGAAGTTCGCCGCGGTCAGGCCGAAGTCGGCGAAGTTGTCGCCGTCGTCGCCGCTGGAGTACAGCACGCTGACGCCGCTGCCGTCGGCCAGCAGGAACACGTTGTCAAATGCGTTCCTGGTCGCGGCGTCGGCGAGCAGGTCACCGAGGTCGTCGCCCCAGGAGTCGCTGACCACCGAGGCGCCGCTGGTGACCGCGCTGTTCAGCGCCGCCATCAGGTTGTTGTCGAAGCAGTCCTTGGCCCCGAAGAACATGATGTTCGCGTCGGGAGCCATCGAGTGCGAGGACTCCACGTCCAGCGCCTGCTCGGGGTACCAGCCGCTGCCGCCACACGTGGTCTGGTTCTGCACCTTGGACGGTTCCACGTTGGTGAACTGGGCGGTGGTCAGCGGATGCGACGGGTCGTTCACCTGGAAGTAGTGCTGCGTGTCGGCCAGCAGGGTCGGCGAGTCGTAAGCGTCCACGATCGCGATCGACACGCCCTTGCCGGTGGCCTTGCCGGAACCCACACTGTAGGCACCCCGGAGCTGAGCCGGGCTGTAGCCGCAGATGTCGTAGCTGGCCGGCGGCGTATAGGGCGCGTACAGCGCGGGGTTGTCCTTAGTGTCGGTCAGCTGGCCCCAGTAGCTCGCGCACGGCTTGGAGTTGCGGAACCCGGCCGGTGGCCCCGGCTCCTGGCTGGCCTTGACCGTGGCCTTGGCCGGGGCGTGCAACTGCTGGGCCAGGTCGTTGGTGGCCATGTCCTGGTTGACGCCGATCGCGCCGGTCACCGCGCCGGCCAGCGACCGGGGAATGGTCAGCGTGTTCTTGGCCAGCCGGATGCGCGCGCCGTTGACCTTGTAGTAGCCGAGCTGGGCGCCGAACGCATGCTCGACAGCCCGCGCCGATCCCTGCGCGGACACGAACAGGCGGTCTTTCGCGACCGACCCGACCGAGAAGCCCTGGCCGCGCAGCCAAGCCTCGGCCTTGCTGACCGCGGCCTGGGTGGGCCCGAACCGGTTCATCCACTGTGCGTCGGACATGTAGTGGTGGAACGATGCCGAACCCGGCGTCGAGACCGCAGTGGCGAACGCCTTCGCCCCGGCGGCGTCGCGCAGCTTGAGCACCAGGTCGAAACTCACCTGGCTGCGGGCCGAGACCGCTCCGTCCGGGTGGGCGCGCGCCGCCGCGGGCGCCATCGACCCTTGCAGGGCCGTCCGGGTGGGCAACGGTTTCACTGAGGCGCTGGCAGAACTCGCGGCCATGACGGACGCGACCAGGCCCAGGGAACCGGTAAGAGCCCACAATCGGGCTGCTCTCATGACGTGCCTCCTTTGTGCACCTTCGCTAGGAGAGTCCGTTTTTGTGCGGGGTCCGGGACGCACCCTAAGTCACGGCCGTTTGGGAAGACAATGGTTACGAAAGGGTGAGTTCGCCGAATGTCGCAGTTATAGCGCAGAATCACATGACAGCCGATTCAGGTGTTATTTTCAGACGGCTTCGGATCAGCCGTTCGTGGCGGCCGGATAACCCCCGGCTCAGGCCCGGCCTGAACCGGGAGACAGCCAGCACGCTCGTCGCCGAACCGCAGATGAGCGGGCTGGTACCCGGCGCCAGGCCGTTCGCCCGGCTCACCGGGGGACGACCAGCACGTCCGTCGCGACGGCGCCGCCGGGCCCGCAGATGAGCGGGTTGATGTCCAGCGCGGCCAGGCCGTCGCTCAGTTCGCCGGCGATGGCCGACACCCCGGCGATCACGCCGGCGATGCTGGCCAGGTCGGCGGGCGGCTGGCCGCGCAGCCCCGCGAGCCGGGCCGACACCCGCAGCCCGGCCAGCATCCGCCGCGCGGCGGCCCGGTCCACCGGCGGCAGCGCCACCCGCCGGTCGGCCAGCAGTTCGGCCAGCACGCCGCCGGCGCCGGCCACGACCAGCGGCCCCAGCGCCGGGTCGGCGGCCAAGCCGACGACGAGCTCGACCCCGGGGGCGGCGGTCTGGCAGACCAGCACCCGGGGACCGAGCCGGGCGGCCAGGTCCTGGTAGGCGGCGGCCAGCGCGGCCGGGCCGTCCAGCCCGAGCCGGACGCCGCCGACGTCGGACTTGTGCGCCACTCCTGGCGCGTCGGTCTTCAGCACGACCGGGTAGCCGATATCGCCGGCCGCGGCCAGAGCCGCCTCCAGGCTGGCAGCCGGACGGACGCGCACCGCAGGCACCCCGTAGTCGCGGAGCAAGTCGTACTGCGCGGCGCCGCCCAGGTCACCGCGAGCCAGAGCGTCCAGCCACCGCCCCCGTCGGCCCGGATCGGTCGCAGGAAACCCAGACGGCGGCACGCCCGCCTCACCGTAATCGGTCCGGTCGCGGTGGTCGGTCCGGTCGGCGTGCTCGGCTCGGTCGCCGTGGTCGGGGCGGCCGAGCGGACCGCCGCGCTCGGGCCGGTCGGAGTGGTCGAGCAGGTGGCGCAGGGCGAGCAGGCCGGTGCGGGTGCCTTCGAGCACCGGGACTCCGGCGGCGCGCAGCCGGGCCGCGGCCACCGGGTCGATGGAGGCGGGGAGGCCGGCCAGCACCGCGAGCGGCTTGGTGGTGCGGGCGGCCGCCGCCAGCAGCGCCTCCGGATAGGAGTCGTCGCCGTCGAACTCGGGCACCAGGTCCACGGCCAGCGCGACCGCCTCGACGGCCGGATCCGCGGCCATGGCCAGCATCGAATCGGTGAGCTGCTGCTGCGCGTCGTGCCCGGTCCCCCACATGTCCAGCGGATTGGCCGCCTCGAGCCCCGGGTCGAGCAGGCCGGTCAGCCGGGCCCTGGTGCGCTTCCCGATCGCCGCGAACGGAACCCCGGCCTGCTCGGCCAGGTCGGCGACGTGGGCCCGCTCCAGACCCGAGTCGTGAATGGTGGCGATGCCGCGACTCACGCGGGCCGGGCCAGCCGGGGCCGGGCCAGCCAGGGCCGGGGCGCGGCGGCCGGTGGCGAACAGCTCCAGGGTGTCGGCCATCTCGGCCAGGTCGCCGACGCGGTGCACGCCGTAGGCGCCGGCTAGCGCTTCCCAGGCCCCGTCGCCCGCGGCCAGCGCGCCCGAGTGCGCGGCCACCAGGTCGCGGCCGCTGCCCGAGCCTCCCACGGCCAGCAGCACCACGGGGACGCCGACCGCGTCCGCTTGGGCGAGCACGCCGCGCAGCAGGCCCGCGTTCCTGATCGCCTCGAGCACCAGGGCGAGCACGCCGGTTTCGGGCATGGCCAGCGCGTACCTGGCGTAGTCCGCCGCGGTGCTGACCAGTTCCTGGCCGGAGGACACCGCGACGGTGAAGCCGAAGCCCCGGCGGCAGCGCAGCAGGGTGGAGAACACCGAGCCCGAGTGGGTGACCAAGGCCACCGGTCCGGCCGGGAGCCGGTCCGGCTCGACGTAGCCGACGGCCCGCAGGCCCCTGGCCACGTTGACGAAGCCCATGCAGCCCGCGCCGCACAGCGCCATGCCCGCCGACCCGGCCAGGTCCGCCAGCCGGTCACGCAAGCCCGGCGGCTGGCCCGCCTGGTCGAAGGCGCTGCCGAATATCACCGCGGCCCGGTCGCCACGGGCGGCCGCAACGGCGAGCTGCGCTTCGAGAGCGGCGTCGGGCACGGCCAGCAGGACCAGGTCGACCGGCTCGGGCAGGTCGGCCAGGCTCGGGTGGCAGCGCAGCCCGCCGACTTCGTCGTACCTGGGGTTCACCGGGTACAGCCGGGGCCGGCGCTGGCTCGCCGACACCTGGGCCACCATCCGCTCGCCCAGGCTGCCTGGGCGAGCGCTCGCGCCGACCAGGGCCACGCTGCGCGCCTCCAGCATGGCGGTCAGCGCCGGGTCCGGATCGGGCGCCGCAGGCCTGTCCGGTCCCGGCGACGCCGGGGCGAGCGAATCGGTGGATGGCCACCGTTCAGGTAGAGAAAGGTTATAAGTCACCGGCGGATGAGCTTGCGGACCGCGGGACCACGACGGGACGCCCGCTGGTCAGCGATCGCGGCCTTGGCCGCCTGCATGCCAGGGATGCCGCAGACGCCGCCGCCGGCGTGCGTCGCCGAGCTCGCGTAGTAGAGCCCGGCCACCGGGGTGCGGTAGTCGGCGAATCCGGGCGCGGGGCGCATGTGGAAGAGCTGCTCCAGGGACAGCTCACCGTGGAAGATGTTGCCGCCGACCAGGCCGTAGTCGTGTTCCATCTGGTACGGCCCGACGATGTCGGTGTGCAGGATCGAGCTCTTGAAGTTGGGCGCGACCTCGTTGTAGCAGTCGATCATGCGGTCCGCGTAGGCCTGCAGCTCGGCCTGGCGCGGCTGCTCGTTCCAGTCGGCCGGGACCCACTGGGTGAACAGCGACATCGTGTGGTAGCCCTCCGGGCAGAGGGTCTTGTCGAAGGTGGTCGGGATCACGCCGTCGCTGAACGGACGCTCGGCCGGGCGGCCCTCGCGGGCGTCGATGAACGCGCGCTCGATGTACTCCATGGTCGGGGCCATCTCGACCGAGCCGGTGTGGTGTTCGGCCTGGGTGGTGCCAGGGTCGGCGGTGAAGTCGGGCAGCTCGGCCAGGGCCAGGTTGATCTTGACCACGCCGCTGCGGCTCTTCCAGTGCTCGATGTCGTCGACGAAGTCCGGCGGCAGGTGATCGCGGCCCACGTGGTCGAGGAACGCGGTGCGCGGGTGCAGCGAGGTCACCACCGTGCGGGCGCCGATCTCCTCGCCGGAGTCGAGCACCACGCCGGTGACCCGGCCGTCGTTGATCCGCAGGTGGTGGACCCTGGCGTTGGTGCGGATCTCGGCCCCGGCGGCGCGTGCGGCGCTGGCGATCGCGTCGGACACCGCGCCCATGCCGCCCTCCTGGAAGCCCCAGTTCCCCAGGTGGCCGTCGCCGACGTCGCCGATCGAGTGGTGCGCCATCACGTAGGCGGTGCCGGGCTCGTAGGGGCCGGCCCAGGTGCCGATGACTCCGTTGACGGCCAGCGCCCCCTTGACCTGCGGCGATTCGAACCAGTCGTCCAGCAGGTCGGCGATGCTCATGGTCATCAGCCTGGTCACGTCTGCGATCGTGCGGACGTCGAGACCGCGCTGACGCCAGGCCAGCCGGAGTGTCTCGGTCAGGTCCCTGGGCTTGTGCGAGCCGATCTTGGGCGGAACGGTCAGCAGCAGCGGGCCGAGTACGTCGGCCAAGCCCTCGAGCCAGGCGTCCCAGCGCGGCATGGCGTCGGCGTCCTTTTTGGACCAGCGGGAGATCTCTTCGTGGTTGCGCTTGGCGTCGTCGGCGTACAGCTTGATCGAGCCGCCCTCGGGGAAGGCCTGGTAGTACGGGCCCATCGGGAAGATCTTGTAGCCGCGGCCGGTCAGGCCCAGGTCGTTGATGATGGTCGGCGGGAGCAGGCTCATCACGTAGGACAGCCGGGTGACGCGGAACTCCGGCGCGTCCGGCCATGGCGCCTCGGTGGTGGCGGCGCCGCCGGGATGGTCGCGCGCCTCCAGGACGAGCGTCCGCGCGCCGGATCTGGCCAGGTAGGCCGCGCTGACCAGGCCGTTGTGGCCTCCGCCGACAATGATGGCGTCATATGCCGCTGCCATGGTTCTGCCTTCCTCGGGAGCTGCTGGCCGAGGGCTCCGGGTGGCGCCGCGGACCACTGCCGTCAGCGTCGTGGTCCGCTGCTGTTGCCGCCGCGGACCCTTTCCCCAGGCCCCAATGAGCTGCCCTGATTGTTTGACTGAATGTTCAGTCTAGAAACCTGCTACGATTTCCCGCAAGGGGAACGTGGGCCCGGACCGCGTCTCCTGCGTGGCGAGGCGAGCGCGGGTGGTCCGTGCGCCTGGCGGGCGAGGATGGTCGATGAAGGAGCAGACCGGCGGCGGCGAAGGCATGGCGGATCAGCGTCGCGAGCAGATGCTGCAGGCCGCGCTCGACGTGATCGTCGAGCGGGGTTATCCCGACACCAGGATCACCGACGTGGCCGAGCGGGCGGGAGCGAGCCCGGCGCTGGTCATCTACTACTTCAAGACCAGGGATCAGCTTCTGACCGAGGCGATGCGGTACGCCGAGGACGCCTGGTACGCGGCCGGACTGCGCCGGATAGCCGCCATCGGCACGGCGGCCGGGCAACTCGAAGAGGTCGTGGCGATGACGTGCCTGCCCGAGGAGGACACGTCGCCGAGCGACTCGTGGCTGCTCTGGCTGGATCTGTGGGCGCAGTCGGCCCGCAACCCTGGCGTGTCCGCGGTGTGGTCGAAGTTCGAAGAGCGCTGGCGGGAGACGATCAAATCGCTGGTGCTGGCCGGCCAGGAGGCGGGCGAGTTCGCGCCGGTGGACGCCGGCGACTTCGCCGTCATCCTGTCGGCCTTGCTGGACGGGTTCGCGGTGCAGATCGCGCTGGAGGAATCTGAAGTTGCGACGGCCAGGGCGTTCGAGCTGACCATGCGGTTCGCGTCCGACCGGCTTGGTTTTGCCTGGAACGGACGGCGTACTGGAAGATGACCGGGTCCGGGGCGGTCCCCGGCCCAGCACAGCGGGAGGTGCCCCGTGACCGGAGGACGCATCGAACTGGTCGCACTGACCAAGCGTTTCGCCGAGGTAGCGGTGGACGGGATCGACCTGACCGTGGCCAGCGGCGAGTTCTTCTCTCTGCTCGGCCCCTCTGGTTGCGGTAAGACCACCACGCTGCGCCTGATCGCGGGCTTCGAGCAGCCCACCGCGGGCAACATCCTGCTCGACGGCGTGGACGTGTCGGGCGTCCCTCCGCACAAACGCAACGTGAACACGGTGTTCCAGAGCTACGCGCTGTTCCCGTTCCTGTCCGCGTTCGACAACGTGGCCTTCGGCCTACGCAACCGCAACCTGACCAAGGCCGACATCAGAACCAAGGTCACCGAGGCGCTGGACCTGGTCAGCATGGGCTCCTACGCCAAGCGCCGGCCCGGCCTGCTGTCCGGCGGCCAGCAGCAGCGGATCGCCCTGGCCCGCGCGCTGGTGCTCAACCCGGCGGTGCTACTGCTGGACGAACCGCTCGGGGCGCTGGACGCCAAGCTGCGCCGGTCGCTCAAGGTCGAACTGAAAGCGCTGCAGGAGCGAGTCGGCATCACCTTCCTCTACGTCACCCACGACCAGGAGGAAGCGCTCACCATGTCCGACCGGCTGGCCGTCATGAACGCCGGCCAGATCGTGCAGATCGGCTCGCCGCGCGAAGTGTACGAAGAGCCCGCCGACGCGTACGTGGCCGACTTCCTCGGGGTGTCCAACCTGATGGAAGTCGAGGTGGCCGGCGGCCGGACCGGCGCAGGCTGCGAGGTACGACTGGGCGAGACCCGGCTGACCGCCGAGAGCGGCGCGGTGGACTGCGTGGGCGCCGCGCACGTGGCCATCCGGCCGGAGCGAGTCAAGATCGAGCCGCACGGCACCGGCGGCCCCAACCGGGTACCCGGCATGGTCGAGCGCCTGGTCTTCCTGGGCGCGGCCACCCAGGTCATGCTGCGCCTCGGCCCCGGCGTCCCGCTCCAAGCCCTCATCCAGAACGACGGCGACCTCCCCGCCTCCCTGGCCCAAGGCACCCCCGTCCACGTCTACCTGGCCCCCGACGCCCTCCGCATCCTCGGCGGCACCTCATCTCCCATCCCCGAAGAAGCCCCCCTAGCCGCCACCTAACGCGCCCAGACCACGATCCCGCGCCCGGCGCTCGGATGCACCGCGCCCGCACGCACCCAGCACCCCGAGCCCGCGCTCGCGCTCGCGAAACCTCGACTCCCACTAGCCCCACCAGCCCCACCAGCCCCAC